>NZ_JAZFBA010000003.1:0-381566 GCF_036352655.1 Serratia sp. C2(1) | reverse complement strand
TTTGCCTGGCGGCAATAGCGCGGTGGTCCCACCTGACCCCATGCCGAACTCAGAAGTGAAACGCCGTAGCGCCGATGGTAGTGTGGGGTCTCCCCATGCGAGAGTAGGACACTGCCAGGCATCAAATTAGTGTGCTGATATGGCTCAGTTGGTAGAGCGCACCCTTGGTAAGGGTGAGGTCCCCAGTTCGACTCTGGGTATCAGCACCACTTTATTTAAAGTGGGTTTAGAAGTTCGGCAAAAAGAATTAAAAGAATTTGCTTGGCGGCAATAGCGCGGTGGTCCCACCTGACCCCATGCCGAACTCAGAAGTGAAACGCCGTAGCGCCGATGGTAGTGTGGGGTCTCCCCATGCGAGAGTAGGACACTGCCAAGCATCAATTAAGCCAAGAGGCCATCCAAAAGGATGGCCTTTTTGCTTTCCAGCATTTGCACGATCACCGCGTTATCATTCCTTTGGTTCATCTGCGATGAAACATTTTCACCTTCTCGTTGAATACTCGACATCGCGTTAAAAAAACGCTATCTTCGGGCATCTAGAAGTCTAAACGTATAAACGGATGTGTGAGGATTAAGCAATGCCGATTCGTGTTCCTGATGAGTTACCTGCAGTCAGTTTCTTGCGCAATGAGAATGTCTTTGTGATGACATCCTCTCGAGCAAAAACACAGGAAATCAGGCCGTTGAAAGTACTGATCCTCAATTTGATGCCAAAGAAGATCGAGACGGAAAACCAGTTTTTGCGTCTGCTTTCCAACTCTTCGCTGCAAATTGACATTCAGCTGCTGCGTATCGACAGCCGTGAGTCGAAGAACACGCCGGCGGAGCATCTGAACAATTTTTACTGCGATTTCGAGGATATTCAGGATCAGAACTTCGATGGTCTGATCGTGACCGGCGCGCCGCTGGGGTTAGTTGATTTCTGTGACGTTGCCTACTGGCCGCAGATAGAGCGTGTCATCGACTGGGCGAAAAACCACGTCACCTCCACGTTGTTTGTGTGCTGGGCGGTACAGGCTGCTCTGAATATCCTGTACGGGATCCCGAAGATGACGCGTGAGGAGAAGCTATCAGGCGTTTATCAACACCAGACGCTGCAGCAGCATGCACTGCTGACCCGTGGTTTTGATGAAACCTTCCTGGCCCCGCATTCACGCTATGCGGACTTCCCTACGGAGATTATCCGTCAATACACGGATCTGGATATTCTGGCCGAGTCGGAACAGACCGGGGCCTATTTATTCGCGAGCAAGGACAAGCGGCTGGCATTTGTGACTGGTCACCCGGAGTATGATGCGCTGACGCTGGCAGGTGAGTACTGTCGGGATAACGATGCCGGCCTCAACCCCGCTGTTCCGCTTAACTACTTCCCTGACGATAATCCAGCACTCACCCCAAAAGCCTCCTGGCGCAGCCATGGGCATCTCTTATTCGCCAACTGGCTGAATTACTATGTTTACCAAATCACACCGTACGATCTGCGTCATATGAATCCCACTCTCGAGTAACGTTTCTTATCTTAACCGGCGGCTGAATCGAGGCCGCCGATGTCTTCGCCTCCCTGCAATAACCCATTTCCTTCGTCATACTTTAAGTGAAATTCTTTTATAAACAATGGGTTGATTCCGTTAATTTGATTTAATGGAACCGGTTTCCTTGTATTTAAAATCCGTTATTGTATTTAACTTATTGATAATAAAAGGTTAATAAAATATTTAATATTAAAATGGAAATCGTTTTTGATTTTTATTTTTAGTTGAGTATTCTTAGATCCAATGGGGTTGAGATCTGACCAGTAGAGATCGTTTTGCATGCCCTGATCCACATTGATTTCTGATAAAGAAGCACCGGCCTCCTGGCGATGGCGGGTGCGCAACAATGGGAAGGAGTAAGACAATGACGCAACAGACAGTAGGCACGGAGTTAACGTTTACGCAGGGTTTTACCGCTGCTGAGCGACAAGTGTTAACGGATGACGCAGTCGAATTCCTGGCGGAACTGGTGAGTAAGTTCACTCCACAGCGCAACAAGCTATTGGCAACGCGCGCCTGCTGGCAACAGAAGATCGATCAAGGCGAACTTCCTGATTTTATTTCGGAAACCAATTCCATTCGTGAAAGTGGGTGGAAAATTCGCGGTATTCCTGAAGATCTGCGCGATCGCCGGGTGGAAATTACCGGGCCGGTTGAACGCAAGATGGTGATCAATGCCCTGAATGCCAACGTGAAGGTGTTTATGGCGGATTTCGAAGACTCGCTGGCACCGAGCTGGGACAAAGTGATCGAGGGGCAAATCAACCTGCATGATGCGGTGAATGGCACCATCTCCTATACCAACGAAGCCGGAAAAATTTACCAGTTAAAGCCGAATCCGGCGGTCCTGATCGCCCGTGTGCGTGGCCTGCATCTGCCGGAGAAACACGTGCAGTGGCAGGGGGAAGCGATCCCCGGCGGTCTGTTTGATTTCGCGCTGTATTTCTTCCACAACTACCGCCAACTGCTGGAAAAAGGCAGCGGCCCTTATTTCTATCTGCCGAAAACCCAGTCTTGGCAGGAAGCGGCCTGGTGGAGCGAAGTCTTCAGCTTTACCGAGGATCGTTTTGATTTGCCGCGCGGTACCATCAAAGCCACGGTACTGATCGAAACCTTGCCGGCGGTTTTCCAGATGGACGAGATCCTGTATCACCTGCGTGACCATATCGTCGGGCTGAACTGCGGCCGTTGGGATTACATCTTCAGCTACATAAAAACGCTGAAAAACCACGGCGATCGGGTGTTGCCGGATCGTCAATCGGTCACCATGGACAAGCCATTTCTCAGCGCTTACTCCCGCTTGCTGATCAAAACCTGCCATAAACGTGGCGCCTTTGCGATGGGGGGCATGGCGGCGTTTATCCCGAGCAAAGACGCCGAGAAAAACGCCTGGGTACTGAACAAGGTGCGGGCGGATAAAGAACTGGAGGCCAATAACGGTCACGACGGCACCTGGGTGGCGCACCCAGGATTGGCGGATACCGTGATGGAAGTGTTCAGCCGGGTGCTCGGCGAGCGTCGCAACCAGCTGGAAGTGCTGCGTGAAAGCGATGCGCCGATCAGTGCCGCGCAGCTGCTAGAGCCTTGCGATGGTGAGCGGACAGAAGCTGGCATGCGCGCCAACATTCGCGTGGCGGTGCAATACATTGAGGCCTGGATTTCCGGCAACGGTTGCGTACCGATTTATGGCCTGATGGAGGATGCGGCGACGGCAGAAATCTCCCGTACCTCGATCTGGCAGTGGATCCACCATGAAAAAAACCTCAGCGATGGCCAACCGGTCACCAAAGCGCTGTTCCGCCAGATGCTTGCCGAAGAAGTTCTCGTTATTCAAGAAGAACTTGGTGAGCAACGTTTTAGCCAGGGGCGTTTTACCGAGGCCGCGCGTCTGATGGAGAAAATCACCGTTTCAGATGAGCTGATCGATTTCCTGACATTGCCCGGCTACGAATTACTGGCCTGAAAACATTCCTGAACATTAACCCTACATTATTGAAAAGGATAAAAATTATGTCTACCTCTCGTACCCAACAGATTCAACAACTGGAACAGGAATGGAAATCAGCTCGCTGGGAAGGCATTACTCGCCCGTACAGCGCGGAAGACGTGATCAACCTGCGCGGGTCGGTCAACCCGGTTTGTACTCTGGCGCAGAACGGTGCTGCCAAACTCTGGGATCTGCTGAATGGCAAATCACGCAAAGGCTACGTTAACTGCCTGGGGGCGCTGACCGGCGGCCAGGCGTTGCAGCAGGCCAAGGCGGGCGTCGAGGCCATTTACCTGTCTGGTTGGCAGGTAGCGGCGGATGCCAACACCGCGACCGCGATGTACCCGGACCAGTCGCTGTACCCGGTTGACTCGGTACCGACGGTGGTTGAGCGCATCAACAACACTTTCCGCCGCGCCGATCAGATCCAGTGGTCCAACAAGATTGAACCGGGCAGCAAAGGCTACACCGATTTCTTCTTGCCGATCGTCGCCGATGCGGAAGCCGGCTTTGGCGGCGTACTGAACGCCTACGAACTGATGAAGGCGATGATTGAAGCCGGCGCCGCCGGGGTGCATTTCGAAGACCAACTGGCGGCGGTAAAAAAATGCGGCCATATGGGCGGCAAAGTCCTGGTGCCAACCCAGGAAGCGATCCAAAAGCTGGTTGCCGCGCGTCTGGCGGCCGACGTACTCGGCGTGCCGACGTTGGTGATTGCGCGTACGGACGCCGATGCGGCTGATTTGCTGACGTCCGATTGCGATCCTTACGACAGCGAATTCGTTTCCGGTGAACGCACCGCCGAAGGCTTTTTCCGTACTCATGCGGGTATCGAACAGGCGATCAGCCGTGGGTTGGCTTACTCTCCTTATGCGGACATGGTGTGGTGTGAAACCTCCACCCCGGACCTGCAAGCGGCCAAGCGTTTTGCCGACGCGATCCATGCCAAATTCCCGGGCAAGCTGCTGGCATACAACTGTTCGCCGTCGTTCAACTGGAAAAAGAACCTGGACGATCAAACTATCGCTCGCTTCCAGGAAGAGCTGTCCGCGATGGGCTACAAATACCAGTTCATTACCCTGGCGGGCATCCACAGCATGTGGTTCAACATGTTCGATCTGGCGCACGCTTATGCGCAGGGTGAAGGCATGAAACACTACGTCGAGAAGGTGCAAGAGCCTGAGTTCGCCGCCGTTGAACGTGGCTACACCTTTGCCTCGCACCAGCAGGAAGTGGGCACCGGCTACTTCGATAAAGTCACCACCATCATTCAGGGTGGCGCGTCCTCGGTGACCGCACTGACCGGCTCGACGGAAGAGCAGCAGTTCTGATGCAGCAGCGCTGACAACGGGTGTTCCAGAGCCTGCTTACGCAGGCTCTGTCTTCTGGCGGGAGGGAAGGATGACGGCAAAACTGGAGCTGTTGATCGCACAGACGATCCTGCAGGGCTTTGATGCGCAATACGGCCGTTTCCTCGAGGTGACCGCCGGCGCGCAGCAGCGCTTTGAGCGGGCGGACTGGCCGGCGGTGCAGCAGGCGATGAAAAAGCGTATCCATCTGTATGATCATCATGTCGGTCTGGTGGTGGAGCAACTCAAGTGCATCACCGGGCAAAAATATTTTGATGCGGATTTCCCCAGTCGGGTGAAGGCGGTCTATACCGATCTGTTGCCGGAGTACCCGCGTTTCGAGATTGCCGAAAGCTTCTTTAATTCGGTCTACTGCCGCCTGTTTCGGCACCGCGATCTGACGCCGGAAAAGCTGTTTGTTTTCAGTTCACAGCCGGAAGGGCGTTTTCGCGACATCCCGCGCCCGCTGTCGCGCAATTTTACCGCCGGCGGCGACGTCCCGGCGATGCTGCATACCCTGTTGACCGATTTACCCCTGCGTCTGCCGTGGGAAAACTTGCCGCGCGATATTCTTTACATCACCCTGGCCTTGCAGCAGAGCTTCAGCGCACAGCAACTGGCGGGGGCGACGTTCCAGATCGCCAATGAGCTGTTTTATCGCAACAAGGCCGCCTGGCTGGTGGGCAAACTGCGGTTGCCAGACGGCGTTTATCCTTTCCTGCTGCCTATTCATCACAGTGATTCCGGCGCGCTGTTTATCGATACCTGCCTGACCAGCAAGGCCGAAGCCAGCATCGTGTTCGGCTTCGCCCGCTCGTACTTCATGGTTTATGCGCCGCTGCCGGCGGCCATGGTCGAGTGGCTGCGCGAGATCCTGCCGGGCAAAACCACCGCCGAGTTGTATATGGCGATTGGCTGCCAGAAGCACGGTAAAACAGAGTGCTACCGCGAATACCTTACGTTCATGGCCAGTTCGCAGGAGCAGTTCATCATCGCGCCAGGGGTTAAAGGCATGGTGATGCTGGTGTTTACCCTGCCGTCGTTCGATCGGGTGTTCAAAGTGATCAAAGACCAGTTCGCACCGCAAAAAGAGGTGACGCAGGCGCAGGTGATGGCCTGTTACCAACTGGTGAAAGAGCACGATCGCGTCGGGCGTATGGCGGATACTCAGGAATACGAGAATTTTGTCGTCGACAAGGCGCGCCTCAGCCCGGAGCTGTTGGCGGAGTTGCAGCGCGAGGTGCCGGACAAGCTGGAGGATTTGGGCGATCGCATCGTGATCAAGCATCTGTATATGGAAAGGCGCATGACGCCGCTGAACCTGTATCTGGAGCAAGCCAGTGAGCAGCAGATGCGCGACGCGATTGAGGAGTATGGCAACGCCATCAAGCAACTGGCGGCGGCCAATATTTTCCCCGGCGATATGCTGTTCAAAAACTTCGGCGTGACCCGTCACGGGCGGGTGGTGTTCTACGATTACGATGAGATTTGCTACATGACCGAGGTGAATTTCCGCGACATTCCGCCGCCGCGCTATCCGGAAGACGAACTGGCCAGCGAGCCGTGGTACAGCGTGTCGCCGAACGACGTGTTTCCGGAGGAGTTCAGGCATTTCCTGTGCGGCGATCGACGCATCCGGCAGGTGTTTGAAGAGATGCACAGTGACCTGTTCGAGGCCGATTATTGGCGCGGGTTGCAGCAGCGCATCCGCGATGGGTATGTGGAGGACGTATTCGCTTACCGCAAGAAGCGGCGTTTCAGCCAGCGTAGCGGCACGGCGCTGCCCGCTACCTCCGCCACCGCGTAGGGGCGCGGCATGCCGCGCCCGATACGATTAAGCCGTGGCACCCGCAACGGCTGCCCGCGCCAATTCGGTGATGCGCGCGTAGTCGCCGCTTTCCAGCGCATCCGCCGGCACCAGCCAGGAGCCCCCGATGCACAACACACTTTTCAGCGCCAAATAGTCGCGGTAGTTGCCCGGCGAAATGCCGCCGGTAGGGCAGAAGCGCACCTGTGGGAACGGGCCGCCGATCGCCTGCAGCGCTTTCACGCCGCCGTTGGCTTCCGCCGGGAAGAACTTGAACTCGCGCAGGCCATAATCCATACCCAGCATCAGTTCAGATACGGTGCTGATACCGGGAATTAACGGGATCGAACCGGCGGTGGCCGCTTTTAGCAACTCGTCGGTCAGGCCCGGGCTGATGGCGAACTGTGCGCCGGCGTCGGTCACCTGCTGCAACTGCTGCGGGTTAATTACGGTGCCTGCGCCGATAATCGCGTCCGGCACTTCCTGGGCAATGGCGCGAATCGCTTCCATCGCACAAGCGGTGCGCAGCGTCACTTCCAGCACCCGCACGCCGCCGGCGACCAGGGCTTTTGCCAGCGGAACCGCGTGTTCGAGCTTGTTGATGACGATCACCGGTACGACCGGCCCGGCCATCAGGATTTGCTCTGCGCTTGTCTTCCAATTGTTCATTAACGATGTTCTCCAGTTAGGGCCAACGATTAAAATTTAATGCAGCAGGCACCTTGTTCCGCGCCGGAAAGCTGGCTGCGTAAGGCGCCGAACAGTTCGCGGCCGCAGCCGATGTGTTCCGCGCTCAGGTCCGGTTGAGAGGGGGCGCGCTGTGCCAGCACATCGGCGTCGACCAACAGCTCCAGTTCGCCGGTTCGGCCGTTAACGCGGATCAGATCGCCGTTTTGCACCTTCGCCAGCAGGCCGCCGGTGTAGGCTTCCGGAGTCACGTGGATGGCGGAAGGCACCTTGCCGGAAGCGCCGGACAGGCGGCCGTCGGTCACCAGCGCCACCTTGAAACCGCGATCCATCAACACGCCCAGCGGCGGCATCAGCTTGTGCAGCTCCGGCATGCCGTTGGCCTGTGGCCCCTGAAAGCGCACTACCACCACGCAATCGCGCTCCAGTTTACCGGCCTCGAACGCCGGTACGATGTCGTGCTGGCTTTCGAATACTACCGCCGGCGCTTCGATAATCTGATTGTCGGCGGGCACCGCCGAGGTTTTCATCACCGCCCGGCCGAGGTTGCCGGAAAGTACCTTGGTGCCGCCATGATGTTCGAACGGTTGAGCAAGACTGGCGATCACGTTGGCGTCGAGCGAACTTTCCACCCCTTCACGCCAGGCCAGTTGGCCGTTATCCAGCCACGGCTCCTGGGTGTAGCGCTCCAGGCCAAAACCGGCCACGGTGTGCACGTCCTGATGCAACAGGCCCTGGTTCAACAATTCACGCACCACCAAGGCTACGCCGCCCGCAGCCTGGAACTGGTTGATGTCCGCCGGGCCGTTCGGGTAGATGCGGCACAGCAGCGGCACCGCATCTGACAGTTCTGAGAAATCGTCCCAGTTGATGATGATGCCTGCGGCGCGCGCCATCGCCACCATGTGCATGGTCAGGTTGGTGGAGCCGCCGGTGGCCAGCAGCGAAACAATGCCGTTCACCACCACTTTCTCATCCACCAGTTGGCCGACAGGCAGATAATTGCCGGCGGTTTCGGTCAGGCGGGTAACCTGGCGTGCGGCGGCGTCGGTCAGCGCGTCGCGCAGCGGCGTGGCCGGGTGAACAAAGGACGCGCCCGGCAGGTGCAGGCCCATCACTTCCATCACCATCTGGTTGGTGTTGGCGGTGCCGTAGAAGGTACAGGTGCCGATGCCGTGATAAGAGGCGGCTTCCGCTTCCAGCAGCGCCAGGCGGTCAGCCTTGCCTTCGGCGTACAGCTGGCGCACGCGCACCTTTTCTTTGTTCGGCAAACCGCTGCTCATCGGGCCGGCGGGTACAAACAGCGCCGGCAAATGGCCGAAGGACAGGGCGGACATTACCAGCCCCGGAACGATCTTATCGCAGATGCCGAGGAACAGCGCACCGTCGAACATGTTGTGCGACAGGCCAATAGCGGAAGACATGGCAATCACGTCGCGGCTCATCAGCGACAGCTCCATACCGTCCTGACCCTGAGTCACGCCATCGCACATCGCCGGCACGCCGCCGGCCACTTGCCCGACGGCCCCCACCGCGTGCAGTGCCTGCTTCAGCCGCTGCGGATAGTTTTCATAGGGCTGGTGGGCAGAAAGCATATCGTTATAGGCGGTGATGATGGCGATATCGCTGCGCACCATGTTTTTCAGCGCGGCTTTATCATCCGGCTGGCAGGCGGCGAAGCCATGCGCCAGGTTGCCGCAGGCCAGTTGCGAGCGGTGTACGGTTTGGGAGCGGGCGGCCTCGATGCGCGCCAGATAGGCGGTTCGGCTCTCTTTGGAGCGGTCGATGATGCGCTGTGTGACACGGGACAGGGTTGGATTAATCATACCTTCCTCACATTGCTGTTGTTATTGACGTCGCCAGTGGCGCTGCCCCCGGTGGTTGACTGCAGCCCTGATGTGCAATGACCGGGGGCGGGTTATGTCGTTATATTTTTTTAAAACAGGGTGAAGGCGATCATGCCGATGATCCCACCCACGCTGCCCAGAAGCGTTTCCATCACCGTCCAGGTTTTCAGCGTTTGCAACTCGTTGGCGCCGGTAAATTTACCGAACAGCCAGAAGCCTGCGTCGTTCACGTGGCTGAGCACAATCGAGCCGCCGGCGATGCAGATAGCCAGTGCGGCCAGTTGCCCGCCGCCAAGTCCCAGTTGGCTGGTAACCGGCAGCACCAGGCCGACGGTGGTCAGGCAGGCGACGGTCGCAGAGCCCTGAATCACCCGCACGACGGCGGACAGCGCGAAGCAGGCTACGGCGATCGGCAGGCCTGCGCCTATCATGGCGTCACCCAACGCCGGGCCAACGCCGGAATCCACCAGGATCTGTTTGAATACGCCGCCCGCACCGGTCATCAGCAGGATGATCCCGGCGGGTTGCACCGCTGCAGAGCAGATGGCCAGCGTTTGTTCATTGGTCATGCCGCGCGGTTTCGCCAGGCCGTAAATCACGATCAGACAGGCGATCAAAATGGCGGTGAACGGGTGGCCGATAAACTCCAGCCACTGCTGCAATTGCGAGCCGGGCGTGACCAGCCGCGCGCCGATGGTTTTCATGCCGACCAGCACCAGCGGGCAGAGTACCAGCGCCAGGCTAAAGCCAAATGACGGCAGGTTGCCCTTATTAAGCGTCGGTTCGTTTTCATCCGCCGGCATTGGCCAGTTCACGAAGCGGCTGATAAAGCTGCCGTACAATGGGCCCGCAATCAGCATGCCGAGAATGGCGGCGACCAGCCCGATGGCGATCATCCAGCCGAAATCGGCCTTCATCTGCGAAGCCAGCAGCATCGGCACCGGCCCCGGCAGCAGGAACGACACTGCGGCCGCAACGCCGGCAAACAGCGGAATGGCCAGCTTGACGATGTTGCCGTCGGTGCGGCGGGCCACGGCAAATACGATGCCGATCAGCAGCACCACCGCCACGTCAAAGAACAACGGCAGGGCGCAGATCAAACCGGCGATGCCGAGGGCATAATGCGCCTTGCTCTGACCGAAACGTTTCAGTAAGTGCGCCGCAATTTGGTCCAGCGCGCCGACCTCATGCAGTATCTTGCCGAACATGGCACCCAGCGCCACCACAATCGCCAGAAAGCCCAGCGTATCGCCCATGCCTTTTTGCATGGTGTCGGCGATGCGGTCGAGCGGCATGCCGGAGAAGATACCGGCGGCGATAGACACCAGCATTAACGCGACGAAGGCGTGCATGCGCGCCTTCATCACCAGGAATAACAGCAGTAAAACCGAGCCGACTGCGGTACCGACCAGCGTTATCGTACTCACGCGCACACGTCCTGTGGCAGGAAGCTTTGGATATGACGCACCGTATCGGCAATTACGCCTTCCAGCGGCTGATTGATGTCGACAGCCATCACGTCGCTTTCATCGACCCCCGGCTGTTCCAGCGCGGCGAATTGGGTGACCAGCATTTGCGGTTTGAAGAAGTGGCCGTTGCGCGCGGCGAGACGGGCTTCGATCACCGGGAAATCACCGTGCAGATAGATGAATGACAGGTTGCCGTTGCCGGCGCGCAGGCGGTCGCGGTAATGCTTTTTCAGTGCAGAGCAGACGATGATCGACACGCTATGGGTGCGCTGCATGGCGAAGGCGGCGTCGTTGAGTGCGGCCAGCCACGGGGCACGGTCGTCATCGTTTAGCGGTTCACCGGCGGCCATTTTCAGGATATTGCTGCGCGGGTGGAGGAAATCACCGTCGAGGAACCCGGCGGACAATTGGCGGGCGGTCGCCGCGGCCACGGCGGACTTGCCGCTGCCGGAAACGCCCATGATGACGTAGATTCGGTTTTGATTGTTGGTCATGGCTTAGCTCCAAAACGGCAAATAGGGTTACCTTGCATGTGATTGTTACCGGTAACATGTTATCGGTAACATTGTCGAAGGAAGTTTGGCCGGTTGCAATGAGCTTTAGCGGTGAGGATCGTTAACTGTGATCGGCTTCAAGTTTTTTTCGGGGCTGGAAACACTCTGCCTACAGAGATTTACATGCTGACAACAGTGGGGATACGGGGCGTCGCTGGCGGCGCCCCGGGGTAAGTTCAGCGTATGCCACCGTACTCCAGGCTGATCTCTTTCGCGGCGTGGATCACCAGCGCGCCCAGCTCGATCACGCGGTTGTCGGTGATGCGCGACACCGGGCCGGAGATCGAAATGGCGGCGAAGGCTTCCCGGTGCTCGTCGAAGATGCAGGCCGCCACGCAGCGCAGGCCGAGGGCATGCTCCTCGTCGTCGAAGGAAAAGCCCTGTTTGCGGATCTGCGCCAGCCCTTCCTTCAGGTTGTGCGGCGTCATCGTATGCTGGGTGTAGGTCTGCATGCCCTTTTTATGCAACAGTTTGGTGACTTGCTCATCCGACAGGGTAGAAAGGAAAGCCTTCCCCGCGCCGGAGGCGTGCATCGGCAGTTTACCGCCGATCGGCGCCGACATGCGCATCAGCGCGGTGCACTGAACCTGATCGATAATAATGGCCTGATACTCGCTGGTATCCAGCACGGCCAGATTGACCGTCTCGCCGGATTCTTCCATCAGACGGCGCAGCGTCGGGTGCACCATCGCCAGCAGGTTACGGCTTTGCAGAAAGCTGCTGCCGACCACAAAGGCGTGCGAACCAATGGTCCACAGGCCCAGATCGCCCACCTGGCGCACGAATCCCTGCTGTTGCATGGTGGTAAGCAGGCGGTGGGTGGTGGAATTCGGCAGCCCGGCCTGCTGGGCCAGATCGGTCAGCGCCACGTTTCCCTGGGCTTCGGCAATGTATTCCAGCAGTTTCAGGCCACGGGTCAGCGATTGAACCTGACCGGTCGCCGCACTGGCGGCCGGCGAGGCGGCGCGGGGCTTTTTGCCGCGTTTGGCGGGAGCGGGGGTGACCATGATTCACATTCCTCTTTCCGTATTATGGAATTCATTTTCGTTTTTTGCAGATGAATTGCAAGCCGTCTGTCAGCTCATCGGATGTGTTGGCCTCCAACCTGAAAAACTCTCAATTGCCGCGCGCCACTTTGGCCCCACAAGCTGTGCTAGGATGACTCGTTGGTTTTTGCGGCAGTTAAGCGATGGGCTGGATGGCAATTGAAGGGGTTACAGTGACAAATCGAGTAGAACAACTGCGCCGGCAGTTAGCACAGCGCATTTTAGTGTTGGACGGCGGCATGGGCACCATGATCCAGAGCTACCGGCTGGAAGAGAGCGATTTCCGCGGCGAACGTTTTGCCGACTGGCAGAGCGATCTGAAAGGCAATAACGACCTGCTGGTGCTGACCAAGCCGGAAGTGATCACCGCGATCCACTACGGTTATCTGGAAGCGGGCGCCGATATTCTCGAAACCAACACCTTCAACTCCACTACCATCGCCATGGCCGATTACCACATGGAGTCGCTGTCAGCCGAGATTAACTATCAGGCCGCCTGCCTGGCGCGCGCCTGCGCCGACGAGTGGACCGCGCGCACGCCGGATAAACCGCGCTACGTGGCCGGGGTGCTTGGCCCGACCAACCGTACCGCCTCTATCTCGCCGAACGTCAACGATCCGGCGTTCCGGAATATCTCCTTCGACGAACTGGTGGAAGCCTACCGCGAATCAACGCGCGCGCTGGTGGAAGGCGGCGTCGATCTGATCATGATCGAAACCATTTTCGATACCCTGAACGCCAAAGCTGCCGCCTTTGCGGTGGAAACCGAATTCGAAGCGTTGGGCGTGGAGTTGCCGATCATGATCTCCGGCACCATCACCGACGCCTCCGGCCGTACCCTGTCCGGCCAAACCACCGAAGCCTTCTATAACTCGATGCGCCACGTCAAGCCGCTGAGCTTTGGCCTGAACTGTGCGCTGGGGCCGGACGAGCTGCGCCAATACGTTGCCGAATTGTCGCGCATCTCGGAAAGCTACGTCACCGCGCACCCGAACGCCGGTTTGCCCAACGCCTTCGGCGAGTACGATCTGGACGCGCAAGAGATGGCGAAACAGGTGGGCGAGTGGGCGCAGGCCGGCTTCCTCAATATTATCGGCGGTTGCTGCGGCACCACGCCGGAGCATATCGCCGCGATGGCCAAAGCGGTCGCGGGCGTGCCGCCGCGCCAACTGCCGGAGATCCCGGTAGCCTGCCGTCTGGCGGGCCTGGAACCCTTGAACATTGACGCCAAAACGCTGTTCGTCAACGTCGGCGAGCGTACCAACGTCACCGGCTCTGCGCGCTTCAAGCGGCTGATTAAAGAAGAAAAATACAACGAAGCGCTAGCCGTGGCGCGCCAGCAGGTAGAAAGCGGCGCGCAGATAATAGATATCAACATGGATGAGGGGATGCTGGACGCCGAAGCGGCGATGGTGCGTTTTCTCAGCCTGATTGCCGGCGAGCCGGACATTGCCCGGGTACCGATCATGATCGACTCCTCAAAATGGTCGGTGATCGAAAAAGGCCTGAAGTGCATTCAGGGCAAGGGCATCGTTAACTCGATCTCGATGAAAGAGGGCGAAGACGCCTTTATTCACCACGCCAAACTGGTGCGCCGCTACGGCGCGGCAGTGGTGGTCATGGCGTTTGACGAGGTTGGCCAGGCCGACACCCGCGAGCGTAAGTTCGAGATCTGTCGCCGCGCTTACAAGATTCTGACCGAACGCGTCGGCTTCCCGCCGGAAGACATTATTTTTGACCCGAACATTTTTGCCGTCGCCACCGGTATCGAAGAGCATAACAACTATGCCGTCGACTTTATCGAAGCCTGCGCCGACATCAAAACCCACTTGCCGCACGCGATGATCTCCGGCGGGGTGTCCAACGTGTCGTTCTCGTTCCGCGGCAA
Source organism: Serratia sp. C2(1) (assembly GCF_036352655.1). Taxonomy (NCBI): domain Bacteria; kingdom Pseudomonadati; phylum Pseudomonadota; class Gammaproteobacteria; order Enterobacterales; family Yersiniaceae; genus Serratia; species Serratia sp. C2(1). The sequence continues at coordinate 367,400 of NZ_JAZFBA010000003.1, read as the reverse complement.
CGATCCGGTGCGCGAAGCGATCCACGCGGTATTCCTGTACCACGCGATCCGCAACGGTATGGACATGGGGATCGTCAACGCCGGGCAGTTGGCGATCTACGACGATCTGAGTGACGAACTGCGTAACGCGGTGGAGGACGTGATCCTCAACCGCCGTGACGACGGTACCGAACGCCTGTTGGATCTGGCGGAAAAATATCGCGGCAGCAAAGACAACGACGTGGCGGTGCAACAGGCGGAGTGGCGCGGCTGGCCGGTGGAAAAGCGGCTGGAATACTCGCTGGTGAAAGGCATTACCGAGTTTATCGAGCTGGATACCGAAGAGGCCCGGCAGCGTGCGGATCGCCCGATCGAAGTGATCGAAGGGCCGCTGATGGCGGGGATGAACGTGGTCGGCGATCTGTTCGGCGAAGGCAAGATGTTCCTGCCGCAGGTGGTGAAGTCCGCCCGCGTGATGAAGCAGGCGGTGGCCTATCTGGAGCCTTACATCGAGGCCAGCAAGCAGAAAGGCACCACGGCGGGCAAAATCCTGCTGGCGACGGTGAAGGGCGACGTGCATGACATCGGCAAAAACATCGTCGGCGTGGTGTTGCAGTGCAACAACTACGAAATCGTCGATCTGGGCGTGATGGTGCCGACGGAGAAAATCCTGAAAACCGCACGCGAGCAGAACGTGGACATCATCGGCCTGTCGGGGCTGATCACTCCGTCGCTGGATGAAATGGTCAACGTGGCTAAAGAGATGGAACGCCAGGGCTTTACCCTGCCGCTGCTGATTGGCGGCGCGACCACCTCCAAGGCGCATACTGCGGTGAAGATTGAACAGAACTACAGCGGTTCGACCACCTACGTGCAAAATGCCTCGCGCACCGTGGGCGTGGTGTCGGCGTTGCTGTCCGCGACTCAGCGCGACGATTTTGTGGCGCGCACCCGCAAAGAATACGAAACCGTGCGTATCCAGCATGCGCGTAAAAAACCGCGCACCCCGCCGGTCAGCCTGCAGAAAGCGCGCGATAACGCCATGGCGCTGGATTGGGAAAACTACCAGCCGCCAGTGCCGAAGCAGCTTGGGGTACATGCGGTGGAGGCCGGCATCGAGACGCTGCGCCAGTACATCGACTGGACACCGTTCTTTATGACCTGGTCGCTGGCAGGCAAATACCCGCGGATTCTGGAAGACGAGGTGGTGGGTGAAGAGGCCAAGCGCCTGTTCGCCGATGCCAACCAGATGCTGGACATGCTGGCCGCCAACGGCAGCCTCAACCCGCGCGGCGTGTACGGCCTGTTCCCGGCCAACCGCGTCGGTGACGACATCGAGGTGTATCGCGACGAAAATCGCGACGAGGTGCTGGTGGTCAGCCGTCATCTGCGCCAGCAGACGGAAAAAACCGACTTCCCTAACTACTGTTTGGCGGACTTTGTCGCGCCGAAAAGCAGCGGCAAGGCCGATTATTTCGGCGCTTTCGCCGTGACCGGTGGTTTGGAAGAGGATGAGCTGGCGGCGGCCTATGATGCGCAGCATGATGATTACAATAAAATCATGATCAAGGCGTTGTCCGATCGCCTGGCGGAGGCCTTCGCCGAATACCTGCATGAGCAGGTGCGCAAGCTGCATTGGGGCTTTGCGGCTGACGAGAACCTGAGCAACGAAGAGCTGATCCGCGAGAATTACCAGGGTATCCGCCCGGCGCCGGGCTACCCGGCTTGCCCGGAACACACCGAGAAAGCGGAAATCTGGCGCCTGCTGGACGTTAACCGCCACACCGGCATGGAGCTGACCGAATCCTTCGCCATGTGGCCGGGAGCGGCGGTGTCGGGCTGGTACTTCAGCCATCCGGAGAGCAAGTACTTTGCGGTGGCGCAAATCCAGCGCGATCAGGTGGAAGACTATGCGGCGCGCAAAGGCATGAGCATCAGCGAAGTTGAACGCTGGCTGGCGCCTAACCTGGGCTACGACGCCGACTGATGACGCAGGGGCGCTGCATGCGGCGCCCTTGTCAGCCAGTTCCTCTCGTAAGGGGCCAACATGTTGGCCCCTTCTTATCCCTCGTCGTTCGCCACCGCTTCCACATCAATGTGCAGCGCGTCGTAACGCCAATACTCCAAATCACAATCAATCACTCGATCGTGTTGATCCCGGTTAACCCGGGTAATAAACAGCGACGGGCTGCCGTAGGTGACTTTCAGCATCGCGGCCGCCTCCTGCGGTAACAGGGTCGGCAGCATATCGAAGCGCACCCGGCCGTAACGAATGTCGTAATGTTCGGCGTACAGCCCGGTCAGCGACTGCGTCAGGTCTTCATCCAGGATGCCGGCAAAATAGGCTGGGTTGAGGTAGTGCTCGCAATACAGCACTGCGCGCCCGTCAATATATCGCAACCGGCGAATGCGATAGGCTTCGGCGCCGGGCGGCAACTCAAGCCGCCGGCTCAGGCTGTCGCACAACTTCAGGATAGCGGTGTCAATCACCTCGGTATGGGCGTCACGCCCCTGCTGCTGGGCCATGGCGTGGAAATGGCTGCGCTGCAACGGGTTGTACACCAAGCGTGGCGGCGAGATAAACCAGCCGCGCCTCACCTGACGGTAAATCACCCCTTGCGCCTCCAACTGGCCGAGCGCTTCCTGCAGCGTAATGCGGGTGGTGGAAAACTGCTCGCTCAGGGCGCGTTCGGAAGGCAGTTTGCCGCCGGCGCTGAATTCGCCGCTGGCGATACGGGCGGCCAGCGTCCGGCAAAGGGTCGCGACCGTGGTCGGTACATCATTCATGCAACAGGTGCCCCATTTCAGTGCGTTTCGCCTTCGTTAAGGTAGACCAGCGGGCGGCCCCTCGAGGCGAAAATGAGATAAAACTGCTGCTTTTTTGGACTGACATATAATTATCACATTCGTCCATTAGATTGGCTTGGTTCTTGCTGGACTAGTCCAGACACTCCCACACTACCACCTGGAGCATCTGTTATGAAACGTTTGTGCGCTTCTGTGTTAACCAGTGCCATTGTACTGACCAGCCAGATGAGCTGGGCCGCTGATCCCGATCTGGCTACGCTGGAGCAGGCCGCTAAGAAGGAAGGTGAAGTCAACAGCGTCGGCATGCCGGACAGCTGGGCCAACTGGAAAGACACCTGGCAGGATCTGCAGAGCAAGTATGGCCTGAAGCATGCCGATACCGACATGAGTTCGGCGCAGGAAATCGCCAAGTTCGACGCGGAAAAAGGCAATGCCACGGCGGATATCGGTGACGTGGGGGCGGCATTCGGTCCCATCGCGGTGCAAAAAGGGGTAACCCAACCCTATAAGCCGTCGACCTGGGAGCAGGTGCCTGACTGGGCGAAAGACAAGGATGGCCATTGGGCGCTGGCCTATACCGGCACCATCGCCTTCATTATTAACAAGCAACAGGTGAAAGAGATTCCGCACAGCTGGGCCGATCTGCTGAAAGGCACTTATCAGGTCACCATCGGTGACGTCGGCACCGCCTCGCAGGCGGCAAGCGGCGTGCTGGCGGCCACCTACGCCATGGGCGGCAACGAGAAAAACCTGAAGCCAGGCCTCGAGTTCTTCGGCAAGCTGGCCAAGGCCGGGCGCCTGAGCCTGAGCAACCCGGTGATCGCTTCGCTGGAAAAAGGTGAAGTGCAGGTCGGCGTGGTGTGGGACTTTAACGGTCTGAACTACCGTGACCAGATCGACAAAACCCGCTTTGAAGTATTGATCCCGTCCGACGGCTCAATCACGTCAGGCTATACCACCATCATCAACAAATTCGCCAAACACCCGAACGCCGCCAAGCTGGCGCGTGAATACATCTTCTCCGACGCCGGTCAGATCAACCTGGCGCGCGGCTATGCTCGCCCGATCCGTGCGGAACACCTGACGCTGCCGGACGACGTAAAAGCCAAGCTGCTGCCAGCCGAACAGTATAAAAACGCCCACCCGATCGCCGATCCGGCAGCCTGGGAACAAAGCGCCAAAACGCTGCCGCGCCAGTGGCAGGAAAACGTCATTATGTTTATGCAGCAGTGAGTTAAGCCATCATGAAAACGATCCTCGTACTGCTGGACGGCCTGAACTATCAGGTGGCGCATGACGCCATGGGATATCTGCAGGCCGAGTGTGCGGCGGGGCGCGGTCGGTTGTATCAGCTGGAGAGCGAGCTGCCTTCGCTCTCTCGGCCGCTGTATGAATGCATCCTCACCGGCGTGCCGCCGGTGGAGAGCGGCGTGGTGCATAACCAGGTATCGCGTCTCTCGCATCAGCAGAGCGTGTTTCACTATGCGCGCGCCGCAGGGCTGACTACCGCTGCGGCCGCCTACCATTGGTTCAGTGAGCTGTATAACCGTACCCCGTTCGACGCCGCGCGCGACCGCCATACCGACGATGCCGGGCTGCCCATTCAGCACGGCCATTTTTATTATGACGACCGCTACCCGGACTCCCATCTGTTTGACGACGCCGAAAGCCTGCGCCGCCGTCATCAGCCCGATTTCCTGCTGATCCACCCGATGAACATCGACGATGCCGGGCACCGCTTCGGCCTGTCTTCACCGCAGTACCGTAACGCGGCGCGCAATGCCGACGGCGTGCTGTCGCGCTATCTGGGCGACTGGCTAAGCGCCGGATATCAGGTGATGGTGACGGCCGATCACGGCATGAATGACGACCGTAGCCACGGCGGCGTGTTACCGGAAGAGCGACAGGTGCCGCTGTTCGTGTTCGGTGCGGCTTTCAGCCAGAACGACGCCAACCCGCAGCAAACCGACCTGTGCGGCACGCTGTGCGAAGTGTTGCAGGTGGCGCACGACAAGCCGCGCTGCCGCGCGCTGTTGGCATAAGGATGAACATGAAAGCCAAGTGGATTGCTGCGCTGTGCCTGCTGCCGTTTATTGTGCTGTTCGGCGCGTTTCAAATCGCGCCGCTGGTGTGGATTGCGGTCAGCAGTTTTTTCAGCCAGACCAGCGGCTGGGGGCTGGGCAATTACGTTGACGTCCTGACCTCGCCGTTCTATCTGCAGGCATTTCAGTTCTCGCTGGAGATTTCCCTCTGGTCGAGCGTTTATGGGCTGCTGATTGCCCTGGTCGGCAGTTACTCACTGCGCCAATTGGGCCAGACGCGGTTCCACGATTTTGTGATGTCGTTTACCAATATGACCAGCAATTTTGCCGGGGTGCCGCTGGCTTTCGCCTTTGTCATCCTGTTGGGGCTGAACGGCTGTCTGACGTTGTTGCTGCGCAAGTACGGCCTGATGGAGAGCTTTAACCTTTACTCCAAAACCGGGTTGATCGTGCTTTACACCTACTTCCAAATCCCGCTGGGCGTATTGCTGTTGTACCCGGCGTTTGATGCGCTGCGCGAAGACTGGCGCGAGTCGGCCTCGCTGCTCGGCGCCAGCCCCTGGCGCTACTGGCGGCACATCGGCCTGCCGGTGCTGGCACCGGCGCTGATGGGCACCTTTGTCATCCTGCTGGCCAACGCGCTGGGTGCCTATGCCACGGTATATGCGTTGACCACCGGCAATTTCAACGTGATACCGATACGTATTTCGTCGCTGGTGGCGGGGGATATTTCCCTTGATCCGAACCTGGCCAGTGCGCTGGCGATGCTGTTGGTGGCGATGATGGCGTTTATTACCCTGATCCATCAATGGCTGTTGCGCAGGAGCTATCTGAATGCGCGCTCATAATATGGCGGAGGGCGGCCATGTCCCGTTTTGAAACCGGCTACCACCGCGTAGTGACCGGTCTGCTGTTGCTGATCCTGCTGTTGCCGCTGGCGGCGACGCTGATTTACGCGCTGGCCACCCAGTGGGGCGCCACTATTCTGCCGGACGGCTTTACCCTGAAGTGGATGACGGCGTTGTGGAGCGACCCGCGTTTCCTGCTGGCGCTGTGGCACTCGTTGCTGATCTGTTTCGGCACTTTGGTGCTGGCGGTGGTGGTGATTTTGCCGATGATGTTTGTGATTGCGTACTATTTTCCCAAACTGGACGCGGTGATGAACGTGCTGATCCTGCTGCCGTTCGCCGTACCGCCGGTGGTGTCCGCGGTGGGGCTGATGCAGCTGTTCGCCGCCGATCCGCTGCCGCTGCTCGGCACGCCCTGGATCCTGATCGGTTGCTACTTCTCGATTGCCCTGCCGTTTATTTACCGCGCCATCAGCAACAACATGCAGGCGATCAACCTGCGTGATCTGATGGACGCGGCACACCTGTTGGGCGCCAGCACCTGGCAGGCGGCGCTGCTGGTGGTGCTGCCGAACCTGCGCAAGGGCGGGATGATCGCGGTGCTGCTGTCGTTCTCGTTCCTGATTGGCGAATTTGTCTTCGCCAACCTGCTGGTGGGCAGCCAGTATGAAACGCTGCAGGTTTATCTCTATAACATGCGCAACGGCAGCGGTCACTTCACCAGCGCACTGGTCATTTCTTATTTCGCCGTGGTGCTGATTGTCACCTGGCTGGCGAATTTGCTGAATAAAAATAAGGGTTAACGCATGGCATATCTCACCGTCACCCGCCTCAACAAACGCTACGGCCAAACCCAGGTGTTTCAGGATATCGATTTCACCGCCGAGGAGGGCGAGTTCGTCACCCTGCTCGGGCCGAGCGGCTGCGGTAAATCCACGTTGCTGCGTTGCCTGGCGGGACTGACGTCGGTCGACAGCGGGCAAATCCTGCTGCAGGGCCAGGATCTGGTGCCGGTGCCGCCGCAAAAGCGCGGCATCGGTATGGTGTTCCAGAGCTATGCGCTGTTCCCGAACATGACCGTTGAGGGCAACGTGGCGTTTGGCCTGAAAATGCAGAAACTGGCGGCCGGGCAGATCCACCAGCGGGTACAGGAAGTGCTGGCGCTGGTGGAGTTGACCGAGCTGGCAAAACGTTACCCGCATCAGCTGTCCGGCGGGCAGTGTCAGCGGGTGGCGCTGGCGCGATCGCTGGTGACCCGTCCGCGCCTGCTGCTGCTTGACGAGCCGCTGTCGGCGCTGGATGCCCGTATCCGCAAACATCTGCGCGAACAGATCCGCCGTATCCAGCGTGAACTGAATCTGACGGCAATCTTCGTCACCCACGATCAGGAAGAGGCGCTGACGTTGTCGGATCGCATCGTGTTGATGAATAAGGGCCAAATCGTACAGAGCGGCGATGCGGAGACCCTGTACACCCAGCCGGCCAACGTCTTCGCCGCCGGGTTTATCGGCAACTACAACCTGCTGAGTGCCGAACAGGCGAGCGCACTTACCGGCCGTAACTATGCCGGCAAGGTGGCGATACGCCCTGAATCGATCGCGCTGCTGCCGGCCGGGCAGGGGATTGAGGGGGTGGTCCTCGGTCATAGTCTGCTGGGGAATGTGGTACGCTACCGTGTCCAGGTTCGTGGCATCGAGCTGTTGGTTGACGCGCTCAACCGGTCGGTCGAGGATTTGCGGCCCGACGGCAGCGAAATTGGGCTACACTTGGAAAGTGTTACATTACGGGAAGTTGCATGATTTCGCTGCGGCAATCAATGATAACTCCAGGGTAATGCCTGCCGTTGCGTTAACCCTCCAATATGCGGTCTGCAGCCTGTTACCGCTGTCCTGCCCGACTACCGCCCGGCAGGCAGGATAGCCTGCTATACCCGTCACCTTTCAAGCTGCAGGTGTGTTGGCCGCGCGGTCCCACTCCCGTCACTTACTTGGGTAAGCGCCTGGGGATTCACTCGCATGCCGCCGTCCTGCAGCCCGAAATTCATAGGGTATGGATTTGATTTTTCCTGCCGGGCGTTAATGGAGCGTATTTTCCGTGTTGACCCTTCTTCACCTGCTTTCCTCCGTGGCGTTGCTAGTGTGGGGTACCCACATCGTGCGCACCGGGATTATGCGGGTTTACGGCGCTAACCTGCGCCGGGTATTGAGCGACAGCGTCGAGAAAAAACCGCTGGCGTTCGTCTCCGGTATCGGCGTAACCGCGCTGGTGCAAAGCAGCAACGCCACCGCGCTGCTGGTCACCTCGTTCGTCGCGCAAGGGCTGGTGGGGCTGGCGCCTGCGCTGGTGATCATGCTGGGTGCCGACGTCGGTACCGCCTTGATGGCACGGGTGCTGACCTTCGATCTTTCCTGGTTGTCGCCGTTGTTGATTTTGGTCGGCGTTTTCCTGTTCCTCAGCCGCAAGCAAACCCGGGTTGGCCAAATGGGGCGCGTGTGCATCGGCCTCGGGCTGATCGTACTGGCGCTGGAGCTGATCGTGGCCGCCGCGACGCCCATAACCCAGGCGGCGGGCGTGAAGGTGCTGTTCTCGTCGCTGACCGGCGACGTGATGCTGGATGCCCTTACCGGCGCGTTGTTCGCCATCGTCAGCTATTCCAGCCTGGCGGCGGTATTGCTGACCGCCACCCTGACCGCCTCCGGCGTGATCTCGCTGAAAGTGGCGCTGTGTCTGGTGATCGGCGCCAATCTCGGCAGTGGCCTGCTGGCGGTCATCAATACCAGCGGCCAGAACGCCGCCGGCCGTCGGGTGGCGCTCGGCAGCCTGCTGTTCAAGTTGGTAGGCTGCGTGCTGGTGCTGCCGTTTGTCTCTTATCTGGCAGAGGTAATGACCCGTCTGCCGGGCGAAAACGAAGAACTGGTGATCTACTTTCACGTCTTCTACAACCTGATCCGCTGCCTGGTGCTGATCCCGTTGGCCGGGCCGATGGCGCGTTTATGCGAAACCCTGATCGCCGATGTGGCGGCTGAGGACCCCCGTCTGCGGCCGCGGCATTTGGACGCCAGCGCGTTGGATACGCCGACGCTGGCGCTGGCCAATGCGGCGCGTGAAACCCTGCGCATGGGCGATGTGGTGGAGCATATGATGATCCTGCACCGCGAAGTGCTGCACGGCAAGAATGGGCAGGATAAAGAGGTGCGCCGGTTGGACGACGATGTCGACGTGCTGTATACCGCCATCAAGCTGTACCTGGCGCAGATCCAGAAAGAGGATTTGGGCGAGGAAGATTCGCGTCGCTGGGCGGAAATCATCGAAATGGCGCTGAACCTGGAGCAAGCCGGGGACATCATTGAACGCATGACCGGCGACGTGGCGGCAAAATCGCACGCGGCGCGGCGGGCGTTCTCGGCGGAAGGGTTGGCGGAGCTGGATACGCTGCATGAACGGCTGGTCGGCAACCTGCGCCTGAGCCTGTCGGTGTTCCTGTCCGGCGATCTTACCAGCGCCAAACGGCTGCGGCGCTCCAAGCACCGTTTCCGCATTCTGGATCGCCGCTACGCGCATGCGCACGTCGATCGCCTGCATCAGCAGAACGTGCAAAGCATCGAAACCAGTTCGCTGCATCTGGGACTGTTGGGGGATATGAAACGCCTGAACTCGCTGTTCTGCGCCGTGGCGTATAACGTGCTGGATCAGGATGAACGCGATGATGAGCGTGAGTGGGACGATACGCCGAGCACCCTGTAAAAAACCGCCCCCGGTTGGGCCGGGGGCAGTGCCAGGTTTACTTACCGCGGCTTATTTACCCGAAAAAACGCCCGCCTTGGCATCGGCGGCCTGATTATTGATGTAGCCGCCAACCGGGGTTTCCAGTTTGACGACGCTTTTACCGGCGATACCGATCAGCGCGCCGGCAGACGCCGCCGCGTCAAGATGTCCGCCGCCCTGATAGCGGTTGCCCGCCACGTCCTGCCGTTCCACCTTGCCGTTACCCAGCGCTACCTGGCCCTGCCGGCTACGGATCTCTCCGCCGGTCAGGTGGGTTTCCCCCTGCACGTTCAGCGCAACGCCATTTTTCCCGCTGATGGCGGACTGCACGCCAACCGCATCGTTATCGACCACATCGGCATTCACCTTGAACTGACCTTGCAGCCCGGCAGGGCCGGTCAGCGCTTCTTTGGACTTGTTGCCCAGGAAGCGAGCACCGCGATCCCACAACGGCCCTTTCTCTTTTTCCCCGGCCTGGATTTCCGGCAGCGTCACCTTGCCATCGGTCTTGCTGAAACTGACCGCACCGGCGGTGTCCTGCTTAGGATCGAGGCGACGCGCTACGCTGTTGTACTTATCGCTGGTCGCTGCGGCCACTTTATTGATGCCGCCTTCCAGCTTCTCTTTCACGTTACCCGCATAGCGCGGGGTGCCCACTTTCGACAATTTGGCGGTGATGCTGCTGGCCGGATCGTTGGTGTGGCTCAGGCCGACATCCACATTGACCTTCACGCTGCTTTCGCTGTCTTTACGGCTCTCGACGTGCAGATCGCCGCCGATGTTGCCCTGCACCTGATCGGCGTCCACCCGGGCACCGGCCAGGGTGGTGTCTTTGCCGCTGTTGATCGTCACTTCGTTTGCATTAATCAGACTGTTGCCCTGGGTAGTTTTCTGTAGTTTGTCGACGCCGACTTTCACCCCGGCACCCAGAGTATGGGTGTCGCTGCCGCTGGTGGCGTCAACCTGGCCGTTGGCATCCTTGTTGAAGGATTGACCGCCTTTGGCGTTGGCTTTCAGCCCCAGGTTCAGATTGTTTTTCTGCTCCTGGTTTTGCACCGACTCCAGCACGATACCGCCGTTTTTCGCTTCGAGCGTGGCGCTATTGCCGGTGACTTCAGCCCCCTGTAAATGCAACGCGTTACTCCCCGTGCCGCCGGCGGTCATCTTCACGGTACCGCCGCTGGTGATCTTGCTGCCCTGATGGGTGGTGGAGGATTCATCCACCTTGGCGATATCAAATGCGCCGCCAAGGGAGATGCCGGCACCGCTCTTTTTGGCGGAGTCGGTGCTGTTGCCACCGAGATCGATATTGCCCGACAGGCTGTCATCTTTACGCCTCTGGTGGGCGTCCGTCGCCGTCAGTGCAACCTGATTGCCCGCCTTGAGCGTAACGTCACCGTCGCTGGTCAGCACGCTGCCTTGCAGCGACAGATCGCGGCCTGCATCCAGCTCCACGCCCTGTTTACCGCCGATGTTGCTGACGTGTGCGCTACTGCCGTCGCTTTCACCCTGGCTGCGACCACCGCCTAACCCGACGCCAACGTTTTTGGTTTCTGGCGTGGAGCCGCCTTTGGCCGAGGCCTTGACCGTGAAGCCACTGTGGCTCTCATGGTGGGTATCGGTGGCCTGATCAAAACGGATGTCGCCCTCTTCGGCTTTCACCCGCACTTTGCCGTCACCGGCGTCCAGCGCGGTGCCCTGATAAACGGCGTCCTTTTTAACCCGGATGTCGATACCCTTGGCGGCGCCGATGCTGCCGGTGACCGCCTGGCTGGCCGAACTTTCACTGCGTTTGGTGCCGCCTTCGCCTTTGGCGTCCACAGTCAAATCGCTGCCGGTGGTGGTATAGACGCGTAAGCCGGCGCTGCCGTGAGTTTCGCTGTGGTTTTCCTGTTGGCGGTTTTCCGCCGCCTCACTGCGATGGCTGTCCGCCGTCAGCGTGACTGCACCTTGAGTCGCCTGATATTGGGTACCGCGATCGTGGACCTCGCCGGTGGCGGTCACCTCTATCGCCCCGGCGGTAATGTTGCTGACTACCGCCTTTGAATCGCCGGTGCGCGTTTCACTGTTGCCGCCCTTGGCGCCGATATCCAGCCCGACATTCGGCGCGCCGATACCGCCGATTTCGTTAATGACGCCGTTGGCGTCCAACTGAGCCACTTTGCCCACCGCACGCTCAACCGGGCGGGTGACCGCGCTGTAGTCGACGTTAGCGCCGATATCCACGCCGACGTCTGTTTTGCGTGTAGTGCTGCTTTCGCTGTTAGCGGCGTCAAGATGGGCGACGTTGGCGGCTTTTTCCTGATATTTCCCACCCACCTGATGCTGAGCGCCCTGCTGGGTTAGCCGGTCTTTAGCACTAATCGTCAGGTTGCCTGCGACATGGGTACCGGAGGTGACGGCTTTGCTGCTTTCTGCATGGGTTTTGCCGTTCTCATAGCCCCCCTCGATGCCGGAACCGAGTTTGTCGATGCCGCCGGTGTAATAGACGCCGCCGCCGATGTTGGTCGTTTCGGTATCCGAGGCGGTTTTGTTATCGGCCGCCAGAAAAGCGACATTATCGCCGCTGATGCTGGCATCGCCCTGGGTGGCGACCAGTTTGGAACCGCTGAAGGTCACGTCTTTATCTGCGTTCAGCGCCACGCTGCCGCCGCTCAGCATGGCGGCCTGGCTCTCGGTGCGGGTGGTTTTCTCGCTGTCGCGGGTATGTTCGATGCGCAGACCTGCACGGTATTGCTTATCGCTTTTCTCGTTGGCATAGCCGTTGATGGCGAGCGCTGTTTTCTGTTCGTCGATGTTTTGCTGCTGTTCGGCGGCCTTGACGTTGATATTGCCGCCGGAGCGGACGTCCAGTTTGCCGACGCTGCTCACCTGGCTGCCTACCACGTCGGTATCTTTATGGCTGACCAACTGCAGATTGGTATCGGAAACCAGCTCACTGCCGGTAGTCTGCTGGTGGCTGTTGTTGGATTTCTGCGAGCTGCTGGTGATGTTGAAAACGGTGCCCGTGCGGGCATGAATCTTGTCCAGGGTAGTGCTGAGGGCGTTATCAATACGCAGGCCACCGGCGGTGGCTTCGACGAAGCCGCCCTGTTTGCCTCTCGCTTTGCTGCCGGTAATGGTCACGCCCTGTTTGCCGTTGAGTCTCAACACGCCATCGGCGGTCAGTTCGGAGGCGTTGCTGATCTCGCGACGGTTGCTGTTGTCTTGATTATTGCCGCCGCCGATCCCGCCCCATGAGGTTGTATTGTCGCGTACCCTTTTCGTATTGACGGTCTTTTGTACGTCGATATTGATCCGTTCTTTGGCGTTTATCGTGAGGTTGCCCTTCGTATGGACCTTGGCTCCCTGAGTGACCAGGTTATTGCCTGCCGTCAGATCCAGTTCACCGCCGGCGCGCAAATCGCTGGCCTTCAGGCTCTCGGTTGCGTTGCTGTTGCTCCAATTGCCGGTGCGCAGGCTGGAAGTGTGGTTGCGCTGGTAACCGCGTTCGCTGGTTTTGTCCCGCTCGACCAACCCGGCGATCTGCACATCGCGCCTGGCTTCGATTTTTAGCGCGTCGCCTGCTGTAACCGTGGCGCCGAGCAACTTCACATCTTGCACCGTGGCGGTCAGCCTGGCGTTTTTGGTCGCGGTAATGGTGCTGCCAACCTGCTGGAACTGCTCATTTTCCCGCGTAACGTCGTACTGCGAGGAATAGAACCATCGGTCGTTGGTCTGACCCTGGGTTTGCTTCAGTTGTTGGCCGTCTAACGTCAGGCTGGCGCCTTGCAGTTTGATCTCATCCCCGCGAATATCGGTAGCGGTCAGGTGGTTGCCGTTATCGGCCAGCAGGCTGATATTTTTGCCTATCAGTTCGGTACGCGTCAGTTTCTGGCTGGTGCTGCGGTCGTTGATATAGATGCCGCCGCGATAGTTTTGGTAGTTCTCATTGCTGTCATGCTGGGTGCTTGCGTTGATGATCTGGCTATCGGCGCGAATGTCATAGGCTTTCACGCTGATGTCGTCGCTGCCCCGCAGGTTGCCTGCCAGCTTTACGCCGCTACCGGCTGCCGTATTGATGATATTGATGCGCCCGGCCTGCATGCTGCCGAGGTAGTAGCTGTCCAGCGCACTCAGCGGTTTCTCGCTGCTGAGCACTTGTGCATTGCGCGACACGCGGTTGTTGCCGCTGATGGCGTTGATATCCGATACCGTTTTTCCGGTTTTTTTGTCGAATGCCGGTGCGATGATCACCTCGCCACGGCTGTCGATTTTCGGCGCGATCAGATCCAGCACGCCACCGGCGTTCAGCTTACCTTCAAGGCTCAATACATTGCGGTTGCCCAGCGTACTGTAGCCCTGCAGCATACCGTTTTCCACCAACGGGTTGCCCACCACCAGCGATGAACGGCTGGTATTGATAAAGCCGCAGCCGTCGCAGCTGATACCATTCGGGTTGGCCAGCACGTAGTCGGCCGCCATGCCGAAGATTTCCTGTTGGCCGTGCAACAGCGAGGGGTTGCGGCTGATCACTTCATTGAGGATCAGGCTGGCTGCCTGACCATTCAGGTTCGGGTTGGCACCCAACTGGCCGGCCAGTTGCGACAGCCCGGCGTCGCGGGCGTTATTTAGCACGGCGCCCGCTGGGTTGACGTTAAAGTCCTGATACTGGTTATGCGACAGCCCGTGATCGTTGGGCGTCACGATGTTGACGACTTGCGCGCCGGTGGCGGCGGTGGAAACGCCGGGGCCGTTGGCCCCATTGGCCGCTACGATCTCCCCCGCGTAGCTGGCGCCGTACGAGGCGAGAATGATCGCCAGTGACGCGGCCAGCTTGCCCGCTGCGGAAAGCCTGAAGTTATTATTTTTCATCCATGTATCTCCCTATATCGCTGTGGTAGTGCAAAAAAGCGCTGACTAAAAGGTGTATGAGAAGCGTGCCAGCAGTTGGATCGGATCATCCGGCATCGGGTGCCCGGACAGGATCCACCCGCGGCTGGCTTCTACGTCGAGAATTGCCCGCCGGTAACGCAGAGTGGCGCCGGCGTTCAGGCCGGCGCTGCTTTTCCAGCCCGATGGTTGGTTGTCGCGTGGCAGGATCCGGCCCACATCGGCGCCGACGCGCGGGGTGAGGGTGCTTTGGCCCAGGTTGAAGCTGCGCGACAGGGTATTTTGCAGATACCAACCGTTGTCGCCGGACAGCGTGCTGCGGCTGAAACCGCGGATCGCGCTGCGGTCGGTCAGGCTGAGCCATTCCACGCCTGGCAGCCTATCGCGGCTATATTGTCCGTACAGCAGGTTGCTGAGCTGAAAAGTTGAACCGGCAAGCTGCACACGTTGGCTGAGGTTGGCAAACAGTTTGCCCTTGGTGAATTGAGCGTCGGGTAGCCCGGCAGCGGCGTGACGATCCGCGCCAAACCAGGGTAATCCCTGCTCCACACTGAGGTTGGCGCTGATCAGGCCGGTGGGCAGGATCTGCAGATGGTTGATCCCCAGTTCAAACAGACTGAGCGTTGGGCTACTGAGACCGATGCGCAGAGTGTCAAAATAGTTATCGATGCGTTTATGAGTGAACTGGCCGTTGAAGGTATTGATCTGATCGCGATCGCGGTAAAACACATAGTCGCCGCGCAGACCGTATTGCTGAGTCTGGCCGTGCAGCTTATAGCGGTTGAACGTCAACTGCTGGTGGTTAACGTATTCCGAATAGCTGGCGAATCCGCTGAAGGTGAAAGCGCCATAGGGCAGGGAATAGAGCAAAGTGTAAGCGCGGTTATAGCGCTGTGCCGGGTCTTTTAGCGTGCTGGCGGCGTTCAGGCTGACGAAATCCGACAGGCCGAATGGGCTGTCCAGCGTGGCGGCCGTGCGTACCAGCCACTGGCCGGTGTTTTTTTGGCCGTAATTGTCCGCCGTGGCCGTCAGTTGCCAAGGCTTGGCGTGTTGGTTATTCAGGCGAATAATAGAGCCGCCGGTTTGGCTGCCCGGCAATATATCCAACCGGGTTTTATTCGATTGCAAACGATTGGCCTGATCCAATCCCTGATCGAGCTGAGTTAATTGCAAGGGTTTGCCTTCGAGCCCAGGGAATAATAATTGGCTATTCACCCAGCGGTCGCCGCCCTCTATTTTTTCGATAAACCCTTCGGTGACCCGCAGCCCTAATTCGCCATCGGCATTAGGGCGAATAAATTGCACGCGCGCGGTGATGTAACCTTTATCGACGTATAAGCGAGTTAATTCGCGCGTCAGTCGGTTAATGTCATTGCTGCTGATACAGCGCTGCGGCAGCGCGCTCAGCGTCGCCAAATCCTTCGCAGACAGCAGGGTGATCCCCTGTAAATATACGCCGCCGATCGGCAAGCACTGCGCCGAGCGCGGTAGCGTCGGGGCCACAGGTGCGGGTTCCGCCAATAATTGCTGTTGCTTGAGCTGCTGATAACGGCGTTGTTCTATCTGCTGATTCACTTCGCGCGAGCTGTCTTGCAGGGCGCGGCGTGATTCGCTCATCGGTGAAAAATCACCCATTTCTGGCAGGGTTGCGGCGGGGAGTGCGGTACTGAACAGCAGCGCCAGGGCAGCAGTTTTCTTAATCATTGTAATCCATTATGAGAAGCTGCCGGGCAGCCTGCTCAATCCATGAGGGTCAATAACGGACGGCGGGTGGCCGGCCCGAAACAGCGAGCGACAATCACATTGCGGGGTTCTTTTATTGCTCAGGGCAAATAAGAAGGTGGGTTTTTATTATTACCAATAATTATTAGGCTGCTTGTTTTTATTTTTCAATGCATGGCTGTGAATTACCCCAAAGGAGGTAATAAGACTCATTTGTTGAGTTTTTTCTTTTTTGCTCCCTGTTATCGGCAGGGTTAAGAAGAATCTGAATTTTTATTTTGTCGGGGGGATAATAAGGGATGGGGATAATTCTGACAATCCCAGCGGTGGGAAATACGAAATTTCGCAGAAGTGGAGCGGGGCGCAAATAGCCGCGCCCCGAAGTGAGATTATTTTTTCTTGATTGGTCGGCCAGACCAGTACCCTGCCAGCAGAGAGCCGGAGAGATTATGCCACACGGAGAACAGGGCACCCGGCAGCGCGGCCAGCGGCGAGAAGTAAATCTTGCCCAGCGTCGCCGCCAGCCCGGAGTTCTGCATGCCGACCTCAATGGCCAGCGTGCGGCAGGTGGATTCGTCAAAGCCGAACAGTTTGCCGCCCCAGTAACCGCTCAACAAACCAATGCCGTTATGCAGGATCACCGCGATGATCACCACCAGCCCGACGGAGGCGATGTGACTCTGGCTACCTGCGACCACCGCGCTGATGATCGCCAGAATGCAGACCATCGACAGCGCCGGCAGGAACGGCTCGATGCGTTTGACGGTTTTGGTAAAGGTGTGGTGCACGATCAGGCCGAGGCCAATCGGGATCACGACGATCTGCAGGATGCTCAGCAGCATGCCCATCACATCGACGCTGATTTCGGTATCGACATACAGGCGGGTCAGCAGCGGTGTGGCGAATACGCCCACCAGCGTGGAGACCGCCGAAATGGTCACCGACAGCGCGACGTCCCCTTTTGCCAGGTAGATCATCACGTTGGAGGCGGTGCCGCTGGCAACGCTGCCGACCAGCACCATACCGGCGGAAAGATCCGGCGGCATATGGAACAGCATCGCCAGCAACCAGGCCGCCAGCGGCATGATCAGGTAATGCAGAAAGATGCCCGCAGCTACCGGCGCGGGGCGCGACAGCACGCGTTTGAAGTCATCCAACCGCAGCGTGACGCCCATGGCGAACATGATCAGCATCAGCAGCGGGCTGACGTACGGGCCAATACCGGTGAAGGTGGTGGGCGTAGCGTAGGCGGCGACGGCGAGCAGCACCGCCCACAGGGGGAATAATCGGGTTAATAATGCCAGCATGAATGCGGTTTTCCTTAGCCAAAAAGGGAATTATGGGATGGCGTTGTGTTTTTTGCGGGTTCAGCATGCTGGACCCCTACAAATTATGGACGGCCTTTTTTAGAAGTAGGGGCGCAGCATGCTGCGCCCGCAATGGGGTGAGATCCGGTTATTCGAACAGATTGTGATGTAGAGTACGCACTACCTGTTCGGCGTCATCGCCCGGTACCAGGAAACACAGATTGTAGCTGCTGGCACCGTAGCAGATCATGCGGATATTGAACGGGTCAAGCACGCCGAATACCTCTTTGCCCACGCCGCAGGCCTGGGAAAGCTTGTTGCCGATTATCGCCACCAGCGCCAGGTTCTCCTCCACTTCTACCCGACACAGCGACGACAACTCGGTCAGCAGCGAGGTAGTCAGCAGGCTACCGCCGGTGGAGGTGGAGCCGGTAGTGTCCATGGTCAATGCCACGCTGACTTCGGAGGTGGTGATCAAATCCACCGAAATATTGTGGCGCGCCAGAATGCTGAACACTTCGGCCAGGAAACCGCGTGCGTGCAGCATATTGAGGCTGTGCAGCGTTAACAGGGTTTGTTTGCGGCGCAGCGCCAATGCGCGGAACAGCGGCGGGTTCTCGGTGGTATTGCATACCAGGGTGCCGCCGGCGGACGGATCCTTGCTGGAACCGACAAACACCGGGATATCGCTGCGTACTGCCGGCAGCAGGGTGGCCGGGTGCAGCACTTTCGCGCCGAAGGTGGCCATTTCAGCCGCTTCTTCAAAGGTGATTTTGTCGATGCGCTTCGCCGTAGGGACCACGCGCGGGTCGGTGGTGTAGATGCCCGGCACGTCGGTCCAGATATCTACCCGGCTGACGCTCAGCGCTTCACCCAGCAGGGCGGCGGTGTAATCGCTGCCGCCACGGCCCAGTGTGGTGGTGCGGCCCTTGGGTTCGCTGCCGATAAAGCCTTGAGTGACGACCAGCGCTTCCTGCAGACGCGGTTTGAGCAGCGTTTGGGTCAGTTCTTTCAGGACCGCGCTGTCCGGCGTGGCGCGGCCGAAATGATCGTCGGTGTGCATCACTTTGCGCACGTCGAACCACTCCGCCTGCACCTTGCGGCTGCGCAGGATCTCAACGAAAAGCAGGGTGGACATCAGTTCGCCGTGGCTGACCAGTTCGTCGGTCAGTGCCGTAGAGGTCGCCAGCGCCGCCGCTTCGGACAGCATGGCGATGTTTTCCAGCATGCGGTCGATTTCCTCGCGGATCACCGTAGGGCTATCGAGGCGGTCGAGAATGGCGTACTGGATACGGCGGATTTCATCGAGCTGGAAGTTGCGCTTGTCGGCGTCGCTGCCTTCGGCCAGTGCGACCAGCAGGTTGGTGACGCCCGCAGAAGCGGACAGGACCACCAGGCGGACCTGCGGATTGGCGAGCACGACGTCGGCGCTGCGGTTCATGGCTTCATAGTCGGCAACGCTGGTGCCGCCGAATTTGGCCACAACGGTAGAATGTTGGGGTACTGCTTGGTTCATGTAAAACCTCGTGTCAGGGATGCCCTACTTTGAGAGCGCTTTTTTCCATAGCCTTGGCACAAGGGGAGAGCGATAAACAGGGGGCAGACGTAGAGGTTGAAACTACGATACACCCAGAAGCGCCCCACCTTGCTGATTGCCCCCGCGGGGCAAACTTTGGTGACAACCCAGGGGATTCAGCCCCTGTAGCCGATACGATGAATGCCGTGCATCACCCTACCTCGGCGTCGCTCCCCCTCAAGTGCCGTCATGGGAAACGGCTCCTCTGACACTCTACCTGGGCGACGCGCCTCTTCTGGCTTGCGCACCGGGTGCGCAAGTAGGCTGATAGGAATAGCCGGTTATTGCGCTTGTGTCAACGGTCAGACGTTGAGGTATTTTCAATTTGCACTAGCGCTATCAGCGTGCAGGGTATGGCGGGGACAAAACCGGTGCCTATCGGTTGCAGCTTGCCGTCCTCGCGTTGGCACAACAGCGGAATAACGCCCTGATGTTTTTCCAGATATTCCAGCCAGCCAAAGTTTTCGTTCAGCTTGGTGGCCTTGATGGTCGCGCCTTTGGCGATCAGGCTGCTTAACCGGCCATAGGTGGCCTCTTGATTGAACAGAATTTCGTGGCGGCGGAAGCGCGAACTTTCCGCACTGTTGCCACGCCCTTTCAGCGGTGCGCCGGAGCGGATGGCGAAGACCTGTTCGTCACCGAAGATATGGCCGAAGTGGTACACCGCCAGCGCATTCTGATGGCGATTGGGCGAGAGTGCCAACACCTGCGCGGTATCGCTCAGATCGAGGTAGTTTTCGGCATGTTCGGAGTAAGCATGCCCATAATAGGCGGGGATGCCATCCATACGCGCCTGGCGGTAATATTCCCAACTGCTGTCGGTGACAAGCACCGGGATGTTCATTTTTATCAACGCCTGCGCCAGCATGCGCGCCACGCTGTTGGCGCCGACGATCAGCACGCCGCGCGGTTTTTGCTGCTGCACCCGCAGCCAACGCGCCATCATGCCGCTGGTCAGGCTTTGCAATACCACCGTGCCGATAATGACGGCGAACACCACGGTCACCAGCCGATCGGCCCCCTGATAGCCGCTGCGTTGCAATGTCAGGGCGAACAGCGAGCTGACCGCTGCGGCGACGATACCGCGCGGGGCGATCCAGCACAGCAGCAGGCGATCGCGCCAATGCAGGGAAGAGCGCCAGGTCGACACCGCAATGCACAGCGGCCGGGCGATAAACTGAACCACCAGCAGCAAACCCAGCAGCGGCCAGCCCATGTTCCACAGCGCATGGATATCCAGCCGCGCCGCCAGAATGATAAACAGCGCCGAAATCAGGATAGCCGACAGCTCTTCCTTGAACGCCAGAATGTCGCTGGTATCCACATCGCGCATATTGGCCAGCCAAATGCCCATTACCGTCACGGTCAGCAGACCGGACTCGTCGGCAATGGCGTTGGACACGCCAAAGGCGGTCAGCATGATCGCCAGCACCGCCAGGTTTTGCAGGTAGCGCGGCAGCCAGACACGGCGCAGCGCCAGCCCCAGCAGATAACCGAACAGCGCGCCGATCGCCAGGCCGACGGCGGCGGTAATGCCCAGCGTCCAGAACAGGTGGGTATAGGACTCCGAATGCTGCTTCAGCACGATAAACTCAAACACCAGCAGGGTGAAGATGGCGCCAACCGGGTCGATCACTATCCCTTCCCAACGCAACACCTGGTTGATATTGGCATTGGGCCGCACCACGCGCATCAGCGGGGCGATCACCGTAGGCCCGGTCACCACCGTTACCGCGCCGATCAGCGCTGCCAGCTCGGGCGGAAAGCCCAGCAGCCACCAGCAGGCGACGCCAATCACCAGGAAGGTCATCAGCATGCCGACGGTCACCAGGTTGCGCACCACGCCGCCCAGGCCGCGTATTTCCTCTACCCGCAGCGTCAGCGCACCTTCAAATAAAATGATCGCCACCGACAGCGAGACCAGCGGGAACAGCAGATCGCCGAACAGCGCGTCCGGCTGGACCAGATGCACTGCCGGTCCCAGCACGATGCCAAACAGCAGCAGCGGCAGAATGGCCGGCAGGCGCAGCAGCCAGGCCAGCCATTGCGCCAGCAGTGAACTTAAACCGATGATCACCAACATCAGCGGGGCAGATAATTCCATGGCGGAGGTCCTTCTCGAATTGGCTATCAGCAACAATGGCACATTTCAGTGACAGTTCGGCAACCCTGATAACAGGCTGTTATCCAAAAGTATAGGGGAATGGCTGAAACGATGCAGGGGACGTTTGACAGTTAGCGCCTATCGCAAGAAAAGAGATCATAATCACGGTCGAACAGGCTACAATCGGGCAACCACGTCACATTTATTATCAAGCCTAAGAGTGTTGCTATGAAAAATATCAATCCTAGTCAAACCGCTGCTTGGCAAGCCCTGCAGCAACATTTTGAACAGATGAAAGATGTCCGGATCAGCGATCTGTTCGCTCAGGACAAAGAACGTTTCTCTCGCTTCTCCGCCACCTTCAACGATCAGATGCTGGTGGACTACTCTAAAAACCGCATCACGGCAGAAACGCTGGAGAAGCTGCAGGCACTGGCGAAAGAGACCGATCTGCAAGGCGCGATCAAATCGATGTTTGCCGGCGAGAAAATCAACCGTACCGAAGACCGTGCGGTGTTGCACGTTGCCCTGCGCAACCGCAGCAACAGCCCGATTATCGTTGACGGCAAAGACGTGATGCCGGAAGTGAACGCGGTGCTGGCCAAGATGAAACAGTTCTGCGACCGCGTGATTAGCGGCGACTGGAAAGGTTACACCGGCAAAGCGATTACCGACGTGGTGAATATCGGTATCGGCGGTTCGGATCTCGGCCCTTATATGGCGACCGAAGCGCTGCGTCCTTACAAAAATCACCTGAACATGCATTTTGTCTCCAACGTCGACGGCACCCATATTGCCGAAACGCTTAAACCGCTGAACCCGGAAACCACATTGTTCCTGGTGGCGTCCAAAACCTTTACCACGCAGGAAACCATGACCAACGCCCACAGCGCGCGCGACTGGTTCCTGAACACCGCCGGCGATCAAAAGCACGTGGCTAAGCACTTCGCGGCGCTGTCCACCAACGGCAAGGCGGTAGGTGAGTTTGGTATTGATACAGCCAATATGTTCGAGTTCTGGGACTGGGTTGGCGGCCGTTATTCTCTGTGGTCGGCGATTGGTCTGTCTATCGCGTTGTCGCTGGGCTATGAGAATTTCGAACAGCTGTTGAGCGGCGCGCACGAGATGGACAAGCACTTTGCGCAAACGCCGGCGGAGCAAAACCTGCCGGTACTGCTGGCACTGATCGGCATCTGGTACAACAATTTCTTCGGTGCAGAGACTGAAGCGATTTTGCCGTACGACCAATACATGCACCGTTTTGCCGCTTACTTCCAGCAAGGCAATATGGAATCGAACGGCAAATACGTGGACCGTAACGGTAACCCGGTAGATTACCAGACTGGCCCAATCATTTGGGGCGAGCCGGGCACCAATGGCCAGCACGCGTTCTACCAGCTGATCCACCAGGGCACCAAGCTGGTTCCTTGCGACTTTATCGCACCGGCCATCAGCCACAATCCGCTGAGCGACCACCACGCTAAACTGCTGTCGAATTTCTTCGCGCAGACCGAGGCGCTGGCATTCGGCAAGTCGTTGGAAGTGGTGGAAGAAGAGTTCGCCGCTCAGGGCAAGACTGCGGAAGAAGTCAAACACGTGGCGCCGTTCAAGGTGTTTGAAGGCAACCGCCCGACCAACTCCATCCTGCTGCGCGAGATCACGCCGTTCAGCCTGGGCAGCCTGATTGCGCTGTATGAACACAAGATCTTCACCCAAGGTGCGATCCTGAACATCTTCACCTTCGACCAGTGGGGCGTAGAGCTGGGCAAACAGCTGGCTAACCGTATCCTGCCGGAACTGGCGGGCAGCGAGAAAGTCAGCAGCCACGACAGCTCAACCAATGCGCTGATCAACCGCTTCAAAGAATGGCGTTAATCGCTGTATCCTATTGATGCCAATAAAAAACCCGCCGCGGCGGGTTTTTTTACATCTGGATGATTACAGGTTGATAGGCACTTCGAAGCTGATGCCTGCGCCCACGTCATCGGCGGTGCTGGCATTGTTATCGGTATACCACAGGCTGGTATCAAACTTGACCTGGGAATCCAGGGTGTAACCCCAGCCGAGCTGAATGCCTTTCAGCGTGTCGGATTTCGGGAATGCCTGGTTGATTGACTGGCTGTTCGGGTTCACTTTGGCGTACACCAAACGGGTGCTCCAGCGTTGGCTGTCATCCAGTACCAGTTCTACGCGGCCGGACAGCATTTGGCCATCGCCGCCCATCGCATGGCCCAGCGGGTAACCCTGCTGGTAGTAGCCGCCTTTGTAGGTGTAATGGTTATACACATAGTTTTTGCGGTTCATATCGGCGCGGGTATCAGCCCCTTCGATAGACCAGTTGATGGTGGTCGTGCCCCATTCCGGGTGCCCTTCCAGCCCCAGCAAGTAGGTGTTTTGGGAAGGCAACATGCCTGCTTCATCTTCACCCACCAACTGGCCATACAAGCTTACCGGCAGGCCAATCAACGGCTGCATTTTCAACTTGAAGTCGAAGCCGGCAAGCTGGTTGCCCGGATCGTTGCCTTTGCCGGAGTCATCGTTATCCTTGCCGGTAAAGGCGTCCCAGAAAGAACTCCAGGACTGAGGTCGGCCTTCACCCCCCCACATCATGATGCGCGATGCGCCCAGTTCCAGGAAGTCGGTTGGCATCATGGTAAAACGACCGCCAATCAGCTTGGTATCGGGTACGGAAGAGTATTGCGACAGCTGACCGGCGGTCAGTTGGTACTGCCAGCGGCCAATCCACGACAGCCAAGGCGTTTCAAACGGGGACTGGTCGGCGCGTTGCAGCATAAAGCCGGCCACCGGGCGTGCGGCGTCGGAGCGAATCAGACTGCCGTCGTAACCCGGGCCCCACCATTGGGATACTTCACCGAAGGACAGCCATTGGTTCCAGATTTTTACTGCACCGTAGGAACCATTCAGGTTGAATTTTGAACCGTCGCCGACGCGTTGATCGCCTTCGACTGAACCCTGGACGCGCACGTCCCAGAATTCGCCGTTGGCGCCGGCGCCGATAGTCAGGCGATCGTCAGCATATTCATTCTGACCGAAGCCCTGCGGGGTGCCGGGTTTATCGGTAGAGGCGTAGCCGCTGACGCGGATATTGGCTTTCAGGGCATCGACACGGCGCTGAACGCGGTCAATGACGTTTTTCTCGGTACTGGTTACCGGCTTGGCTTGTGAAATAACCGAGCTGATTTCTTCCTGGCTCAGCGGCCAGGTGGACAAACTGACGTTAATCACGCCGCGGTCGGACAACCAGGCGAGGTCATTACGCAGATCGTTATCAGGAGTGACCAGGCCGGCGGCGTGGCCGGTTAATGCACAGGTAAACAGGCCCGCCGCGACCAGTCCGTTAAGTTTAGCGCGCATAAAGAATTCCCTTGTTAATTCGAGGTTATTAGTTTTATGTAAAGATCTATGTCCCATCATAGTTGACATTTCAATTTGCTACAAATATATCAACCAGAAATATCCTAATGTAACTTATTGAATTAAAGTGAGTTTAAAGTGATTTCATCAGGGTAATAAATTTTAAGATAATGCCTATGTTAGGATGCGCGGATAATTTTAGCGGTATTTAAGGGGGTTCTTATGGCGAAAACATCGCGTTCGATAATGATTGCGAAGGGGTTGCAGCGGGTACTGAACGTCGGACTGCTGCTGCTGGCGGCGATCTTGATCGTTTTTTTGGTGAAAGAAACTATTCACTTGGCGAAAGTCTTGTTTGTAAACAATGAGGAATCATCGTCCTATCTGTTGATCGAAGGCATCGTGATTTACTTTCTGTATTTTGAGTTCATCGCCTTGATCGTCAAGTATTTTGAATCGGGATATCATTTTCCGCTGCGCTATTTCATCTATATCGGCATTACCGCGATTATTCGTTTGATCATAGTGGATCATAAAAACCCATTTGATACCTTGATTTATGCCGGGGCGATATTGCTGTTGGTAGTGACTCTCTATTTGGCTAACACCGACCGCTTAAAACGCGAATAAATACCCTTGATACTTGAAGCTGCAGCAGCGTTAGCTGCACGTGTGCACCCCAGTCACTTACCTGAGTAAGCTCCTGGGGATTTACACGTTTGCTGCCTTGCTGCAACTCCAATTATTTTGGGTATGCTATAAAAATGGCGGCCCGCAGGGCCGCCGAAGACACAGGTATTGATCGGAAAGAACAGAAGTACATCAAGCGCATTGCAGTGGCAAAAACCTTAACCTTTCACCCCGCCGGCCGTCAGGCCACCCACCAACCAGCGCTGAGCCAGCAGGAATACGGCGGTGATTGGAATAGCCGACAACACCGCCGCAGCGGCAAAGTCGCCCCATAAATAGTTTTGCGGGTTCAGATATTGCTGCATCCCCACCGCCAGCGTGTAGCTGTTGACGTCGCGCAGCAGCAGAGAGGCTACCGGCACCTCGGTAATAGCGGCGATAAACGACAGAATAAACACCACCGCCAAGATCGGCACCGACAGCGGCAGCAGCACCAGGCGGAAGGCTTGCCACGGGCTCGCGCCATCCAGCGCCGCCGCTTCTTCCAGCGAATTGTCGATGGTTTCGAAATAGCCCTTGATGGTCCAGACGTGCAACGCAATGCCGCCCATATAGGCAAAGATCACCCCGCCGTGGGTGTTCAGGCCGATAAAGGGAATGTACTGACCCAGACGATCGAACAACGCGTACAGCGCCACCAGCGACAGCACGGCCGGGAACATCTGGAAAATCAGCATGCTTTTCAGCAACGTGCTTTTACCGCGAAAGCGCATACGGGCAAAGGCATAGGCGCAGGTCGTGGACAGCGTGACGATGCCGATGGCGGTGATCACCGCGATCTTGATCGAATTCCACAACCACAGCAGCACCGGGAACGGCGGCGGAGTGACACTGCCATCGGCGTGCGTCACGCTCATGCCGAGCGCCAAACGCCAGTGATCCCACGAAATTTGCTCCGGTATCAGACTGCCGGTGGCAAAGTTGCCGGAGCGCAGTGAAATCGTCACCACCATCAGCAACGGAAACATGATCAGGGCAATAAAGCACAGCATCAAAATATGAGTTATCCACAGGCGCAGGCGCTGGGATTTGGGTTGGACCATAGCCATTCTTTTTCTCCCTAGTCGAAGTTCATCTTGCTGGCTTTCAGGTTCAGGATCGCCAGGGCGCCTACCAGCAGGAAGATCAGCGTGGCAATCGCGGCCGCCAGACCGAAGTCCTGCCCGCCGCCGCCTTCGAAGGCAATGCGGTAGGTGTAGCTGACCAGCAGGTCGGTATAACCGGCCGGCGTGGTGGTGCCGATCATGTCCGGCCCGCCGTTGGTCAACAGCTGAATCAAGACGAAGTTGTTAAAGTTAAAGGCGAAACTGGCAATCATCAACGGCGTCAGCGGCTTGATCAACAGCGGGAGAGTGATGCGGAAAAAGTTCTGCATCGGGGTGGCGCCGTCCATTGCCGAGGCTTCGTACAGATCGTCGGGGATCGCTTTCAATAGCCCCATGCACAGGATCATCATGTACGGATAACCCAGCCAGGTGTTGACGATCAGAATCATGCTCTTGGCGGTAATGGGATCGCTGAACCAGGCCGGTTTGATGCCGAACAGATGGCTGAGCATCATGTTGATTTCACCGAAGCTTTGGTTAAACAACCCTTTGAAAATCAGAATCGAAATAAACGACGGCACCGCGTAGGGCAGTATCAGCATGACGCGATACACCGCTTTGCCTTTCAGCGCTTCCCACTGCACCACGCAGGCCAGCACCATGCCCACTGCCACGGTGAGGATCACGGTCAGCACCGAGAACACGATGGTCCAGATAAAGATCGACACGAAGGGTTTTTTGATGCCTTCATCCTGCAAAACGCGCAGGAAGTTTTTCCAGCCGATGGTGACGGTATATCCCGGGCTAAGGGTTTCTTTGGCCCAGTTGCCGTCGGCATTCAGCGCCTGATAGAAGCCAATCTCCGGATTCGGCCGGTATTGAATATGGGTCTGTTGGTCGGTCAGTACCTTGCTGTCTTTGTCCAGCAGGTACAGCGGAGATGTGCCGGAAAACTGGCGCAGTGAACTCATGCGCAGCTCGCCGCCTTCCGGTAACTGTGCCACCAATTGGCTCAGTGCCTGGCGGTTCTGAGTAATCACCCGCAGCGTGGCGCGTTCGCCTGTCGGCTCGGCGTTTTCCGCCGTCAGTTTCAGCGTTTGCGGCGCGTTGGCGTCAAAGCTGAACGGCCCGGAAATCAGCTGTTGGCCACTGTCTGGGTGGGTTAACTGCAGGCGCCACTGGTGGTTTTCCGCCGGATACAGGCCGAAAGTGAAGGTCTTGCCGGTCTGGAACTGGCGTTGCATCAGCACCGACTGGGCGCGTTCAAAGGTGAGCTGGTTGGTGCTGCTGTAGTTGGTAAAGGCGATGGCTATGGTGCAGATCAGCGGAAACAGGACAAACAGCCCCATGCCGGCGATGCCCGGATAGACGTAACGCCAGGCGTAAGCGCGGCGGTTGGCGAAGACGTAAAGCCCGGCGCTGACCAGAATCAGCGTCAGAATGGCAAACAGGTATTCACCCTGTGCATACATCAACACAATCAGGTAGCAGGTAACCAGACTGAACAGGCCGATCACCAGCCATTTCAGTACGTCACTCTGCCACCACTTCGACTTCTTGCGCGCAGGCGACCCGGCGTGAGCTAATTGCATAGGGCGTTCCTTTCTGTAGATCAACAGCGGGATGCTTGTCCCCTTCATACTTGAAGCGACACCTTTGTTGGCTGCGTCCGCTCACCCCGGTCACATAGCTGTCTAGGCTCCCGGGGAGGCGCGTACTTGCCGTCGCGGTGTAACTCCAATTATTTTGGGGATGCTAATCCCGAACAACGTCGTTTGTTACTTGGTAATACGGGTTTGCACGTCGTCCAGCGCGGCTTTCACCGTCTGGCGGCCGCTGACGGCGTTGATCACCGCGCTGCGTTCGGCGTACCAGAAGGCGCTCATCTGCGGGATGTTAGGCATGATTTCGCCGGTCTGCGAGTTTGCCATGGTGGCGGCAATCTTCGGATCTTTCGCCAACTGCTCCTGGAATGACTTCAGCGCCACGGCGCCCAGCGGTTTGTCCTTGTTGACGTCCGCCAAACCCTCGTTGGTCAGCAGGTAGTTTTCCAGGAATTCGGTCGCCAGTTCTTTGTTCGGGCTGGCGGCGTTGATCCCGGCGGTCAGCACGCCGACGAAGGGTTTGGACGCCTTGCCTTTGAAGGTCGGCAGCAGGGTAACGCCGTAATTGATTTTGCTTTGTTCGATGTTTGACCACGCCCAAGGGCCGTTGATGGTCATGGCGGTCTGGCCTTTGTTGAAGGCGGCTTCGGCAATCGAGTAATCGGTATCGGCGTTGACGTGTTTGTTTTTCACCAGATCGACGATGAACTGCAGGCCGGCCTGTGAACCGGCATTGGCGACGCCGACGTCCTTGATGTTGTACTTGCCGTTCTCATACTTGAAGGCATAACCGCCGTCGGCGGCAATAATCGGCCAGGTGAAGTAGGGTTCCTGCAGGTTCCACATGATGGCGCTCTTGCCTTTGGCGCGCAGCTCTTTGTCCAGCGCCGGGATCTCTTCCCAGGTTTTTGGCGCTTCTTTGATCAGGTCTTTGTTATAAATCAGCGACAGCGCTTCTACCGCGATCGGGTAGCCAATCAGCTTGCCGTCATAACGCACCGCGTCCCAGGTGAACGGGAACAGCTTGTCCTGGAAGGCTTTGGAAGGGTGGATCTCGGCCAACAGGCCGGACTGCGCGTAGCCGCCAAAGCGGTCATGAGCCCAGAAGATGATGTCCGGGCCGTCGCCGGTGGCGGCTACCTGCGGATATTTTTCTTCCAGCTTGTCCGGGTGCTCAATGGTGACTTTAATGCCGGTGTCTTTCTCAAACTTTTTGCCGACTTCGGCCAGGCCGTTATAGCCTTTATCGCCGTTGATCCAGATAACCAGTTTCCCTTCCTCGATCTTGGCGAAGGCGGAAGAGGAAAGCACCAAGGTGGTCAGAGCGGAAAGCACCAGCGTACGGGCGGTGGTAAAGCTGCGAGTCATAATCCAATCCTTCTTTTTTGTGGGCACGTAAATCAAGGAGAGAGGTTTCGCGATAATAGTGGGTCACAAAGCGACACATTCTCATCCTCCCCCCCTCTACGCCCCACGGCTGCGTAGTGTGATCCAGTTAACGTTGTGCCCTATTTTGTGGTGTCAGACACAGAATAGGGTGACGATTTTTGCCATAGGGATCACAGATTTGCTTTAAGCGTTGAACTTCTCGCCGCGCCCGTCGTTCTCTCATCCTCCCATCTCCTCCCCCATGAAAAATCTTGTTACGGATGATTACCCCTTGTGGGGATTACCGCAGTATCGGCTGCATTGATTTTCATCGTCACGTGCAGCAGGGAACCGGATTTATGTCGCTAATGCCTACCGCCACTCAACCCACCTTGTACCGGATCCATCCGGTCAGTTTCCGCGATGGAAACGGGGATGGCGTGGGCGACGTGCACGGCATGGTTGCGGCGCTGCCTTACCTGAAAACGCTGTCTGTCGATGGCCTGGTATTGCCGCATGAGCTGTCGACGCAGGCCGCCGCCGCGGTAGCGGCTCAGGGGCTCGGGTTGTGGTACTGCGATGGGCAGAGCCTTGTTCGCCATTCTGCCGCCCGGCAGCAGTACGTCCGCAGTCCGTTGGCGCTGGAGGTTGTGCCCTTCAGCATCGAGCTGCTGGTCGAGGTATTGCATGCCCGTCGCGCCACGCTGGCTGACAGTCTGTGGAGCACCGGCGATGCCGACCAGCCACGGGTGGTCAGCCATTGGGGACAGGGGAATTTACGCTCCGCCGATGCGTTTTTGACGCTGCTGGCGATGCTGCCCGCGCCTGTCTGCCTGTTTCAGGGCGAGGAACTGGGCCTGCCGCACGCCGCCGGCCTGCAGGATCCGCTGGGCGCGCAAACGCCGATGCCGTGGCACGAGGCACCAGAACAGGTGACTGCCGGGGAAATCCACTGGTATCAGCAGGTGGCGATAGAGCATCGCGCGCTGGCGATTAGTCGTCAACAGCATGACAGCCAATCCACTTTACGTTACTGCCAGTCGCTGCTGGCGCTGCGTCGCTTACCGGTGATTCAGCACGGTGAGTTGAGCGCAGTCAGCCAAAAGAACGGTGTGATTCGTTTACTTATTACCCATCAGGATCAATGCCTTGAAGCGCTGATTAATCTGCAGCCTTATACTCAGGCGGCCGCGCCGTCTGAGGCGACCTTGCCCCTGGCATGGCAGCACGGCGCGCAGCAAGAGGGTCATCAATGGGTTTTGGCGGGTTTTGCGTCCGCCATTTTTACACGAAATGTTAACTGCGAAAGCAGGGGAGTAACGCATGGCTAGCGTCACACTGCGCAGCGTTTATAAGGCCTTCGGCGAAGCTGTGATTTCCAAAGACGTCAATCTGACCATCGATGACGGTGAGTTTGTGGTGTTTGTCGGGCCATCGGGCTGCGGTAAATCGACGCTGCTGCGCATGATCGCCGGGCTGGAGGACATTACCTCCGGTGACCTGCTGATCGGCGATAAACGCATGAATGACGTACCGCCTTCCGAGCGCGGTATTGGAATGGTGTTCCAGTCCTATGCCCTTTACCCGCATTTGTCCGTGGCCGACAACATGTCGTTCGGCCTGAAACTGGCGGGTGCGAAGAAAGCGGAAATCAGCCAGCGGGTGAATCAGGTATCGGAAGTGCTGCAACTGGCCCACCTGCTCGACAGGCGGCCCAAAGCGCTGTCCGGCGGGCAGCGTCAGCGGGTGGCCATCGGCCGTACGCTGGTGGCGGAACCCGATGTGTTCCTGCTCGACGAACCGCTGTCAAACCTCGACGCCGCGCTGCGGGTACAAATGCGCATCGAGATTTCCCGTCTGCACAAACGCCTGCAGCGCACCATGATTTACGTCACTCACGATCAGGTGGAAGCGATGACGCTGGCCGACAAGATCGTCGTGCTGGACGCCGGGCGAGTCGCCCAGGTCGGCAAACCGCTGGAGTTGTATCACTACCCGGCCAACCGCTTTGTCGCCGGCTTTATCGGTTCGCCAAAAATGAATTTCCTGCCGGTCAAAGTGACCGCCGCAGAGCCGCAACAGGTGCAGGTCGAACTGCCTAACCGCCAGCTGGTATGGCTGCCGGTGGAAGGCACGCAGGTTCAGGCCGGCGCGAACATGTCTCTGGGCATCCGCCCGGAACATCTGCTGCCCAGCAATGCCTCTGAAGTTCAGCTTTCAGGGGACGTACAGGTGGTGGAGCAACTCGGCAACGAGACGCAAATCCACATCCAAAT
Organism: Serratia sp. C2(1); assembly: GCF_036352655.1. Taxonomy (NCBI): domain Bacteria; kingdom Pseudomonadati; phylum Pseudomonadota; class Gammaproteobacteria; order Enterobacterales; family Yersiniaceae; genus Serratia; species Serratia sp. C2(1). The sequence goes on along the minus strand of NZ_JAZFBA010000003.1, from coordinate 336,018 downwards.
CCCGGCAATTCGTCAGAACCTGGTTTACCGCCAGAACGACGTGGTGCTGGTAGAAGAAGGTGCAACATTCGCTATAGGCCTGCCGCCTCACCGCTGCCATCTGTTCCGTGAAGACGGTACGGCATGTAAACGGCTGCACCAGGAGCCGGGCGTTTAAAGCATCACAGTCTGTATAACAGGAGAATAATGATGACTACTCTGCGCAAACTTCCTCTGGCACTGGCAATCGCCGCTGGTGTGCTGACCACCCAGGCAATGGCCGTTGATTTTAAGGGCTATGCGCGTTCCGGCATCGGCTGGACCGGCAGCGGCGGTGAGCAACAGTGCTTCCAGGCCACCGGCGCCTCGAGCAAATACCGTCTCGGTAACGAATGTGAAACCTACGCTGAATTGAAACTGGGTCAGGAAGTGTGGAAAGAAGGCGATAAAAGCTTCTACTTCGATACCAATCTGGCTTATTCCGTTTCACAACGTTCCGACTGGGAAGACGTGACTCCGGGCTTCCGTGAAGTGAACGTGCAGGGTAAAAACCTGATCGAATGGCTGCCGGGCTCCACCATGTGGGCCGGTAAGCGCTTCTATCAGCGTCATGATGTCCATATGATCGACTTCTACTACTGGGATATCTCTGGCCCGGGTGCCGGTCTGGAAAACATCGATCTGGGCTTCGGCAAGCTGTCTGCCGCCGTGACCCGTAACTCCGAATCCGGCGGCTCCTACGGCTATCTGGACAATGAGTGGGATCAACGCCCAACCGTCAACGATACCTTCGACGTGCGCCTGGCCGGTCTGGAGCTGAACCCGGGCGGCACGCTGGAACTCGGCGTGGACTACGGCCGCGCCAATGTGCAGGACGGTTACAGCCTGGCTGACGGCGCCAGCAAAGACGGCTGGATGTTCACTGCTGAACATACCCAGAGCATCCTGAGCGGCTACAACAAGTTCGTGCTGCAATACGCCACCGACTCGATGACGTCGCAAAACAACGGTCGCAATCAGGGCTCCACCATCGACAATAACGGCAAGATGATCCGCGTGCTGGATCACGGTGCCATCGACTTCAACGATAAATGGGCGCTGATGTACGTCGGCATGTTCCAGGATATCGATCGCGACAACAACAACGGCACCACCTGGTACACCGTGGGCGTGCGCCCCATGTACAAATGGACGCCAATCATGAGCACCTTGCTGGAAGCCGGTTACGACAACGTGAAATCCCAGCGCACCGGCGATCGCAACGGCCAGTACAAAGTCACCCTGGCGCAACAATGGCAGGCGGGCAACAGCATCTGGTCACGTCCGGCTATCCGCGTCTTCGCAACCTACGCCAAGTGGGATGAGAAATGGGGCTATGCCAACAGCGATTCCGGCACCGGTTACAACTCAGGTACCGCGTATAACGACACCAGCGTACACACCTTCAGCCGCGGCAATGACGATGAAGTCACCTTCGGCGCCCAGATGGAAATCTGGTGGTAATGACAGGACGGGGAGGGCCATGCGCTCTCCCCAACATGTATTCGCCGACGCCGGCTCTCTTGCCTGACCTGCGTCGGCGCTGATAGAGGGTATAACAATGAAAAAGAATCTGCTGTCACTTTGCTTGTCACTGGCGCTGAGCCTGGGTGCGCCATTGGCGGCCAATGCCGATACGCCGGCCAATGTCTCCGTTGCTCCGGCCATCAGCGCAGCCACGCTGCAAAGCCTGCCATGGCAGCCGTTGGTACCGCCGGTCAGCCAGGAAGTGAAACTGGATAATGTCAGCCCGCAAATCAATCAGGGCGACATTCAGGGCGCCATCGCCGCCTATACGCTGCCGGCCGATCGCGGTTCGCTGGAAGTCACGCTGAGCAGCATCAGCAAGAATAATTCGATTTACGCGCCAAGCGTGTTGGTGCTGGACGAGCACCTGCGCCCGGCAGCCTATTACCCGAGCAGCTACTTCCCGTACCAACCGCCGGGGGCGATGTCCTCCGATCGCCTCGAGGGCACGCTGAAGCTGACTCCGGCGCTCGGTCAAAAACAGATTTATATGCTGGTGTACACCACCCGTCAGGATCTGGCCAAAACCACCCAGTTGACTAACCCGGCCAAGGCTTATGCCGCCGGTGTGGGTAACGCGGTACCTGATATTCCTGACCCGATCGCCAGCCACAGCACCGGCGGGACGCTTAAGCTGAAGGTGAGCGCTGAACAGGGTTCCGGCAACGTGATGATCGGTATGCTGCAACCGGCGCCGGCCGCTGCACCGGTGGTGGTGGGGTCAACCGCACCGGCCACGGTGGCACCTGCCGCGGCGCCGGCCAAGCCTTCGGAGCCGATGCTGAACGACACCGAAAGCTACTTCAATAACAGCATCAGGCAGGCGGTGAAGGCGGGCGATATCGATAAAGCGCTGAAACTGATGAATGAGGCTGAAAGACTGGGTTCCACCACAGCGCGTGAAACGTTTATTGGCAGCGTGAAAGGCAAGGGGTAGTACCCGACGCTGCCGATGCTGGCTCGATGATTGGTGCGCCCCGGCGCACCTTTTTTCATGCGCGGGCCAGCGTTTCGCCAATCAGCGCCAGCAGACGGGCGTTATCTACCTGTTCCATCACCCGTACCGGTTTGCCCTGCGGTTCCGGCATGCCGACCGTCAACCGCAGGCTGTCCGGCCGCCAGCGACGAGAGCTGCCGCGTGTCATGGCACCTTCCAGGGCGACATCCACATAATACTCTGCCGTGCTCACCCACGGTGGCTCAAGCAGCCAGGCAATCACCAACGCATCGTGGATCCAGCAACCCGGCAGGTGGCGGGTCTGGCGCGAGTATTCGATCCAGGGCTGGGTAGTGGCCCGCAAATAGCGGCACAGCGGTGTGTCCGGTTGCGTCATGCGCGTCAGATTCGCCTGAGTGAGCATGGTTTGCGTCGTGACGTCCAGAGGCGCGAGCGTGATGTTGGCGCCGCTGGTCAGCACCTGTCGGGCGGCTTCAGGATCGAGACCGAAATTGGTATCCTTGAGGTAACCCTCCACGTTGAACACCCCGCCCATAATCACGATTTCCTTCACCGCCTGCGCCATCTGCGGGTACAACTGCAGAGCATGAGCGATATTGGTTAGCGGGCCTATCGCCGCCAGGGTGATTTCCCCCGGGTTGTCGCAGATCAGTTGGCCGATGGCCACGGCAGCGTTTGGCGTGGCAATCGCCGCCGTTTGCGGGTAAGGGACGTTATGCCACAGGCCGGCCAAATCCGGCCGGGTAATCGCCCGGTCAAGGTGAGTGCGCCACGGCTCTGGCGGTTCGCTCAATGCACGGGTGGCTCCGGCCACGACCGGCACCTGGTAGCCGGTTTGCTGCAGCAGGTGGTTGGCCACGGCAAAGCCGACGTCGCGCGGGGTATTGCCCGCTACGATGCTGATCAACTCCAGCGAGATTTGCGGTTTGGCCGCCAGCGCCAATGCCAGCGCCAACCCGTCGTCCACGTTGGCGCCGGGAATGCCGTTGCCGGGATCGCAATCAATAATCAAACGCATAACGGTTACCTGAATAAAAAACTAACAGCCGCATGAACGGCGGATATGCAACTGGAAAGCGAATTCGTGCAGCTCCGGCTGCGCGGCGCCGGCGGCCAGCATGGCGATGGCTTGCCTGGCCATCGCGTCAATCGGCTGTTCGACCGCGCTGAGCGGCGGCACGCTGAACTCGGATTGCTGCGTGCCGTTGAAACAAATGATAGCCAGATCGTCCGGTACACGCAGCTGATGTTCCGCCAGCGCGGAGAGACAGCCGAGCGCCTGCTGTTCATTGGAGGTGAATACCGCCCGCGGACGGGGGCCTCGAACCATTTTCTGTGCAGCCTGGAATCCGCCCTGGCGGGTATAGGGCGCTTCAAAAATCCACTCTTCGCGTGGCGTAATGCCGGCTTCGAGCAACGCATCGCGCCAGCCGTTCAGGCGATCCTGAGCGTTAAGCATGGTCAACGGGCCAACAAAAATGCCGATCTCCAGGTAGCCGTGCTGTAACAGATGGCGGGTTGCCTGACAGGCGGCTTCGCGTTCGTCGACGCGTATGGCGCAGATACCGGCATGGCTGTCGATGGTGTCTATCATCACGCAGGGGGTGCCGGAGGCGCGGATCAGATCGAACCACGGGTGGCGATCGACGCTGGTGTACAGCAGGCCATCGACCTGACGGCTCAGCAGATGGTTAATTAATTCGTACTCGCGCTGACGGTCGTCGCCGGCGTCGCCCAGCAGCAGCACGCGACCGTGGCTGAACGCCTCACGCTGTAGCGCCCGGGCCAGCGTGGCGAAAAACGGATTGGAGATGTCGGGCACGACCAAACCGTAGGTCTGCGTACTGCCCGAGGCCAGCGCCCGGGCGATGTCATTCGGCCGATAACCGGTCTGCTCGATCGCCGCCAGCACCCGCAGGCGAGTGGCTTCTGCGACCGGGCGCGGGCCCTTGTTGATCACGTAGCTGACTACGGCGACCGACGTGCCCGCTACGCGGGCGACGTCGGCGCGGGTGATGCGCCGTGAGGGTTGTTTATCCAAGTTGGATTCCTGTGCGCCCTGGTTACACCGCATCCTGTGGCAGATTGAGATCGCGGCCGCGGGTTTCCGGTGCAAAGAAGGTAGTGATTAAGCCAATGGCCGCCATTACAACAAAATAGCAGGCGACAGGCCACCAGTGACCGAAACCGGACAGCAGCGCGGTGGCGATCAGCGGTGCGGTGCCACCGGAAAGGATGGAACCCAGCTCCTTGGCGAACGCCATTTTGGAGTAGCGGTTTTTGACGCCGAACAGTTCCACCCCGTAAGCGGCCTGCACGCCAAAAATCCCCAGCGACGCAATGCACATGCCGACGACAATCACCGAAATCACTGTCGCCGGATCGCGGCTGTCGAGCAGCCAGAACGCCGGGAAGGCATACAACACCAGCAGCAGGCAGAACCAACGGTAGGTGATGCGGCGGCCGAAACGGTCAGAGAGCCAGCCGGCCAGCGGAATGACCAGGAAGCCGCACAGCGAGGCGATCATCACCGCCAACGCCGGTACCGACTTATCCACCATCAGCACCTTGGCGACATAGCCCACGATAAAGCCCTGGCACAGATAAGAGGGGCCGTTTTCGCCGATGCGCAGACCGAGCATCACCCAGAAGGCCTTGGTACGCTGCAGATAGCTGCGGTTATCCGGCGCGGCGGCGGAGGCATCCAGCATGCGCTGGTGGTTTTGCTGTAGCTCGCGTTCAAATACCGGCGTTTCCCGCACGTGGCGGCGCAGATACAGCGCACCGCCGGCGATCAGAATGCTGGCAAGGAACGGAATGCGCCAGCCCCAGGCGATCAAATCGGCTTTATCCAACTGCAACACCAGTAACCAGACCAGCGAGGCCAGCAGGGTTCCGCTGTTGGAGCCGATAGCAATGATCGAAGCGACCAGCCCGCGCCGTTTGGCCGGTGCGTATTCCGCCAGCATCACCGCGCCGCCGGAAAGCTCCGCCCCGGCGCCGAAGCCCTGAGCGAAGCGCAGTATCACCAGGCAGGTGGGCGCCCAGATGCCGATTTGCGCATAGGAGGGGATCAGCCCGATCAGCGTGGTGGAGACGCCCATCAGCGCCACGGTGGAGATCAGCACCACGCGGCGGCCTTTGCGATCGCCAATCCAGCCGAAAATCAACGCGCCGATAGGGCGAGCGATAAAACCGACCGAGTAGGTGGCGAAACTGGCCAACAGCGCCACCATCGGGGTGGCTTCGGGGAAGAACACGTCGCCGAACACCATGCCGGCCGCCAGGCCGTACAGGGCGAAATCGACATATTCCATGGCGGTACCGAGCCAGCACGAGAAGGTGGCGCGCCAGAATTGACTGCGCCCTTCTTTGGTGGCCAGGCGTTCATCGGCCGCCAGCGTATCGCCGGTGGCCTGTGGGGTAGCAAGCGTTGTTTCGCTCATTGTATTGATATCCTCTGTTTTGCTGCAGTTGGTTTCCCTGGTGTCGGCAAGAAGGTTTGCTGACGAAAATGTCGGACATATGGCGATTCAACGCTGCGACATCAGCTTATCTACGCGCGTAGATAACACAATGCAGCTAAGGCAGAACTTTGCTGACGATCACAGAATCACCGCCGTGCCGGAACCTTAAGGTAGAGAAAACAGATGGCAAAAAGATGACATTACGGCATTTTGCCGCAGCGATTTTGCTGCCTGCCGCGCCACGAATCAGCCTGCCGCTTTTGGATTTCTGCGTTACAATGGATTTCTGTTAACAGTTTGTATGGTTTGGTGCGGCCCGCAGGGGGCGGCGACAGGCCTGGAGTAGAACAATGTCTGGCAATAGGGATTCCATCCTGCCGCCGCTTGAGTGGTTATCTGCGCAATCCCCCCCGGTACCCGCCGCCGTCAGCGACTGGCTGATGGAGTTAGGATCCATGACCCGCCGTTTTGAACGCCACTGCGGGCGCGTACACGTTGAACCGCAGCGCGAGTGTTTCGTTACCCGCGACCAGTTGGGTGAAGAAGCCGAGCATCTGCCGGACAGCCCGCGTTATTGGCTGCGCGAGATTATACTGCTGGGCGATAACCAGCCCTGGCTGCTGGGGCGCACGGTGATCCCGCAGGAAACCCTGACCGGCCCGGATCAGGCGCTGGTGGATTTGGGCACGCTGCCGCTGGGGCGCTATCTGTTCAGCAGCGGTGAATTGACTCGCGATTACATTCATATGGGTCGGCAGGGTGCGCTGTGGGCGCGCCGCTCCCGTTTGCGGCTGGCGGGCAAGCCGTTGTTGCTGACCGAACTGTTTTTACCCGCTTCGCCGTTGTACGCGGCGGGCAGTACGGAAACCGCATGATGAGGAGAGGAAATACCTTGGAGGGAAGCGTGACTCAAAGCAAATGGCGGGCTTACAGCCATCTGATGCGCCTCGATAAACCGATCGGCAGCCTGCTGCTGCTGTGGCCAACGTTGTGGGCGCTGTGGATTGCGGGGCAGGGTGTGCCGCCGCTGTCCATTCTGCTGGTGTTTGTCCTTGGGGTGTTCCTGATGCGCGCTGCCGGCTGTGTGGTGAATGACTATGCCGATCGCGCCGTTGACGGTCACGTGAAGCGCACGGCGGGGCGCCCAATGCCGAGCGGTCGGGTGAGCGAGAAAGAGGCCAAGATCCTGTTCGTGGTGCTGGTGCTGATCTCGTTTGGGTTGGTACTGACGCTGAACGCCATGACCATCTGGCTATCGCTGGCGGCGCTGGCGCTGGCGTGGATCTATCCGTTTATGAAACGGGTGACCAATCTGCCGCAGTTTGTGCTGGGGGCGGCGTTTGGCTGGGGCATTCCAATGGGTTACGCTGCCGTCAGCGAGTCGTTGCCGCTGAGCTGCTGGCTGCTGCTGCTGGCCAATATCTGCTGGACGGTGGCTTACGATACGCTGTATGCAATGGTAGACCGCGACGATGACCTGAAGATTGGCGTCAAATCCACCGCCATTCTGTTTGGCCGTTACGACAAGCTGATCGTCGGTCTGCTGCAGTTCGCCACACTGCTGCTGCTGCTGTCGGTGGGCTATTTGGCACAGCTGAGCGGAGCATTTTATTGGTCGTTGCTGCTGGCGGGTGCCTTGTTTATCCATCAGCAAAAGCAAATCGCTACCCGCGATCGCGACGCCTGCTTCAAGGCGTTCCTGGATAACAACTATGTCGGGCTGGTACTGTTTATCGGTATCGTATTGAGTTACTGGCAGGGATAGCGGTATTTCGGCAATAAAAAAGGCACCTGAGGGTGCCTTTTTGTTTTCGATTATCAATCGATTATTCGTCTTTCTCTTCCACAGTCGCCGTTTCCGGCTGCGCGTTGGTTTCCGCCGGCATGCTGACGCTTTCGATAGTCAGCTTGATTTCCGGGGTAATCAAATCGCTCAGCATGCTGTACACCTCGAGGGTGTGCTCACGAACCGCATCGCCGATATCGTTGATGTAGCCTTCTTCACGCAACGTCGCCACCAGGGTAGAGAATACCGCCTTGTCGAAGAACTCCGGTGCGTTGATGCCGTGCAGCACCGAAAGGCGCTGGGCCATGATACGGCTCTCTTTCTCCAGCGCGCCGCGGTTGATGCTCGGGTTGGCGCTGAGGATAGACATGGTGATGGCATAGCGCTGCAACGTTTCGCGCACGCCGGCGGCCAGCAGCTGCAGAGGGCGAATGCGCGCCGGGTTAAGCACCAGATCCTCGCCTTTGTCGCAGATAAGCTGTTGGCGGATCATTTCCTCGATCAGCAGCCGCAGCACTTCCGGCAACTGTTCCTTGTCGTTATGCAGGAACAGTTCGGCTTTCAGCATCGGGTAAATCAGGCCGATCTGCCGCAGCAGTTCAGCGCGTGACACCCGGCGGTGATGCATCACTATGGTGGCGATCAGCGAAGGCAGCACCAGCAGATGGTGAATATTGTTGCGGTAATAGGTCATCAGCACTGCCTGCTCGCGCGGCAGGATGATGATATCGCCGATGTTATCCTTCTCCACCTCGAACTTGTTCATGTTCAACGCGTGATCCAGCAGCGCGTCCGGCGTCTGGGTTGGCACGGTGACGTCGCCGGCGTAAGGCACGTTGCGCATCAGTTGCAGATAACACTCCAACTGCTCAAGCAGCTGTTCACGGGTCAGCGAACGCTGGCGTGAGGCCAGCAGCGCCGTGGAACACAGGTTCATGGCATTGGCGGCGGCCGCGTTGTTGATGCGTACCATAATCTTGGCCGCCAGGTCGTTGACCGTTGGCGTCAGCCAGCTTGGACGTTGGGCTTCGATCGGGTCAATCGATTCGCGCCACTGCGGCACGTTCTGGTTCAGGTAGGCGGTCAACGGCAGCGGATCGCCGAAGTTGACGTAACCCTGACCGAGATTGCGCAGTTTGCGCAGGCCGCGCAGCATCTGCAACAGGCTCTCTTTTTCCTTGGTCGCACCGCGCAGTTCTTTGGCGTAGGTACCCACTTCCATCACGTGTTCGTAACCGATGTAGATCGGCACCAGCGTGATAGGGCGAGTACCGCCGCGCAACATTGCCTGAATGGTCATCGACAGGGTGCCGGTCTTCGGTTCCAGCAGGCGTCCGGTACGGGAACGGCCGCCTTCGACGAAGTATTCCACCGAGTAGCCGCGGGTAAACAGCTCGCCGAGGTATTCGCGGAACACCGTCGAGTACAGCTTGTTGCCTTTGAAGGTACGACGAATAAAGAACGCGCCCAGGCGACGGAAGATCGGCCCGGCCGGCCAGAAGTTGAGATTGATGCCGGCGGCGATGTGCGGCGGCACCAGACCCTGGTGATACAGCACGTAGGACAGCAGCAGGTAGTCCATATGGCTGCGGTGGCACGGCACATACACGATCTCGTGGCCGTCCTGCGCCAGCTGGCGCACGCGCTCGGCATTGGTGACGTTGATGCCCTGATACAGCCGGTTCCAGGTCCAGCTCAGCACCCGATCGGAAAGACGCACCGTTTCGTACGAGAAATCGGCGGCGATCTCTTCCATCAGCGCAATGGCGTTCTGCTGGGCCTTTTCATGGGAAATTTTCTTGCTGCGCGCTTCGTCTTCGACCGCTTTTTCGATCGCTTTGGAGGCCAGCAGCTTATTGAACAGATCCTGACGGGCCGGCAGGCTTGGGCCGACGGCGGCCAGACGTTGACGCGAGAAATGCATGCGCGCCACGCGTGCCAGTTTCTGCGCGATAGTTTTGTCCGTGCCGTGTTCGGTCGCCATTCGGCGCAGCGAAACGGTGTTGGAGAAACGCACGAAGCTGTCGCGGCCCAGCCACAGCACGGCGAAGAATTTCTGGACGCCGTTCAGCAGGCGCAGATGCGGCGTGCCGTGACCTTCGCGGCCAGGGGAACGGCCAAACATCACCGAAACCGGCAGCATCTGAATATCGAGATCCGGATTGCTGCGGTGCAGATCCAGATAGTCGTGAAACAGTTTGACCGACTCTTCTTTCGGCGTGTAGTAGCGGAACACGCGCGGGCCGTCGTGAATAAACACGTGGCTTGGCAGTACGGTGCCGTCTATCTCCAACGGATTGAGGGGATCGGGCAAATCCTGCGCCAGGCACTGGGTGCGCAGCGTCAGTAAATCCGCCTTGGAATTATAAGGTAAAACATACAGAATCGGCCGTGAGGGATCCAACCCTAACTCCGTGACCGGATCTGAAGGGATAACCTTACTTCTTACCAACAATTTGAGTGGTAAATTCAATAATTTATAATAAATTTTACGCCAACCTGACATAACAACGTGAAGCCTCTTGTTAGCAATGCGCCGCAAGCATACCAGAAACCGGGTAGCAGATCTGTGGTGTTGGAAAACCGGGAGCCGGGAGAGTTTCCTGACCCAAGCTCTATAATTATGACTTACCTCTGTGAAAGGCACTAAAAAACATGGCAAACCAAGCAACCGGACTGACCCGTATTATTAAAGCCGCCGGCTATTCCTATAAAGGGTTTTCTGCTGCCTGGCAGCACGAAGCCGCATTTCGCCAGGAACTGGTGGCGACCGTGCTGGCTATCATACTGGCGATCTGGCTGGATGTGGGTGCGATAGCGCGCATTTTGCTGATCGGCTCGGTGCTGTTGGTGGTGGTCGTCGAGATGCTGAACAGCGCGATTGAAGCCATTGTCGATAGGGTGGGCACGGAACACCACGAGCTTTCCGGCCGCGCGAAAGATATGGGGTCGGCGGCGGTAACGCTGACGATCGTCCTGGCGCTGTTTGTCTGGGGTTCTGTACTGTGGCAGCACTTTGCCTGAGTGGAATGCCCGGTTGCGGCGGGGGCGCTAATCCCTGATTTTTATTCATTCTTCGGTTCCCAAGGCGCGCTTACCTGTATATACTCACAGCAAGACTGTATAAACAAACAGGGGGCGGAATGAAAGCACTAACTACCAGACAACAAGAAGTCTATGATCTGATTCGCGATCATATTTCGTCAACTGGCATGCCGCCAACGCGCGCCGAGATCGCCATGCGTCTGGGGTTCCGTTCGCCAAATGCTGCAGAAGAACACCTGAAAGCGCTGGCGCGCAAGGGCGTGATCGAGATCGTCTCCGGCGCTTCGCGCGGCATTCGCCTGCTGATGGAAGATGAAGAAGGTTTACCGCTGATTGGCCGCGTGGCCGCCGGTGAACCGCTGCTGGCGCAGCAGCATATCGAAGGGCACTATAAGGTGGATCCTTCCCTGTTCAAACCGAGCGCGGATTTCCTGCTGCGGGTCAATGGCATGTCGATGCGTGATATCGGCATTCTCGATGGTGATCTGCTGGCGGTGCATAAAACCCAGGACGTGCGTAACGGCCAGGTGGTCGTGGCGCGTATTGAAGACGAAGTCACGGTCAAGCGCCTGAAAAAAAACGGCAATGTGGTCGAGCTGCTGCCGGAAAACAGCGAATTCCAGCCTATCGTGGTCGATCTGCGTCAGCAGAATTTCACCATTGAAGGCCTGGCAGTCGGCGTGATCCGCAATGGCGACTGGATTTAACCCACCCGCCAGAACGTCGTCTCCTGATTTAAATCGCCCCAGTTCTGGGGCGATGTCATTTCTAATTCAATGTAATACCCAATAGATTTCAAGGCGCAGGAAGGCGGCCAGCGAGAGAATCCGCAGGAGCTTACTCAAGTAAGTGGCTGGGGTGAGCGCGCGTAGCCAACACATCTGCACCTTGAAAGATGAAGGGTATCCACGGGAACATTTCACTATGCGCCTGCTTTCTGCCTTCACCAGCGATACTGATAAAGCCCTATGGCGCCTTGCGTTGCCCATGATCTTTTCCAATATTACCGTCCCGCTGCTTGGGTTGGTGGATACTGCGGTGATTGGCCACCTGGAAAGCTCCACCTATCTGGGCGGCGTAGCTATTGGTGCCATGGCTACCAGCTTCCTGTTTATGCTACTGCTGTTCCTGCGCATGAGCACTACCGGCCTGGCGGCGCAGGCGCTCGGTGCGCAGGATCCGTCGGCACTGGCACGCGCTTTTATGCAGCCGCTACTGATGGCGGTATTGGCCGGGTTGGCCATCGTATTGCTGCGCCATCCGCTGATCGATGCAGCTCTACAGATTGTGGGCGGTGATGGCGCAGTACTGGAACAGGCGCGGCTTTTCCTCGAGATCCGCTGGCTAAGCGCGCCGGCAGCGCTGGCCAATATGGTGATTCTGGGCTGGCTGCTTGGGGTGCAATACGTGCGTGCGCCGGTGATCTTGCTGATTGTCGGTAATCTGTTGAATATCGTACTGGATATCTGGCTGGTGATGGGGTTGGGCTGGAACGTGCAGGGGGCGGCGATAGCCACCGCCATCTCTGAATACGCCACGTTGTTGCTGGGGCTGTGGCTTACCTGGCGGGTGATGCGCATACGCGGCATTGCCGCACCGATGCTGCGCCGGGCCTGGCGCGGTAATCTGCGGCGCCTGTTGGCACTGAATCGCGACATTATGCTGCGTTCATTGTTGCTGCAAGTGTGTTTTGCTTCACTGACCATCTTCGGCGCCCGGCTGGGCGGTGACGTGGTGGCGGTAAACGCGGTGCTGATGAATTTACTGACTTTCACCGCCTACGCGCTTGACGGTTTTGCCTATGCGGTAGAAGCGCATTCCGGCCATGCCTATGGCGCCCGCGACGACAGCCAACTGCGCAAGGTGTGGCGCGCGGCATGTCGCCAGGCCTGCCTGGTGGCGTTGGCCTTTGGGGTGGTGTATGCCGTTGCCGGGCAGCATATCGTGGCCGCGCTAACCTCTTTGCCGGAACTGCGTACGCTGGCAAGCCATTATCTGCCGTGGCAGGTGGCGCTGCCGTTGGTCGGTGTGTGGTGCTATCTGCTGGACGGCATGTTTATTGGCGCCACCCGCGGTGCAGAAATGCGCAACAGCATGGCGGTGGCGGCCGTCGGTTTCGGCCTGACGTTATTTACCGTCCCGTTGTTGGGCAACCACGGATTATGGCTGGCGCTGGCGGTGTTTCTGTCGCTGCGGGGCATTGCGCTGGGCTGGTTCTGGCACCGTCACCGGCTGCACGGCACCTGGTTTGCGGTACGATAAGTCAGTGATCTTTACCGATAATCAAGTAATTTATCTTATGTTTTTATTTATATTTGCTTACATATTTCAAAGCGTCGTCCCATCTGGGTAGCGCCTTGTTTGTTGGCGTGTTTTTCTGATTTATAGTTTTTTAATGGGTTTTTATTCTGGTTTTTGTTATTTTTTCGTTATCTGCGTCTACACTTAATCATGTGGCTGGCTAAATGAATGGGGGAGTGGCATCCCTTTGGTTGGTAGCAATAGACCATAAAAATTGCTTGGTTAGATGCCCAGTCAGCACAGTGTCAAACTGATTTAACACAGGTTAACGGAGAGACTATGAACAAAGATCAAGCTGACGGTAACTGGAAACAGTTCAAAGGGAAAGTGAAGGAACAATGGGGCAAGCTGACCGATGACGATTTGGCGGTCATTGAAGGGAAACGCGAACAGCTTGTCGGTAAAATCCAGGAACGTTATGGCTACCAGAAAGAGGCGGCCGAGAAAGAAGTTAAGTCCTGGGAAGACCACAACAAGTATCGCTGGTAGCGAGCAGGGCCACAGCGGATGGTGGCCGTAAGCGACTGACTGTAGCCGGCCCGGCGTTTTTCATCCCCTCAACGCCACGGCCGCAGGTACAGGGAAGTGCCTGACCAACCCCGCATAATTTATTTCTTCTTGATGGCGATACTGTGATCGTGCTCGCCGCAATCATGCTTGCTGTCGCAGGCCTCAACCTCAACACAGCCTGAACACAGGCCATGCGCTTCCACCACGCTGTGACGCAACACAAAACCCGACTCTTTCGCCAGCTTTTGCAGCGTCTCCTCGACCCCTTCGGTGGTGCGTTCAGTCACCTGAGCACAGCGATCGCAGATAAACAGCGCGGAGGTATGCATCGGTTGTTCGAAGTGATGGCACAACACATAGCTGTTGGCTGATTCCACCCGATGAATAAACCCTTGTTCCAAAAGAAAATCCAGCGCGCGGTATACCGTTGGCGGTTTAGCCTGCGGTTCAGCCACGCGCAGCAGATCCAGCAGGTCATAAGCACTGATGGCACCGGGCTGTTGTGCCATCAGGCGTAACACTTCCAGCCGCTGCGGTGTCAGCCGCACATTGCGTTGCTGGCAGAGTTGTTCAGCCTGCGCCAGCAGCTTTTCCTGGGTGCTTGAGTTCATGGCAAATATCCCGGTACGTAAAAAAACCGATTTTACCATGATTAAGCGCAATCGCCGAGAGTCGCCCCCTTTTCCGCTGATAAGGAGCAACCTGATGCGGAGATACGGCTGGTGCGATGAAAAATGAGTGACCCTTCACGCGCTAGGCCGGCACCGGAGCGGTGGGCAAGCGTCGTGATCCCTCCTCAGCTGGACAGTGAACGTTGCAGGCGCTCCGCCAGCGTGGTCATCTCCGTCGCCGGATTATGGCCAATCAGCATAAAGCTGTGACTGCCATCGGCCCAATACACCACATTCATCCCCTGACGGCGTTCGCTTTGTGCGGCCTCCGGCTTGCCCGGTTGTTGAATAATGCACAGTGCCAGCGGGCCAAACCGGGCGTCCAGCCAGGTCAACTGAGCAATGCGACGATCGTCGTAAGCCAGCACACGGGCATTTTTCAGCTCTGCACCCCTCAATGCCAGTTTGGGCGCGGTGAGGGCAATGCCCAGCCGTTCGCCGGTGTGCTGCAACTGGCTGGCGAGCAGTGCAGGGGATCCCTCGAAGCCCGCCAGCGTTTCCGGGGTGTAGAGCGCCATATACTGCGCGACCAGGCAACGCCAGCTATCTTCCGGCTGGCTCGCTTGCTGCCAGGCGCGATCGCCCGCGACCCCCAGCGCCAGAAAACCGACGGCAGCGGCAATCAGGGCACGGCGGCTGATGCGGTGTTGTGGGGCTGGCGCGGCAAGTGGCCATCTGGCTTGGAGCCGTTGCACCGGCGCCTCATCCAGCAAAGGGGCGAACGCCTGTTTGAACGGCAGATTGCCGCGCTCCAGCAGCGACAAACGGTCGGCCAATGCCGGTTCATCGACCAGGCGCTGCTCCAGGCTGCGGCGCTGCTGGGGATCCAGTTGATTGTCCAGATAGGCGACCAGCAGTTCATCCGCAGTGTAGTATGAGCTCATGATCGTTCTCCTTTTAACTGCGGGGCGCGGGTTTGCAGCGCGCTGTCGTTCGCAAGCCGTAGACGTGCCGCTGCCAGGCGGCTCATGATGGTGCCGATGGGGACGCCGAGTACCTCGGCCGCCTCCCGGTAAGAAAGCTCCTCCACGTACACCAGGAATAGCGTATTGCGCTGCGCCTCCGGCAAGCGATTGACCCGCTGCATCACCTCATTGGCCCATATCGTCTCTTCCCCGTTTTCCTCGCCGGCCAGATCGTCGACGTCGACAAAACCCTGCCCCTGACGGATATGCCGGGCACGGACTTCGTTCAGCCAAATGGAATGCAGAATCGAAAACAGCCAGCGATCCATACGCGAGCCCAGAGTAAAGTGTGCGGCGCGCTCCAGCGCCCGTACACAGGTGGCTTGTACCAAATCGTCGGCGATATCCCGCCGGTGAGAGAGCACTAAACCATAGCGCCACAGGCGGGCAAGATACTGGCCGATTTCGTTGCGGATTGCGTCGCTGCTGATAATTGCCTCCGGCCTTACCCTAGGATTCGGGGTGGTGATCGATGGCTGCCGCCAGATCGCGATACTCTTCGCAACCGGTGCCGCACAGCGATTGGATCACGCCGAGTTGTTCTTTCGCCAGGTCCGGACGGCCTTTCACCATATAGGCCTCGCCCAGATATTCGCGGACTTTCGCGTAGTTGGGATCGATCGCTACGGATTTTAAATAGTAGCCGATCCCTTCATCCGTGCGCCCGAGCTTGCGGGTGGCGTAGCCCCGGTAGTTCAGCGCCACGGCGGTGTTGGGATTTTTCAGGGTGTTCAGCACGTCGAGGGCATCCTGATAGCGGCCGCTTTTTGCCAGCGCATAGGCGTAGTTCGCCCGATCGTTGTCGCCGATCATGCTGCTTTTATCCACCATGCAGGTCTTGGTTTTTGTGTCGTATATCTGGCCTTTCGGGCAGGTTGGCGTGGTTTGGCCGCTGTCGTCGCCCCCCATTGCCAGGGCCGCGCCGGAAAACAGCGCAAAGCCGGCAATAGCGGTCAGCAACAGGCGTTTAACGAAACTGTTCATGGTTTTTTCCTCATTGGAAGGGGGACGAATTGCCCCCTTGGCGAGAGAACACTTGAAGCGGCGTTTTTATTCGTTTTTTCTTTTTCTTTTTGGCCTGATGGCACGGCGGTTTTCCCAACGCCGCCGATTGTCGTTATAATAGCCGTTTGCGGCAGTACGCCGTTCGTTGAATCCCAGACAGATCAGGTAGCCAGTAACTCAGCATGACGACAGACAACCACGCCTCAAAATATGCCGCCAATCGTTTCTCCATTGCGCCGATGCTCGACTGGACCGATCGTCATTGCCGTTACTTCCATCGCCTGCTGACCAAAGAAACGTTGCTGTACACCGAAATGGTGACCACCGGCGCGATTATTCACGGCAAGGGCGACTACCTGGCCTACAGCGAAGAAGAACACCCGGTGGCGTTGCAGCTGGGCGGCAGCGATCCGGCTGCGCTGGCGCACTGTGCCAAACTGGCCGAACAGCGCGGCTACGACGAGATTAACCTCAACGTCGGTTGTCCGTCCGATCGGGTGCAGAACGGCATGTTCGGTGCCTGTCTGATGGGGCAAGCGACGCTGGTTGCCGACTGCATCAAGGCGATGCGTGACGTGGTGTCGATCCCGGTGACGGTCAAAACCCGCATCGGTATTGACGACCAGGACAGCTACGAGTTTTTGTGTGATTTCATCGCCACCGTCGCCGGGCGCGGCGAGTGCGACATGTTTACTATCCATGCGCGCAAGGCCTGGTTGTCCGGCCTCAGCCCGAAAGAAAACCGTGAAGTACCGCCGCTGGACTATCCGCGCGTGTACCAACTGAAACGGGATTTCCCGCAGCTGACTCTCGCCATCAACGGCGGTGTGAAAACGCTGGAAGAAGCAAAGCAGCATCTGGAGCATCTGGATGGTGTGATGATGGGGCGCGAGGCTTATCAGAATCCGGGCATTTTGGCGCGGGTCGACAGCGAGCTGTTTGGTCGCCAGACCGAGGTCATGGACAGCGTGGCGATTATCGAATCGCTGTATCCGTATATTGAACGTGAGCTGTCGAACGGCACCTATTTGGGGCACATCACCCGCCATATCCTCGGCCTGTTCCAGGGCGTGCCGGGAGCGCGCCAGTGGCGTCGCCATCTGAGCGAGAACGCCCACAAACCGGGCGCCGATGCGCGCGTGGTGGAAGCTGCGCTGGATCTGGTACGTCTGCCGCGTACCGAAGTGGCGTAATACACAAAGAATTTGACTAACAGTTAGTCTTTTTCATCAGGCATTCAGCACTCTGCTGTTTGCCTGCTTTTGTATTTCAATTGCTTATCTTTCCCGCCGTTCTGGCACGCATCTTGTAATACTCCTGCAGAGACTTTGTTTTGCGAAGGAGCAATCATGTTAGAACTCTTCTTTCTCATTGGCTTTGTAGTGATGCTGATGGTGACCGGAATTTCGCTGCTAGGCGTGTTCGCCGCGTTACTGGTCGCGGCGGCGTTTATGCTGCTGGGCGGCCTGTTTGCGATGGTGATAAAGCTGTTGCCCTGGCTGATTTTGGCGGTGGTGGGCGTCTGGATATACCGTTCGATGCAGAAGCCGCAAATACGTCGTTACTGATTTTTTGTCGATTAATCAGACAGTCACGCTGAAATTTGCGTAACGAATTCATCATGAATGCGGCGACGATCACACCTTGGCGTTTTAAATGCGAATGCGGCACATTAAGCGTGTTTTTCGCGTTTAGGGGCTGGTAGGATGTTTGTCGATGCAGCGATGCGACCTATTTCATCACCGCAAGAGACAATATTACCCAATACGAGCGTTGCTGAAGCAACCCCTGTCTCTGGCGGACTCTGCTCTACCCCTACAAATGCAGTAATAGAAAGGGCTCCTTGCGGAGCCCTTTTCTTTTGCCTGGGGATCAGGGGATCAGCAGGCTCGAACCGCTGGTGTTGCGGCTTTCCAGCACCTCATGCGCACGCTGCGCATCGGCCAGCGCAAACTTTTGCTCATCTTTTACGTCGACCTTGATTGCGCCGCTGCCGATCAACGAGAACAGCTCATTGCTGGCGAATTGCAACTCGTCGCGGGTAGTGACGTAACCGTTAAGCGAAGGGCGGGTGACGTACAGCGAACCTTTCTGGTTCAGCAGTGCCAGATCGACGCCGGTTACCGGGCCGGAGGCGTTGCCGAAACTGACCATCAGCCCACGGCGTTTCAGGCTATTGAGTGACGCCTGCCAGGTACTTTGGCCCACCGAATCGTACACCACGCCGACTTTTTCGCCCTGCGTCAGTTCAGCCACCCGTTGGGCGATATCTTCTTTATGGTAATTGATGGTCGCCCAGGCACCGGCGCGTTTAGCCAGTTCAGCTTTTTCGTCGGAGCCGACGCTGCCGATAAGCTTTGCGCCGAGCGCCTTGGCCCACTGGCAGGCAATCAACCCGACGCCGCCTGCGGCGGCATGGAACAGAAACACTTCGCCCGGCTGCACTTCATGGGTTTGGCGCAGCAGATAATGTACCGTCAGCCCTTTCAGGAACGAGGCAGCACCCTGCTCAAAGCTCAGGTTATGCGGCAGGATCGCCACTTTCTCCACCGAAACATTGTGAACGTCGCTGTAGGCGCCGAGTGATGACTGGGCGTAAACCACACGGTCGCCCGGTTTCACCGCGCTGACGCCGGCACCTACCTTGATCACCACGCCGGCCGCTTCGGTGCCCAACCCGCTTGGCAGGCTGGCGGGCGGGTAGAGACCGCTGCGAATATAGGTATCGATGTAGTTGATACCGATCGCCTTATTCTCAACCTGGACCTCACCGGGTGCCGGATCGATAGGCGTAAAATCAACGTATTGCAACACTTCCGGGCCGCCGGTGGCGGAGAATTGAATGCGCTTTGCCATTTCATTGCCTCATTGGGGTGTCTGATTTCACCCTACGCGTTTTAGTATTGACGATCCAGTTTAGCCGGGCGCGGATTGATACCTTTTTTGCATCGGTTATGCCGCGGGAATCACAGATAAAAATCACGTATACTCTCGCGTCAGGATTCTCCATTCGCAACCGGATAAAGAATACGCTTCATGGCAGGAAAAAAACCAACCAACAAAACTTACGCGGACGACGCCAGAGATCGCCCCCGAGATCGCCAGATGGAAGGGCTGAAGATGCCGCCACATTCGCTGGAGGCGGAACAGTCCGTGTTGGGCGGTTTGATGCTGGATAACGAACGCTGGGATAACGTATCGGAACGCGTGGTCTCCAACGATTTCTTCAGCCGTCCGCACCGCCTGATCTTCACCGAGATGCAGCGGCTGTTGGAAATGAGCCGGCCTATCGACCTGATCACCCTGTCAGAATCGCTCGAGCAGCGCGGTGAACTGGATTCGGTGGGCGGTTTCGCCTATCTGGCCGAGCTGTCGAAAAACACCCCAAGCGCCGCCAACATCGGCGCTTATGCTGACATTGTGCGTGAACGTGCGGTCGTACGCGAAATGATCTCGGTAGCCAACGAGATCGCCGACGCCGGTTACGATCCGCAGGGCCGCAGCAGCGAAGATCTGCTCGATCTGGCCGAGTCGCGGGTATTCCAGATCGCGGAAAATCGCGCCAGTAAAGATGAAGGCCCGAAAGGTATCGAGCGTATTCTGGAAGACACCGTTTCGCGTATCGAACAGCTGTATCAGCAGCCGCACGACGGCGTTACCGGGGTAGACACCGGCTATCAGGATCTCAACAAGAAAACCGCCGGTTTGCAAAAATCGGACCTGATCATCGTCGCCGCCCGTCCTTCGATGGGGAAAACCACTTTCGCCATGAACCTGTGCGAACACGCCGCCATGACGCAGGAAAAGCCGGTGCTGATCTTCAGCCTGGAGATGCCCGGCAACCAGATCATGATGCGTATGCTGGCGTCGCTGTCGCGCGTCGACCAGACGCGTATTCGTACCGGCCAGCTCGACGACGAGGACTGGGCGCGTATTTCCAGCACCATGGGCATTCTGCTGGAGAAGCGCAATATGTACATCGACGACTCCTCCGGCCTGACACCAACCGAAGTGCGTTCCCGCGCACGCCGTATTTTCCGCGAGCATGACGGCCTCAGCCTGATCATGATCGACTACCTGCAGCTGATGCGCGTGCCGGCCCTGTCCGACAACCGTACGCTGGAGATCGCCGAAATTTCCCGCTCGCTGAAGGCGCTGGCGAAAGAGCTGCAGGTGCCGGTGGTGGCGCTGTCGCAGTTGAACCGAAGCCTGGAGCAACGCGCCGACAAACGCCCGGTCAACTCCGACCTGCGTGAGTCCGGCTCCATCGAGCAGGATGCCGACCTGATCATGTTCATCTACCGTGACGAGGTTTATCACGAGAACAGCGACATGAAAGGGATTGCCGAAATTATTCTGGGTAAGCAGCGTAACGGCCCGATCGGTACCGTGCGCCTGACCTTTAACGGCCAGTGGTCGCGTTTCGATAACTACGCGGGGCCACAGTATGATGATGAATAATCAGCTAAGGAATTGAAATGAAAGCGGCAACCGCTGTCATCGACCGCCGCGCTCTGCGACATAATCTGCAACAGGTGCGCCGCCAGGCGCCGCAAAGCCGCCTGATTGCCGTTGTGAAAGCAAACGCTTATGGACATGGCCTGCTGGAAACAGCTCACACCCTGCAAGACGCCGATTGCTACGGCGTGGCACGCATTGGCGAGGCGCTGATGTTGCGCTCCGGCGGCATCGTGAAACCGATCCTGTTGCTGGAAGGCTTCTTTTGCGCTGAAGATCTGCCGGTACTGGTGGCGAATAACATCGAAACCGCGGTGCACAGCATCGAACAGCTTGAAGCGCTGGAGCAGGCCGAGCTGGCGCGCCCGGTGCCGGTATGGATGAAGCTGGATACCGGCATGCACCGCCTCGGCGTTCGTCCGGAACAGGCCGAAGCCTTTTATCAGCGTCTGAGCGCCTGCCGTAACGTGGCGCAGCCGGTCAATATCATGAGCCATTTCAGCCGTGCCGATGAACCGGACTCTGACGCTACGCTCAAGCAAATGCAGTGCTTCGAAAGTTTTGCCCGTGGCAAGCCGGGCCAGCGCTCGATCGCCGCTTCGGGCGGTACCTTGCTGTGGCCGGATGCGCACAATGACTGGGTGCGTCCGGGCATTATCCTGTACGGCGTTTCTCCGATGGAGGATTCCTGCGGCAGCCAGTTTGATCTGCAGCCGGCGATGACGCTGAAGTCCAACCTGATTGCGGTACGTGACCACAAGGCCGGCGAGTCGGTGGGGTACGGCGGCACCTGGGTGAGCGAAGGCGACACTCGTCTGGGCGTGGTGGCGATGGGTTACGGCGACGGTTACCCGCGCAGTGCGCCTTCCGGTACCCCGGTGTGGCTCAATGGCCGCGAAGTTCCGGTGGTCGGCCGGGTGTCGATGGACATGATTTCGGTCGATCTCGGGCCGGACGCGACCGATAAGGTCGGCGATGAAGTGGTGCTATGGGGCAAGGCGTTGCCGGTTGAACGCATTGCCGCTTGTACCGGCATCAGCGCCTATGAGCTGATTACCAAGCTGACGCAGCGCGTGGCGATGGAATATATCGGCGAATAGCCTGTCGTGGGCCGGCAAGGTGCCGGCCCCAACCTTCAACGCGTTACTTCTTTACCGCCAGCCACTGATCGATAATGCTCTGATACTCACCGGTCGCTTTGGCCAGGTGCAGCCACTGATCCACATACAGCTTCCAGCTCAGATCATCACGCGGCAACATATAGGCCTTCTCGCCGTATTGCAGCGGTTTGTCCGGATTTACCGCGCACAGTTTCGGGTAGCGCTTTTGCTGATACAGCGCTTCGGAAGCGTCGGTGATCATCACATCGGCTTTCTTGTCCACTAACTGCTGAAAAATACCCACGTTATCATGGGTCAACGTCAGCTTGGCGTTAGGCAGGTAAGCATGTACGAACGCTTCGTTGGTGCCGCCCGCCGGCTCCAACAGGCGTACAGATGCCTTGTTGATCTGCTCGACCGTCCGGTATTTCTTCACGTCGGTGCAGCGCACCAGCGGGATTTTACCGTCGGTATCCAGCTTATCGGCGAAGAACACCTG
This sequence comes from Serratia sp. C2(1), assembly GCF_036352655.1. Classification (NCBI taxonomy): domain Bacteria; kingdom Pseudomonadati; phylum Pseudomonadota; class Gammaproteobacteria; order Enterobacterales; family Yersiniaceae; genus Serratia; species Serratia sp. C2(1). The sequence continues at coordinate 313,708 of NZ_JAZFBA010000003.1, read as the reverse complement.
TTTTTGCCGCTGTAGCGTGACGGAAATGCCGCCCATGGCGATGTCGCACTTGCCGGCGACAAAGTCCGGCGTCAGGGTTTTCCAACTGGTTTTCACCCATTTCACTTTGGCGCCGAGGCTCTTGGCCAGCGATTCCGCCATGGCGATATCAATGCCTTCGTAGCTGCCGTCTTCCTTCAAAAAGGTGTAGGGCTTGTAATCGCCGGTGGTGCACACTTCCAGCGTGCCCTGTTGTGTCACCTTATCCAGATGGGATTGGGCGCTGGCGCTCCCGGCGGCGACCAGCAGTGCGAGAGGTAATAGCTTTTTCATCTGTTTCCCTTGCTTATACGTTATTGGATTCAGCAATGGCGCCCGGCGCGGCGGCGTTCTTTTTCTTCAGCAGATAGCTTACCGCCAGCACCAACAGCCAAACCGGAATCAACCATACCGAAATCCGGATGCCTGGCGTCATAAACATAATGACCAAAATCCCGGCTAAAAACAGCAGACAAATCAGATTGGTGAACGGGTAGCCCAAACTTTGGAAACGCGTTTGCTGCCCGGCCAGCCGCTTGGCGCGCCGAAACTTCAGGTGGGTAATGCAGATCATTGCCCAGTTGATCACCAATGCGGACACCACCAACGCCATCAGCAATTCAAACGCCTTGCCCGGCATCAGGTAATTGAGCAGCACGCACAATGCGGTTACCAGCGCCGACACGCTCAGCGCCGCCAGCGGAATACCGCGCCGGTTGATCTTCAGCAGTGCGCGCGGCGCGTTGCCCTGTTTTGCCAGCCCAAACAGCATGCGGCTGTTGCAGTACACGCAGCTGTTGTACACCGACAGCGCGGCGGACAGCACCACCATGTTCAGCAGCGTCGCTACCAGATTACTGTCCAGCGCATGGAAGATCAGGACGAACGGGCTGCCGCCTTCCACCACCTTCTGCCACGGATACAGTGACAGCAGCACCGCCAGGGCGCCGACATAAAACAGCAAAATACGGTAAATCACCTGATTGGTGGCCTGCGGGATACTTTTCTCCGGGTTATCCGCTTCGGCGGCGGTAATGCCGACCAGCTCCAGGCCACCGAACGAGAACATGATCACCGCCATTGCCATCACCAGGCCGCTGATGCCGTTAGGGAAGAAACCGCCGTATTGCCACAGGTTGGTCACGCTGGCGTCCGGTCCGCCGTGCCCGCTGGCCAACAGCCAGGCGCCAAATACGATCATGCTGATGATCGCCGCCACTTTGATGATGGAAAACCAGAACTCCATCTCGCCGTACACTTTGACGCTGGTCAGGTTGATGGCATTGATCGCCACAAAGAATACCGCTGCGGAGACCCAGGTCGGAATTTCCGGCCACCAGTACTGCACGTAAATGCCTACGGCGGTCAGCTCTGCCATGCTTACCAACACGTACAGCACCCAATAGTTCCAGCCGGACATAAAGCCGGCAAAACCGCTCCAGTATTTATTGGCAAAGTGGCTGAAGGAACCGGCCACCGGTTCCTCCACCACCATTTCGCCCAGTTGGCGCATGATAAAGAAGGCGATAACCCCGGCGATGGCGTAACCGAGCAGCACCGAGGGGCCGGCCATCTTTATGGTCTGGGCGATGCCGAGAAACAGGCCGGTGCCGATGGCGCCGCCGAGAGCGATCAGCTGGATGTGACGGTTTTTTAACCCTCTTTTCAACTGGTTTTCTGACTGATGATTGTCCATCTGTGTTCCCCAAAAAGGTAAATGCGTGTCGTTGGGGATTTAGCAACTATCGGGCCAGCGGGTAAGGGTTATGGGAGCGTTTCACTAATAACTTGCTGAAAACGTTATTTAATTATTTTTCTCTTTGGCTCACGAACCGTGCATTAAACCGTGTTTATTGCGGCATTCAAGGCGTTTTAACCTTATTTCCCGCACGTAATGCTCGCATTGGGTGCTCGCGATGACCGGAAATGGGCCGGAGTGGTGCAATGAAACTGTGAGGCGTCGCCGGGGAATCAAAACGGGGGGATTACAGGGGCAAAAAAACTGATAGTCTGTAACGTCAACATTTCTTAACGGGTTTACAGGTGGCTATGTACAACATTGACGATTTTGATATGAAAATCCTGACGCTGTTACAGGCCAATGGCCGTCTGACCAATCAGGAATTGAGCGAGTTGGTGGGGTTGTCCGCTTCTCAGTGCTCGCGGCGGCGCATCAGCCTGGAACAGGCTCAGTTGATCCGCGGTTACCATGCGCGGTTGGCACCGGAGGCCGTTGGGTTGGGGATGGTGGGGTTAATCGAAGTGAGCCTGACCAACCATGCTCAGGAGCATGTAGACAGCTTTCATCAGATGCTGGAAGAGGTTGACGCTATTCTCGACGCCTATAAAACCACCGGCGACGCTGACTATCTGTTAAAGGTAGCGGTGGCCGATCTGGCAGCGTTGAGCGACTTTATCAGCAAAACCCTGTCGATGCACAAGAGCGTAGCGCACGTGAAAACCGCGGTGGTACTGAATAGGCTGAAAGAAAACGGGTTGCTGCCGGTCGCGCGCTGATCGGACATTGTCGCATCCATTTAATGAACCATTTAGGGGCGACTTGCACCATTAATGGGCATTTAATGCGATAAGTGCTCGGTAATTTTGCATTGAATGCATGGTATTTGCAGTTATTTTGATTTTTATGCGTGTTTTGTGCGTTTTTTATTTTAAATAAAAACAGCGGCTTATTGTGGATAAATGCCGAACATCCTGCGGAATCGCATGATGACGGCTTTTTTTCTGATCTTATGGTGTGGCTTTTGCATTATTCAGCGTACAAACCCGGTTCACCGGGTGGTGACGGCAACCTACTTTGAGTAATAACACCATGGATAACTGCATCAGCCCTGAAGACAATATTTCCCATACTCTGCTGGAAGACATACTGGCGATCCTGATCGGCACGTTGATGGTGTCGTTCGGCGTGATCCTGTTGCGGCAGGCCGGCGCGCTGACCGGCGGCACCGCCGGATTGGCTTTTTTAATCAACTACCTGACACCGCTGTCGTTTGGCGTAGCGTTCTTTTTGCTTAACCTGCCGTTCTATTATCTGGCGATCCGCCGTATGGGGTGGGCGTTCACCGTCAAAACCTTCTGCTCGGTGGCGCTGGTGTCGATATTTTCCGATTTGCATCCCTATTTCATCCACTTTGATCGCCTGCAGCCTTTTTATGCAACGGTGTTCGGTAGCATGATCATGGGATTAGGGTTTATTGTGTTATTTCGCCATAAGGCCAGCCTGGGCGGCGTCAATATTCTCGCGCTGTATCTGCAGGATAAATACGGTTTGCGCGCCGGCAAGTTGCAAATGGCGGTCGATATTTCTATCGTGTTAGCCTCACTGTTTGTGGTGAATATTTCCCTGCTAATTGCGTCTATATTAGGTGCAATGGTGCTGAATCTGATTATCGCGATGAACCATCGCCCTGGTCGTTACAGCGTTTGAATCTGTACCCTGTGAATAACCCAATCTAGGAGAACGACCCCGTGTTCCAGAACGTTGATGCCTATGCAGGCGATCCTATCTTGTCGCTGATGGAAAAATTCAAAAAAGACACACGTGCGCACAAGGTTAACCTGAGTATCGGCCTTTACTATGACGAGCGGGGCATTATCCCGCAGATGAAGGCGGTTGCCGCAGCGGAAGCGCAGTTGAACAGCGTGGATCAGGGCGCGTCGGTGTACCTGCCGATGGAAGGCCTGCTGCCTTACCGTACCGCCATTCAGCATCTGCTGTTCGGTGCCGAACATCCGATGCTGCAGCAGGGGCGCATCGCTACCATTCAGACCGTAGGCGGTTCCGGCGCGCTGAAAGTGGGGGCCGACTTCCTGAAAAGCTACTTCCCGGATTCGCAGGTGTGGGTCAGCGATCCTACCTGGGAAAACCATATTGCCATCTTCGGCGGGGCCGGTTTCAAAGTGAACACCTATCCGTACTTTGATGGCGAAAGCCTGGGCGTGAACTTCGACGCGATGCTGAGCGCGTTGAAACAGCTGCCGAAACACAGCATCGCGCTACTGCATCCGTGCTGCCACAACCCGACAGGCTCTGACCTGACCCATGCCCAGTGGGATGAAGTGGTCAAGGTGATTGCCGAGCGTGAGCTGATCCCGTTCCTCGATATCGCCTATCAGGGTTTTGGCGGCGGTATCACCGAAGATGCCTACGCTATCCGCACTATTGCCGCCGCCGGCCTGCCGTGCCTGGTGAGTAACTCGTTCTCGAAAATCTTCTCGCTGTATGGCGAACGCGTCGGCGGCCTGTCGGTGGTGTGCGAAAGCGAAGAAGCCGCCGGGCGCGTGCTGGGGCAATTGAAGGCCACCGTACGCCGCAACTACTCCAGCCCGCCGAACTTCGGTGCGCAGGTGGTGGCGAAGGTGCTGAACGATACGCAGTTGAAAGCCCAGTGGCTGGCGGAAGTGGAAAGCATGCGCACCCGTATCCTTGAGATGCGCAAAACGCTGGTAGAGGCGCTGAAAATCGCGTTGCCGCAGCGTAACTTCGATTACCTGCTGCAGCAGCGCGGCATGTTCAGCTACACCGGTTTCAGCGCGGCGCAGGTTGATCGCCTGCGTGAAGAGTTCGGCGTGTACCTGATCCACAGCGGGCGCGTTTGCATGGCCGGCCTGAACCACAACAACGTGCATCAGGTGGCCGAGGCGTTTGCCGCGGTGCAGTAAAAACTGTTAGGGTAAAGTTGCGTTAGCAAAGGAGCGATAGCGATATCGCTCCTTTTTTGTTGTCGGTTTGCCGCCAAAGTTGCCGCAAACCGGATAGAGAATATACTGATTGAGGGGCGCTCACTCATGTGGCATCAGCAAACGCTTATCCTCAGCGCAAAAGCGCGTGGTTTTCATCTGGTTACCGAAGAGATTACTGACCAGTTAACTCACTTACACCGCCTGCAAACTGGCCTGCTGCATCTGTTGTTGCAGCATACCTCGGCCTCGCTGACGCTCAACGAGAACTGTGATCCCACGGTGCGAGCCGACATGGAGCAGCATTTCCTGCGTCAGGTACCCGAGAACGCACCCTATCAGCATGACTACGAAGGGCTGGACGACATGCCGGCACACATCAAATCCTCGCTGCTGGGCGCATCTTTAACGCTGCCTGTGAGTCACGGGCGGCTGATGTTGGGCACATGGCAGGGGATTTGGCTGGGGGAGCACCGCATCCACGGCGGTTCACGCCGTATTGTGGCCACTTTACAGGGGGAGTAACCCAATGAATAACACAGCACTGCTGGAATACTGCATGGCGAAGCCGGGCGCGGAACAAAGCGACCAGAACCAGTGGCAGGCCAGCCAGATCAAGGTCGGCGACGTGATGTTCGCCATGGTGTGCGAGGTACAGGGCCGGCCGGCCCTGGCGGTGAAATCAAGCCCGGAGTTGGCGGAAAGCCTGCGCGAACATCACCCCGAGATCGTCGCCTGCGACGGCATGAACAAGGCGCACTGGAATACGGTGTTTCTCGACGGCAACTTGCCGAACTCGCAATTTTATACCCTGATCGACAGTTCATATCAGTTGGTGCTGGAAGGGTTACCCGACCACGTGCGGCAGGAACTGCGCGCTTAATCGGCAGGGCAGGCGTGGCTGCCTGCCTTTTCCGCTCCTTCATCTCCTTTTTTCTCTTGAAATTGTGATCGCGATTCGAGAATGGGAACGTTCCCGTTTGATTGCGCACCAGGAAAGGCTAGGCTTTTAATCAATGAGCCGCGAGACCAAAGGATGCCGTGAGATGGCCATGAGTGAAGAAAAACGCAAGATGATTGCCGGCGAATTGTACGATGCCGGTGACGAGCTGCTGCGCAGCGAACGCAAGCGCGCGCGCCAACTGGTGCATCATTACAATCATTCATCCCCAGACGAGGGCGACCTGCGTAAACAGTGGCTGGCGGAACTGCTGGGCCAGTATCAAGGGGGAACCATCGAACCGACGTTCCGCTGCGATTACGGTTATAACATCTACCTGGGGAAGAATTTTTACGCCAATTTTGACTGTGTCATCCTGGACGTGTGCGAAGTGCATATTGGCGATAACTGCCTGTTGGCGCCGGGGGTACATATTTATACCGCTACCCATCCGCTGGATGCGCAAACCCGCGTCGGCGGTGCGGAGTTCGGCAAACCGGTAAGCATTGGCAATAACGTGTGGATTGGCGGCCGGGCGGTCATTAATCCCGGCGTCACTCTGGGGGATAACGTGGTGGTGGCGTCCGGGGCGGTAGTCACCAAGGACGTGCCGGCCAACTGCGTGGTCGGCGGCAATCCGGCGCGGGTGATTAAACAGCTATGACAAAAAACGGGCGCCGCAGTGGGCGCCCGTCGCATTACGCTCGCAGAGAGTTGATATCCACCACGAAACGGTATTTCACGTCGCTTTTCAGCATGCGCTCATAGGCTTCGTTGATTTGCTGCATCGGGATCAGTTCGATATCCGAGGTAATACCGTGCTGGCCGCAGAAATCCAGCATCTCCTGGGTTTCTGCAATGCCACCGATCAGCGAACCGGCGAGGCGGCGGCGTTTCATGATCAGGTTAAACACCTGCGGCGACGGGTGATCGTGTTCCGGTGCACCCACCAGCGTCAAGGTGCCATCACGCCGCAGCAGGTTGAGGAACGGGTTCAGATCGTGCTGAGCCGCCACCGTGTTGAGAATAAAATCGAAGCTGTTGACGTGCTGCGCCATTTCTTCCGGGTTGCGCGAGATCACCACTTCATGAGCGCCGAGGCGTTTGGCGTCTTCAACTTTGGAGGCCGACGTGGTGAACAGCACCACATGAGCGCCCATGGCTCGCGCCAGCTTGACCCCCATATGCCCCAGGCCGCCGAGGCCGACGATACCGACCTTCTTGCCTGGCCCGGCGCCCCATTGGCGCAGCGGCGAATAGGTGGTGATACCGGCGCAAAGCAGCGGCGCAACGCCCGCCGGATCGAGATTTGCCGGCACCCGCAGCACAAAGTCCTGATCCACCACCATAGCGGTCGAGTAGCCGCCGTAGGTGATGGCGCCGGTTTGCCGATCCTGGCCGTTGTAGGTGCCGGTAAAGCCGTTTTCACAGTATTGCTCCAGCCCTTCGTCACAGCTCGGGCAGCTGCGACAGGAATCGACCATGCAGCCGACGCCGACAAGATCGCCAACCTGATGGCGGGATACGTGGTTGCCGACGGCGGTCACGCGGCCAACAATTTCATGGCCGGGCACCACCGGGAAAATCGAGTTGTTCCATTCGTTGCGCACCTGGTGCAGATCAGAATGGCAGACGCCACAGAACAGAACTTCGATTTGCACGTCGTGGTCGCGCAGGGCGCGCGGTGTGTAATCGAAAGGAACGAGCGCTGACTTCGCGTCATGCGCGGCATAAGCATGCGTAATGTTCATGGTAACTCCAGTCATCAGTGAATGGGGGAGGATGTTTTCCGGCAGCAGGGTACCGGTGAGACGCGGCCCAGGTCATACGGGCGGCGCAGAGGGAACATTGATGATAAAAGCTGCGAGCAGGGAGGGAAATGCCTGAAAATGTCTAAATCTTGCCTGTTTCTCTTTAATTTTTGCGGGCGGATGAAAGGGCGGGCCGCAAACGGCCCGCCGGCAAGAAAGGTTATTTCTTCATTTTCAGTAACGGCTTGAGGAAGCGGGCGGTATGCGAAGCTTCGCAGTTGGCCACGGTTTCCGGCGTGCCGGAGACCAGGATTTCACCGCCGCCGCTGCCGCCTTCCGGCCCCAGGTCGACAATCCAGTCCGCCGTTTTAATCACGTCCAGGTTGTGCTCAATCACCACGATGGTATTGCCCTGATCGCGCAACTGATGCAGCACCGCCAGCAGTTGCTGGATATCGGCGAAGTGCAGACCGGTGGTCGGCTCATCAAGGATATACAGCGTCTGGCCGGTACCGCGTTTAGACAGTTCGCGCGCCAGCTTGACGCGTTGCGCCTCACCGCCGGACAGCGTGGTCGCCGACTGGCCGAGGCGAATGTAGGACAGACCGACGTCCATCAGCGTTTGCAGCTTGCGCGCCAACGCCGGCACCACGTCGAAGAAATCGCGCGCTTCTTCGATGGTCATCTCCAGCACTTCGTGGATGCTCTTGCCCTTGTACTTCACTTCCAGCGTTTCACGGTTATAGCGCTTGCCTTTGCACTGGTCGCAAGGCACGTAGATATCCGGCAGGAAGTGCATTTCCACCTTGATCACGCCGTCGCCCTGACAGGCCTCACAGCGCCCGCCCTTGACGTTAAAGCTGAAACGGCCCGGGTTATAGCCGCGGCTGCGCGACTCCGGCACGCCGGCGAACAGTTCGCGCACCGGGGTGAAGATGCCGGTGTAGGTGGCCGGGTTGGAGCGCGGAGTACGGCCGATCGGGCTCTGATCGATGTCGATCACTTTGTCGAAATGTTCGAGGCCGGTCACTTCGCGGAACGGCGCCGGTTCGGCAATGGTGGCGCCGTTGAGCTGGCGTTGGGCGATCGGGAACAGCGTGTCGTTGATCAACGTGGATTTGCCGGATCCGGAGACCCCGGTGATGCAGGTAAACAGCCCCACCGGCAGCGTCAGCGTCACGTCTTTCAGGTTGTTGCCGCGTGCGCCGCTCAGCTTCAGCACCTTGGTCGGATCGGCCGGTACGCGCTGCTCAGGGATGGCAATTTCGCGTTTGCCGCTGAGGAACTGGCCGGTCAGCGATTCGGGCTGCGCCATGATGTCTTCGACGGTGCCTTCTGCCACCACCTGGCCGCCGTGCACGCCGGCGCCGGGGCCGATGTCGATCACATGATCGGCGGCGCGGATGGCGTCTTCGTCATGTTCCACCACGATCACCGTGTTGCCCAGGTTACGCAGGTGGATCAGCGTTTCCAGCAGGCGTTCGTTGTCACGTTGGTGCAGGCCGATCGACGGCTCATCAAGAACGTACATTACGCCCACCAGGCCGGCGCCGATCTGGCTGGCCAGACGAATACGTTGTGCTTCACCGCCGGACAGGGTTTCCGCCGAGCGCGACAGCGACAGGTAGTTAAGCCCGACGTTCACCAGGAATTTCAGGCGGTCGCCAATCTCTTTCAGGACTTTTTCGGCGATCTGGGCGCGCTGGCCGCTGAGCTTCATGTTCTGGAAGAAGGTCATGGCGTGGCCGATGCTCAGATCGGAGATTTCCGGCAGCGTGGTGTCTTCGACAAATACGTTGCGCGCTTCTTCGCGCAGGCGAGTGCCGTGACAGGAGGCGCAAGGGCGGTTGCTGATAAACTTCGCCAGCTCTTCGCGCACCGCGCTGGATTCCGTCTCTTTATAACGGCGTTCCATGTTGTGCAGCACGCCTTCGAACGGGTGGCGGCGCACGGTGGTATCACCGCGATCGTTAATGTATTTGAACTCGATCGACTCTTTGCCGGAACCGCTGAGCACCGCTTTCTGCACGTTGGCGTCCAGAGAGTTGAACGGCGCTTCGACATCGAAGGCATAATGTTCCGACAGGGAACGCAGCATCTGGAAATAATAAAAGTTGCGGCGATCCCAACCGCGGATCGCACCGCCGGCCAGCGAAAGCTCGGGGTTCTGCACCACGCGTTCCGGATCGAAGAACTGCTGCACGCCCAGGCCGTCGCAGGTCGGGCAGGCACCGGCCGGGTTATTGAACGAGAACAGGCGCGGTTCCAGCTCGCGCATGCTGTAGCCGCAGATCGGGCAGGCGAAGTTGGCGGAGAACAGCAGCTCATCCGCTTTTTCGTCGTCCATGTCGGCCACTACCGCCGTGCCGCCGGACAGTTCCAGCGCGGTTTCGAACGATTCCGCCAGGCGCTGCGCCAGATCGTCACGCACCTTGAAGCGATCGACCACCACTTCAATGGTGTGTTTCTTCTGCAGTTCCAGCTTCGGCGGATCCGAGAGGTCACAGACTTCACCGTCGATGCGTGCGCGGATATAGCCCTGGGTCGCCAGGTTTTCCAGCGTTTTGGTGTGTTCGCCCTTGCGGTCTTTCACCACCGGCGCCAGCAGCATCAGGCGTTTGCCTTCCGGCTGGCTGAGTACGTTGTCCACCATCTGGCTGACGGTTTGCGCCGCCAGTGCGACATGGTGATCCGGGCAGCGCGGTTCGCCGACGCGGGCGAACAGCAGACGCAGGTAATCGTGGATCTCGGTGATGGTGCCGACCGTGGATCGCGGGTTATGCGAGGTGGACTTCTGTTCGATGGAAATCGCCGGCGACAGACCTTCAATATGGTCGACGTCCGGTTTTTCCATCAGCGAAAGAAACTGGCGTGCATAGGCGGAGAGCGATTCGACGTAGCGGCGCTGCCCTTCGGCATACAGCGTATCAAAAGCCAGCGAGGACTTGCCTGAACCGGACAAACCGGTGACGACGATCAGCTTGTCACGCGGGATAATCAGGTTGATGTTTTTGAGATTATGGGTTCGAGCACCACGAACTTCGATATTGTCCATTTACACTTCCCGTCTTGATGATACACCGTGCCTGTCTGGATTTAGTGCGGGTGATTTTGTAATCAAACGTGCAAAAAATCGGCACAGCCAGTACGAAACGCATAATTATGACACAAAAAAACCTGAATGAATATCCAGTATATGAATGCAACAAGGTCGCTCGAAAGGACAATTCTGGAATACAATACGCAGTTATCAACACGGGTGTCGTTTCAGGCTGAGCGTGTTAAACTTACTCGTTTATACTGTGTAAAAATCAATCATCAGGAGAGTTCTCATGGCCAGCAGAGGCGTAAACAAAGTAATTCTGGTCGGGAATCTGGGCCAAGACCCGGAAGTCCGTTACATGCCGAATGGCGGCGCAGTGGCCAACATTACCCTGGCGACCTCCGAAAGCTGGCGTGACAAAGCGACTGGCGAGCAGAAAGAAAAAACCGAGTGGCACCGCGTGGTGTTGTTCGGCAAGCTGGCTGAAGTGGCGGGCGAATATCTGCGTAAAGGTTCCCAGGTGTATATCGAAGGTGCCCTGCAGACCCGTAAATGGACCGATCAGGCTGGCGTAGAAAAATACACCACCGAAGTTGTGGTTAACGTTGGCGGCACCATGCAGATGCTGGGCGGCCGTCAAGGCGGCGGCGCACCTGCCGGCGGTGGTCAGGCTGCAGGCGGCCAGGGCGGTTGGGGCCAGCCTCAGCAACCGCAGGGCGGCAACCAGTTCAGCGGCGGCCAGCAGGCGCGCCCAGCGCAGAACAACGCGCCGGCGGCCAGCAGCAACGAACCGCCAATGGACTTCGACGACGATATTCCTTTCTGATATCAGGCTGTCTGAAGCCAATAAAAAAGCCCCTTGCGGGGCTTTTTGCTTTTCAGAACCCTTAAGCCGAGAAGCCGCCGTCGATGCTCAGACTGGCGCCGGTGATGTAGCCCGCTTGCGGGCCGGCCAGGTAGGCGACAAAGCTGGCGATCTCTTCATCTTTACCGTAGCGGCCGATGGCCATCAGCTGTTTCAATTGCTCGGCGAAATCGCCGTCGTCCGGGTTCATCTCGGTATCCACCGGGCCGGGCTGCACGTTGTTGACGGTGATGCCGCGCGGGCCGAGATCGCGCGCCATGCCCTTGGTCAGGCCGACCAGCGCGGATTTGCTCATCGCGTAAACTGCGGCGCCACCAAAGGGCACGCGCTCGGCGTTGGTGCTGCCGATGTGGATGATGCGGCCACCGTCGTTCATATGGCGTGCAGCTTCCTGGCTGGCAACAAAGACGCTGCGTACGTTCACCGCCAACATACGGTCCAGATCTTCCAGCGCCAGCTCTTCGGTGCTGCCCAACGTAAACACCCCGGCGTTGTTCACCAGAATATCCAGATTGCCGAAACTGTTCACCGCCTGGCGTACCGCTTGCTGTACTGCTGCGGCGTCGGCGCTGTCGGCTTTGATGGCGATAGCCTTGCCGCCGGCGGCGGTGATTTCACTCACCACGGCATCGGCCCGGTCGGCGGACGCTACGTAAGTGAATGCCACCGCGGCGCCATCCCGCGCCAGCCGTTTGACGATGGCGGCGCCGATACCGCGTGAGCCGCCCTGAACGAATGCGACTTTGCCTTGCAGAGAGAGGGTTGCTGACATGATGTTTCTCCAGAGTGGGTAAGGTTAAAAAATCTACCGGACCAGTATCCGAGAAACGCAACGCGGTCACTAGCCACAAAGCGCTATAATCAGCTTAAACCATTGGTTTGAAATCTACGGAGGAAAACCATGCTCGGCCATCTGGAATGTTTTGTCAGCAGCGCGGAAAACGGCAGTTTCTCCGCTGCCGGCCGCAAGCTGGGCATCAGCCCTGCGGCGGTGGGGAAAAATGTCACCAGGCTGGAGACGCTGGTAGGCGTACGGCTATTCCAGCGCAACACGCGCAAGCTGATCCTGACCGAAGAGGGGGAACGTTTTCTTCAGGAAGTGAGCGGCGGTTTGCAGTCGATCCAGTGTGCGCTGAAAAGGGTGAACAGCAGTGGCTCTGTCGCGGCAGGTACGCTAAAGGTCAGTATGGGCACTGCCTTCGGTCTGCATTTCGTGATGCCTCTGTTGCCGGCGTTTTTGTCTCGTTACCCGGCGATCGTGCCGGACTGGCATTTTGACAATCGCAAAGTCGATATGATTGGCGAACACTTCGACGCCGCAATCGGCGGTGGTATTGAACTGGCGCAGGGAATGATTGCGCGTGAACTGGCGCCGGCCCACGGGGTATTGGTGGCTTCGGCGGACTATCTGCGGCGCCATCCGCCGTTGGAGCAGCCGGAACAGCTGGTGAATCACAGGGGCATTTTTATCCGCTCGCCGCAAACCGGCCGTATTCGCAACTTGCCGTTACGCAATGCGGATAACGAGCAGCGGGCACCCTTGATGACCATTGCCATGACGGTGAATGAGCCGGCGGCGGCGGCGCACACAGCGGAAATGGGGCTGGGCATTGCGTTGATCGCCATGCCAAATGCCTTGCCTTATCTGGAAAGCGGCCGCCTGGTGCGGGTGTTGCCAGGCTGGTATGTCGATCGCGGCAGCGTTTATCTTTACTTCCCCACCACCAAATTTCTGCCGAGTAAAACCCGGGTGTTTGTCGACTACATTACCGAGCAATTTCGCCTGCAGAAGCTGGCGACGCGTTTTGACGCGCGCTGAAAACGAGAAAAGCCCCTCGCGGGGCTTTTTTCTTCCGTCAGTGGGCTGTCTGACGATCAGTTGAAGATTTCTGCGGTGCCGTACAGTTTGTTCTGGCCACCGGCGGAAATGATGCGGTAAGAGCTGGCGCCTGATGCTGCGGCCTTGTTAGCCAGTTCGGTTTCCAGTGCGCTCAGGTTAGAAGCGCCGGCAACGGAGATGACACCGATTTTCTGAGCGTCGGCAGCAGGTTGGCTGGAAGGCTGGTCAGCGGCAACGGTGGCGAAAGAAGCGGTAGCCAGCAGTAGAGCGGTAGCAAAAATTTTGATGTTTTTCATGATTCATTCCTCAGGGTATTTTGTCAGGTGAGAGGTTGTTGTCTCTCGATGTGTTGAATAATAGACCGGCATGCTTACAGAGAAAATCGGAGAGTTTTGAGTATTTTATTCAAATAAATTGACTTAATTTTGAGCGCTGGCGTGCTGGAATAATCGCCACTACCCTTTAATGACGATCCTAAAGGGGGGATGCACCATGGCAATCAATGCATTTATCGGCAGCTGGTCGCTACTGTCTTCGGTATTTAAAGACGAAGACGGCAAGGTCAATTACCCGTTGGGGGAGCAGGTGCTGGGCCGCATTAATTATGAGGCCAACGGCACCATGGCGGCGCAGCTTTACAGCGCTACGCGGCCGCGCTTTACCGCTGACGATTTTGGCCAGGGCAACGAGCAGGAAATCCGCGCCGCCTTCATCAATATGATTTGTTACTTCGGCCGTTATCGGGTGGATGAGAGCGACCAGCGAATTGTTCACCTGGTCGAGGGCAGCTCATTCCCCAACTGGATCGGCAGCCGTCAGGTACGCTTTTACAGCTTCACTGACGATCGGCTGACGCTGCGCACCGTGCCGCTGCAAATCGGCAACGGCGTGCAGATTGGCGAACTGGTTTGGCAACGGATTGGAGAAACTTCATGATTATCGTGCACCATCTGAATAACTCACGCTCGCAGCGTATCTTGTGGTTTCTGGAAGAACTGGGTGTGCCTTATCAGGTGCAGCGTTACCAACGCGATCCGCAAACCATGCTGGCTCCGCCGGAGCTGAAAAAGATCCACCCGCTTGGCAAATCTCCGGTGATTGTCGATGGCGATCTGACCCTGGCGGAATCCGGCGCCATTATCGAATATTTGCAAGAGGCCTACGATGCCCAGGGGCTGTTTATCCCGACCGACCACCATGCCCGCCAGCAATACCGTTACTGGCTGCATTATGCGGAAGGATCGCTGATGCCGCTGCAGGTCATGAAGCTGGTGTTCGGTCGCCTGGGACAACCGCCAATCCCCTGGTTGTTGCGACCGGTGGCGGGGGCGATTGGCAAAGGGGTTCAGCGAGAGTATCTGGACAAACAGATCGCCACGCATCGCGACTATCTCGAGCAGCACCTGAGCAAAAGCACCTGGTTTGTCGGCAACGACTTCAGCGCGGCGGATATCCAGATGAGCTTCCCACTGGAGGCGATGGCGGCGCGCGGCTCGCTGGACGGTTGCCCGAAGCTGCGCGGCTATCTGCAGCGAATTCATACCCGCCCGGCCTATCAACGGGCGCTGGAGCAGGGTGGTCCTTATGAACTGCTGAGCTGATGGCATGATCTATACTTGAGGGGTTAATGTCTGCTCGGAGGTAGCCTATGGCTACGCAAATTTTTGTTAACTTGCCGGTGGGCAATCTGCCTGCATCCATCGAGTTTTTCACCCGGCTGGGTTTCAGCTTTAATCAGCAGTTTACCGATGATACCGCCGCCTGCATGGTGGTCAGCGATACCATTTACGTGATGCTGCTGACCCACGATAAATTCAAAATGTTCACCCCGAACCCGATTGGCGATGCCAGGAAAGCGACGGAAGTGCTGATTTGCCTGTCGCAGCCCAGCCGGGCGGCGGTGGACAGTGTGGTGCGCAAGGCGATAGCCGCCGGTGGCAATACCTATAATCAGCCGCAGGATTACGGCTTTATGTACGGTCACGGTTTCCAGGATTTGGACGGTCATATCTGGGAACTGATGTACATGGACGAAAAAGCCGCACAGGCTCAGTAACCGGTTTTTGCCCCCTGAGCCGGGGGCGCTCCCATCGGATTTACCTATGTGACAAATATCGCCTTTTCGATAATGATTGATCTCGGCGCTTTTCTGCATGAATTGCCGCGATCTTTGGTTGATCAGAGGGTATGGAAGGCCGGATAATCGTTTGCCTTGAATAAACCACCATAAATCACCCGCATCACGCGATGAGAGTTAAACGTTTGCCTTTTTACGCGGCGCCGATGGGCGGCGCGGCCGAAGGGCAGGGAAGCCAACGTGACGGAAACGATTCCGTAATGAACATGCGCGGGCGGAATAACAAGCCTTTTGAAACGGGCTGGCAATGACACACAGGGGACAGCAACATGTCGAATTCTCAAGCGAACAACGCCGTTAAACCAAAAGGCGGGCTTGATGGCTATTTTAATATTTCCGCACGCGGCAGCTCCGTGCGACAGGAAGTGGTGGCGGGATTAACCACCTTCCTGGCGATGGTTTATTCGGTGATCGTGGTGCCGAGCATGTTGGGTAAAGCGGGTTTCCCGCCCACGGCGGTGTTCGTCGCCACCTGCCTGGTCGCAGGTTTCGGCTCATTGCTGATGGGGTTGTGGGCTAACCTGCCGATGGCCATCGGCTGTGCGATTTCCCTGACCGCCTTCACTGCCTTCAGCCTGGTGCTGGGCCAACACATCAGCATTCCGGTGGCGCTGGGTGCGGTATTCCTGATGGGCGTACTGTTTACCATTATCTCGATCACCGGCATCCGTTCCTGGATCTTGCGCAATCTGCCGATGGGCGTGGCGCATGGCACAGGTATCGGCATCGGCCTGTTCCTGCTGCTGATCGCCGCCAATGGCGTGGGTCTGGTGGTGAAGAACCCACTGGATGGCCTGCCGGTAGCGCTGGGTGCATTTACGTCTTTCCCGGTGGTGATGACGCTACTCGGCCTGGCGGTGATTTTCGGGTTGGAAAAACTGCGTGTCCCCGGCGGCATTCTGCTGGTGATTATCGCTATTTCGGTGATTGGTCTGCTGTTTGATCCGGCGGTGAAATATCAGGGGCTGTTCGCCATGCCAAGCCTGGCGGACGCCAATGGCAACTCGCTGATCTTCAGCCTGGATATCATGGGGGCGTTGCAACCCGTGGTGCTGCCTAGCGTGCTGGCGCTGGTGATGACGGCAGTGTTTGACGCGACCGGTACCATTCGCGCGGTGGCCGGTCAGGCGAACCTGCTGGACAAAGACGGGCAGATCATCAACGGCGGCAAGGCGTTGACCTCGGATTCCCTGAGCAGCATTTTCTCCGGCCTGGTGGGCGCGGCTCCGGCGGCGGTCTATATCGAATCCGCAGCGGGCACCGCAGCGGGCGGGAAAACCGGCCTGACCGCAACCGTGGTTGGCGTGCTGTTCCTGTTGATCCTGTTTCTGTCGCCGCTGTCTTATCTGGTGCCGATTTACGCTACCGCACCGGCGCTGATGTACGTCGGCCTGCTGATGTTAAGCAACGTCACCAAGCTGGATTTCAACGACTTCGTCGACGCCATGTCCGGCCTGCTGTGCGCGGTGTTTATCGTGCTGACCTGTAATATCGTCACCGGTATCATGCTGGGCTTCAGCTCGCTGGTGATTGGCCGCATTTGCTCCGGCGAATGGCGCAGGCTGAATATCGGCACCGTGCTGATTGCCGTCGCGCTGGTGGCGTTCTACGCCGGCGGCTGGGCGATTTAATTCTCTGCGTTTCCCCCTCCCGCTGGGCGGGGGAAGTTTGCCCCTATTTTTCTTCAGAAAAATCTCCTTCTGCCTGCGCTGCATTTTGAAAGGCACAACAAGCTTTAATCGCCGTAAAAAAAGTGATCTACTATCGGGTATACATCAGTGATGTAGTCTGAACCCGAGAGTCTAAGGAAAGCATGGAAATATTTTTTACAATCCTCATTTTGATCCTGGTGGTCTCCCTGTCCGGGGTGGTGACACGTATGTTGCCGTTCCAGATACCGCTGCCGTTAATGCAAATCGCCATCGGGGCCCTGCTGGCCTGGCCCCATTTCGGGCTGCATGTCGACTTTGACCCCGAACTGTTCCTGGTACTGTTTATCCCGCCGCTGCTGTTTGCCGACGGTTGGAAAACCCCAACGCGTGAATTCCTGCATCACGGCCGCGAAATCCTGGGGCTGGCGCTGGTGCTGGTGCTGCTTACCGTGGTCGGCATCGGTTACCTGATTTACGCCATGGTGCCGGGCATCCCGCTGGTGGCGGCGTTTGCGCTGGCGGCGGTACTGTCGCCAACGGACGCCGTGGCGCTGGGGGGCATCGTCGGTAAAGGGCGCATTCCGAAACCGATTATGGGCGTGCTGGAAGGCGAGGCGCTGATGAACGACGCGTCCGGCCTGGTTTCGCTTAAATTCGCCATCGCAGTGGCGATGGGCACCATGGTGTTTACCGTGGGCGGCGCGACCCTGGAGTTCCTCAAGGTCGCTATCGGCGGCCTGCTGGCCGGCGTGGCGGTCACCTGGTGCTACAGCAAATCGCTGCGGATGATGAGCCGCTGGAGCGGCGATGATCCGGCCACGCAGATTGTGTTTCTGCTGCTGTTGCCGTTTGCTTCCTATTTGATTGCCGAACACATCGGCGTCTCCGGCATTCTGGCTGCGGTTGCCGCGGGGATGACCATCAGTCAGTCCGGCGTGATCCGCAATGCGCCGCTGGCGATGCGCCTGCGCGCCAACAGCGTCTGGGCGATGCTGGAGTTCGTGTTTAACGGCATGGTGTTCATCATGTTGGGCCTGCAACTGCCGGGGATTCTGGAAACCTCAATCCTGCAGGCGGAGCTGGATCCAACCATTCAGACCTGGTACTTGTTCGCCGACGTGGCGATTATCTATGCCGCGTTGTTGTTGCTGCGATTTACCTGGCTGTGGCTGATGAAAAACGCCAGCCGGCGCTTTATGAAAAAACGGCCATTGCAGTTTGGCGATTACAGTACGCGTGAGCTGTGGGTGGCGTCGTTCGCTGGGGTGCGCGGGGCAATCACGCTGGCCGGCGTGCTGTCGATTCCCCTGCTGCTAAGTGACGGTTCCGCTTTCCCGGCGCGCTATCAGTTGGTGTTTATCGCCGCCGGCGTGATCCTGCTTTCATTGATTGTCGGGGTGCTGGCATTGCCGTTGCTGCTGCGTGGCGTAGTGGTGGTCGATAAGAGCGCCAGCAAGAGTGAGGAGCGGATGGCGATTGCCATGGCGGCTGAAGTGGCGATCGAAAGCGTCAACAAGATGGAAGAACGTCTGGCCGTCGACGTAGAGGAAAACATCGACCCGCAGGTGCTGAAAGAGATCAGTTCGCGGGTGGTGGGTACGCTGCGGCGGCGCATCACCACCAAAGACGATATCGAAAATGCGCTGATGCTGGAGAACCTCGAGCGACGCTTCCGCCTGACCGCACTGCGCGCCGAGCGCGGGGAGTTGTATCACCTGCGTGCTACGCAGAAAATCAGCAACGAGACGCTGCAAAAGCTGTTGCACGATCTCGACCTGCTGGAAGCGCTGCTGATAGAGCGCGAAGGGTAATGCCAACAGGGCCGCAGATGCGGCCCTTGTTCTTGGGGCTATTTGACCGGCGGCCAGTAGTCGCGACAGCAGGCGATCCAGGCCTGGGCGCCGTGCGACAGGTAGCTGCCCTGGCGCCAGATTAGCCCCACGCGCCATTCCATCCTCGGTTCCAACGGCAGCCAGATCAGGTTTTCTTTATCCAGCCACTGGCATACCGGCTCCGGCAGGGTAGCGATGCCGACCCCGGCCTGTACCATCGATGCCAGAAAATCCCACTGCCCGCTGCGTACGGCAATCTGCGGTTCAAAACCGGCCTGACGGAATGCCTTCATCAGCATTTTGTACAGCGAAAAATCTTCGTTATAAATCAGGATCGGCCAGTTGGCCATTTCGGCGATATCAATGCTGGTGCGGTTAAGCCAGTGCGGCGTACGCGGCGCGACCACACACATCGGATGGCTCAGCAGCGGCAAGAAGGTCAGCGGCTGATCCAGGTCGACGGGCAGCACCGTCATTGCCAGATCCAGCTCGCCGGACATCACCGCTTGCTCAACCGACAACCCGCCCAACTCGGAAATTTTCAGTTCGATGCCGGGATAGGTCTGGCGAAACTGACGGATCAAATCGGCGATCTGCCGGCCGACCATCGGCGGGATACCCAGCCGCAACACACCTTTTTTCACCGAGCTGATGTCTTCCAGCTCGGCCTCCAACTGGCGGAACTCATCAAGGATCGCCAGCCCGCGCTGGTATACCGCCTGGCCGCTGTCGGTCAAGTGCAGCTTGCGCCCTTCGCGGATCAGCAGCGTACATTCCAACTCTTCCTCCAGATGCCGCAGCATCTTGCTGATGGTCGGCTGGGTGACGAACAGTTTCTCTGCCGCACGGGTAAAGCTTTGCTGGCGCACGACTTCCACGAAATAACGCAGGGTGCGGACATCCACGTTGAGTTCTCCTCAGGGCAATACCGGCGGGAAACTATTCCCTGATGGCATGATATTGATGATTTTAATTCATTTCAGGCAAGGTTTCCTGGCCGCGTATACTGCAAACCTTGAATTATTTTGAGGTTATCTCCCATGTCACTGGCGTTACGCCGCGCAGCCCCCTCTCTGTTGACCCGTCTGCAGGTACCGGTTCAGGTAGTTTTGTATGCGGTGCTGTTTCTGATTGCCGATCGGCTGGTACAGCAATTTCATCTGCCGCTGCCCGCCAACATTGTCGGTATGCTGATGCTGCTGGCGCTGATCCTGCTGAAGGTTTTGCCGTTGAGTTGGGTCAGGGCCGGCTCGCGCTGGCTGCTGGCAGAAATGCTGCTGTTTTTTGTTCCGGCGGTGGTGGCGGTGGTCAACTATGCCCAGTTGCTGATGGTGGAAGGCTGGAAGATTTTTCTGGTGATTGCGATCAGCACCATGCTGACGCTCGGTGCCACCGGACTGGTGGTCGACCGGGTATACCGTTTAGAGCTTTGGCTGCAGCGACGGAAACAGCGCGATGAATGATTATATCCTTAGCCTGGTTTGTTTTCTGGCGACGTTGGCGTTGTACTTCGCCAATAAGAAGCTCTACCGCCGCCGCCGAACCCTGCTGCTGATGCCGTTGGTGCTGACCCCGATGATCCTGGTGCTGTTGCTGGTAGTGACGCATATCTCGTATCAGGATTACATTGGCGAAACGCACTGGCTGCTGTGGTTGTTGGGGCCGGCGACTATCGCGTTTGCGGTGCCGGTCTATGAAAACCTGCATATTATCCGCCGCCACTGGCTGTCGCTCACCGCTGGGGTGTTGACGGCGGTGCTGGTGGCGGTCTACAGCTCGGTGTGGCTGGCGCGGCTGCTAACGCTGCCGGAAGAGGTGCAGCGCAGCCTGGCGGTACGTTCCATCACCACGCCGTTTGCGCTGGAGGCTGCCAAACAGATGGGCGGCCAGCCGGATTTGGTGGCATTGTTCGTGGTGATCACCGGAGTGTTCGGCATGGCGGTGGGGGACATTCTGTTTCTGCGGCTCGCGGTGCGCAGCAGCCTGGCCAAGGGTGCGGGGCTGGGTGCGTCGTCGCACGGTGCCGGCACGGCGAAAGCCTATGAAATGGGGCAGGAAGAAGGCGTGGTTTCCAGCCTGGTGATGATGCTGGCGGGGGTTATCACGGTGATCGCCGCACCGCTGATTGGGCAAGTGATGTGGTAAAGATATTTAACGATGCTACAAGCCCTCGTGCGAGGGCTTTTTTTCAGCTGTTGGCCGCGGTTTTAATCAATTCGACCACCAGAGGCGACAGCTCATCGCGCAATGCGGCTCGTTCGGACTGGAACAGCGTAGCGGCGTAAAAACGGTGCCCCGGCAGTTCTATCGAACGCACGTCACCTTCGCGATCATGGCTACTGATAATCAGCGGGTGTCGCTGCAGATCGGCAACGAACTCCGGGTTAACGCCGAAATTGCAGTGGTAGCCTTCATGCGTTTCCAGCCTGCCGTAAGCGCGGGCGACCAGCGTGTCCGGTTGAAAAATAATGTCCCCGTCTATTTCCACCAGTGAACAGCTCAATGGCGAGATAACCAACCGACCGCCGGTGTCGGTTTCCGCATGCCCGGCATCGTGCCAGCCCATGACGTTACGAGCGTATTCCACAACCGCATACTGGAAGCCACCGCAGGAGCCGAGGAAGGGGATATTTTGTTCGCGCGCATGGCGAATGGTCATAAAGACGCCATCGTCATGGTTGTACGGGCTGCCGGGTACCACCCAGATAGCATCATAATTTTGCAATACCGAAGTGTCGGTAAGGGTTTCTGTGGGCAGCCAGTGGGATTGAATATCGACGTTAAGGTGTGCGGCGGTGAGCTGGAGAGCGAGGGGGATAGCCTGGTGAGATACGGCCTGGGGTTTGTAGTCACCGACCAGAGCAATGCGGACTTGAGTCTTCATCGTTTCCTTTTCCTGTGCGGGTAAAAAAAGAGATTACAGCAAAGCCGAAGGGCCGGCCGCAGGTTTTTTAAACGCAGCGCACAAAAAAGCCCGGCGTCTTGGCCGGGCTGGGAAACAGCATCTGGGCTCAGTACAGCGACGGTGCGCCGGCCGGCCGGGTTTTGAAGCGGCGATGCAGCCACATATATTGTTCCGGCGCGCGCATGATCTCTTTTTCCACCACTTTATTCATGTAGGTGGCCGCAGCGAGTTCATCGCCTATCGGGTAATCTTCCAGAGCAGGCTGGATCAACAGGTCATAGCCGCGGCCTTTCTCGCGGCGGATCAGTACCACCGGAACCAGCGCCGGCTTGGCCATGCGCGCCAGCATAAAGGTGCCGCTGGTGGTGGCGGCCTGATCGACGGCGAATAACGGCGCGAATACGCTGCCACGTGGGCCGTAGTCTTGATCCGGAGCGAACCACACGGCTTCACCACGCTTCAGTGCATGCACCATGCCGCGCAGGTCTTTGCGATCGAGCATAGCCTTGTTGGAGCGCATGCGGCCTTTGGTCTGTGCCCATTCCATCGCTTTATTGTTGTGTGGGCGGTACATCGCCATCATGGGCTGACACAGCCCCATGGCGCGGCCACCCAACTCCAGCGACATAAAGTGCACGCCAATCACCAACACGCCGCGCTCATTGTGCTGCGCCATTTTCAGGTGATTGATGCCGGAGACGTTGAACCAGCGTTTGACTCGCTTATCCGACCAGAACCAGGCCATGCCGGTTTCCAGCAAACCCATGCCGAGGGATTCGAAATTGCCGATCACTTTGCGCTCGCGTTGCGCCTCGTCCATATCCGGGAAGCACAGCTCCAGATTGCGACGGGTGATGGAAACGCGGCGTTTCAGGAAACGCATCGAGGTGCGGCCCATCCATACGCCGAGCTTGTGCAACAGCGGGTAAGGCAGTTGAACCAGCAGGAACAGAATGCCCAGACCGAACCAGGTAAACCAGTAGCGCGGGTGCAGCAAGGCCGAACGGAATTTTTGTGGACGCTTCATATCAACTCATTTATGCAGTAGGGGGCTGTAACCTGTAACGCATAAAGGATCCACTCGATTGCGATACGACTACTAAGACACCCAGACATCATTATGGTTTAGCCAGATTCCATAATTGACTAAATCTTTACACTCGAAGGGGCGGTTCGCGCTGCTATCAGGCTTCGGAAGGATGGCTATAGGCCAGCGAAGGCGGCTCCAGGAATGCGTATTGTATCACACAATACGGGCTACGAAGTAAGAGGGGCATGCGAATATTCTCATTCGCATTTCGGTTGAGTTCATTCGGTGCAAGGTTAAAGAAAAAGGCGCTTACCAAATGAGGTAAAAGCGCCTTTTTTCAATACGTTAACTGACTAGTATCAGTTCATGCCGTATTTTTTCAATTTCTTACGCAGCGTACCGCGGTTGATGCCCATCATCAGAGCAGCACGGGTTTGGTTGCCACGGGTGTATTGCATCACCATGTCCAACAGTGGCTGTTCAACTTCAGCCAAAACCAGCTCATACAAGTCATTAACGTCCTGACCATTCAGTTGAGCAAAATAGTTCTTCAGTGCTTGTTTAACCGAGTCACGCAGAGGCTTTTGAGTCACTTGATCCTGTGAGTTCACGGTAGAAACGGTCAGTACGTCAGAATTTACGCGTTGTTCGAACATAGTTCTGTCAGCTCTTTTTTGTTACGCAAGATTTTCGAAATATGCCTCCAACGCCTCCAGCTGTTCGCTGGCATCCTCTATGGCGTTGAATGTGCGCCGAAACTGGTCATTCGGGGCGTGTTCCTGGAGATACCAGGACACGTGCTTACGAGCAATCCGGAATCCCTTGCCTTGGCCATAAAAGCCGTGCAATTCCCGAATATGCCCTATCAACAAGCGCTTAACCTCGCCAAGCGGCAAAGGTGGCAGCAACTCCCCAGTGTCCAGATAATGCTGGATTTCCCGGAAGATCCAGGGTCTCCCCTGAGCAGCACGGCCTATCATCAGGGCATCGGCCCCGGTGTAGTCGAGCACTGCTCTGGCTTTATGCGGGTCAGTAATGTCGCCATTCGCGATAATCGGAATGGAAACACTCTGCTTAACTGCCCGAATGCTGTCGTACTCCGCGTTGCCGTTGAACAGGCAAGCACGGGTTCGGCCATGAATAGTCAGGGCCTGTATACCACAATCTTCGGCCAGTTGGGCAATCTCTACACAGTTACGGTGTTCTGGCGCCCAGCCGGTGCGAATCTTAAGCGTTACCGGCACATCCACTGCGTTAACCACCGCGTGGAGGATCTGTTTAACCAGATCCGGGTACTGCAGCAATGCAGACCCTGCAAGCTTCCGGTTCACTTTTTTGGCCGGGCATCCCATATTGATGTCGATGATCTGCGCACCGCCGGCCACGTTAATGCGTGCCGCGGCGGCCATATCATCGGGATCGCATCCGGCAATCTGCACGGAACGGATCCCTGGTTCATCGCTATGTACCATACGCAGACGCGACTTATCCGTCCGCCATACCTCCGGATTGGAGGAGAGCATTTCGGATACAGCCATCCCAGCACCCATTGCATGACATAGGGTTCTAAACGGGCGATCTGTAATGCCGGCCATAGGGGCCGCAATCAGGCAATTTGTAAGCTGGTGGTGTCCAATGCGCATAGACAAAGAGTAACCATACTGTGTCCGCAAGGGCGCGTATATTACGCATTTTTGCGTTGAGATGAAAGGCCAAACTTTGACCAATTCGCCGTTATCGGGCAAGGAAAAGGGCCTGTGTCAGGATTCATAAAAATATTATATATATTTAACAATGAGTTGACTTAATTTGGCTGTTTTGTGCGCAATAAAATATTCCCGACACAACAGAATTTTATCTGTAATCAGTGCGGATTCCACTGGAGAACCGCGGCAATATAGGGTGTTTATCAGGGGATTCCGTTGAGAATAGGCGGAATTACGCTGAACCACCTTGCGCGGGGACGGCTAAACAGGCGCTGATTCACCGCCGGCGACCAAAACCGGCGGCAACCTGCTATAGCCTTAGTCGACGATGACCCGGCCATTCAGTGGTTGTATCGGGCGGTTGTTCGCATGCCGCACTATGCCCTTGAATTGGGCGATTTGTTCTGCCGACGCGCTGACCGGTTTATCCAGCACCATCCAGCTAACCCCTTCGGAGCAGGGGGGCGTGGTCAGCGAACCGCTGAAGCGATAGAAGTTAAACTGCTTGGGCAGCAGGGCTTTGATATCCAGCGGAGCGTTCAATACGGCGGTTTGATCGACGGCGGTCGGCATCTGTTGCCAGGCCTTCGCCAGTTGCGCGTTCGCTTTGCCTTGCTGGAACATCAACGCCAGCACCGCCAGTTCACCCTCTTTGCCTTTATAAACAAAGTGGGCCTCCAGCGGGAACTGTTTGCCGTCAATTTCATTTTCGCTTGGGGCGTGGAAGTGGAACTGCTGCAGCGTGAAGGTGTTGTTATCCAGCACCAATGTATTGCCGCCGCTGACGTTGACCTGCAGGGTGTGACCGTTGTTGACGATCTGCTGTTTGCCTGGCTGGAACGCCAATTGCAGTTGGCCGTGGTGGGTTTTCAGGGCACCCTGGATATTGACCGGGGACTGGTTTTTACCGGTTTCGCACAGCGAGAAGTCTGGAGAGAGCTTGCCCCAATGCGCCGGATCTTCCTGGCCATCATAGCCCCAATGCGCCTGTTCAGCTGCAGTGACCGAAAAGCTGCCGGCTAAAAGCGCAGCAATCAATAAGTGATTTTTCATGTTAACTCCCTTTAAAAACGACGGTGTGAGGTTTGCCTGAAGCGTCGCCGTCGCCTCTGTGGACGTTGGCGCCAGGGGGGAAAAGAGTACACCTACTAACGATAGGTATAAATCAGTCAGGCGAGAGGGAAATAAAAAAATCCACCGGAAGGGGTAACTTCCGATGGATTTTTGCATGAAGGGAAGGTGTGATTAGTTACGCTGGCCGGTAATGCGACACCATTCTTCGCGTTCTGCGACCGGATCGAGCGTGAATTTATCTTTGTAGGCTTCCGCCACGCTTGCCGCCTGAGTGGCCAGTACGCCGGACAGGCCCAGGTAGCCGCCGGACTTCGGCAGACAGCCGATCAGCGGCGCCAGTTCGCGCAAGGGGCCGGCCAGAATGTTGGCGACCACCACGTCTGCCAGCAGGTCGGCCGGCTGGTCCTTCGGCAGATACAGTTCCAGACGCTCTGAAACGCCGTTACGCTGCGCGTTGTCGCGGCTGGCCTGAATGGCCTGGGGATCGATATCGATGCCGATAGCGCGCGCTGCACCGAGCTTCAGTGCGGCAATCGCCAGAATGCCGGAACCGCAGCCGAAGTCGATAATGGTCTTACCGGTCAGATCGAGGCCATCCAGCCATTGCAGGCACAGCGCGGTGGTCGGGTGGGTGCCGGTACCAAACGCCAGGCCCGGGTCGAGCATCACGTTGACCGCATCCGGATCGGGCACGTCGCGCCAGCTCGGGCAGATCCACAGACGCTCGCCAAAGCGCATCGGATGGAAGTTGTCCATCCACTCGCGTTCCCAGTCCTTGTCTTCCAGCTGTTCAATCTTGTGGCGGAAACCGGCGCCCAGCAGCGGATGCTGTTCCAGTATCGCCACCACGTCGGCCATATCGGTTTCCGCGTCGTACAGCCCGATCACGTCGGTATCGCCCCACAGCAGGGTTTCGCCCGGCAGCGGCTCGAACACCGGATTGTCGTGGGTATCCTGGAAGGTCACGGATACCGCGCCGCTTTCAACCAGCGCGTCGCTCAGGTCTTCCGCCTGGCTGCCGGTGGTGTTCAGTTTTAGTTGGATCCAAGGCATAGCTATTCTCTTTAAGAGGGTAATGATGACGCCACCCGGCGTTTTTCGCCGACGACGTTACCGATATAAAACGCCAGCAGGCTGAGCAACAACGAAGGCACGATAGGGTGCAACCCCGCCAGCTGCAACTTGAAGCTGGCCAATAGCGTATAGCATACCGCACCCGTCACCATTGAGCTAAGCGCTCCCTGCGCGTTGGCGCGCTCCCAGTACAGCCCAAGCACCAGCGGCCACAGGAATACCGCCTCCAGGCCGCCAAACGCCAGCAGATTCAGCCAGATGATCATTTCCGGCGGCCGCCAGGCCGCCAACAGCACCAGCAGACCGAGGATCAACGTGGTCAGGCTGGAGAAACGCTTGATCAACCTTTCGTTCTGCATTTGTTGCGGACGCACGCCAAGATAGAGATCTTTGACGATAGTGGCGGAAGATTGCAGCAGTTGGGCGTTAATCGTCGACATGATTGCCGCCATCGGTGCGGCCAGGAAAATGCCGGCGGCGTACGGCGGCAGCACGGTAATCATCAGCGTCGGGATCACCTGATCGGGGATCTTCAGGTCCGGCAACACCGCGCGGCCCAGCGCGCCGGCCAGATGCATGCCGAACATCAGCACCGCCACTACCATGGTGCCGAGGATAATGCCGCGATGTACCGCTTTGCTGTCTTTGTATGAGATGCAGCGCACCGCGGTATGCGGCAAGCCAATCACGCCAAAGCACACCAGGATCCAGAACGATGCCATAAAGGGCAGGCTGAGGATCTGCTCACCGCCCTGCGGCGAGACCAGCGCCGGGTCGATTTGTTGCAGCTTGTCCACAGCGCTGTGCAGGCCGCCGGCGGCGTGGATCACCGCAACCAGCAGCAGCACGGTGCCGATCAGCATCACCAGCCCTTGCATGGCGTCATTCAGCACGCTGGCGCGGAAGCCGCCAAAGGCGGTATACAGCGCGATGCTGATGCCGAAAATCAGCAGGCCGGTGTCGTAAGGGATACCGGCGGCGGTTTCCAGCAGGCGCGCGCCACCGATAAATTGCACCGTCATGGCGCCCAGGAAAGCCACCAGCAGGCTGAGGCTGGCCAGCCATACCAACAGACGGCTTTGATAGCGCCCGTACAGCATGTCGTTCAGAGTGATGGCGTTGTAGCGCCGCGCCAGAATGGCAAACTTTTTGCCCAGCACCCCGAGCGACAGCCACACCGCAGGCAGTTGGATCATGGCCAGCAGCACCCAGCCAAGGCCGTATTTGTAGGCGGCACCGGGGCCACCGATGAATGAACTGGCGCTGATATAGGTGGCGGTCAGCGTCATGGCCAGCACGAAGCCGCCCATGGACCGGTTGCCGAGGAAATATTCGCTGAGGAAGTTGCCGCTTTGACGCCGGCTGTAAGCATACACCGACAGCCCGAACACCAGCAGCAGGTAGGCGATCAACGGCAGGATCACTTCAGTTTGCATCGCCATCCTCCAGCGAAATATCGCGGAACACGCCGCGTACCATCAGCCAGCACAGGCCGATAAACAGCAGCGGTACCAGCAGGCAGGCCATTTCGAACCAGTGCGGCAGGCCGGTGATGCCGGCATCGCTGTCCGGCAGATAAGCCGCCAGCGACCAGGCCAGCAGGTAGAGCAGCGTCAGCCCCAGCGCCCAGCGCGCTTCGCGGTGTGCCTGAATAAAACGTTTGTCCATCAGTGTCTCCCACAGGTTTAGGGTGAGGGATGTATCAAAGGTAGGGAATTCTACGGCATGTCGGTGTTTTGCCAAGCCGTTACTGGCCTGAAACGAAAAAGAAAAAGGCCGGTGATTAACCGGCCTTCTGTCAGGCAATGCGAGCAGCCTGCCTTAGGTTTCCTGCAGACCCAGCTTCTTCTCCAGATAGTGGATGTTGGTACCACCATGCTGGAAGTTTTCGTCGCTCATGATCTTTTGCTGCAGTTCAACGTTGGTTTTGATGCCATCGATGATCAGCTCAGCCAGGGCGTTCTTCATGCGGGCAATGGCCACGTCACGGTTTTCACCGTAAGTGATCAGTTTGCCGATCATGGAGTCATAATACGGCGGTACGGTATAACCGGCGTAAATATGAGATTCCCAACGCACGCCGAAACCGCCTGGTGCATGGAAACGGGTGATCTTGCCCGGGCTCGGCAGGAAGGTGTTCGGGTCTTCGGCGTTGATACGGCATTCCACCGCGTGGCCGTGAACCTTCACTTCGTCTTGTTTGATCGACAGCGGCTGACCGGCAGCGATGCGCAGCTGCTCTTTGATCAGATCCACGCCGGTGATCATTTCGGTAACCGGGTGTTCAACCTGAATACGGGTGTTCATTTCGATGAAATAGAACTCGCCGTTTTCATACAGGAACTCGAAGGTGCCTGCACCGCGATAACCGATTTCCACACAGGCCTTCGAACAGCGCTCGCCGATGTAACGGCGCATTTCGCTGGTGATGCCCGGTGCCGGAGCCTCTTCAACCACTTTCTGGTGGCGGCGCTGCATGGAGCAGTCGCGTTCGGCCAGATAGATGGCGTTGCCCTGGCCGTCCGCCAAAATCTGAATTTCGATATGGCGTGGATTTTCCAGGTATTTTTCCATATAAACCATGTCATTGTTGAAAGCCGCTTTGGCTTCCGCTTTGGTCATGGAAATGGACTGTTCGAGATCTTTGTCGCTGCGCACAACGCGCATGCCACGGCCGCCGCCGCCGCCGGACGCCTTGATGATCACCGGGTAGCCGATGCGCTTGGCGAAGGCACGGTTCTTATCCATGTCGTCGGTCAGCGGGCCATCGGAGCCAGGGACGCAAGGCACGCCGGCTTTCTTCATGGCGTTGATCGCAGAAACCTTGTCGCCCATCAGGCGGATGGTTTCGGCTTTCGGGCCGATGAAGATAAAGCCGGAGCGTTCGATCTGCTCGGCGAAGTCGGCGTTTTCGGACAGGAAGCCGTAGCCCGGGTGGATCGCCACTGCGCCGGTAATTTCCGCCGCAGAGATGATTGCCGGGATGTTCAAATAGCTTTTTACCGAGGGCGCAGGACCAATACAAACGGTCTCGTCAGCCAGCAGTACGTGTTTCAGATCGCGATCGGCGGTGGAGTGCACGGCAACGGTTTTGATGCCCAGCTCTTTACAAGCACGCAGGATACGAAGCGCGATCTCGCCGCGGTTGGCGATAACAATTTTATCAAGCATGTTCGCCTCGTTATTCGATGACGACCAGTGGCTCGTCAAATTCAACCGGTTGGCCGTTTTCTACCAGAATAGCTTTAACAACGCCGGATTTGTCCGCTTCGATCTGGTTCATCATTTTCATGGCTTCAACGATGCACAGAGTGTCGCCGGCGTTCACTTTCTGGCCGACTTCGATGAAGGCTTTCGCATCCGGGCTTGGCGTGCGGTAGAAAGTGCCGACCATTGGGGAACGGACGATGTGGCCACTCATGGCCGCCGGTGCTGCAGGCGTTTCTGCGGCAGGCGCGCTGGCAACGGCGCTAGCCAGAGCCGGTTGCTGCTGTGCCGGCATGGCATAGGCCTGTGGCATCATTGGGTAAGCCTGCACCGGAGCGGCACGGCTGATGCGAACCGACTCTTCGCCTTCAGAGATTTCCAGTTCAGAAATGCCTGATTCTTCAACCAGTTCGATCAGTTTCTTGATTTTACGAATATCCATGAGTGTGATTCCGTACTCTTTTTGCGTAGCAATTAGTGGGTTTTTGACAGACGGTTAACCGCTGCCTGTAAAGCAAATGTGTAGCCATCCGCGCCGAGGCCGCAAATCACGCCTACCGCAACATCGGAGAGGTAGGAATGATGGCGGAAAGGCTCGCGGGCGTGCACATTGGAGAGGTGGATCTCGATAAACGGGATCTGCACCGCCAGCAATGCATCACGCAGCGCCACGCTGGTATGCGTGAACGCGGCAGGGTTAATCAGAATAAAATCCGTGTTGCCCCGTGCCTGATGTATGCGATCGATAAGCTGATACTCGGCGTTGGATTGCAGATGGCTCAGGGTGATATCCAGCGCGGATGCCTGGTTTTCCAATCCGTTAACTATCTCTGTCAGCGTCGTGCTGCCGTACTTCTCCGGCTCACGCGTCCCCAGCAGATTCAGATTGGGGCCGTTCAAAAGCAAAATGTGAGACTTATCTGCCATTGTGCTGGTATCTCCGGCAATAAAACCATCATCGTAGAAAATAACTCGATGTCACCGATTTGTCACCTGTTAAGGGGGAAATTCACCCTATGCACAGGAGCAAGGTCGGGCATTATAACGATATCGTAGCAATTCGCAGCTAAATACTGGTCTTATCAGCGAAGATATTCAACCCCTAATCGGCAAACTGACGAGGGCGTTATCGCATTATGAGGGGTAGAACACAGAAAAGTTCCGCTCTTTAACGCCACCAATTGCGGAATTTTTTGTATCGCAGCGCCAGCAGCAGTATAGCCAGCAGAGCATAAATGAAAGGTTGTGGCGAAAAGGTTTTTACCGACCACAGATAGTGAATCGGCGCCAATATCGCCGCCAGATAGACGAAGTTATGCAACGTCTGCCATTTGGCGCCCAGTTTGCGCATTGCCCATAGCGTAGAGGTGGCGGCCAGCGCGAGTAAAATCAGCCAACTGATAATGCCTAGCGTCAGATAAGGGCGGGTCACCAGTTCTCGCCCCAGCAGGCCGATATTGCTCAGCCCCAATTCGAGCGTCGAATAGCTTATCAGATGCAGCGTGCCCCAGGCAAAACACCACAACCCCACCAGGCGGCGGCAGCGGATCAGCAGCGGTTGGCGGGCATAGCGCGCCAGCGGGGCAATCATCAAGGTCGCCAGCAGCAGTTTCAGCGTCATTCTGCCGGTAAAATGCTGAATATCCTTGGCCGGATCGGCGCTGAACCAGCCCTGATCCACGGCCAGCAGCAGCCAGAGAAACGGCAGGAATGCCGCCAGATAAATGGCGATCTTAATCCCTTTGATGTGAAGCGGAGTTAAGCGCACTTAGAAATTCTCCCGCAGGTCCATCCCGCGATACAGCGACGCGACCTGATCGGCATAACCGTTAAACAGCCGCGTCGGCTGGCGTTTGACATCCAGAATGCCGCCGGAACCGATAAAACGTTCGGTGGCCTGCGACCAGCGCGGGTGATCGACGTGCGGGTTCACGTTGGCGTAGAAACCGTATTCATTTGGCGCAGACTGGTTCCAGGTCGTCGGCGGTTGATCACGCACCAGGCGGATATGAACAATGGATTTAATGCCTTTGAAACCGTATTTCCATGGCGTGATCAGCCGCAGCGGCGCGCCATTTTGCGGCGGCAGCGTTTTGCCGTACACGCCAACGGTCAGCAGCGCCAGCGGGTTCATGGCTTCATCGAGACGCAGCCCTTCGACATACGGATACTTCAGGCCACCGCCGATAAAGCGATCCTTCTGGCCCGGCATTTGTTCCGGATCGTACAGCGTCTGGAAGGCAACGTAGCGTGCATTGCTGTTCGGCTCCGCAAGTTTAATGAGTTTACCCAGCTCAAAGCCAATCCAGGGTACGACCATCGACCAGGCCTCTACGCAGCGCATGCGGTAGATGCGCTGTTCCAGTGGGAAACGTTTGATCAAATCATCGATATCCAGCGTGATCGGTTTGGCGACTTCACCGTCGATACGTACCTTCCAGCCTTCGGTTTTCAATCCTCCGGCATTGGCGGCGGGATCGGCCTTATCGAGGCCGAATTCGTAGAAATTGTTGTAACCGGAAACCTTGTCTTCGGGTGTCATGGCCAGTTGCGCCTGCCAGACGGCCGGCTTGCTGAATTCCAGCGGCTTGCCGGCCGGGGCTTTGGGCCGATCGTTACCTTTGAACCATGACAGCACATCGGCCTGCGCATTGAGCGGCAGAGCCAGCGATGCGGCGGTGATGCCCAGCGCCTGCAGCACTTTGCGCCGCTGATGAAATACGCTCTCGGGCGTGACATCGGCCTCGGTCAATTTAGGGAATTTGCTCATGGTGTTTTTCTCCGCATTTTTACCCGTCGCCTTGCAAAATAGGGCGTTCAAACCTGCTCCGATCAGTCTGACCGGAGTGGACGAATATCTTCGCTCCGATTAACGCGGGCGCAGCGTGATGTGCCCCCTGCAACGCTCTGGGGCATTACGATGTAAGCATGGCGTGAAAGCAGGGCTTATGCGAGAGGTGACAGGAAAATATGAAATTTCGTAGAGCGGGTTTCCCCCCGTTGCCGGGGGGCGAGCGGATTTAGCGGATTTTCACCAGCGTGCGGCCGGTGACTTGGTTATCCAGTAGCGCCGCGGCGCTGGCCGGCGCCTGTTCCAGCGTAATTTCCTGCGTGGCCTGCTGGTAGAAGCTGTCCGGAAGAATACCGGCCAGGCGTTCCCAGGCGGTTTGGCGGCGGTGCAGCGGGGTATGCACCGAGTCCACACCCTGCAGGCGCACGTTGCGCAGAATAAACGGCATCACCGTGGTTGGCAGGTGGTAACCGCCGGCCAGCCCGCAGGCGGCGACGACGCCGTTATAGTTCATCTGCGCCAGCACTCGCGCCAGCAAGGTGTCGCCAACGGTATCTACCGCGCCGGCCCACAGCTGTTTCTCCAGCGGACGCGGCGCCTCCAGATAGCCGCTGCGCGACAGCACCTCTTTGGCACCCAGCGCTTTCAGGTAGTCGATGTTGCTTTCGCGGCCGCTGATCGCGGTCACGTGATAGCCCAACGCCGTCAGAATGGCGATCGCCGCGCTGCCAACGCCGCCGCTGGCGCCGGTCACCAGAATGTCGCCGTCATCCGGCCGTACGCCGCCTTCCTCCAGCGCCATCACGCATAACATGGCGGTAAACCCTGCAGTGCCGAGGATCATCGCTTTGCGTTCATCCAACCCATGCGGCAGCGGCACCAGCCATTCGCCGGATACCCGCGCCTGCTCAGCCAGGCCGCCCCAGTGATTTTCGCCGACGCCCCAACCGGTGAGCACCACGCTCTGGCCTTCTTTAAAGCGCGGGTCCGTGCTGTCGCGTACCGTGCCGGCGAAGTCGATGCCAGGTACCATAGGGAATTGGCGGATGATCTTGCCTTTACCGGTGATCGCCAGTGCATCTTTATAGTTAAGGCTGGACCAGTTGACGTCGATCGTCACATCGCCATCGGGCAGTTGATCGCTGCTGATGTCTTTGATGTGAGCCAGAGTTTGATCGTCTTGTTGTTCCAATATCAGTGCGCGCATGTCACTCTTCCTCGCGTTTTCATTTTTGCCATAGATGGCTGAATCAGATTTATTTGACTATATGCATAATAAGAAATTTATGTCCTGATAAAGGACAAATAATGACGTTTTAAGGTTTTCTTCGTTGGCTATGCTTGGTAGGTTGATCGGCGTGATTTGCTGCCTTATGTTGGCGGAACGAGCGCAGTAAAAGGTTTGTTATTAATTAAAAATCAAGGTATTGAGTTGCATTCATTTGAGCGGATTCGGGGCCTTTATACCTCCAAAGGTGAAAATTTACGTAACCATAACGGACAGGGCACAGGGATGCGATTTACCACGAAGCTGTCTACGTTGATCACCCTGCTTGTTGCTCTGGCGATGTTTTTGATGCTGATGGGGTGTTCATACAGTTTTTTCTACGTTACTCAGGATCGCCTGGAGCGCCGCTTCGATTCGTTGGTGACGTCGCTCGATCAGTCAATGCTGCAGGGATCCCCAGATGAACAGCAACAATGGTTGCCGCTGGTGATGCGTCCGCTCGGTATCGTCGCCGTCAGCGTCGATAGCGGCCGCACCAATCTCCTCACCTATAAACTGCCGACTTTGAAGCTGCCCTGGGATTCGCTGAACGGCTACCGTCAGGTCTCCCTGCCTCTGCTGCAGCACCCTGGCAGTTCGCTTAACATCACCTATATCGATCCTTTCGCCAGCGACGTGCGTTCGCTGCAATCCACCGGCGTCGTCACGCTGTCGATCGTCGTGATGTTGGTGATTTTGCTGTTCAGCCTGCGCTGGTTGCGTGAACAGGCCGAGGGAGAGGATCGGCTGGAACGCCGTGCGCGGCGCATTCTTAACGGCGAACGTGAGAGTGTGATGCAGGGCGATGTGCGCGAATGGCCGGCGAACGTCAGCGGTGCGCTTGATCGCCTGCTGGCGGATCTGGCGGAAGCGCGTGAAGAGCGTAGCCGGGTCGATACGCTGATCCGCGCCTTTGCCGCGCAGGACGCCAAAACCGGGCTGAACAACCGACTGTTTTTTGATAACCAACTGGCGACTCAGTTGGAGGAGGAAGGCTCGCACGGCATTGTCATGATGGTGCGGTTACCCGACTTCGACACGCTGCGGGAAACCCACGGTAACAACGCGGTACAGGAACTGATGTACTCGCTGGTCAATTTGCTGTCGACTTTCGTGATGCGCTATCCGGCAGCGCTGCTGGCGCGTTATTTCCACAGCGATTTCACCGTATTGTTGCCGCACCGTACGCTGAAAGAGGCGGACGGCATCGCCGCGCAGCTGGTGAATGCCATTGACGCGCTCCCTTCAACCGCGCTAATCGATCGCGAGGCGTTCTTGCATATCGGCATCGTGGCGTATCGCAGCGGACAAACCACCGAACAGGTGATTGATTACGCGGAGCAGGCAACGCGACACGCCACGTTACAGGGAGGAAACGGCTGGTACGTTTACGACAGCCAGGTGCCTGAAAAGGGGCGCGGCAGCGTCAAATGGCGGACCCTGTTGGAGCAGGTGCTGGTGCGGGGCGGTCCGCGCCTGTATCAAAAACCGGCGGTAACGGTGGAGGGAGATGTTCATCACCGTGAGATCATGAGCCGGATTTATGATGGAACCCAAGAGCTGTTGCCATCTGAATATATGCCGCTGGTGCAGCAGTTGGGGCTGGCTGAAAGTTACGATCGCCAGCATATCAGCCGCATCCTTCCCCTGCTGGCGCTGTGGCCGGAAGAGACGCTGGCATTTACGCTGTGCGTAGATTCATTATTGCAGCGCAGTTTCCAGCGCTGGTTGCGCGATACCCTGCTCCAGTGTGAAAAAAGTCACCGTCGGCGAATTCTGATTGAACTTGCAGAGGCAGATGTGTGTCAACATATCGACCCTTTGCGCCCGGTGCTGAGATTGCTTTCAGGATTGGGGTGCCGTCTTGCCGTTTCTCAGGCGGGATTAACCGTGGTCAGTGCCTCCTATATCAAGTCCTTACCGGTGGAGATCGTCAAACTCCACCCTGGTTTAGTGCGTGGGATTGATAAGCGTGATGAAAATCAGCTGTTCGTGCAGAGCCTGACCGGCGCCTGCGAAGGCACCAGCGCCAGAGTGTTTGCCGCCAGCGTGCGGACGAACAACGAATGGCAGACGCTGAAAGAACGCGGGATCCTTGGCGGGCAGGGCGACTTTTTTGCGCCGCCGGAGCCGATAGACGTGGGGCGTAAAAAATATTCGCGCCGTTATCGCGTTTAACCTGAATACCGGGCAAAAATTGACGTAGAATGAGCGCCAATTCATCTGGGCTATTTTATCTGTCATTTTGGGATTATCCCCAAACTGCCTGCGACAAGAACGCCTATTTGATATAGGCTCTTGTCAGCCCTTTTCTGTTGTACGTTGGTAGGTGCTTACCACCCGCGTCAATCAGGGAATATGTTAGATTTTATGAGCTGTGTTACGCCGTTTCGTGCGCTGACAGGGTGGTAAACTGAGCCTTTGTTCAGGGAATTCAGGCCTCATCCAATTTTCGTGCATTCGAGCAGAAACAATACAGACTATTTTTCACCGAAGCAGAACATTTTTGCGCCTTGTCGCTGCTTCGTGTGGTTGGTAAAGTAGGCGGATTTTATTTTCCGCCCCCAGCTTGCAGGATTATCCCTTAGTTATGTTTAAGAAATTTCGTGGCATGTTTTCCAATGACTTGTCCATCGACTTGGGTACCGCCAATACCCTGATTTATGTTAAAGGGCAAGGCATTGTACTGAACGAACCGTCGGTGGTTGCCATTCGCCAGGATCGTGCCGGTTCACCCAAGAGCGTTGCGGCCGTGGGCCATGGCGCCAAACAGATGCTGGGCCGTACGCCTGGCAATATCGCGGCTATTCGCCCGATGAAAGACGGCGTGATCGCCGATTTCTTCGTGACCGAAAAAATGCTGCAGCACTTTATCAAACAGGTTCACAGCAATAGCTTCATGCGACCAAGCCCGCGTGTGCTGGTGTGCGTACCTGTCGGCGCAACTCAGGTTGAACGCCGCGCCATTCGCGAATCCGCCCAAGGGGCCGGTGCGCGTGAGGTGTTTCTGATTGAAGAACCGATGGCTGCGGCAATCGGCGCAGGCTTGCCGGTATCGGAAGCGACCGGTTCAATGGTTGTGGATATCGGTGGCGGTACTACTGAAGTGGCGGTGATCTCACTGAACGGTGTGGTGTACTCCTCTTCCGTACGTATCGGTGGCGATCGCTTCGACGAAGCCATCATTAATTATGTGCGTCGCAACTATGGCTCGCTGATTGGTGAAGCCACTGCTGAACGCATCAAGCACGAAATCGGCTCAGCCTATCCGGGCGACGAAGTGCTGGAAATCGAAGTTCGCGGCCGTAACCTGGCTGAGGGTGTGCCACGCGGCTTTACCCTGAACTCCAATGAAATCCTCGAAGCGCTGCAGGAGCCGTTGACCGGCATCGTCAGCGCGGTGATGGTGGCGCTGGAACAGTGTCCGCCGGAGCTGGCTTCTGACATTTCCGAACGCGGCATGGTGTTGACCGGCGGTGGCGCACTGCTGCGCAATCTGGATCGCCTGCTGATGGAAGAAACCGGTATTCCGGTAGTCGTGGCAGAAGATCCACTGACCTGCGTAGCCCGCGGCGGCGGCAAGGCGTTGGAAATGATCGACATGCATGGCGGCGATTTGTTCAGCGAAGAATAGTCAGCCCCAGGAAGGAGGAATCGTATCGGATGACAGCGCAAAGCGAAAATCAGGTACGGTTCCTCTTTCTGTTGTCGAGGAACTCGCATAATTTATGAAGCCGATTTTTAGCAGGGGGCCTTCCCTGCAACTCCGACTTTTTTTGGCGGTGATTGCGGCCATTGGCCTGATCGTTGCCGATAGCCGTCTCGGTACGTTCGTGAAAATTCGCACCTACATGGACACGGCCGTCAGCCCTTTCTATTTTTTGGCCAATGGGCCACGTAAAGTTTTGGACGGCGTTTCAGAAACGCTGGCTACCCGCCAACAGCTGGAGCTGGAAAACCGAGCTCTGCGGCAGGAACTGTTGCTGAAAAACAGCGATACTCTTCTTCTTGGCCAATTCAAGCAGGAAAACGCCCGCTTGCGTGAGCTGTTAGGCTCGCCGCTGCGCCAGGATGAACACAAAATGGTCACCCAGGTGATCTCCACCGGCTCCGACCCTTATAGCGATCAAGTGGTGATCGACAAAGGCTCGGACAACGGCGTTTATGAAGGCCAGCCGGTGATCAGTGATAAAGGCGTGGTCGGCCAGGTGGTGGCGGTGGCGAAGGTCACCAGCCGCGTGCTGCTGATTTGCGACGCCTCTCACGCGCTGCCGATTCAGGTGCTGCGCAACGATATCCGGGTGATCGCCGCAGGCAGCGGTTGCGCCGACGATTTACAGCTCGAGCATCTGCCGAACAATACCGATATTCGCGCAGGGGACGTGCTGGTGACTTCAGGCCTGGGCGGCCGTTTCCCGGAAGGTTATCCGGTAGCGGTAGTTTCCTCGGTCAAAGTGGATAACCAGCGCGCCTATACCGTGATCCAGGCGCGGCCAACCGCAGGTCTGCAACGTTTGCGCTACCTGCTGCTGCTTTGGGGGGCCGATCGCAATGGCGATATGCCGCTGCCGCCCGATGAAGTTCACCGTGTCGCCAATGAGCGCCTGATGCAGATGATGCCGCAGGTGCTGCCGCCGGCCGACGCCATGGGGCCGCAACCGTCCCTGCCTGCAGCGGCCACCGGCGCCGCTGCGCCGCAGGCCGCCGCGCCCGCTGCGGGAGCCGCACAATGAACCGTTACCGCAGCAACGGGCGCTGGATAATCTGGCTATCATTTTTGGTGGCGCTGGTGCTGCAAATCATGCCGTGGCCGGAGCAAATTTATATGTTCCGGCCGTCCTGGCTGGCTTTGATCCTGATTTACTGGGTGATGGCGTTGCCACACCGGGTGAACGTCGGCACCGGCTTCGTGCTGGGGCTGGTTATGGATCTGATCCTCGGCTCCACGCTGGGCGTACGTGCGCTGGCGTTGGGCATCATCGCCTACCTGGTGGCGTTCAAATTCCAGCTGTTCCGCAACATGGCGCTATGGCAACAGGCGCTGATCGTCGTGCTGTTATCCCTGGCGATGGACGTTGTGGTGTTCTGGGCTGAGTTTTTAGTGATCAACGTCTCTTTCCGCCCAGAGGTGTTCTGGAGTAGTGTGGTTAACGGCATTCTGTGGCCGTGGTTGTTCCTGCTGATGCGCAAAATACGCCGTCAGTTCGCCGTACAATGAGGATTGCAATGACTTCGCTTTATCTGGCCTCCGGCTCTCCGCGTCGACGTGAATTACTGACCCTGCTGGGCGTTCCGTTTGAAATTATCCTGACGGATACCGAAGAGCAGCGTCAGGAAGGGGAAGCCGCAGAAGCCTATGTGCGCCGTCTGGCGCAGGACAAGGCCAAAGCGGGCGTGGCGCTGGCGCAGCAAGACTGGCCGGTGCTGGGCGCGGATACCATTGTGGTACTCAACGGCCGGGTGTTGGAAAAACCGCGCGACGAAACGCATGCGGCAGAAATGCTGGCGGTGCTCTCGGGCAAGCGGCATCAGGTGATGACCGCAGTGGCGATCGCCGATAGCCAGGACGTTTTGTGCCAGTTGGTGGTGACAGACGTGACGTTCCGCAACCTGTCACACCAGGATATCTGCGACTATATTGCAACGGGCGAGCCGATGGATAAAGCGGGCGCCTACGGAATTCAAGGAAAGGGTGGTTGTTTCGTCAGAACGATAACCGGGAGTTATCACGCGGTGATGGGCTTGCCGCTGGTCGAAACACATGAGCTGCTCAGTCATTTTGTCGCATTACGTGATGTAAGAACCGGTTGATGGGCGCTGCCATTATCGACCGGCTCTGAGGAGAAGGCATGACAGCTGAGCTACTGGTTAATATCACACCGTCTGAAACGCGGGTTGCCTATATAGATGGCGGCATCCTGCAAGAGATCCACATCGAGCGCGAATCCAAACGCGGCATCGTCGGCAATATTTATAAGGGGCGCGTAAGCCGCGTCTTGCCGGGTATGCAGGCGGCATTCGTCGATATCGGCCTGGACAAGGCCGCCTTCCTGCACGCCTCCGATATCATGCCGCACACCGAATGCGTCGCCGGTGACGAGCAGAAGAATTTTCACGTGCGCGATATCGCCGAACTGGTGCGCCAGGGGCAGGATCTGATGGTGCAGGTGGTGAAAGATCCTCTTGGCACCAAAGGTGCGCGCCTGACCACCGATATTACCCTGCCTTCGCGTTATCTGGTGTTCATGCCGGGGGCGGCGCACGTTGGCGTTTCACAGCGCATTGAAAGCGAAGCCGAGCGCGAGCGGTTGAAAAAGGCGGTAGCCGCCTACTGCGACGAGCTGGGCGGTTTTATCATCCGCACGGCGGCGGAAGGCATCGGCGAAGAAGAGCTGTCGCAAGACGCCGCATTCCTCAAGCGCCTGTGGACCAAGGTCATGGAGCGCAAAAAACGCAATCAGACCAAATACAAATTGTACGGCGAACTGGCATTGGCGCACCGGATTCTGCGCGATTTCGCCGGTGCGGCGTTGGACAGGATCCGCATTGATTCGCGCCAGACTCACGATCAACTGGTGGAGTTTACCGGCGAATACATTCCGGACATCACCGACAAGCTGGAGTTGTACACCGGCAGCCAACCGATCTTCGACCTGTACGATGTCGAAAACGAAGTCCAGCGGGCGCTGGAGCGCAAGGTGGAGCTGAAATCCGGCGGTTACCTGATCATCGACCAGACCGAGGCGATGACCACCGTGGATATCAACACCGGTGCCTTTGTCGGCCACCGCAATCTCGACGAAACCATTTTCAATACCAATATCGAAGCGACGCAGGCCATTGCCCGCCAACTGCGGTTGCGCAACCTGGGCGGTATTATCATCATTGACTTCATCGACATGAACAATGACGAACATCGCCGCCGGGTACTGCACTCGCTGGAGCAGGCGTTGAGTAAAGATCGGGTAAAAACCACGATCAACGGCTTCTCTCAGCTAGGCTTAGTGGAAATGACGCGTAAACGCACGCGCGAAAGCATTGAACATGTGCTGTGTCATGATTGTCCTACCTGTAATGGGCGCGGCACCGTGAAAACGGTGGAAACCGTCTGCTACGAAATTTTGCGTGAAATTGTGCGCGTACACCATGCTTACGATTCCGATCGTTTCCTGGTATACGCCTCTGCGGCGGTTGGCGAAGCGCTGAAAAGCGAAGAGTCGCATGCGCTGGCCGAAGTGGAAATCTTCGTTGGCAAACAAGTTAAGGTGCAGA
The DNA here is from genome assembly GCF_036352655.1 of Serratia sp. C2(1). NCBI lineage: Bacteria > Pseudomonadati > Pseudomonadota > Gammaproteobacteria > Enterobacterales > Yersiniaceae > Serratia > Serratia sp. C2(1). Next base: position 272,603 of record NZ_JAZFBA010000003.1, on the reverse strand, counting down.
TCGAACCCTTGTACAGCCAGGAACAGTTTGACGTTGTCATGATGTGATCGTTGGCCCTCACTCCATACCTCACCCCGAGGTAGGGTGAGGACGAACAGTCGAGAGATTCCCGTTGCCAGGCAGCGGAAGCAAGGAGAACTGCGTGAGGCGACTGCCTGGGATTTTGTTAGCAACAGGCGCCACTCTGATTGTTGTTGTGGCGTTACTGATCAGCGGGCTGCGTCTGGCACTACCTGAGCTGAACAAGTACCGCCCTCAAGTGCTGGAAAAAGTGGCGAGCCTCACCGGCGTGCCTGTCCAGGTCGATTTCATGCAAGGGAGTTGGGAAACCTTCGGCCCGCAGCTTGAAATGCGTAACGTGCGCGCCACGCTGCCCAAGAGCAATTTGCACATCGAACGCGTGACGCTGGCGCTGGACGTGTGGCAATCGTTGCTGCACTGGCGCTGGCAGTTTCGCGATCTCACCTTTTATCAATTCCAGCTCGATATGAACACCACGCTGGGCGGCGACGATCACAAGGGTAACACCATCGAGCCGGGCAAAATCAGCGATCTGATGCTGCACCAGCTCGATCATTTTGATCTGCGCGACAGCCGAGTCTCTTTTCTCATGCCTTCCGGCGCACGCGCCGAATTCGAAATCCCGCAGCTCACCTGGCTTAATGGCCGCGATCGCCACCGTGCCGAAGGGCAGCTTAGCCTGTCGACGCTGAACGGCCAGCACGGTGTGGTGCAGCTGCGCATGGATCTGCGCGATAACCAGGGGTTATTGAATACCGGCACGATCTATATGCAGGCCGATAACATTGACATGAAGCCGTGGTTTACCCGCTGGCTGCGCGCCAATACCGGCCTGGAGAGCGCGGATTTCAGCCTGGCGGCCTGGCTGCAGATTAAAAACGGCGATATAGCCGGTGGCAACGCATTGCTGAAACAAGGCGCGGCTAACTGGAACGTGGGAACAAAACAGCACCGGTTGGACGTGGATAACCTGGCGCTGGCGCTCAGTCGCCAAGGCAACGGCTGGCAAGTTGACGTGCCGCAGCTCAGTTTGCAAACCGACGGCAAGACCTGGCCGCAGGGCCGGCTTTCGGCGCTGTGGTTGCCGGAAAATACCGAATTTATGGGGCCGGGGCAGAACGAGGAATTGCGCGTCCGCGCCACCGATATTCAGCTTGAGCGGCTGGCGGCGTTGTTGCCCACGTTTTCATTCCTCAGCCCGGACGTATTGGAGCGTTGGAACGATTTACAGCCGCAGGGCAAGCTCGATGCGCTGGCGCTCGACATCCCGCTGAAGCAACCGGAAAAAACCCGCTTTCAGGCCCGTTGGCAGGATGTCAGTTGGCAGCACTGGAAACTGCTGCCGGGGGTGAATCACTTCTCCGGCGCGTTGAGCGGCGGCGTGGAGAATGGCCGCCTGACGTTGGGCCTCAACAACAGCACCTTGCCTTACGGCGACATGTTCCGCGCCCCGCTCGAAGTCAGCAGCGCACGCGGTGCGCTGACCTGGCTTTATAACGATCAGGGCTGGGAATTGGCCAGCAAGGACCTGGATGTGAAGGCCAAATCGCTGTGGGTTAACGGCGATTTCCGCTACCAGCAACCGGCGAAAGGCGACCCCTGGCTGAGCATTTTGGCCGGTATTCGTTTGTACGATGGGGCGGACGCCTGGCGTTACTTCCCCGAACCGCTGATGGGTAAGCATCTGGTGGATTACCTTGGCGGCGCCATCCAGGGCGGCCAGGTGGATAACGCCACGCTGATTTACGCCGGCGATCCGCAGCATTTCCCTTATCGCAAGAACGAAGGGCAGTTTGAAGTGTTCGTGCCGCTGCGTCATTCCACCTTTCAGTTCCAGCCGGGCTGGCCGGCGCTGACCGATCTGGCGATCGATCTCGACTTTGCCAACCAGGGGTTGTGGATGAATGCTCCGCAAACCAAATTGGGCAAGGTGGACGGCAAGAATATTACGGCGGTGATTCCGGACTACCTGAAAGAACGCTTGCTGATTGACGCCGACGTGGCGGGCGAAGGTGCGGAGATCCATAACTATTTTAGCCAGACCCCGCTGCATGATTCGCTCGGTTCTGCCCTGGATGAGCTGCAGATTGGCGGTAATGTCAGTGGGCGCTTACATCTCGATATCCCCTTGAACGGCGAGCAGGTGCGTGCTCAGGGTGAGGTTGCGCTGAACAACAATTCGCTGTTGGTGAAGCCGATTGAAAGCGAACTGAAAAAGGTCAGCGGCAAATTCCGCTTTGATAACGGCAATCTGACAAGCGACACGTTGTCGGCTAACTGGTTCGGGCAGCCGGTGGCGGTGAATTTCACCACCCAAGAGGGTAAAAGTGACTATAAGGTCAATGTTGGCCTGAAAGCTGACTGGTTGCCGGCTAAATTCCCCGGCATACCGCAGGAAGTGAGCGACGCGCTGAGCGGCAGCGCGCCCTGGCAGAGCCAGGTTGCGATCGTCCTGCCACATCAGGGCGCGGCCAGCTATGACATTGGCCTCGATGCCGACCTCAGGAAAGTAAGCAGTCACTTACCTTCGCCGCTGGATAAACCGGCGGGTGAGTCCTTGCCGTTGAGCGTTAAGGTGAAGGGCGGCCTGAATGGGTTCATGTTGACCGGCAGCGCAGGCAAGCAAAACCGGTTCAATAGCGAATGGATCTTTGCCAAAAAGCAGGTGACGCTGGCGCGCGCCGCATGGCAAACCGACGCCGGCGCTACGCCGCCGTTGCCGGGTAGCCCCTCGTTGACGCTGAATCTGCCGCCGCTGGACGGCGAGAAATGGCTGGCGCTGTTGGCGCCGGCGCTAAAACAAGGCGGTGGCTCGGGCCAGGTGGGCGGTTTTAATTTCCCGACCACAGTGGCGCTGAAAACGCCGCAATTGATGCTGGGCGGCCAGGCATGGCACAAGCTGCAACTGACGGCGGAGAAACAGCTGGGTGGCACGCTGGTCAGTGCCAAGGGCGATGAAGTCGACGGCAGCCTGCGGGTCGCGGATCGCGGGCCATGGCGTGCGGACATCAACTACCTCTATTACAACCCGCAGTTCAGCGCGGACAAGAGCGCCCCGGCGGCGACCAACCCGTTGGCCGCTGCGGATAAAGTCTCCTTCAGTGACTGGCCTTCGCTGATGCTGCGCTGCAAGTCGTGCTGGGTGATGGGGCAGAACCTCGGTAAGGTCGAAGCCGATCTGGCCAATCAGGGGGATACCCTGACGTTGGAGCATGGGCTGATCGACACCGGCAAAGGGCGCATGACCGCCAGCGGCCTGTGGAAGCAAAACGCACAGGAAGAGCGCAGTTCGCTGAAAGGCAAGTTGCTGGGCGGCAAGATCGACGAAACCGCCGCCTTCTTTGGTATCACCACCCCGCTGAAGGGAGCGCCTTACGATGTCGATTTCGACCTGTACTGGCGTGGCCAACCCTGGAAACCGCAGGTGGACACTCTCAGCGGCGCGTTGACGATTAAAATGGGCAAGGGTGAGATCGACAGCATCGGCGGCGGCCGTGCCGGCCAGTTGCTGCGTTTGGTGAGTTTCGATGCCCTGTTGCGCAAGCTGCAGTTTGATTTCAGTGATACCTTCGGTAAGGGCTTCTACTTTGACTCCATCCGCAGCACCGCGTGGATGAAAGATGGCATAATGCATACCGACAATCTTTTGGTTGACGGGCTGGCGGCGGACATCGCCATGAATGGCCAGATTGATCTGGCGCGTCGGCGTATTGATATGGAAGCGGTGGTGGCGCCGGAGATCTCGGCCACGGTCGGCGTGGCGACGGCGTTCGTGATCAACCCGATCGTCGGTGCGGCGGTATTTGCCGCCTCCAAAGTGTTGGCGCCGCTGTGGAACAAGATCTCGCTGATTCGCTATCACATCAGCGGCAGCCTGGATCAGCCGAAAATTAACGAGGTGTTGCGTAAGCCAAAGGAGAATAAGGCGTCATGAGAAATGCTAACGTTGCGTTGTTACAGTTGTGCAGTGGCGATCGGGTGCGCGATAACCTGGCCCAGATTGAACAGCAGATCAAGCAGCTCAATGCCGGGGTAAAACTGGTCATGACGCCGGAGAACGCGCTGCTGTTCGCCAACTCTGCCGCTTATCGCCAGCATGCGGAAACGCAGGGCGATGGCCCGCTGCAACAGGCGGTGCGTGAGCTGGCGCGGCGCTATGGCGTATGGTTGCTGATCGGCTCTATGCCGTTGATCAGCCGCGAAAATCCTGCGCTGATCACCACCAGCAGCCTGCTGTTTGACGATCAGGGTGAAATCCGGGCGCGCTACGACAAGCTGCATATGTTCGACGTGGACATTAACGACTCCCACGGCCATTATCGGGAATCGGACACGTACCAGCATGGTCAGCAGTTGACCGTGGTGGATACGCCGGTCGGCCGTCTTGGCATGACGATATGTTACGATCTGCGCTTCCCGGCCCTGTATCAGGCGCTGCGCGCACAGGGTGCGGAGCTGATTTCCGTGCCGGCCGCCTTTACCCGCGTGACCGGTGAGGCGCATTGGGAAATCCTGCTGCGCGCCAGGGCGATTGAAAACCAGTGCGTGATCCTGGCGCCGGCGCAGGTGGGCAGCCACGGCCCCACCCGCCGCACCTGGGGCCACTCGCTGGCGGTGGACGGTTGGGGCAAGGTGCTGGCCGAAAACCCGGATGCGGTTTCGGCGTTGAAAGTACGGGTCGACACTGCCGGCCTCAACACCCTTCGCGCGCAAATGCCGGTATTGCAACACAACAGATTCCAGACGTCGCTGACGGCGCCGTTTGAAAAAACCTCCTCCAATAAAGAGTGAAAAAATTATGAGCCTGACGTTTGTCAGTGAGCAGTTACTTGCTGCGAATAAGTTGAGCCACCAGGACCTGTTCTCTGTCTTGGGGCAACTGGCCGAACGCCGCCTCGATTACGCCGATCTCTATTTTCAGTCCAGCTACCACGAGGCCTGGGTGATTGAAGACAGCATCATCAAGGATGGCTCTTATAATATCGACCAGGGCGTTGGGGTGCGCGCCGTCAGCGGCGAGAAAACCGGCTTCGCCTATGCCGATCAGATAACCCTGAATGCCCTGCATCAAAGCGCCCAGGCGGCGCGCAGCATCGTGCGTGACAGTGGTGACGGCCGGGCGCATACGCTTGGGGAAATCAGCCATAAGGCGCTGTATCCGCTGCTCGATCCGCTGCAAAGCCTGCCGCGCGAAGAGAAAATTGCCCTGCTGCACCGCGTCGACAAGGTTGCCCGTGCGGCCGACAAGCGGGTGCAGGAAGTGAGCGCCAGCATCACCGGCGTGTATGAGCAAATCCTGGTGGCCGCGACCGACGGCACCCTGGCGGCGGACGTTCGCCCGCTGGTGCGCCTTTCCGTCAGCGTGCTGGTGGAAGAAGACGGCAAGCGTGAGCGCGGCTCCAGCGGCGGCGGCGGCCGTTTCGGTTATGACTACTTCCTGGAAATCGCCGATGGCGAAGTCCGCGCGGACGCCTACGCCAAAGAAGCGGTACGCATGGCGTTGATCAACCTTTCCGCCGTAGCGGCCCCGGCCGGCAATATGCCTGTGGTGCTGGGCGCCGGTTGGCCTGGCGTGCTGCTGCATGAAGCGGTAGGTCACGGCCTGGAGGGCGATTTCAACCGTCGCGGCACCTCGGTGTTCAGCGGCCAGATGGGCCAACTGGTGGCCTCCGAGCTTTGCACCGTGGTGGATGACGGCACCCTGCAGGGGCGCCGCGGTTCGCTGGCCATCGATGATGAAGGCGTGCCGGGCCAGTACAACGTGCTGATCGAAAACGGCATCCTGAAAGGCTACATGCAGGACAAGCTGAATGCGCGCCTGATGGGCGTTGCGCCGACCGGCAACGGCCGCCGCGAGTCCTATGCGCATCTGCCGATGCCGCGTATGACCAACACTTACATGCTGGCGGGCAAATCCACGCCGGAAGAGATCATCGCCAGCGTGGAGTACGGCCTGTATGCGCCGAACTTTGGCGGCGGCCAGGTGGACATCACCTCCGGCAAGTTTGTGTTCTCTACCACCGAAGCCTATCTGATCGAAAAAGGCCGCATCACCAAGCCGGTGAAAGGCGCGACGCTGATCGGCTCCGGCATTGAGGCGATGCAGCAGATTTCGATGGTCGGCAACGATCTGGCGTTGGATAAAGGCGTAGGCGTTTGCGGCAAAGAAGGGCAAAGCCTGCCGGTGGGCGTCGGCCAGCCGACCCTGAAGCTGGATATGCTGACCGTTGGCGGTACCGCGTAGTTCTTTTCCGGGGCCGGTTCACGGCCCCACTAAATCCGTTTTTTGCGGTGCTTATCGCATTAGCCATAATTAAGACGGATTCGCTGCTTTTTCCGATTAGATAAAACCAATAAGCCATTTTTAAGTGTAAAAACTGATTTTATGGGGTTTTTGTTTAAGAGTTTTCTTGTTTGGTTAGGCTATCTAATGTTTAACCCATAATTTATGCCTTGTTACCTATCCCGCGCCGCCTTTAGAATGCCGAAAAAGTCATAGGGACGGCCTTCTGAATGGATTCAGTCACTCGGCGGCTCTCAGCCGCTTTACTCTGCATTTTCTTCTTTTCCTCCACTGCTGGCGCAAACCTGCTTAGCCCGGCGGATCGCGACAGTATTCAACAACAACAGCGTGGCCTGCTTGAGCAAAATCAGCAGCAGCGGCAGGAATTGCAACGCAGCCTGACACCGACGTTGCCCGTGCCTGCAGAATCAAACGCCAGTTCTGGCGACCCCTGCTTCACCATCACCACCCTTCGGCTGGAAGGTGCGGATCACCTGCCGGCCGGCGCGCGGCAGGAACTGACCCAAGCCTACCTGCAACGCTGCCTGAATCTGGGCCAAATCCAAACGCTGGTACAGAAGATCTCCGATTGGTATATCAGCCGTGGCTATATCACCAGCCGCGCATTCCTGACCGAGCAGGATTTGTCGCGTGGCGAACTGCGGCTGCTGGTGCTGGAAGGCAAGCTGGAAAAGATCCTGCTGGAACAGCACGACGATCGCATGCTGAAAATGGCTTTCCCCGGCCTGAAGGGCAATATTCTCAATCTGCGCGATATCGAACAGGGCATGGAGCAGATCAACCGCCTGCGCCAGCAGCCGGTACAGATTGAAATTCTGCCCGGCAGCAAGCCGGGTTATTCGGTGGTCAATTTGAGCGCCAAACCCGAGTTCCCGCTGATGCTGGGGCTGGGGTTTGATAATAGCGGTCAGAAGAGTACCGGCACCGGTCAAATCAACGGTTCGCTGACCGGCAATAATTTGTTGGGCGTGGCGGACCAGTGGTTTGTTTCCGGCGCGCGCAGCAGCGATTTCGCCAAGGATCACAATGCACGCAGCGTGCAGGCCGGCGTCAGCCTGCCTTATGGCTATTGGCTGCTGGATTATAACTATGCCTACAGCGACTACCTGACCACTATCAACAATCAGGGCTTTGACTGGCGATCCAGCGGCGACAGCCAGACTCACCGATTGAACCTGTCGCGGGTGCTGTTTCGTGACGGTGAAATGAAAACCGGCCTGTCTCTGGGGCTGACGCACCGCATTAACCGTAACGCGCTCAACGATACCCGGCTGGAAAGCAGCAGCCGCAAGCTGACCAGCGTTACGCTGGGGCTCAGCCATAGCCAGAAATTGTTGGGTGGCTTTGCCACGTTAAACCCGGCTTACAGCCGCGGCGTGCCCTGGCTGGGGGCCGAAGACGACAGCGGTAAAATCAAGGAAGCGCCACGCGCCGAGTTCCACAAGCTTTCGCTTTCCGGCAGTTACTACCTGCCATTGACGCAGGACTGGACTTACCTCACCAGCCTGTACGGTCAGTGGACACCCCATCGTTTGTACGGCAGCGAGCGCCTGACTATCGGCGGCGAGAGCTCGGTGCGCGGCTTCAAAGAGCAGTATCTTTCCGGCGACAAGGGCGGCTACTGGCGCAATGAAGTTAACCGGACGCTGGTGACGCTGCCGTATCTGGGCAGTATCGACGCCCTGGCCGCGCTGGACGGCGGCTGGCTGCATCACGACGCGCTGGACGCCAACGCTTCCGGCACGCTGTGGGGCGGTGCCATCGGGCTGGGCAGCCGCAACCGCTATTTCGGCAGCCAACTGACCGTCGGTTGGCCGCTGGCTTATCCAGACTGGCTGAAGCCGGACCGGGTGTTGGTGTATTACCGGGTCAATATCGTACTTTAACCTTAACGCACAGGAAGGTTTCAGGGATGAAACATAAAAACAATCAACCACTTAATGCTTATCAGCGCCTGCTGAGCTACACCCTGTGCGGCCTGCTGGCCGGCCAGCCGCTGTTGCCGGTTTTTGCCGCCGGCGTTAACGTCGCCGAAGGCAATACCCGCGTCGATCAGGCTGCCAACGGCGTGCCGGTGGTCAATATCGCCACGCCGAACCAGGCCGGTATTTCTCATAATAAATACAACGATTTCAACGTCGGCAAAGAAGGCTTGATCCTCAATAACGCCACCGGTCAGCTCAACCAGAGCCAGTTGGGCGGCCTGATCCAGAATAACCCCAACCTGCAGGCCGGCAAGGCAGCGCAGGGCATCATTAACGAAGTGGTGGCGCCCAATCCTTCACAGCTGCAAGGCTACCTGGAAGTGGCGGGCAAACAGGTCAGCGTGATGGTGGCCAACCCCTATGGCATCACCTGCGACGGCTGCGGTTTTATCAATACCCCCAACGTGACGCTGACCACCGGCAAACCGGTGCTGGGTGCCGATGGCAAGCTGCAGGCGCTGGAAGTGACCCAGGGGGCGATCACCGTTCAAGGCAAAGGGCTGGACGCCAGCCAGAGCGATAAATTCGCCCTGATCGCCCGCGCCACCGAGATCAACGCAAAACTGCATGCCAAAGACGCCCGCATCACGCTCGGTGCCAATCGGGTAGACGCGGCAGGCAACGCCACGGCGATCGCCGGCCACGGCGCGGCACCCAGGGTGGCTATCGACACCGGCGCGCTCGGCGGCATGTATGCCAACCGCATCCATCTGGTGTCCAGCGAACAGGGCGTGGGGGTGAATCTCGGTAACCTTAACGCCCGCGAGGGGGATATCAACCTCGACGCCAGGGGCAAGCTGACGCTGCACAATTCGTTGGCGCAGGGTGCGTTGAGCGCGAATGCGGCCGACCTGGCGCTGAGCGGCAGCCACCAGGCCGGGCAGGCTATAACCCTGAACAGCGGGGGCAATATCGCGTTGAATCAGGCCACGCTGAGCGCGGCAGGCGATATGGCGCTTAACGCGGCCGGCAAACTGCAGGCCGACGGCAGCACACTGCTGGCCGGCGCCGATCAGCAACAACGGGCCACCGGCGGGCAAACGCTGAAGGTGAAAACCGGGGAGCAGCAATGGAATAACAGCCGCCTCACGGCCGGGACGATAACGGCGCAGGCGCAACGTGACCTGCAACTGGACGGTACATCAACGCTCACCGGGCTGAAGCAGTTGGATCTGCAAGCCGGCGCGTTGACGCTGGCGGGTAAGGTTGCCTCCGGCGGCGATCTGCAACTGAACGCCGCTAGCCTCAACGGTGGAGCGACCAGCCGGGTGACCGCCGAAGGCGATATCGGGCTGACGCTCAGCGGCGATGGCGACTGGCAGGGAACATTGACTGCCGGGCGTGATCTGCAACTGCAGGCCAACACGTTGAAAAACCATGGCCAATTGGCCGCCAATCGCGACAGCCGGGTTCAGGCACAGCAACTGACCAACACCGGATTGATGCAGGCGCAGGGGGCGCAGAACCTGACCGGCAGGCAGTTGGATAACAGCGGCAAACTGCAGGCGGGCGGCGCGCTGACGATCAACGCCGATGGCGTGAACAATCAGGGGCTGATTGGTTCTCAACAACGGCTTGATTTGACGGTGAAAAACGGCCTGAACCTGGGCGGTTCTCTGTATACCGACGGCCCACTGAGAGTGCAGGCGGGCGAGTTTTTACTGGCCGGCAGCGCTACCGGCAAACAGGGCGTCGCATTTAATGGCGGCGCGCTGAAAACCGCGCAGGGTTCTTCGCTACTCAGTGATGGCGACATCGCGCTCCAGGCGGATGAGGTGCGGCTCGGTGGTTTGCTTTCTGCGGAGCGCGAGCTGACGATCGACAGCCAACGGATGATTGCCGCTGCGAGCGGACAAACCCAGGCCAAACAGGGCATGTCTCTGAAAGCCACCGAGGGTGCGCAACTTGCCGGGGTGTTCAGCACCCTGGGGGATCTGAAGGTCAGCGGCGCGACGGTGGACAATACCGCAGAGATCGGCGCGCGCAACCTCGACTGGCACGGGAATTATTTGAACCAGCGTGGGCAGTTGCACGCCAGTGAGCAATTGACGCTGGCCGTAAATCGTCTTGAACAGCAGGGTGAATTGCTGGCCGGCAAGCAACTGACTCTGCGCGGCGAACGGCTGGCCAACAGTGGATCAATAGGTGCTGCGGCGCTGGATTTGGCCTTCACGCAGTCGGTAGACAACCTGGGTGAGCTGGTGGCGGAAAATGCGCTGACGCTGGCCGCCCCGCTGCTGAATAACGCCGGACGGCTTGCGGCGAACGACGTCGCAATCAAGACGAGTGCTCTGGACAACGCTGGGCTGCTGCAGGCCAAAGGCAAGGCGGATGTCGCTGCCAACGAGCTGCAGAACCGCCTGTCGGGCAGGATCCTGGCCGGCGGTGCGCTGGTGCTGCAAGCTGCGCAACTGAACAACACCGGCAAGCTGCAGGGGCAGGCTATTGATATCACCGCGCAGCGCTGGGACAACGCCGGCAGCGCACTGGGCATTGACGGGCTGACCGCCCGGGTCGGCCAACTGGATAACCCGGGGCAGGTATTGAGCCGCGGGGCATTGGTGTTGAACGCTGACGTGCTGGACAACGGCGGTAAGGTCCTGACGGAAGGCGCGCTGAGGCTGAAAGCCGGCAGCGTCGATAACCGGGGGGAAGTACAGGGCGACAGCGCGCAGATCGAAGCCGACGCGTTGAACAACAGCGGCAACCTGATCGGCGTGAAAAAGCTGGCGCTGCAACTGCAACAGGATCTGCATAATCTTGCCGCTGGCCAGTTGCTGAGCGGCGGCGAACTCAACGTCGCGGCGGCAGCGGTCAATAACGCCGGGCTCTGGCAGGGCGATCGCATTCTGCTGTCGGCGCGGCAGCTGGATCATACCGGTACCTTGCAGGCGAAACAGTTGATCCGCGTGGATCTGAACGGCGATCTCAACGCCGGCGCGGGCAGCAAAATCGTCTCTAATGGTGAGGCGGCGCTGACGGCGCTGGCGTTGAACAATCAGGGCAGCTGGCAGGCCGCCGCATTGCGCCTGAAAGGCGATAACCTGAATAACGGCGGTGTGTTGACCGGCGTTAAGCGGCTTGATGCCGAGATCGCCGGTGCAGCCGTGCAGCAGGCCTCGGGGCAGATGCTGAGCGACGGCGAACTGCGACTGAATGCGGAACGCATCGATAATCCGGGCCTGATACAGGCGGGGGATCTGCGGCTCACGGCCGTGCAATTGGACAACGGTGGCAGGCTGCTGGGGAAAAACAGCCTTAACGCTGAGCTGAGTGGGGTATTCAATAACCTGGCCGGCGGCAACGTGCGCAGCCAAAATGCGCTGCAACTGACGGCGGCAGAGCTGAACAACGCCGGTGAGATGCAGGGCGATGGCCGCAGCGAACTGCGGCTGGATCGTCAGTTGATCAACCCGGGCAAACTGATCGTCGGCGGCGCGTTGGATCTGCAGGCGCCAACGCTGAATAACGCTGGCTGGCTGCAGGCGGGTAGCCTGATCTTCAACGGATCTCAGCTTGATAACAGCGGTACACTGCTTGCCGCCGGTGATAACCAACTGACGCTTAACCACCTGAATAATCAGGGGACGCTGCAAGGCGGCAATCTGCAACTGAAGGCGGACAGCCTGGAGAATGCCGGTACGCTGCTGGCGACGCGCCAGATGGCGATCGAAGCGCGGCAGATGGATAACCGACAGGGTGGCAAGCTGTTCAGCGCCGGTGATGCGATGTTGGCAGGCAGCCTGTTGAATCAGTACGGTCAACTGGTGGCATTGGGCAACATCGTGCTGACGCTGAAAGAGGCCTTTACTCAGCAAGGTACCCTGGCGGCAGGCAATGCGCTGAGCCTTGCAGCCGACGGCGACGTTCTGCTGCAAGGGACCACTCAGGGGCAAAGCCTGAACCTGCGCAGCCACGGGCTGCTGACTAACGCCGGCAGGGTACGCGGCGGTGGTGGCGAGGTGCGTCTCGAGGCTGAGAGCATCAAACAAAACGATGGCGCCAGCCTGCAATCGGGCGGGCGAGTGCAACTGCTCAGCCGCAGCGACATCACCAACAAGGGTTTTATCGGTACCGCCGGCGATCTGCTGCTGATTGCCGCCAATCAGCTGTTTAACAGTGGCATGCTGTACGGCGGCGGCAATATGCAGCTGATGGCGGATCGCATCGTCAACCAGCGCGGCGATATTCTGGCGGGCAACAGCCTGTGGATGCAGAAAGATGCCGACGGCAATGCCAACAGCGAGATCGTCAATACTTCCGGCACCGTCGAGACCGAAAACGGCGATATCCAGATCAAAACCGCGCACCTGCTTAACCAACGTGATGGCCTGAAAACCTCGGTTACGCAGGAGGATCTGACGCAGAAATACGATTGGCTGAACGGCGCTACCGCCAGCATTCCGTTGAGTTTCTTTAACGACGACGAGTACGGCTACTACACCGTCACCACCTGGCATCAATTGGCGGGGAATGACGCGCGGGAAATCACCAAGGTGTATACCTACGCCTCGCCGTATGCCACCACCCGTGAGGTGGCGCTGTCGGTCAGCAAAGTGACGGTCAGCAGCGAGGGCGGTGCGGCGCGCATTGCCGCCGGTCGCAATATGGCTGTGAGTGCCGCGACCCTGGATAACCTGGCCAGCGATATTCTGGCCAATGGGGATATTGCGCTCTCCGGCGGCACACTGAATAACCAGTCCTGGGCGGCGGGTACGGAAACGCGTTATCAAACTTATACCTATCAAAAACCTGAGCTGCCGGGCTCGGATCGCCCACCTCGGGTATCAGAGGTTTCCCCCATCAACGACTATTCGAAAGGGAAAATCGACGATAAGCATATTCACTACAAGGCCAGTGGTGAGGTACGGACCGAACGCACCGACGACGGCGTCTACCGTTCGGTGATTCAGGCTGGCGGTGCGGTTAACGCCAGCTTTACCGACACGATCAGCAACACGGCGGTAACGCCGAATGCCGGCAGCCTGAGCCATACGATCGCCCGGCCGACGCTCGACGGCCTGCAACAGCCGGATGCCATCGACGGCGCACAACAGCAGGGGCTGGCGGGCGATCAGGGTGTTGCCGTCGGCGGCCCGGCATGGCGCGACAGTCTGCAGAATGCATTGGGTTCGCTCGGCAACAACGCCGCCGAACTGGCGGATTATCCGCTGCCGAATGGCGGTAATGGCCGCTTTGTCCCGACCGAGGATCCGAACAGCCCGTACCTGATCACCACCAACCCCAAACTGGAAGGTCTGGGGCAACTGGATAGCGGTCTGTTCAACGATTTGTACGCCATGCTGGGCCAGCAGCCCGGCGCTGCGCCGCGTGAGAATGACAGCCGCTTCACTAACAAGACGCAGTTTATCGGTTCGGCCTATTTCCTTGATCGTCTCAAACTGAATCCGGACTACGACTACCGCTTCCTTGGCGATGCGGCGTTCGATACCCGTTACATCAGCAACGCCCTGCTGACCCAGACCGGCAAGCGTTATATCAACGGCGTCGGCTCCGATTTGCAGCAGATGCAACAACTTATCGACAATGCTGCCCAGGCGCAGAGCGGCCTGAATTTGCAGCTCGGGATCAGCCTGACGCCGCAGCAGGTGGCACAGCTGGACAGCAGCATCGTCTGGTGGGAGAAGGTGACGGTCAATGGCCAAACGGTGCTGGCACCGAAGCTGTACCTGGCCAAAAAAGACCTGGCACCGCTCAGTGGCAGCGTGATTGCAGGCAACAGCGTTAATCTGAACGCCGGCAGCATCGGCAACGACGGCAGTACGTTGCAGGGCGGCGAACGGCTGAGCGTTACCAGCCAGAGCGGCATCAGCAATATCAATCGCGGGCTGATGGACGCCGCGGGCGAACTGCAACTCACCGCCATCGGCGATATCAACAATATCGGTTCCACCCTCAGCGGCCGGCAGGTGGCGCTGGAAAGTCTCGACGGCAGCATCATCAACAAAACCCAGACCCGCCAATGGGATGCTAAAGGGACGCTGGGCGGTGAGTCCCTGGCCCTGTCGCGCACTGAAATCGGCGATATTGCCGCCATCAGCGCCGAAGGCGGGTTGAGCATGAAGGCGGGTGGCAATATCGACATCACCGGCGCGAAAGTGGCCTCCGGCGGTGGGATGAGCCTGCAAGCGGGTGGCGACGTTAACCTGATTGCCAACAACACCCATACCGCCGACAGCGCGGACGGCGGCCGCTGGGGGGGCGGGCGTAAAGAAAGCGAAGCGCGCGGCAGCCAGGCCAGTGAGATCAGCGCAGGCGGGGCGCTGGGCGTGAAAGCCGGGCAGGATCTTAACCTGACCGCCAGCCAGATCGGCAGCAAGGGGAATGCTGCATTGAGCGCAGGCCGCGACATCAATCTGCACACCGCCGAACAGAGCCAACGCCAGAAAACCGACGGCAACGAGCGCATCGGCAGTGGCGCCACTCGCAGCACCCTCACCAGCGGCGGCGATTTGCAGGTGCAGGCCGGGCGTGACCTGAACTCGCAGGCGGCGGCGATAGTGGCGGATAACCATGTCGGGCTGAACGCCGGGCGTGACCTTAACCTCAACGCGCAGCAAAGTCGGGAGTATCAGGCGAGCCACGACGGCGGTAAGCAGCAGGTGAACGACTCTTTCCGCCAACAAGGCACTGACATCGCCAGCGGTGGCGATACGCACATGCAGGCCGGACGCGACGCGGTCCTCAACGCCGCACAGGTGCAGGCAGGCGGCGATGTCTCGGTCAACGCCGGGCGCGATATCGCGCTCAACAGCGCCACCGAAAGTGACTACAGCTTCTTCGAGGAGACCAAAACCAGGAAAGGCTTGCTGTCCAAAACCACCACCCATACGGTGAAAGAGGACTATGCCACCCGCGAGAAAGGCAGCTTGCTGAGCGGCAATAACCTCTCGCTTAACGCCGGCAACGACCTGAAGGTACAGGGCTCGACGGTAGTGGGCGACGGCAAGGTCAATCTGCAGGCAGGCAATAATGTCGCGATCGTGGCGGCCACCGAAGAACAATCGAGTTACCGGCTGAACGAGAAGAAAACCAGCGGCATGTTCAGCGGCGGCGGCATCGGCGTAACCTTCGGCAGTAAATCGTCGCGCCATCAGTTGAACGAAGACGGCACCACCCAAAGCCAGAGCGTCAGCACCATTGGCTCGACCGGCAGCGACGTGAATATCATGGCGGGCGGCAAGGCGCATATCGGCGGCGCGGATGTGATTGCGGATAAAAACCTGAACGTGGTGGCGGGGGACATCAGAATCGATCCGGGCAATGACCTGCTGCGGCGCAAGGAGCGCTACGAGCAGAAGCAGAGCGGGTTGACGGTGTCGGTGTCCAGCCCCATCACCGATACCCTGCTGGCGATCAATGATTCGCTGAAGCGTGTGGAGGACACCGGCGACGGCAGGCTGAAAGCCCTCTATGCGGTACAGGCCGTGCGCGCCGGTTGGGTTAACTCGGAGGCTAGCGCCGATCAGGCGCAGGGGCTGGCCAACGGTGAGCTGTCCAATAGCGTGAAAGTGCAACTGAGCGTGGGTGCCAGCAAAAGCACCTCCGAGTCTGAACTGGCGCAAAACCAGGTACGCGGCAGCAACCTGACGGCGGGCGGCAATGTCGCGCTGGTCGCCACGGGGGCGAACGGAGCCGGCGGTGACGTGCATGTCAGCGGCAGTGGTATCACCGGCAACAAGGTGACGTTGGTGGCGCAAAACGACGTGTTGCTGGACGCGGCAAGCAACAACAGGGAGCAAACCAGCAAGAACAACAGCAGCGGCTGGAACGCCGGGGTGCATATCTCGCTGGGGCAGGAGACCGGCATTGGTGCCTCGGCCAGCGGTTATCAGTCGAAAGGTGCCAGCGACGGCAACAGCACCGAGTACGTTAACACGCGGGTGAATGCACGGGATGAACTGAGCCTGAGCAGCGGGCGCGATACGGTGCTGTCCGGCGCGCAGGCGCTGGGTGAGAAGATTAAGGTGGATGCCGGTCGTGACCTGTCCATCAGCAGCCTGCAGGATACCGACGATTATCACAGCTGGCAGAAGGACAGCAGCGCGGGAGCCAGCTTTACCTTCGGTTCGATGACAGGGTCGGCATCGCTGAGCATGAGCCAGACCAAAATCGACAGCGAATACGCCAGCGTGGGTGAGCAAAGCGGGCTGTTCGCGGGTGATAAAGGGTTTGATATTAACGTCGGCAAACACACTCAGCTTAACGGCGGGGTGATTGCCTCGACGGCGGACAGCATCAAAAACCAGCTGTCGACCGGTACGCTGGGCTGGGACGCCATCGATAACAAGGCGGAATACAAGGCCAGCAGCAGCGGGTTCGGTCTGTCGACCGGCGGGCCAACCGGTGGCGGGCTGGCGAAGGAGAAGGGCAAGGCGAGCGGTACCACGCAGTCGGCCATCGCTGCGGGCCAGATTGATATCCGCGATACGGCGAACCAAACTCAGGATGTCGCAGAGTTAAGCCGGGATACGGACAACGCCAACGGCCGCATCGATAAAATTTTCGATGAAGCGAAGGTGAAGGACAATCTGGCGTTTACCCAGGGCGTTACACAGCTGGCGACGCAACTGGTGAGCGACTACGGTAACAAGCAGATGCTGCAGGCGCAGCGTGCAGCGGCGGAGAAGCTGAGCAAGGACCCGGCTTACCTGAGTGCCTCGCCAGAGCAGCGGCAGCAGATGCTGGAGGCCTCGCCGGAGTATAAGGCGGCACAAGAAGCGTATGGGGTTGGCAGCAACTTCTGGGCCGCGGGTACGGCCATCAGCGCGGCGCTGGCGGGGCTCAGCGGCGGTGATATCGGGGCGGCGGCGGGTGGTGCGCTGGCCCCCTATCTGGCGAAGGAAATCAAAAGCCGGACGGAGGGCAACACGGCGGCGAACGCGGCAGCGCATGCGGTGGCGGGTGCCCTGGTGGCGCTGGTGTCGGGCAATAACGTGGCGGCCGGTGCTGCGGGTGCGGCGAGTGGTGAACTGGCTGCTAAAATCATCAGCGAGCAGTATTATGGCAAGGCGACGTCGGCGCTGACGGAGGCCGAGAAGCAAAACGTCAGCGCGCTGAGCCAACTGGCTTCCGGGCTGGCGGGTGGACTGATAGCGGACAGCACGGCGGGCGCCGTGGGCGGTAGCGTGGCCGGTAAGACGGCGGTGGAGAATAACTTGCTGGGTGGGAGTGAGGAAACTCAGACCAGGTTCGTGCAGGAACACGGCAAAAATATCGCGTCTTGCAGCACTGACCCAGGTTCAGCGTCCTGCCAGAAAGGGTTGGCGATGAACGATGCGCTGATGGTGGCGCTTCCGGCGGGTCTTGGTGGTGGTTTACTGGCAGCGGCTACCCCCGAAATAGCAGCGGCAGCGAAAGCAGCGATACAGGCTTGTGCGGGTAATGTGGTGCTGTGCCTGAATAATGCCGGTATCCAGATGTCGGAAGCCATCGTACCGGGCGGTGTTGGGGCCGGTGGTGCGGTAGGTATCGGTAAGACAGCGGCAGAGGCGACGGCGGCTAAGACAGCTAATAATGCAGCTCACAGTGCGGCCAGTGGCCTGAATTTGAATAAGTCGCTGGCAAGTGAAGCGCAGTTGGCGGATCTTGCCAAGAATGGTGGTTCTTCAATGGCAGGAAATGGATCACCTATTGTTTTACGTGACTCATCTCGTTTAGTCGCAGAATATGGCGGTAAAGCGTCTGACTGGAGTAAAGTATCTAGCAAGAGTTATACCGCTGCTGATGGCTCACAATTTGAAATCCATGCTTATCGTAACGCAATAACGGGCCAACTGGTTGAACCTAAAACTATCCCAATCAAGAACTAAGGTACTGGAATGAAAGTTACTTGCATTGCAACAGAACTGAACGCTAGCCAAAAGCAGGTAATGGGTCTTAATAATAATGAGGAGCCGAGTTATCCGTTTATTATTGGTGATAGCTATACCGTCTTAGGTATCCACAGCCAGTTAGGATATTACGCCGGCACGATGTTACATATGGCCAGCCCTAGTGGGTATATTCTTCCGACGCCATTATGCCTTTTTGATGTTGTTGATGATCGTCCATCCAGATACTGGAAGATCCAGAAATATAACGAACACCAAATTACACTCTGGCCGGAAGAGTTTTATCAAGAATACTTCCATGATGATCTCAGTGATGGTGTGCCTGAAGTGGTTGAAATCTATAACCGGGTTGTTGAACGGTTAGAAAAAGAGTTCGATTAAGAAGGGATCCCGGCCAACTGACCGGGATCTTTGGTTTTTAAGCTCTAAAAACATCCACCTCCCGCCGCTGCAACCGGATCACACCCGTTGTGGCGGTGATCTCCAGTTGTTCCGTATCGGTGATGTCGGATCCGGCCAGCCAGTCGCCACCAATCACTAGTTCACCGTTCTGCCGCACCCAGTCAGCCCCTAGATCTGGGCGGTGCTGGCTGGCCTCGCACAGGGCGTTCCAGGTGGCATCATCGGTGACGATGGTGATCCACAGGCCATCCGGCCACAGGGTGAGTTGCAACGGTTCACCGATGCCAAAGCCCAGCTCGGCTATCCGAGCTATGCTGGAACAGAAGACAAGCACCTGTTCCAGTACGGAGAAGGTGATAAGCTGAATGACAGCCAGCAATTTGTTCGCAACCAGTATGTGGTTGAGCTGAGCGATAAACTGGGTGTTGAGGTCGAGACTGCTCGTCGGATCACGGAAGGTATGTCGTTGGCAACGTTGGTTGTGGCGGCGAAGAATGGTAAGGATCTGCCGGGTAAGGCTAAAGATACTGGGATCTGGACGGCAACTAAGAAAGCAGATCCCGTAGCCAATGCTTACGGCCATTGGGATAAACATAAAAAAGAGTTCCCTGAGTATCAGAATGCGAAGCAGTATGTTGATGCAACACATAACTTTGTGAGTAATCCTCCACCGGGAACAATGATTAAAACTCGTCCTAACGGTGAAACGGTATATTACAATCCAACGACGAACACATTTGCAGTAAAAAGAACGGATGGTGTTCCTAGAACTATGTTCAAACCCGATCCTGCAGATCATGGATATAAAACAAATCTGGACTATTTCAATGCACAGTAAAAATGATCTTTATATATGTCGAGTCTGTGGGGCAGAGCAGTTAGATGCTCCTTGGGGAGATGATGGGAAAAATGCGTCTTTTGATATATGTGATTGCTGTGGGGTTGAGTTCGGGTATGAAGATGCGACTTTAGTAGGAATTCGGCGCTATAGAGAAAAGTGGGTGTCAAATGGAGCTAAATGGAATATAGCAAAGTCTAAACCAGAAAATTGGTCGCTAGATGAACAATTGAGAAATATACCTAAAGAGTATGTTTAAGTGTATTAGCAATCAGCAGCAAAGATCCCGGCCAACAGGCGGATCTTTGCTTTACGCTCTTAGCGTTGAGATCCATAAAGGAGATCAATTTCATCTGGACAATAAGCATAAGAGTCATCTTTATATTATTGATAATAAATATAATTTTAGATTTTTATTAAATATGGATGGTTCAGTTAATCCAGATAAAACGAAAGCAGCGGCGGCCGAAGGGCGGAAATTACCTAAATGATTAAAGAAATTAATTTTGATGAATTAAAAGACATTTATCTTCACTTGTCGAAGGTGATGTCAAAAGAGTCAATAGATCAAGGTGATCTGTTGATTGATTACAATGATAAACAAGATGCTTCATTCGTGCGTGGGCTTGAATTTCTTAGAGATGCTAAGGAATTATTAAAACAGGCCAAGTTGAATGATGACAAAATCGCAATGCAAGCGGCACTGGTTTATATCAGAGTGTATGCGATGGGTTTATCAAGTTTTTTGATGCGTTTAAAGAAGATGCAGATGCCTTATTAAGGTCTTCAGAATGGCCTGACATACCAGAAGATTATCAAGTTCCTGAACAGTACAAGTATCCACATAAATAAAACAAGTATCCCGGTCAACTTGAACCGGGATCTTTATGTTTACGCTCTAAAAATCCCTTGTTCTTGCTGTGAGATCTCAATCCTGCCCGGCGCAGTAGTGGCGTTGATGTGCTTCGGCTTGGTGAAATCAAACTCGCTCAGCCAGTCTCCGGTGATAATCAGTTCGCTGCTGTAATGTACCGATATCCATTTGTGATTGAGTGTCACAGATTGGCGGTAGCATGTTAACCAATACCGCTAAGCTGCAGCTTAAACCCGCACTTCCCCAATCCTCTCCAGCGCATCTACCACCAAATCCCAGAACCTGTCTTGATCCAGCGTTACCGCTACCTGCGTGTGGCAGTCCGGCGGCGGCGGGGCACGAAAATCGGCCACGGTCATGCCCAGCGTCAGGGTACCGGTCAGTTCGATATCCACCGGCACCTTACGCACCGTCATCACTTCAGGGTCGATCACGTAGGCCACCGCGCAAGGGTCGTGTACCGGCGGCGCGCTAAAGCCCTGCGCCTGTTGGTACATCTTGCCGAAGAATTCGAGCAGTTCGCCGACGAAGTGCGCGGGCCCGGTGCCGATGGTGGCAATGCGTTCGCACACCTCCGGCGTGGCAAGCGCCTGATGGGTCAAGTCCAGCCCGACCATGGTCAGCGGCCACTTTTCATTAAATACGATGTGCGCCGCTTCGGGGTCGATCTTGATATTGAATTCCGCCACCGCGCTCCAGTTGCCCACGTGATAGCCGCCGCCCATCAGCACCACTTCCTTTACCCGCTCGGCGATACGCGGTTCTTTGCGCACCGCCATGGCAATGTTGGTCAGGCCGCCGGTCGGCACCAGCGTCACGCTGCCCGGCGGATGCGCCATCAGTGTATCGATGATCAAGTCCACCGCATGGCGCGGTTCCAGCGCCAGGGTCGGCTCCGGCAGTGCCGGGCCGTCAAGGCCGGATTCACCGTGAATGTCGGGCGCCACTTCAATCTGCCGCACCAGTGGGCGCGGGCAGCCGGCGGCAAAGGGGACGCCGGTAATATTGGCGATACGCGCGACGGCCAGCGCGTTGCGGGTGACCTTATCCAGCGTCTGGTTGCCGACCACGGTGGTCACCGCCAGCAGTTCGATCTGCGGGTTGCCCCAGGCCAGCAGCAAGGCAATGGCGTCGTCATGCCCAGGGTCGCAATCCAGTATGATTTTTTTCATTTTTATTCCCGATGCAGAGGAGAGGTGTTCGCAGCTTAGCGCAGCGGTGCAGAGCGGAGTAATGCCAATGGTGCTTTTGTTCATCGCTTCCAGGCACGGCCAAGGCTGCGGTGTAATTAAACGTAAATCCGCGCGCCGGCGCTTTACCCTGGAGTGGAGTCCATGGTTTACATTGCTGCTTGGTGCGACACAGAAAGGGGGGAAATCATGACAAAGAACGGATGGGCGCTGGCTGCCGTGCTGGCGGCAATGGGATTATGGACGCTGCTGGCCTGGGGCGTCTCCGGCGTGCTGGGCTGGTTGCCTGCACTGGTGGGCTTGGCGGAAAGCGGATCGGCGCAGTTGACACCCCAGTTTACCGGTTTGCTCAGCCTGGTACCGCAGACCTTGCTGGAGGGCTGGTTGCCGATGCTGCAAGAACTGGGTCGCTGGCTGGCCGGCTCTTTCCCGCTGTTGCTCACCTGGGCGGGCTATGCCCTTTGGTTAATCTGGGGGCTGGGTATGCTGGCGCTGTTGCTGCTTGGCGCTCTGGCGCGCCGTTTTCTGCTCAGCGGTAGCCCTGATAGACTTCCGCCACGCGCTTGAAGTATTCCGTCAGGTAGTCGATGCACACCTGCACCTTAAGCGGCAGCTTGTCTTTCTCGGTGTACAGGGCGTACACCGGGCGAGGATCCGAGTGATAACTTTTGAACAGGATCTCGATCTCGCCGCGTTTGATCTCTTCGATCACCCACATCAGTGGTGCATAGGCGATGCCGGCCCCGGCTTTCAGCCAGCGGATCATGGTTTGCGAATCGTTGGTGACAAAGCGCCCTTGCGGCGAGATGCGCGTGGTGATGCCTTCGGGCGCGATCAGTTCGAATTCGCTGTCCGGCCGCACGCTGTATTCCAGCCAGGAAAAGTTGACCATGTCGCTGGGTTTCTGCGGCGTGCCGTGCTGGCTGAGGTAACTTTTAGCGGCGCATATCACCATCGGCATTGAACCGAGACGTTTGGAGAACAGGCTGGAATCTTGCAGCGCGCCGGTGCGGATCACCACATCCAGCCCGTCGGCAATCAGGTCCGGTGCCGGAATACCGGTCACCAGGTTCACCGTCAGACCGGGATATTCCTTCAGCATATCGGCGGTCATGGTCGCCAGCACGTTTTGCGCCATGGTGGACGAACTGCCGATGCGCAGCGTGCCGGTCGGCGTATTGTTAAACGCGTACAGCTGTTCGTGCACCTCGCTCACTTCCTGCAGCATGCGGCGGCAGCCCTGATAGTAAATTTTCCCGGCTTCCGTCAGGCCAATGCGGCGCGTGCTGCGGTTGAGCAACTTGACCTGCAGCTCATTCTCCAGTTTGGAGACGGTCTGGCTGATAGACGAAACGCTCATATCAAGCTGGCGCGCAGCCGCCGTAAACGACCCGCATTCAACGACTTTAGCGAATACCGACATCCGTTTTAGTCTTTCCATTATTCACTCTGGCTTAAAAGTGATTTAGATCACAGATTGTTGATGAGTTGATAGTAAGCACGCTAATATAAACCGGTCGGGTGGAAAGACCTTCCCAACGCGTGAGTGCAATCGGCAGTGCAGCTTGGCCGATCCCTCCGGTATCCTCGCAATCCCTATCGCGGATGTATGCCCCTGAGTTTATCCTTTTTTCAGGTTCCTGACCTGTCTGGGCCTAAATTTGTGGTGCGCGTCAGCTAACATGTAAAGAGAATGTGAATGAGAAGAAAGGGTAACACCCGGTGCAGTGAACAATAAGGAAAAATGAATGAGTTTGCTTCCGGTTATGGTCATCTTTGGACTGTCGTTTCCCCCGATATTTTTTGAGTTGCTGGTATCGCTGGCGCTGTTTTTTTTGCTGCGACGCCTGCTGCAACCCACCGGGCTTTACGATTTTGTCTGGCATCCGGCGCTGTTTAATACCGCGCTGTATTGCTGTCTGTTCTATCTGATTTCACGTCTTTTCGTTTGAGGTCGCTGTGAAAAATTTCTCAATAAAAATAGTTCGAATCGCGATCACTTTGTGTCTGGTCCTGTTAGCGATCGTCGCCATATTCAAAGCCTGGGTGTTCTACACCGAATCCCCCTGGACGCGTGACGCCAAGTTTACCGCCGACGTAGTGGCGATAGCGCCGGACGTCACCGGCCTGCTGACCGACGTGCCGGTGGTGGATAACCAACTGGTGAAAAAAGGCCAGGTGTTATTTGTTATCGACCGGCCGCGCTATGAGCAGGCCCTGGCGGAAGCCAGCGCCGACGTCGCCTATTATCAGACGCTGGCGGCGGAGAAAAAACGTGAAGCCGGCCGCCGGGTGCGTTTGGGCGTGCAGGCGATGTCGCAAGAAGAGATCGACCAGGCCAACAACGTGCTGCAAACCGTGCAGCATCAGTTGGCGAAAGCCGTGGCGACCCGCGAGCTGGCGCAGCTGGATCTGGAACGCACCACGGTGCGCGCCCCGGCCGACGGCTGGATCACCAACCTGAACGTCCACAGCGGTGAATACATTACCCGTGGTTCGGTCGCCGTGGCGCTGGTGAAGAAAAACACCTTCTACATTCTGGCCTATCTGGAAGAAACCAAACTGAATGGCCTGAACAAGGGCGACCGTGTGGAAATCACCCCGCTGGGCAGCAACCGCATCATGCACGGCACCGTCGATAGCGTGGCCGCCGCCGTTAACAACAGTAGCAGCACCGTGAACAGCAAAGGGTTGGCGTCTATCGACAGCAACCTGGAGTGGGTGCGCCTGGCGCAGCGCGTACCGGTTAAAATTTTGCTGGACGACAAAGACCAGTTGCATCCGTACCCGGCCGGCACCACCGCGACCGTGGTGATCACCGGCAAGAACGATCGCAAGGCCGACAGCGGCTCGCCTTTTGTACGCCTGATGCATCGGCTGCGTGAGTTTGGCTAATGAATAGCCCAACGTTTATTC
Organism: Serratia sp. C2(1); assembly: GCF_036352655.1. Taxonomy (NCBI): domain Bacteria; kingdom Pseudomonadati; phylum Pseudomonadota; class Gammaproteobacteria; order Enterobacterales; family Yersiniaceae; genus Serratia; species Serratia sp. C2(1). The sequence goes on along the minus strand of NZ_JAZFBA010000003.1, from coordinate 248,219 downwards.
GGCTGAGATTTGCTTTCAAGCTCAGCTTCGCGATTGTGTTTGCCCTGTTTGTCGGTTTCCATCTCAATTTGGAGACCCCGCGCTGGTCGGCGATGACCGCCGCCATCGTAGCCGCCGGCCCGGCCTTTGCGGCGGGTGGCGAGCCGTTCTCCGGCGCTATTCGCCACCGCGGCTGGTTGCGCATTATCGGTACCTTTATCGGCTGTTTCGTCGGCCTGGTGATTATCGTCTCCACCGCACGCGCGCCGGTGGTGATGCTGCTGTTGTGCTGCATCTGGGCCGGATTTTGTACCTGGCTCTCTTCGCTGATCAAGGTTGAAAACTCCTATGCCTGGGGCCTGGCCGGGTATACCGCGCTGATCATCATCGTGACGACTTCCACCAGTGAAACCAACCTGCTGGAAGCGCCGCAGTTCGCCGTGGAGCGTTGCAGCGAGATTGTGCTGGGGATCGTCAGCGCGGTGCTGGCGGATCTGCTGTTTTCGCCGCGTTCGATCAAACTGGATATCGATCGGGCGGTGGACAAGCTGCTGGTGGATCAGTACCTGCTGATGCAGATGTGCGTCAGTAACGCCGAGAAAGAAGACATCGACCGCGCCTGGAGCAACCTGGTCAAAAGTACCACCGCGCTGAACGGCATGCGCAGCAACCTGATGATGGAGTCGTCGCGCTGGCAGAAGGTCAACCGGCGCGTTCGGGCGCTGCACACCCTGTCGCTGACGCTGATTACCCAGGCTTGCGAGACTTATCTGATCCTGCTGAATCACCCGGATGCGGTGAAGGAAAATATCCGCGAACTGCTGATGGTGCCGGCGGAAACGCCGCAGGAGATCCACAAGCGCATGAAGTTGCTGCGCCAGGTACTGACCACCAACCGCACCGACGAGACGCTGCTGACCATTACCAGTTGGGTGGGCGCGGCCACGCGTTACCTGCTGTTGGCCAAAGGCGTGCATACCAACAGCAGCATCAGCGCAGTGGAAGAAGATGTGCTGAGCAGTGAAGTGGTGGTCAAACCGACCTCGGCGGAAGGGCATCACGCCATGATTAACGGCCTGCGCACCTTTGTGGCGACGGCGTTTGGCAGCCTGCTGTGGCTGTGGACCGGCTGGACTTCCGGCAGCGGTTTTATGGTGATCATCGCGGTGATCACTTCGCTGGCGATGCGTACCCCGGCGCCGCGCATGGTGGCGATGGACTTTGTGCTGGGCATGCTGGCGGCGATCCCGGTCGGTTCGCTGTTCTTTATGGTGATCCTGCCGGCGACCCAGCAGAGCATTTTATTGTTGTGCCTCAGCCTTGGTTTGCTGGCGTTTTTCATCGGCATCGAAGTGCAAAAGCGGCGGCTGGGTTCGCTTGGCCTGCTGGCGGGGACCATCAATATTTTGGTGCTGAGCAACCCGATGGAGTTTAACGTCACCCAGTTTCTCGACGGCGCGCTCGGCCAGTTCCTTGGCAGCTGTGTGGGGCTGATGGTGCTGCTCTTGATCCGTGACAACTCGCGTGAGCGCACCGGCCGCACGCTGCTGAACCAGTTTGTCGGCAGCGCGGTCTCGGCGCTGACCACCAAGGCGTCGCGCCGTCGGCAGAACCATCTGCCGGCGCTTTATCAGCAGCTTAATAAGCTGTTGATGATGTTCCCGAACGACATCGCCAAGTACCGGCTGGCGCTGAACCTGATCATCGCTCACCAGCGCATGCAGCGGGCGGAAATCCCGGCCAGCGAGGAGCTTTCGGCCTTCCATAAGCAGATCCGCAATACTGCCGACCACGTGGTTTCGGCCAAGAATGACGTGAAACGCGCCTATTATTACGATCGGCTGCTGAGCGAGATGAACGACTATCAGCAAAAGTTGGTGGACTATCAGGCACCGCTCAGCGTCACCGGCCCGGTAAAACGCTTGGCCGACATGCTGCACCGTTATCGCCATGCGTTGATCGACTGATGCGCCGAGGCCCCTGATGCGCTCATCCGGGGCTATACTTGCCTGAGACAGCCTGGTTTCAGAGTTGCACTGAGTGTCAGGCGCACGGGAAAATGGCATGATAAGCATGAATGGGTGATGCAGATTGTTAAGGCATGGGTTCCCTGAAGTGAAAATGTTACCTGCCGGTCATCTCTGATTCATTTTTTTCATCTATAAATCCAACGGGCATGGGTGCTGATGCACCTCTGTCGGCACTCAGTCAGGGACAGTAATGAACAAGCGGATCCTCGTGGCGATCGTCATCGCCGTTGTGATAGCCGGTTTTAGCGCTTTGCGCGGTAACGATCGGGTGATTGCCAACGTGCCTGCGGTGGCCGAAGGCCAGAGCATTGACCAACTGACGCAGCAAAAAAGGGTGGTGAGCTACCTGCAGCAGCATCAGCGGCTGCCGGACTATTACATCACCAAAAAGCAGGCGCGTGAACAGGGGTGGGATGCGCGCAACGGCAACCTGTGTTCGGTTCTGCCGGGCAAAGCGATTGGCGGCGATCGTTTCTCAAACCGTGAAGGGCAACTCCCTACCGCACGCAGCAGGGTATGGCGCGAGGCGGACATTAATTATCAATGCGGCCGGCGCGGGGCCGATCGCCTGTTGTATTCCAGCGACGGCCTGATTTTTGTCACGCGTGACCATTATAAAAACTTCATTCGGGTGGAGTGAATTTGATGGCAAAAGTAGAGTTCGATTTTAATCAGATCCACGATTTGCCGGCGTTCTATCGCGATTTTGCGCATAAATTTGCGCTCGGTGATGCCTTCGGCGCCAATCTGGACGCGCTGTGGGACGTGGTGACCGTCGATATCGGGTTACCGGTCGAGATTGAGTTTACCCATCTCGATGCCCGTAGCAAACGCCGCTTCGGCGCGATTATCCTGCTGTTTGAAGAGGCGGAGGAAGAGCTGGAAGGCAGCCTGCGTTTCAATATTCGTGAAAGCAGCGGTGAACCTGCACATCACCGGGGATGAAACGGGTTCATCCCATGGTGACGGCGGCGATCATTCGGCGGTCTCGGCCAGATCGCGCAGGTACTGGAAGATTTGACGGTAGGCTTTCGGCGGCTTGTTAGCGGCCTTCTCTTTCTGCGCGTTACGCACCAGTGCGCGCAACTGCTGGCGATCGGCTTCCGGGTACAGGGCCAGGATAGACGGGATCGCGTCATCGCCTTCTTCCACCAAACGGTCACGCAGCGCTTCCAGCTTGTGGAACAGTGAAACCTGCTGGTTGTGGCGGTTCTTCAGCTTGTCGAGCGCGGTTTGAATCGGCTCTACGTCGCGGGCGCGCAGCATCTTGCCAATCAGTTGCAACTGGCGGCGGCGGCCTTCTTTCTTGATCTTCTGCGCCAGTTCAACGGCTGCGCGCAAATCTTCGTCCAGCGGGATGCGTTCCAGCGCGTTCTTACCCAGTTCGACCAGTTCGGTCCCCAGGTCTTTCAGCGCTTCGGCATCACGTTTAATTTCACTTTTACTGACCCAGATAATCTCGTCATCGTCCTCGTCTTTGTTCTCCGGGACATCGTCGAGCCAGTCTTCAGGCTGTTTGTTCATGGTAGGCTCCGTTAAAAAGAGGCTAATCCTAACAGGTTGCCGGCTTTATGCGAAATTCCACGCGGTTCCTGTTAGACTCAAAAGCATAAATCACATGATTTTTGCGCGTGACTCCGCGCGCAACCACGCCGCCACGGCACTTTTCTCAACGATTTTCTGATTAATTATGGCAGATTGATGAAAGTAGTCACTCAAGTTGCAGAACAGCGCAAGGCGCTGGAACAGGCCGTTTCACAGGCTCTGGAGCTGGCGCGCGCCGGTTCCGATGCGGCAGAAGTTGCCGTAACCAAATCTACCGGTATCAGCGTCAGCACCCGCTTTGGCGAGGTGGAAAACGTCGAGTTCAACAGCGATGGCGCGTTGGGCATTACCGTGTATCACCAGCAGCGTAAAGGCAGCGCGTCTTCCACCGATCTCAGCCCGGACGCCATTGCCCGCACCGTGCAGGCGGCGCTGGATATCGCCCGTTACACCTCTGCGGATCCGAACGCCGGCCCGGCGGAAAAAGACCTGCTGGCGTTTGAAGCGCCGGATCTGGATCTGTTCCACCCGGCGGAACTGGATGCGGAGCGCGGCATCGAGCTGGCTGCCCGCGCCGAGCAGGCATCGTTGGCAGCGGACAAACGCATCACCAATACCGAAGGCGGCAGCTTTAACAGCCACTACGGCATCAAGGTATTCGGCAACAGCCACGGCATGTTGCAAAGCTACTGTTCAAGCCGCCATTCTCTGTCGAGCTGCGTGATCGCCGAACACAATGGCGATATGGAGCGTGATTACGCTTATACCATTGGCCGCGCCATGGGTGATTTGGCAAGCCCTGAATGGGTGGGCGAGGAGTGTGCCCGGCGCACGCTGTCGCGCCTGGGGCCACGCAAGCTGTCCACCATGACTGCCCCGGTGCTGTTTGCCTCTGAAGTGGCGACCGGTCTGTTCGGGCACCTGGTTGGCGCTATCAGCGGCAGCAGCGTCTACCGTAAATCCACCTTCCTGCTGGACTCGCTGGGCAAGCAGATCCTGCCGGACTGGCTGACCATCGAAGAGCACCCGCACCTGTTGAAAGGGCTGGCCTCCACGCCGTTCGACAGCGAAGGCGTACGTACCCAGCGGCGTGACATTGTTAAAGACGGTGTGCTGCAAACCTGGCTGCTGACCAGCTACTCGGCGCGTAAGTTGGGCATGCACAGCACCGGCCATGCGGGTGGCATCCACAACTGGCGCATTGCCGGGCAGGGCCATGACTTTGCCGGCATGCTGAAGCAGTTGGGTACCGGCTTGGTTGTGACTGAGTTGATGGGCCATGGCGTTAGCGGCATTACCGGCGACTACTCGCGCGGCGCCGCCGGTTTCTGGGTAGAAAATGGCGAGATCCAGTATCCGGTCAGCGAGATCACCATCGCCGGCAACCTGAAAGACATGCTGCGCAACATCGTCAGCGTGGGCAGCGATATCGAAACCCGCAGCAATATCCAGTGCGGTTCCGTACTGCTGCCGGACATGAAAATCGCCGGCCAGTAATACCGGCCAAGGCTGGCCGCTCCGGTTGCCAGCCTCTCTCCTTTCCCTCCGTTATAACCTTGCTTACAAATCTCTTGTTCCGGTTTTCAGCGCCCTTGCTTATGTTTAGGTTGAACAAAAGCCTATACCCTATGAATGTCGAGCGGCAGCCAACAATGCTGCAGCTTGAAAGGCAGCGGGTGGATAAAATAATAACTGGAAGGTGAGCAAGCATGTCGAACAAACTGAAAGCATTGATGGCGTTGGCGCTGCTGGGTGCCAGTTCATTGGCGGTCGCAGCCGATCTGGCCGATGATATGGACACCATCGCCGGCAATTACAAAACGGTGCTGAGTACTGACTCAACGGACACTCTGAAGCAGAGCCTGCAGAACATGCGCGCCGCCGCGCTGGATGCGAAGCAATCCACGCCACCGAAACTGGAGGATAAAGCGGCCGGCAGCCCGGAGATTAAAGATTTTCAGCATGGGCTGGATACGCTTATCGGCCAGATAGACCAATCGCTGGCGCTGGCCAATCAGGGCAAGCTGGCCGAAGCCAAGCAGCTCGCACAGGGTTTCAAGCAAACCCGCGACGTTAACCACAAGAAGTTCCGCTAAGCCTTTTCGCGCCGTTCCGATCCCAGATAGCAGGACGGCGCCTGTCCCAACACGCGGCGAAACATGGTGGCAAAAGCCGCGCTGCTCTCATACCCCAACTCCAGAGCGACCTGCGTTACGCTGCTGCCTTCCGCCAGCTGAGCCAACGCCAGCACTACGCAGGCCCGTTGTCGCCATTGTGAAAATGACATCCCCGTTTGCGCGCGAAAGAATCGGCTGAAAGTACGGATGCTCATGTACAGGCGCGTGGCCCATTCCTGTGGCGAATCGTGCGCGTTGGGCTGAAGCAGGAACAGCTGGCACAGCTCACCCAGCCGCCGATCGACGGGAAGGGGGATATGCAGCGGCAGGGATTGCAGTTGGGCAAGCTCATGAAGCAGCAGGAAAACCAGCGCGCCGTCGCGGCCGTCCGGATCGTACTCCAGCGGCATATCCACCACCGCCATCAAGAGTTGGCGCATCAGCGGCGTAACGCTGACCACCTGACAAACCTGCGGCTGAGAGGCCAGCAGTGCGGCCGGTTCAATGTACAGGCTGCGGGTGGTGACGCCGATCATTCTCACTTCATGCGGCATCTGCGGCGGCAACCACACCGCCCGCTGCGGCGGCACAATCCAATTCCCCTGTTGGGTAAATACGTGCATTACGCCGGTGGCGCCATAGAGCAACTGAGCGCGGCGGTGGCTGTGCATGGGCAGTAAATGGCCCGACGGGTAGTCGGTGCCGATGGCAATCACCGACCTTGGCACATGGTCGATGTCATCAATGCGTACGTTGCGCATAATCCTTATCGGAGCAGTTTGGCCGAAATGCAATGATAGTTGGCCTTTCATATAAAGCAAGCCATTGTTCATAGCTCTACTATCAGGGCAGAAAAATAACGCTGCCTTGGTGGCGAGGTATTTTTATTGTTGATTAACCCCTTTTTAATTTAAATGCCGGGGCCGGGCGGGTTATCTCGTCTGCATCATACAAGAAGTTAATAAGGAATTATTTTATTCCAACACCTGAAGCAATAGTTCTTCTTTTAATGCTGTAACTATAAGGTGATATTTCATGTATAAGATCGGTGTGATTGGCGGTGGGGCGGCAGGTATTTCTTTTGCCTACAACTTTATCAAGAATAAGTCTGTTAATAATTGCAACAAGCATCTTTCCCTGAAGGTATTTGACAAGCAGGGGTTCAATGGCGGTATGGCCTACAGCAGCGATTTTGACAGCCATATTTTAAATATGACGCCAGAAAATATGTCGGCGGATATTTTTGACAGCGCACATTTTTCCGATTGGATCACGACGCATTTTCGGCGATACGGTAAAGACCGCTATCCACCCCGCTGGCTTTATAAAGAGTATCTCGATTTTATTCGCGACAAGGCGGTGTTTATGGCGGCTGCCAGCAACGTCACGCTGAACTTCGTGACCGCCGAAGTTGAGGAGATAGGTTCGCACCCTGGAGGATATCTGCTGACAACGGCCTGCGGGGCCGCGGAGCAGATGAATGCGGTAGTGCTGTGCTCGGGGCATAACGAGCCGGCGAGCCTCTACCCGGTTGACGGGGTGATTGCCTATCAGGCCAATCGGGATCTGCCCGCCATCAATCCTGCATCGGCAGTCGGCGTGATTGGCTGTAGCCTGACGGCGATCGACGCCATCATTGAGCTGATCGAGCGGGTAGGGGCGAGCGATATTTCCGTCCTGTCGCGTTCCGGGTTGTTCCCCAGCGTACAGCCTGCGCTGCTGCGTGCACCACCGTCAGAATTCAGGCAGCGGCTGAGTCGCTTTGTCGCCGACAATCATTATATTGATGCGCACCAACTGGTTCATGTGATTAACGCGGCGCTCGAGGAATATTACCCAGGGCAGGAACGACTAACGGTGCTGTCTGCAATGGGGGCCGAAAGGGATTGCTATCGTGACCTGGCCGAAAGCCTTGATCGGGCACGCTTTGCCCGTGAGCATATCTGTAGCTATCTGGCAGCGATTCACCCGGCCGTATGTGAAGCCTGGGTAAAAATGGATGAAAATAACCGACAGATCTTTATGCGCTTCTATAACTCTTCCTGGATGCGCAATCGGCACGCCATGCCACTAAAAAATGCCTATAAAATTATTACGGCGCTAGAGAGCCAACGTTTGCGTGCCTTTGGTGGGGTGGTAAATATAGAGAAAGAGGGGCAGGGTTTTAAAACCCTTTGCCACAATGCGGAGGTGCACAGCCAATATTTGCTTAATTGTACCTCGCCCTCATACCAACTGAAGTTAAGTCGATTAAATAAAAAGATGCTTCAGGGCGGCCTGGTACAGGAAAATATATTCGGTGGCGTAAAATGCAATCCATTTACGTTAAAAGTGTCGGATGAAAAAGGCAATGAGCAGGATCTTTATTCTCTTGGTGCCCCTGCCAAAGGCGAGCTTTTTTATACTTCAGCGATGGAGTCCATTACCCGTGATATCAGAAAAATAGTTTTCAATAACAGCATGTTTAATGCAAAGAGGGCGGAAGCATGAAAAACGTAGCGCTATTTGTTGGCAACGATATATTTTCCTGGCTGGCATGTCAGGATGTTATTAGCGCCTTAAACAAGGAATGCACCTTTAGGGTTTATTTTCCACTGGCGAAAGCCGCCGGCCGGCTGCAGGAACCTGAAGTTCGCCAGCTTGCCTTGTATGAACGTGAAGTGCTGAATGACTTCGTTTTCCCCTTTGTCAGCGGAAATGCCGATGCCTGCGAGGGCTCTTACCAGCCGCCGCAGGTTTTCCTGGCCGGCGCCGGCGTCACGGCGCACCGTATTGCAGACATCAATGACGCCACTTTTATCAGCAGTCTGGGTAATATGGACGCGGTGGTTTCTTTGCGCTGCTACCAGAAATTTTCCGCGGATTACGTCCGAGCCTTCAGCCAGCGTGGCAAGCTGCTGTGGAATCTTCATCCGGGCGACTTGCCGCATTACCGTGGCGTGATGACGCTGTTCCGCGCCATGATGAACGGCGAGAAAAACGGCGCGTTAACGTTGCACGAAATGGATGAACACTGGGATGCCGGGCCGGTGCTTGCCCGCTTGCCGGTCGAATTGCGTTATGAGCTGTCGTTTTTGGAAAACATGATGCTGGCGGGCATGCGGTCCGGTGCCTTTTTAGCGAGGCAGCTAATGCGCGCGGGCGAACGCAAGTCGCTTATTGTCGAGCGGCAGGGTAATTACCGCTATTGGGGATTTCCGGATGCGCTGACTCTGGCGCAGGCGGCGGAAGCCGGGATTGAGCTTATCGATCATGATGCCATTCGCCGGCATTATCTGGCGCTGTTTGTCGGCGACGAGTTCCATCCACTTGCCGGCCAGTTCTCTGCCGGTTTCGACGATTTCATCCGGGCGCATGGCCATGATTGAAACGTTGATTATTCTCGGTGCCGGTTTTATTACCGGCATCACCACCATCTTGTTCGGCTTTGGCGGCGGCTTTGTGGTGGTGCCCTTTGTCTATCATCTGGTGTCTTCCTCAGGCGAACAGCCGGGCCAGGCGATGCATATCGCCGTAGCGACCTCGACGGCGGTGATGATCCTCAATTCGGGTTACGCCACCCTAACCAACTGGCGTAGCGGCAACCTGCTGCGTGAAACCATCATCCCACTGATCTTTTTCATCAGCATTGGCGCTGCACTGGGCGCTTTTGCCTCCACGCTGCTGGCGGACAATGTGGTCAGGCTGCTGTTCGTGATTTATATGCTGGTGACGATTGCGGATTGTTTGTTCAGGCAGGGTTTTTTGGTCAAACCGGCGCGCGCGGCGCTGTCAAAGATGACGTTGTGGGTCGGTGGCCCACTGATTGGGGTGATCGCCACTATGCTCGGCGTGGGGGGCAGCGTGATGACGGTGCCTTTATTGCGTCGGCATGGCTATGAAATGAAGCACTGCGTCAGCGCGGCCAATCCCTTGTCGATTCCGGTCGCTGTCATCGGCGCACTGATGTATATCGGTTTGGGCTGGCAGGAAATGAGCGGGCCGCACTATCTCGGCTACGTCAACCTGACCATTCTTGGGCTGCTGGTGGCGGCCGGCATTGCGGGGATCGTCTTTGCCAAAAGGGCGTTGCCGAAGGTTAATGACAAGCTGCACGCCAGAGTTTACGTGCTGTTGCTGGTGGTGGTACTGATCGCCATCAGCCTGTAAGGCCCAGAAAGGGCGGTATGAACACCGCCCTGAATTACCGCTTAGCGGTGGTATTCACCCGCCGCTTCCGGCTGGTACAGCAGTTCCAGCACTTCGATCCGCGCTTCTTCGCCGTTCGGCAACTGCCAGGTAATCTGGTTGCCTACATGCATACCCAGCAGCGCTGCGCCCAGCGGCGCCATCACCGACAGCTGTTCGTGGCTGTCCTTCAGCGAGGCCGGGTACACCAGCGTGCGCACGTGCTCTTCTGCGGTATGCAGATCGCGGAAACGCACGCGGCTGTTCATGGTCACCACGTTGGCCGGGATTTGGGCCGGTGGCAGGATTTCGGCGCGATCCAGTTCGTCGTTCAGCGCGATGGCGACGTCGGTGTTGGCAAAGGCCGGTTTTTCCAATAGCGCATCCAGGCGTTCCGCATCCAGCTCATTAATAGTAATGGTTGGTTTGGTCATTCCACTCTCCAGTCAAATCAAAGGGCGCCCGTTTTCGCGCCCATAAATTCGGAAAAACAGCACAAAAGCAACGCCCCCGCGCCAGAGGAACGGGGGCGTTGCTGATGTCGAATTGTCTTACCGATAGTAGGCGGTTAAGCGGTGAAAAGAAAGAGATCCCGATCACGAAGCTTTTCACCGCTACCGAGAGAACGGGAAACCCGTTGTGGCATTATCTTTTTGTAATTTAATTAAATTATCTTAAAAGTGCTTATTGTGCGAAATGGATCCCTGCCAACCATTGAATTTCCACTTTAAACTGGAAAAAAAGCGGCTACACAGAAATTCTCCCCGGGGTTAGGGTAAGGCATCAAAGAAAGCGGGTAATACCCGTCGCCTTTCAAGCCGCAGCACTGTTGGCTGCAACTTGAAATTCACAGGGTATATTCAAGTGATGCATTGTGCGACTTACGAATAATGTTGGAACCAGGGGTATTGAAAAGTGAATGAAGGATCTGTTGCGATGGAAAAAAATGAAGGGTCTGACATCAGCGAGGCTGGGGCGATCACCGATCAGGTGCTGGCCGATATTACCGCCATGCTGAATGCAGAAGGCATTTATACCAATGCGGTGCAGCAACAGATGCTGGAATCGCATATTCGCGCCATGGTACTGCGTTCAATCACCGGTGAGCCCTTGCCGGAAGTCGATAAATCGCTGTTTGACGAGATTTCAGAGGAATCGATGAAAATGGCGGAGCGGGTGGTCGATAATTTTGCGACGCTACCTATCGAAGAAGCTTATTTGCTTTCTGTGCATTTTGAAGTGGCAAAAGATAATAACCAATAGCATTTAACGCATTCATATCATCAGGAGAAAATAGCATGGGTCAAATTACCGTAGTGATTGGCGATCGTTTGGGAAAAGGCCAGAAAGTCGGCCAGGGCATTGAAACGGCAGGCGGGAAAGCCATCGTGATCCCTGGCGTAGCGGCGGATATGAAGCTGGGTGACGTAATGAAAGCGGAAGGGGCGCAGTTGGGAATTTCCTTCTGCGGTAGCGGCGGTGCCGGGGCAATTACCGCGCAGACCAAATACGGCTACAAAGCAAAATACGGCATGCGCTCCATTGATGAAGGCGTGACGGCAATCAATGAAGGTTATACCGTGCTGGGTTTTGGTTTTATGGATAAAGAAGAGCTGGGCCAAAGATTGGTGGAAGCCTACATCAAAAAACATGGCAACCCGTAATGAAAGAACAATATACCACATCGGTAAAGGTGGAGGGCAAAGGGGACAGCAAAGCGAAAGCTTTTGCTTCCGCTTTGGCTAATGTGCAGGGCAGGGTATTAAAATCCACCAGCAATATTCTGCTGCGCATTGAACCGCAGGATGTCAGCGTATTAAAAGCGGAAGAGAAAATAACAAAAGAGAAATTTCTCTTTTTCTTTTTACCGCGAGAAAGAAAAGTCTACACCGTGATGCTGGAAATAACCGTAAACGTGACAATGATCAATACAGAAAAGGTTGTCTTCGTCACGAAATAAAAACGTTAGCATATACCCGTCATACTTGAAGCTGTCTCTGTGTTAGCTGCGTGCGTTCACCCCAGTCACTTACCTGAGTAAGCTCATGGGGACTCCCGCACTGGCTGCCTTGGTACAACTCCAATTATTTAGGGTATAAATCAAAGGGTATACTGATGTTTTTAATCATCTTATTTAAGTCGCTTATTATTGGCGGACTGGTGGGGGTTGGCGTAGGGGCCGGCGCCGCACGCATGTTCCATGCTCCGACGACGCAGGGCATGGGCGCCTTCCGCACCCTGGGCGAGCTGAATTCCTGCGAAGGCGATCCGGCTTCCCACTTCTCTTTCGGCCTGGGTTTCTTCTTCAACGCCTGGGCGTCTTCCGTGGCGGCGGGTGCCTTCACGCAGGACGTTGACCACCGCATCATCCCTCATTGGGGCGCGGCAGCCTTGATGGTCAAGAACCGCAACCTGGCGCAAACGCTGCATGATCCGAAAAAAATGGCTATCGCCTGCGGCGTTATCGGCATGCTGGTGGTGGCGTTCCTCAATACCACCGCTTCCGCAGTGCCCGCTGCGCTGCAGGTTACCGCAATCAAAGTGCTGGTGCCGGCGGCCAACCTGCTGGTGAACACCGTGATGCCGGTGATCTTCTGGCTGGCGGCGATCGACGCCGGGCGTCGCTCCGGTTTCTGGGGCACCATTTTCGGCGGCCTGGCGCAACTGATTATGGGTAACGCCGTACCGGGTTTGGTTCTGGGCATCCTGATCGGTAAAGGCGTGGAAGAGAGCGGTTGGAATAAAATCACCAAGATCATGATGGCGGTGATCGTGCTGCTGTTCGTGCTGAGCGGTTTCTTCCGCGGCTTCGACATGAAAGTCCTCGAGTCCTTCAGCCTCGGCGTGCCGGGCTGGCTGGACACCATTCACAACACCCTGAGCGGTAAATAAGGAGCGGGATGATGGAAGAACAAACCCAAAAAGGCTTCTGGTACGCCGACTGGTCATTCCCGATTTTTGTCGGCCTGCTCTCGTCCGGCGTGTTTGCCGGGACGCACATGTATTACCTGTATGGCATAGGTGCGTTTAACGAAGTGGCCTTCGTTTCCATGCTTCGCGCCGGGATGGACACCGGTGTTTACGGTGCGGTGGCGGCATTCGGCGCCAGCTTCCTGTTTGCGCGCATCATTGAAGGTTCGCTGGTGGGCATTCTGGATATCGGCGGCGCGATCCAGACCGGTGTAGGGCTGGGCGTTCCGGCGCTGTTGCTGGGCGCGGGGATTATCTTCCCGGTCGCCAATTTTGCCGCTTCGCTGGTGACCGGCCTGGTGATTGGCCTGGCGATTGGCTATCTGATCATTCTGGCGCGTAAATTTACCATCAACCAGAGCAACTCCACCTACGGCGCAGACGTGATGATGGGAGCAGGCAACTCCTCCGGCCGTTTCCTGGGGCCGTTGATCATCCTGTCGGCGATGACCGCATCCATTCCGATTGGCGTAGGTTCGCTGCTTGGCGCGCTGTTGTTCTATATCTGGGGCAAGCCAATCACTGGCGGAGCGATCCTTGGCGCAATGCTGTTAGGGGCCATTTTCCCGGTAGCCATTGCTTAATCACCGTTCCAGAGTTGTACGATAGTGGGGGCGGTGCGCCGCCCCCTGCTGGAAAAGGAGTAGCGCAGTATGTATGACTTAGTAATCCGACGCGCCAGGTTGGCGGATGACCGGTTGGTCGATCTGGCGGTTCAGGGCGGCAAGATTGTCGCCGTTGGGCAGTTGGCCGATGGCGTTAACGCCCGCAGGCAGCTGGATCTGGCGGGCAACTGCCGCCTGAGCGCCGGCTGGATCGACTCCCACGTGCACTGTTATCCCTCTTCGCCGATTTACCATGACGAACCGGATTTAGTGGGCGTCGCCAGCGGCGTGACCTCGGTGGTTGACGCCGGCAGCACCGGTACCGACGATGTTGATGAGTTCTATGCCCTGACGCGCCGTGCCAAAACCAACGTGTTCGCTTTCCTGAATATCTCGCGCATCGGGTTGTTACGCCAAAATGAGCTGGCCGATCTGGCGGACATCGACCCGCCGACGGTGAAAAAATCCATCGATGCGTACCCCGGTTTCATCATCGGCATCAAGGCGCGCATGAGCAGCAGCGTGGTGGGGCAAAACGGCATTGCGCCGCTGGTGCGCGCCAAGCAGATCCAGCAGGAAAACAGCTGCTTGCCGCTGATGGTGCATATCGGCAATAACCCGCCGAATCTGGATGACATCGCCGATCTACTGACCCGCGGCGACATCATTACCCACTGCTATAACGGCAAGCCGAACCGCATTCTGACCCCGGCGGGTACGCTGCGCGAGTCTATCCAGCGGGCGCTGAAACGCGGCGTGTTGCTCGACGTGGGCCACGGTACCGCCAGTTTCAGCTTTGACGTGGCGCGCCAGGCGATCGGGCTGGGCATTCTCCCGCACACCATCAGTTCCGATATCTACTGCCGCAACCGCATGGCCGGGCCGGTACACAGCCTGGCGACGGTGATGTCCAAATTCTTCAGCATCGGCCTGTCGCTGCCGCAGGTGATTGCCTGCGTGACGGAAAATGCCGCTTCGGCGCTGCACCTGAGCCATAAAGGCCGGCTGGAGCCGGGTTATGACGCCGATTTCACCCTGTTCGATCTCCGCCAGGGGCCGCAGGTGTTTGCCGACTCGGAAGGGCAATCGGTCGGCGGTGAACAGTTGTTGGTTCCGTTGGCTGCAGTGGTTGCCGGGGAAATTTTATTAACCGACGAAGGGAAAGCCCATCATGTCTTCGATTTATGAAAAATATAATTTAAAGCAGGTGATTAATACTTCCGGCCGTATGACTCTGCTCGGCGTGTCCACGCCGCGTCAGGACGTGATCGACGCCGTTGACTACGGCCTGAATCACTATTTTGAAATCAAGGATCTGGTTAACAAGACCGGCGCTTACATCGCCGATCTGCTGAATGTGGAAGATGCCGTGATCGTGTCCTGTGCCTCGGCGGGTATCGCCCAGTCGGTGGCGGCGGTGATCGTCAAAGACAACGCCAACCTGCTGGTGAACCTGCATTCGGCCCCGATCACCGTGCCGCGCGAGATTGTGTTGCCGCGCGGTCACAACGTGAACTTCGGCGCCCCGGTCGACACCATGGTTGCCCTCGGCGGCGGCAAGGTGGTTGAGGCGGGTTATGCCAACGAATGTTCTGCGGAGCAGCTGGAGGCCTGCATCACGCCGCAAACGGCGGCGATCCTCTACATCAAATCGCACCACTGCGTACAGAAAAGCATTCTTTCCGTCGAGCAGGCGGTGGTGGTGGCGCGCAAGCATAATCTGCCGCTGATCGTCGATGCCGCCGCAGAAGAAGACCTGATGTGCTACTACCAGATGGGGGCCGACCTGGTTATCTACAGCGGTGCCAAGGCCATCGAGGGTCCAACCAGCGGTCTGGTGGTAGGGAAGCGGCAATACGTTGAGTGGGTGAAGCTGCAATCCGGCGGTATCGGCCGGGCGATGAAGGTCGGCAAAGAGGGTATCCTCGGCCTGACGCAGGCGATTGAAAGCTACCTGAAGCTGGAGAAAACCACCGGTGAGCAGATGGTGGCGCGCATGACGCCGTTTATCACCAACCTGAACTCGCTGACCGGCATCAGCGCCAAAACCGTCTGGGACAGCGCCGGCCGCGATATCGCCCGTGCTGAAATCACTTTTGACGAAGCGGTGCTGGGGCGCTCTACCACCGACATCGTCCAGGCGCTGAAAACCGGCGAGATCGCCATTTACTTCCGGGGCTATAAGGCCAATGAAGGCAAGATCGAAGTGGATGTGCGTAGCGTCGACGAGCAGCAACTGATGACCGTCTTTACCTGTATTAAAAATCTGTTCACGGAGAAACAAGCATGAAGCTGCAGCCAAATTATTATCGCGACCGTCTGTGCCTCAACGTACTGGCCGGCTCAAAAGACAATGCGCAGGCGATTTATGCGGCGGCGGAAGGACATGTGCTGGTTGGGGTTCTCTCCAAAAACTATCCGGATGTCGACAGCGCGGTGGTGGATATGCAGCACTATGCGCAACTGATCGAGAATGCGCTGTCGGTGGGCCTGGGTGCGGGCGATCCCAAACAATCCGCGATGGTCAGCCTGATCGCCCAGCGCGTTCAGCCGCAGCACGTCAATCAGGTGTTTACCGGCGTGGGCGCCAGTCGTGCGCTGTTGGGCCAGAGTGACAGCGTGGTGAACGGGTTGGTCTCTCCGACCGGTCGCGTCGGCTTTGTGAAGATCTCGACCGGCCCGCTGAGCGCTGCGGCGCCAGAGGGCATCGTACCGGTCGAAACTGCCATCGCTATGTTGAAAGATATGGGCGGCAGCTCCATCAAGTATTTCCCGATGGGCGGGTTAGCGTGTAAAGAAGAATACCGGTACGTGGCTAAAGCCTGCGCCGAGCATGATTTTATGCTGGAGCCGACTGGCGGCATCGATCTGGAAAACTTCGAGCCGATCGTTGAGATCGCGTTGGCCGCCGGCGTGAAGCGGATTATTCCGCATATCTACAGTTCCATTATTGATTCTGCCACCGGCGATACCCGCCCGCAGGATGTGAAAACCCTGCTGGCGATGAGCAAAAAGCTGGTGGGCTAAGCGCAATACCCAAATTAATTGGAGCTGCAGCTTTAAGTAAGAAAGGTATATCGGATGACGTAAGGCAGGGAGGCTACAGGTTTTGTCTTTACGGGCGCGGCATGCCGCGCCGTTACCTCTCTAAGGATAACTATGCGAAACTGGCAAACTTCCCCCTTACGTACTGCGTTAACCCTGGCGCTGCTGGCTATCGCCAGCCCGGCGCTGCATGCTGAGGATGCAATGAACGCCACGTCATCTCATTTTGCTTATATCGGTACTTACAACCCCAACGGCGAAGGCGTTTACCGGGTGCAGGTTGATCCGGCCAGCGGCGCGCTGAGCGCTAAAACGTTGGTCAGCAACCAGCCTAATCCGGCGCAGCTAACCCTGGATGCCCAAGGTCGGACGCTGTATGTCGCCAGCGAAGTGGCCGATTTTAACGGCAGCAAGCACGGCGGTATCATCGCTTATCGCATCAACCCGGTTGATGGCGGGCTGACGCAACTGAATCAGGTTGATTCGCAGGGCGCAGGGCCGGTTTATCTTTCCCTGACGCCGGACGGCCGCCATCTGCTGGTGGCGAACTACGTCAGCGGTTCCGTGGCGGCGTTCCCGATTGAGAGTGACGGTAAATTGGGTAATGCCAGTTCGGTGCAACAGGATCAGGGGCCGGCAGGCGCGAGCAAACCTGCGGCGGCGGTGGAGGGCAGTTTTGCCGCCAGCGATCACAATGGCCCGCACGCGCATATGATCGCCAGCGATCCGAGCGGCAAGTTTGTGTTTTCCACCGATCTGGGGCTGGATCGCCTCTACCAGTGGCGCTTTGACGGCGCAAGCGGCCAACTGTCGCCGAACGATCCGCCGTGGATCGCCGCCTCTTCCGCCGGTGCCGGCCCGCGTCACTTCGTGTTCCATCCGGATGGCAAGACGGTGCTGTTAGTGAACGAAGAGGCTTCGACGCTGACCAGCTACCGTTTCGACAGCCAAAAAGGTACTCTGAAACAGTTACATGCCGTCTCTTCGCTGCCGGCCGATTATAAAGGTACCAGCTTTGCCTCAGGGTTGGTCCTGAGCGAGGACGGAAAGAATCTGTACGTCGCCAACCGGCTGCATAACAGCATCGCGCAGTTCAGCGTTGGCGCCGACGGCGAACTGAATCCGGTGGCGGAGATCTGGACGCGCGGTGACTATCCGCGGTCGTTGACGTTGAGCCCGGACGGACATTATCTCTATGCGATGAATCAGCGCAGCGATAACGTCACCCGTTTCAGCCTGGACAAGGCCAGCGGCAAACTCAGCTTTGTTGAAGGCTATACGCCGGTGGGCAGCCCCTCGCAAATGGTGTTTCTGCCGGTAGCGAAGTAACTCGTTGCCCGCCTGCTATCCCAGGGCGGGCACCTTAATTGACGGAAAGAGAATGGTACGATTTCCCTACCCGCGTTTGGCCTATCTGTTCGACGCTTTGCAATCCGAGACTTTGCCGCAGGATGAGTTGGCGAAGCGCTTTGCGGTATCCACCCGTACCGTGCGTGCCGACATCACCGCGTTGAACGATATTCTGGAAAAATACGGCGCTCGCTTTGTGCATAGCCGTGGGGCGGGTTATCGCCTGCAGGTGGACGATGCCGTGCTGTTCAGCGCTTTGCAGCACCGGGAGCGCAAAAAGCACGCCACGCCACGCAGTGCGCAAGAGCGGGTGCACTATCTGCTGATTCGTTTTTTGACCTCAGCCTTTTCCCTGAAGCTGGAAGATTTGGCCGATGAATGGTTTGTCAGCCGCGGAACGCTGCAAAACGACATGGCTGAGGTGAGAGAGCGTCTGGCGAACTACCAGTTAACCATTGAAACCAAACCGCGCTACGGCATGAAGCTGTTCGGTTCGGAGATGGCGATACGCGCTTGCCTGACCGATCTGTTATTCCAGTTGCACCTGGCCGATGCCGAAAATCCGTTGCTCAGCAATGAAATCCTGCTGCAACCGCAGGTGGCGACCTTCGCCGGGCTGTTGCATCCGCTGTTGTCGCAATACGCTATCCGCCTGACGGACGAAGGTGAGCAGTATTTGATTTTCTACTGTGCGGTGGCGCTGCGGCGCATTAGCGATGGCTACCCGCTGTCGGACTTTGACGTTGAAGACGGCGATGACGCGGTGCGCAAGGTCTCCACCTGGCTGTCGGGGGAACTGCGCAAGGCCAGCGGCAAAGAGGTGTCGATGGCGGAAGAGGCCTACCTCAGGGTGAATATTGCCGCGCGCCGGGTGCAGGACGTGCAGCCGACCGAGATTAACGCCGACGACGAAGAAGCGCTGGTGGACTACATTCTGTCGTACATCAACGCACACTATAACTACAACCTGCAGGGCGACCGCCAACTGCGGGCTGATTTGCTCACCCATATCAAGACCATGATTACCCGGGTGAAATACCAGATCAATATTCCCAACCCGCTATTGGCCAACATCAAACAACACTATCCGATGGCCTATGACGTGACGCTGGCGGCGGTATCGAGCTGGGGGAAATACACGCCTTACACCCTGAGCGAAAACGAAATCGGCTATCTGGTGCTGCATATCGGCGTTGGGTTGGAACGGCATTACAACATCGGCTACGAGCGCCATCCGCAAGTGATGCTGGTATGCGATACCGGTAATTCAACGGTACGCATGATCCAGGCGCAGATTGCGCGCAAGTACCCGCAGCTGGTGATGACGCGCATCGTTTCGCTGCGCGATTACGAGGTGCTTACTCATATCGACGAAGATTTTGTCATTTCCAACGCGCGGGTCAGCGAAAAGAACAAACCGGTGGTGGTGATGTCGCCGTTTCCTACCGACTACCAGCTGGAACAGCTGGGTAAGCTGGTGCTGGTGGATCGTACCAAACCCTACATGCTGGAGAAGTTCTTCGATGCCGCGCATTTCTGGGTGGTGAACGAGCCGCTGACGCAGGCGGAGCTGTTCCGAAAAGTGTGCGTTCAACTGGAGCAGGAAGGGTATGTCGGCGACGATTTTTACCCGTCGGTCGTGGAGCGCGAAGCGATAGTGTCGACCATGCTGGGTGAAGGTATTGCACTGCCGCACTCGTTGGGATTGCTGGCGAAAAAAACCGTGGTGATGACGCTGCTGGCACCGCAGGGCGTGGTGTGGGGCGACGGTGAGATCGCCCACGTGATTTTCCTGCTGGCGATCAGCAAAAGCGACTATGAAGAGGCGATGGCGATTTACGATCTGTTCGTCACCTTTGTACGCGAACGTTCGATGAGCCGCCTGTTAGGCAGCGATAATTTCGATAGCTTCAAGGCGGTGGCGCTGGACTGTCTAAGCCGGATTTAAGCCGTGCGGGCGGCCCAGGGGCGAATATAGTCGTCTATTCGCACAAGAAACAAGCTGAGTGAATTTACAGGGAGTTGTCGCAGAATCTGGAGTCAGGCCCGCAAAACTGCATGAAGCCTTTATAGTGATGGCATGGGTTAGGGTGGGTATTAACGCGCCACGAAAGGCGCGTTTATCAGGTCGTTACAGGTTAAGACTAGTCTTCATCAAACCCGGAATTAATCAGTTCAATCACCGCATTCAGCGCTTTCACCTCATCCGGGCCGGTGGCTTCCACTTCGATGTGCCGCCCTTGCGCAGAGTCCAGCATCAACAGCGCGATTACGCTGCTGGCTTCGGCCTCGGTGCCGCTGTCGTTACGCAGCATCACTTCGGCGTCAAAACTCTGCACCAGCTCGAACAGCTTCATCGCCGGGCGAGCGTGCATACCGAGTTTGTTTTTGATTTCAACAGTTTGCTTGACCGTCATTGTTTACGTTTTTCCAGCGTCCGGTGGCGCGATTGCACGTTCTTGCCGCGTGAACGGAAGTAGTCGGCCAGTTGTTCGGCTACGTAGACGGAACGGTGTTTGCCGCCGGTACAACCAATCGCCACCGTCAGGTAGCTGCGGTTGTTGGTTTCCAGCATTGGCAGCCACTGTTCCAGATAGCTGCGCGTCTGGTAGATAAAGTTGTGCACTTCAGTGTGACGATCGAGGAACGAGGCGACCGGTTTATCCAGGCCGGTCATCGGGCGCAGTTTCGGGTCCCAGTGCGGGTTCGGCAGGAAGCGTACGTCGAATACGTAATCGGCGTCGATCGGGATGCCGTGCTTAAAGCCGAAGGATTCGAACACCATGGTCAGTTCGCGCTCGCGTTTACCCAGCAGGCGAGTACGCAGCATTTCGGCCAGCTCATGCACCGACATTTCCGACGTGTCGATGAGCAGGTCGGCCCTTGAGCGCAGCGGCTCAAGCAGATCGCTCTCTTCATCGATCGCGCTTTCCAGCGACAGGTTCTTGGTGGAGAGCGGATGCAAGCGGCGGGTATCACTGTAGCGGCGAATCAGGGTATTGCGGTCGGCGTCGAGGAACAGCAACTGCGGCGAAAAGCAGTCCGGCAATTGGGTCATCGCATATTCAAACACTTCCGGCGATTCCGGCATGTTACGCACGTCGATGCTTACCGCTGCGGAGATGTTGCGTTCCGCCAGCGTATTGGCAAGCTGCGGCAGCAGTACCACGGGCAGGTTATCAACGCAGTAAAAACCCATGTCTTCCAGCGCCCGCAAGGCGACGGATTTCCCTGAACCGGAACGGCCGCTGACAATCATCAGCACCATGTGGCAACTCCCCCTGGCATCTCAGTGGCGTTTATACCCGTCATACTTGACGTTGCCTCTGTGTTGGCTGCATTCACTCACCCGAATCACTTACTTGAGTAAGCTCATCGGGATGAGCGCCTTTGCCGCCTTGACGCAACGTCAATTATTTTGGGTATATCGCTATCGTTAGAAACTTTATTATTCCGGCCTGAGCCGGAACCCATCGTAGCTAAACAGTATCGTTATCCCGGCTGGAAGTCACGCCAGCCGGCCGTTATTCGGTGATGATCTGGTAAAGCTCTTCGTCACTTTGCGCCGAGCGCAGGCGGCGGCATACGGTTTTGTCGGCCAGGCGCTTGGCGACCAGAGACAGGGTATGCAAATGGGTTTTACATTGGTCGGCCGGCACCAGCAAGGCGAACAGCAAATCGACCGGCTGGTTGTCAATGGCGTCAAAGGCAATAGGTTGGTCTAGACGGATAAACACGCCAACGGCCCGCAGTGTGTCCTCTTCCAGTTTGCCATGGGGAATGGCGATACCGTTGCCGATACCGGTACTGCCCATGCGCTCCCGGGTGAGAACTGCGTCAAACACCACCTGTGACGGCAGGTTGAGCTGTTTTGCAGCCAGTTCGCTGATAATCTCCAAAGCCCGTTTCTTGCTGGTGCAGTGTACCGAGCTTTTGGTGCACTCGATGTTTAACACCGAGCTTAATTGCATTGTTTCGTTGTTCATCTCATCTTCACTTAAAACCACACCAGCAAGTTGCCTTGTGAGGTGATTTTTCGCCTTGTTTAACCCTGATGGCTTATCGGCGCGGTACCCATACCCGTCATACTTGAAGCCGCTTCTGGGTTGGCTGAGTTGACTTACCCGAATCACTTACCTGTGTAAGTTCGCGGGATAAGCGCTCATGCCACCTCGATGCAACGCCAATTATCCAGGGTAATACAGTAACGCGCCGACGACCTGGGCTATGTTTGAGCCGTGCCCGCGGACGGAGACGGCCCAGAATGTCAGTGTTGTTTCAGTTTGTCTTTATGTTTGTTCAATTGACGCGCCAGTTTGTCGATCAGGGTGTCAATTGCGGCATACATGTTCTCGTCTTCCGAGGTGGCATGCAACTCGCCTCCATTCACGTGCACCGTCGCTTCCGCAATCTGCTGCACTTTTTCCACGCTAAGCACGACATACACCTGATTTATGCGGTCAAAATACTGTTCGAGTTTGGCGAACTTGGTCTTCACGAACTCGCGCAATGGTTCGGTGATTTCGATGTGGTGTCCGGTAATGTTGAGCTGCATAGTGTCTTCCTTCTCTATTGAGGTCAAACCAACTGTTTACGTTGGTTGGACGGCGGGATGGACAAAGACTCTCGGTACTTGGCGACGGTACGCCGCGCCACGATGATCCCCTGATCGGAGAGCAGGGTGGCCAGCTTGCTGTCGCTGAGCGGTTTGGCGGGGTTTTCCGCCGCAATCAATTTCTTCACCAACGCGCGGATCGCCGTAGAGGAGGCTTCGCCTCCGCTGTCGGTATTCACGTGGCTGGAGAAGAAATATTTCAACTCGAAAATGCCGCGCGGACTGTGCAGAAACTTCTGCGTGGTGACGCGTGAGATTGTCGATTCATGCATCTCCACGGCCTGTGCGATATCCGCCAGCACCATGGGCTTCATAAATTCGGCGCCCTGTTCAAAAAACGCTTGTTGCTGCTCGACGATGCAGCGCGTGACTTTCAGCAAGGTGTCGTTACGGCTTTCCAGGCTCTTGATCAGCCATTTCGCTTCCTGCAGATTACTGCGGATATACTGGCCGTCACTGTCGTTGCGCGCGCTGCTGCCCATGGCGGCGTACTGCTGGTTTATCTTCAGCCGCGGAATGCTGTCGGCGTTGAGCTCTACCGTCCAACTGTCCTGCACCTTGCGCACCAGCACGTCCGGGATCACATATTCTGACTCGCCGGTGTTGATCGACTGGCCCGGGCGCGGATCGAGGGACTGGATCAGCAGCATCGCTTCTTTCAGTGTATCTTCTTTTAGCCGCGTTGTTCGCATCAGGCTGCGAAAGTCGTGATTGGCCAACAGCGCCAGATGTTCACTGATGATCAGGCGCGCTTCAGCCAGGTAGGGCGTATCTTTTGCGTACTGGGAAAGCTGGATCAGCAAACAGTCGCGCAGATCGCGCGCGGCGACCCCAACCGGGTCAAAACGCTGCACGCGCTTCAAAACCGCTTCGACTTCGTCCATTGTCACATTCTCGTCACCCATGCTCTCCAGAATATCTTCCAGCGGCACGGTGAGATAGCCGGTGTCATCGACGGCGTCGACTATCGAGGTGGCAATGGCGACATCGGTATCGGAGAAGGGCGTGAGATCCACCTGCCACATCAGGTAATCCTGCAGCGTCTGGGTGGTTTCGCCCTGATAGACCGGCAACTCATCATCGCTGTAATCGGTGCCGGTGCCGGATGGCGTGCCTGCGGTGTAGATTTCGTCCCAGGTGGCGTCCAGCGGCAGTTCTTCGGGCATGTCCTTTTGTTCCAGCGCCTCGCGGGTATCCAGCCCTTCGGTCTCGGTCGTCTCTTTGGCGTCGATTTCTTCGTGCAGATCGGTCTGCTCAAGCAGGGGATTGCTCTCTAACGCCAGCTGTATCTCCTGCTGGAGCTCAAGCGTGGACAACTGCAGCAGGCGAATAGCCTGCTGGAGCTGGGGGGTCATGGCCAGTTGTTGGCTGAGCCTGAGTTGCAAACCTTGCTTCATAATCTTCAGTCTACTTCCGTTAACAGTCGTCCATCAGGACGCGCCGGCACTCAGAGGCGGAATTCTTCGCCCAGATAAACGCGTTTCACCTGCTCATCAGCCAAAATGGCATCCGGCGTGCCGTGAGCAATCAATTTGCCCTGGCTGACGATATAGGCGCGTTCACACACGTCCAGCGTTTCGCGCACGTTATGGTCTGTGATCAGCACGCCCAGACCGCTGTCACGCAAGTGCTCGATAATTTTTTTAATGTCGATAACGGAAATGGGATCAACCCCGGCGAAAGGCTCATCCAGCAGGATGAATTTCGGGTTGGCCGCCAGTGCACGGGCGATTTCCACGCGGCGGCGTTCACCACCGGAAAGCGCCTGGCCCAGGTTGTCGCGCAGATGGGAGATATGGAACTCTTCCATCAGCTCAACCGCACGGTCTGCACGCTGCTCGCTGCTGAGATCCTCGCGGATCTCCAGAACGGCCATCAGGTTGTCATACACGCTCAGACGACGGAATATCGACGCTTCCTGCGGCAAATAACCAATGCCGCGGCGCGCACGGGCGTGCAGCGGCAGCAGGCTGATGTCTTCTTCGTCAATCACGATGCGCCCGGCATCACGTTGGACGATACCGACCACCATGTAAAAGGTGGTGGTCTTGCCGGCGCCGTTTGGCCCCAGCAGGCCAACGATCTCGCCGGATTTCACTTTCAGGCTGACGTCTTCAACAACTTTACGGCCCTTGTAGGCTTTCGCCAGGTTTTCTGCGATGAGTGTAGCCATAAGTGATTAGTTACTCTTCTTTTGCCCGTTTTTGTCTTGCAACTGCGACGGTACCAGAACCGTAGTCACGCGTTTGCCTTTGTCGCTGAACGCCTGCATTTGCTGCTGTTGCACCAGATAGGTGATGCGATCGCCCTTCACGTTGCTGTCGAGCTGCTCCAGATAGGCGTTCCCGGTCAGGGTCACCAACTGCGACGCCACATCGTAACGGACCTTCTGCGCATGGCCTTTTACCGGCTTGCCGCTGTCTTGCATCTGGTAAAAGGTGACCGGATTGCCAAAGGCTTCGATATAGGTTTTGTTCTGATCGCCGCCTGGGCGGGTAACGACCACTTTATCCGCTTTGATGTCGATGGTGCCTTGCTTGATCACCACGTTATCGGTAAAGGTGCTGACGTTGCTCTGCATATCCAGAGACTGTTTCAGCGAGTCGATACTTACCGGTTGGTTGGAGTCAGATTTCAGCGCCCATGCGGGTGCGCTGGCGGCCAAAATGAGGCTTCCGATCAACAGATTACGGCGTTGTTTTTTGGTTCTGAATTTCATAGTTGGTCTTAACCTTATCAATCAGCTCAGCGGTTTTGGCCCGCAGGTTCCCACGCATTTTCATGCCGTTAGAGGTAAAGTTTGTCCCGTAGAGAGTCACTTCATCATCCGAAGCGACATCCTGGGTCACCAGATTCACCTGAGCATTGTCCGTTTTAATTTTTTCCAGCTGTGAGGTGGTGGTCAGGCTGTTCACCTCAACGTGGCCGTAAAGATACAGCATGCGGTCTTTAGTCAGTTTGGCGCGATCGGCGCGAACTGACCAGGTGGCCATCGCGTTTTCATCAAACAGCGTCATCACCGGCTGGGTAAACCAGCTTAATTCATCGGCGGTATAATATTTCACGTCTTCCGCCACCAACTTGTAACTCAGCTTTCCGGTCGGATTGTACACTATGGTGACCGTGTGCTGGCTCTGATAAGTCGGGTCCTGATCATTGACGGGGCCTGGAACCGTATCATCACTGAAATCAGTCATGTTCCAGCCAATCAGCGCCAGGGCGATCACCGCCAGAAAGAGGGTGATCCAAAGTTTGGTTTTGCTCATATCGACAGCCCTTTGGCGTCCTCCAGCTTATTCTGTGCCAAAAGAATAATGTCGCACAGTTCGCGCACCGCGCCGCGGCCACCGGCAATACGGGTAACGTAGTGGGCTCTTGGCGTCAGCAACGGATGTGCATCCGCCACGGCGACCGCCAGGCCAACCTGCGCCATCACCGGCCAGTCGATCAGGTCGTCACCGATATAGGCCACCTGATCCGCGTTTAATGACAGTGTATCCAACAGTTCGCGGAAGGCCAAAAGCTTATCGGACTGCCCTTGATACAAATGGGTGATGCCGAGGGTTTTCGCCCGATCTTCCAGCAGTTTGGCTGAACGTCCGGTGATAATCGCCACTTCGATATCCGATGTTTTCAGGCAGCGAATGCCGTAACCGTCGCGCACGTTGAACGCTTTTAATTCTTCGCCGTTGTTGCCCATAAAAATCAGGCCGTCTGACAGCACGCCGTCGACATCGCAAATCAGCAGGCGGATTTTGCCGGCACGCGCCATGACGTCTTGTTCTACAGGCCCGTAGCAGGTTTCAACCAGACTCATTGAGTTCCCTCAGGTTTTTTATAAATCAGGCACCATTGGCGCAGCCAGTTTGGTGGCGGACAGCGCGGAGAAACCGCAGCGTACACGTAGTACGTGAGGATTTCGAGCACTGCCCAACGCCAAAATGGCAAGTAAAATGGCCTGAAAATCAAACGACGCCGGCGCGCAGCATGTCATGCATATGTACCACACCCAGCAATTGGTCGCCATCGGCAACCAGCAGCGCGGTGATATGGCGCTGCTGCATCAGGTTCAACGCATCGACCGCCAGCAGGTTCGGGCGCACCCGTACGCCGCCGAGCGTCATGACATCGACGATCCGGGCTTCGTTGAGGTTAATGCCCATATCAAATATCCGCCGCAGGTCACCATCGGTAAAGATACCGGCGATTTTCATCAGATCGTCGCAGATAACCGTCATGCCCAGATTTTTGCGCGTGATTTCCAGCAACGCGTCGCGCAGCGATGCATCGGCGCTGACGTGCGGGATTTCCTCGCCGCTGTGCATGATGTCGCAAACGCGCAGCAACAACCTGCGGCCCAGAGCGCCACCGGGGTGCGACAGCGCAAAATCTTCCGGCGTGAAACCGCGGGCTTTCAGCAACGCCACTGCCAGCGCATCGCCCATCACCAGGGTGGCGGTGGTGCTGGTGGTTGGCGCCAGGCCGAGCGGGCAGGCTTCCTGCGGCACCTTGATGCACAGGTGAATATCCGCCGCTTTGCCCATCGAGCTTTCCGGGTTGTTGGTCATGCAGATCAGCGGGATTTGCTGGCGCTTCAGGACCGGGATGAGCGCCTGGATTTCGTTGGACTCGCCGGAATTGGAAATGGCGAGCACGATATCTTGTGCCGTCACCATGCCAAGATCGCCGTGGCTGGCCTCCGCCGGGTGAACAAAAAAGGATGGCGTGCCGGTGCTGGCGAAGGTGGCGGCAATCTTGCAGCCAATGTGCCCGGATTTACCCATGCCCATCACGACCACTTTACCGCAGCAGCCGGCGATCAATTCGCAGGCGCGGGTAAAGTCTGCATTGATGTATCGATCGAGCTGGGCCAGTCCGTCACGCTCAATCTGCAGCACTTCTTTGCCTGCCTGTTGAAAATCAAAGCCCGGTTGCAACTGAATGTTCGACATGCTCATTCCCATCGGTTTAGCCGAAAGTACTGAAAGGGTTAAAAAACAGCACCGCAAGATACGCAATAAAGCCACATAATAACAGAGCGCCCGCCAGATGGCCGATGCGATGTTTTCGCCCGATGCACAGGGCGCTGAGCACAATGCTGACCGCCAACATGACCCAATAATCGCGGTGGAAGGCGGCAGGGTCGACGCTGCCCGGCGACAACAGAGCGGGAACGCCCAGTACGATCACCGTGTTGAAAATGTTGGAGCCGATGATATTACCAATCGCCATATCGTCCTCACCCTTTAGTGCCCCGGCGATGGTCGTGGCCAACTCGGGCAGGCTGGTGCCGATGGCGATGAGAGTCAAACCGACCACCAGTTCACTCATGCCAAAATAGTGCGCAATCACCGTGGCGTTATCGACCACCATTTTGGACGATAACGGCAGAATAATGAACGCCAGCACCAGCCACAGCACCGCCACGGTGTTGCTGCTGTCTTGCGGCAGCTCGGCGATTTGCTCTACGGTCAGGCTGTCGCTGCCTTCGCGCTGCGCCAGCCGGGCGATTTTCAGCATCAACAAGATAAAGGCGGCAGCGGCGGCCAACAGCACCACGCCATCCAGGCGGCTCAGGGTGCCGTCCATCAACACAAAACCGCACAATACTGTGACCGCCAACATCAGCGGCAGTTCGCGGCGCAGCACCTCGGATCGCGCCGCCAGCGGATGAATCAACGCAGCCACGCCAAGGATCAATAATATATTCGCAATGTTGGAACCTAATACGTTCCCCACGGCCATATCTATCTGCCCATTCAGCGCGGCGGTGGTCGACACGAACAACTCCGGCAGTGAAGTGCCGATACCGACGATGGTCATGCCGATGATTAACGGTGGCACGCCAAGCGAACGGGAAATCACCGCAGCACCGTAAACTAAGCGGTCTGCGCCATACACCAGTAAAAATAAACCAACGATGAGTAAAGCTATCGCGAGAAACATGCAGGGTCCTTTGTTGGGTATCATCCCGGTTCGTTGGTTAAAAGCCGAAATTCGGCTATCTTGCTTTGCCCTCCGTTGTGCAGGCTAAAGCCGCAGTAACGGGTTTTCCCGGCTAATATATGAACAGATTCGTTTTTTTCGTTATATGTGCAATTTTGACCGGGTGGCGCGTAAAAGTAAAATCAGGTACAGCCTTAGCGCACCATTGGTAGCGAAATGGCGGTAAGTTTTTGTAAAGATGAGACGCATTGCGCCCGTTGCTTTAACATCACGGGTAGATTTGGCAAAAATGAGCCGTAAAGGATCCATTAACATGCACCAAAATGCAGAGAATCTGGTCGAAGTGCGCGACATGAGTTTCTCGCGCGGCGATCGACTGATATTCGAAGACATCAACCTGACGGTTCCCCGCGGCAAGGTCACGGCGATCATGGGGCCGTCCGGTATTGGTAAAACCACGCTGTTGCGCCTGATTGGCGGCCAACTGGCACCGGACCGCGGCGAGATCTGGTTCGATGGCGATAATATTCCCGCGTTATCCCGCCATCAGCTGTATGAAGCGCGCAAGAAAATGAGCATGTTGTTCCAGTCTGGCGCGCTGTTCACCGATCTTACGGTGTTTGAAAACGTGGCCTATCCGCTGCGTGAGCACAGCCGTTTGCCGGAACCGATTTTGCGCAGCACGGTGATGATGAAACTGGAAGCGGTCGGGTTGCGCGGCGCGGCTGAGCTGATGCCCAACGAGCTGTCCGGCGGCATGGCGCGGCGTGCCGCGTTGGCGCGGGCGATTGCGCTCGACCCGGAGCTTATCATGTTCGACGAACCTTTCGTCGGCCAGGATCCGATCACCATGGGTGTGTTGGTGAAGCTGATCGATGAGCTGAATCATGCGCTGGGTATCACCTGCATCGTGGTTTCGCACGATGTGCCGGAAGTGCTGAGCATCGCCGACTACGCGTATATCGTTGCCGATCATCGGGTGATTGCCGAGGGGACGACGCCGCAATTACAGAACAATCCTGATGCACGCGTGCGCCAGTTCCTGGATGGTATTGCCGATGGGCCGGTACCCTTCCGTTATCCGGCCGGGGATTACCAGGCCGAACTGTTAGGCTTAGGGAGTAAATAAGTTCATGTTATTACAGGCGTTAGCGTCGTTAGGGCGCCGTGGCATCAATACCAGCGCCAGTTTTGGGCGCGCGGGGTTGATGCTGTTCAACGCACTGGTCGGGCGGCCGGAGCCGCGCAAACAGTGGCCGCTGTTGCTAAAGCAAATGCACAGCGTGGGTGTGCAATCGCTGCTGATCATCATGGTTTCCGGGCTGTTTATCGGCATGGTGCTGGGGCTGCAAGGTTATCTGGTACTGACCACTTACAGCGCCGAGGCCAGCCTGGGCATGATGGTGGCATTGTCGCTGCTGCGTGAACTGGGGCCGGTGGTCACTGCGCTGCTGTTTGCCGGCCGCGCCGGTTCCGCGTTGACGGCGGAAATCGGCCTGATGAAGGCGACCGAACAAATTTCCAGCCTGGAAATGATGGCCGTCGATCCGCTGCGACGGATTGTCGCGCCGCGCTTTTGGGCCGGTTTGATCAGCATGCCTCTGCTGACGATTATCTTCGTCGCGGTGGGCATCTGGGGCGGAGCGATAGTCGGCGTGGATTGGAAGGGCATCGACAGCGGTTTCTTCTGGTCGGCGATGCAAGGGGCAGTGGAGTGGAGAAAAGACTTGCTCAACTGCCTGCTCAAGAGCGTGGTATTCGCCATCACCGTGACCTGGATTGCCATTTTCAACGGGTATGATGCGGTGCCGACCTCTGAAGGGATTAGCCGGGCAACGACGCGTACCGTGGTACATTCGTCACTGGCGGTGTTGGGATTGGATTTCGTGCTGACAGCACTGATGTTTGGGAATTGATTCGATGCAAACGAAGAAGAGTGAAATTTGGGTTGGGGCATTTATGCTGATTGCGCTGTGCGCCATCGTCTTTCTCTGCCTGCAGGTAGCGAACATTAAGTCGATCGGTAACGAGCCGACGTACCGCATCTATGCGACCTTCGATAATATCGGTGGTCTGAAAGCGCGCTCGCCGGTGAAAATAGGCGGCGTGATGATTGGCCGTGTGGCCGATATCTCGCTCGATCCTAAAACCTATACGCCGCGCGTAGCCCTGGACATTCAGGACAAATATAACCAAATCCCGGACACCAGCTCACTGGCGATCCGTACTTCCGGCCTGTTGGGGGAACAGTATCTGGCCCTGAACGTCGGTTTTGAAGATCCTGATATGGGCACCACCATTCTGAAGGACGGCGGCACTATTCAGGACACCAAATCAGCCATGGTTCTGGAAGATCTGATCGGCCAGTTCCTGTATAAAAGCGGCGGCCAGGATAATGCGGCCAAACCGGAAGACGCGGCCGCCGAGCCGGCTGCCGGTACTGCACCGCACTCTGTCGCCCCAAGTCATTAAGAGAGGAAACCTGCATGTTTAAACGTTTACTTATGGTTGCCCTGCTGGTGGTTGCGCCGCTGGCGAATGCGGCCGACCAAACCAACCCGTACAGCCTGATGCAAGACGCGGCTGAGAAAACCTTTACCCGGCTGAAAACCGAGCAACCCAAAATCAAGCAGGACCCTAACTACCTGCGTTCGGTGGTGCATCAGGAGCTGATGCCGTTCGTGCAGGTCAAATACGCCGGTGCGTTGGTACTGGGCCGTTATTACAAAGAAGCGACGCCGGCGCAGCGTGAGGCCTATTTCACCGCATTCCAGGCTTATCTGGAGCAGGCTTATGGCCAGGCGCTGGCGATGTACCACGGCCAGACCTACCAGATCGCCCCTGAGCAGCCTCTGGGCGACGCCGACATTATCGCCATCCGCGTGACCATCATTGATAAAGGCGGCCGTCCGCCGGTGCGTCTGGATTTCCAATGGCGTAAAAACAGCAAAACCGGCCACTGGCAGGCGTATGACATGATCGCCGAAGGCGTCAGCATGATCACCACCAAGCAGAACGAGTGGGCGTCGACCCTGCGTACTCAGGGCATTGACGGTCTGACCAAACAGCTGCAGGCTGCGGCGCAACGGCCTATCACGCTGGAACAGAAAAACTGATGTCGGCCGCACTCAGCTTTGAATCGCAGCAGCAGACCTTGATCCTGCGCGGCGAGCTGGACCGGGAAACGCTGCTGCCGTTGTGGGATCAGCGGGAAAGGTTGCTGGCGGATAAAACCGCCCTCGACGTCTCGCAACTGCAACGCGTGGACTCTTCCGGGTTGGCGCTGCTGGTGCATTTGCGTGAGTTGCAGCGTCAGCGCGGCGTTGAATTAAAAATTTCCGGCGCCACCGATCGCTTGAAAACGCTGATAGCCTTGTACAACCTGCAAGCAATAATGCCTGTCGATACCGCTGGTTAGCGATATTTTCGGCTGCCTGAATATGCTCATACCCCAAAAAGCCCCTGTGTAACAGGGGCTTTTTCTTTAGTTTAAGAAAACGTCGTATTCCACTAAGATGTCAGGCTGATTATGATCCTTTTGCTGCAGAACTGGATACTATGGAAAATAACGAGATTAAAGACGTGCTGATGCAAGCGTTGGCACTGGATGAAGTACATGTCACGGGCGACGGCAGCCACTTCCAGGCGATCGTGGTCGGCGAGCTGTTTGCCGGCATGAGCCGCGTCAAAAAACAACAGACGGTCTACGCACCGCTGATGGAATACATTGCGGACAACCGCATTCATGCCTTATCGATCAAGGCGTACACCCCTGAAGAGTGGCAGCGAGACCGCAAACTCAACGGATTTTAAGGCTGTTTGCCCTCCGGGGCGGGCAGCTTCAGATTAGATAACAGAGAGTAGTCAGATGGATAAATTTCGTGTGCAGGGCCGGACCCGCCTCAGCGGTGAAGTTGCTATTTCCGGGGCGAAAAACGCCGCCCTGCCGATCCTGTTCGCCGCATTATTAGCGGAAGAGCCGGTCGAGCTGCAGAATGTCCCGAAGCTGAAGGACATCGACACCACCATTAAGCTACTCAGCCAGTTAGGCACCAAGATCGAGCGCAACGGTTCTGTGTATGTTGACGCCAGCGGCGTGAACGAGTTCTGTGCGCCGTACGACCTGGTGAAAACCATGCGTGCTTCTATCTGGGCGCTGGGGCCGCTGGTCGCGCGTTTTGGCCGTGGTCAGGTTTCCCTGCCGGGCGGCTGTGCGATCGGCGCGCGTCCGGTCGATCTGCACATCACCGGCCTGGAACAACTCGGTGCGGAGATCAAACTGGAAGAAGGTTACGT
Organism: Serratia sp. C2(1); assembly: GCF_036352655.1. Classification (NCBI taxonomy): domain Bacteria; kingdom Pseudomonadati; phylum Pseudomonadota; class Gammaproteobacteria; order Enterobacterales; family Yersiniaceae; genus Serratia; species Serratia sp. C2(1). The sequence continues at coordinate 215,554 of NZ_JAZFBA010000003.1, read as the reverse complement.
TAAAGCTTCCGTGGAAGGCCGCCTGAAAGGCGCGCACATCGTGATGGACAAGGTGAGCGTTGGCGCAACCGTGACTATCATGAGCGCAGCGACTCTGGCGACCGGCACCACAGTGATCGAAAACGCCGCGCGCGAGCCGGAAATTGTCGATACTGCCAATTTCCTTAATACGCTGGGCGCGAAAATCAGCGGCGCCGGCAGTGACCGCATCACCATCGAAGGCGTTGAGCGCCTGGGCGGCGGCGTTTATCGCGTTCTGCCTGACCGTATCGAGACCGGCACCTTCCTGATTGCCGCTGCGGTTTCCGGTGGCAAAGTGATGTGTCGCGACACCCGTCCGGATACGCTGGACGCCGTGTTGGCCAAGCTGCGTGAAGCCGGCGCGGATATCGAAGTAGGCGAAGACTGGATCAGCCTGGACATGCACGGTAATCGCCCTAAAGCGGTTACCATTCGTACCGCGCCGCACCCTGGTTTCCCGACCGATATGCAGGCCCAGTTCAGCTTGCTGAACCTGGTGGCGGAAGGGACCGGCGTGATCACCGAGACCATTTTCGAAAACCGTTTCATGCATGTGCCGGAGTTGATCCGCATGGGGGCACACGCCGAAATCGAGAGCAACACCGTGATTTGTCACGGCGTTGAGCAGCTTTCCGGCGCCCAGGTAATGGCGACCGATCTGCGTGCCTCTGCCAGCCTGGTGATCGCCGGCTGCATCGCCGACGGTGTGACCGTCGTCGATCGTATCTATCATATCGATCGTGGCTATGAGCGTATTGAAGACAAGTTGCGTGCTCTGGGTGCGAATATCGAGCGTGTGAAAGGCGAGTAATCTGTCAGACGCCGGGGCGACGCCCCGGCGGAAATACCCTATTGAGGGTCCGGCTCACTTTGGCCGGGCCCTTTTTAATTGCTGTCTTCCGGAAATTCACCTACCGCCATCTTCAGCGTAATGCGTTTACCGTCACGCAGCACGACGACCGGTATTTCCGTACCCGGGCGTATCTCAGCCACCTGGTCCATGGTCTCCAGCACCGATATCGCCGGTTTGTTGTCTACGTTGATGATCACGTCGTTGATATGGAAGCCTGCGTTACCCGCCGGTCCGTTCGGCGTAATTTCGGTCACGATAATGCCTTGCAGGCGATCGATGCCGGAATTGGACGAACGCAAAGGAATAATCTCTTTGCCCTGGATGCCGAAATAACCGCGGATAACGCGGCCATCACGGATCAGTTTATCCATGATCTTGGTGGCAAGTTCAATGGGGATGGCGAACCCCAGGCCTTCCGGCGTTTCACCGTCGGTGATTTTATCGTAGGTCAGGGTGTTGATGCCGATTAACTCACCCAACGAGTTGACCAAAGCGCCGCCGGAGTTGCCACGGTTAATCGAGGCATCGGTTTGCAGGAAGGTTTGACGGCCGGTGGTGCTCATACTGATGCGGCCCGTGGCGCTGAGGATCCCCTGCGTGACGGTCTGGCCGAGATTATAGGGATTGCCTATCGCCAGGACCACATCGCCCACGTGCGCGGCACGGGCGTTATTAATAGGGATAACCGGCAGATTGCCCGGATCTATCTTCAGTACGGCCAGATCGGTCAGGCTGTCGGAGCCGACCAGCAGCGCTTCGTAGCGGCGGCCGTCCTGCAGCACGACGGTAATTTGTTGGGCATCCTTGATAACGTGTCGGTTGGTCAGAATATAGCCGCGTTCGTTCATGATCACGCCGGAACCCAGCAACAGCACGTTGGCGGTACCGCTTATATTGCGATTGTAGATATTTACCACGGCGGGCGCAGCGCGTCGCACGGCCTTGTTATAGCTGACCGGCGTTTCGTCACTGGTATTCTCATGTTTTTCTGCGAACAGAGTATTGGAAGAGCGCAGCACAGGCAGCGCAACCAGCAGCAGGCCGGCAACGATTAAACCAATAACGACAGAACGCAAGAGCTTAGCAAACATGGAGTTTTAGTACGTGAGATGAAGGATGCACGGAGGATAACATGAGAATACCGGGCGCAGTATGTCACTGAGCCCGGTTTTTAAACAAATTAACGCAGCAGCAGATAAATGGTTTCAGTGCCGCGCACGATGTTCAGCGCCATGACCGGTGGTTTGGCCTCCAGGACTTTGCGCAACGCTGTGATGTTCTCAACGCGCTGGCGGTTGACGCCAATAATCACATCGTCTTTCTGCAGCCCGATTTGCGCAGCCGTTGAGCCTTTATCCACCTTATCGATCTTCACGCCTTTGTCACCGCTGGCGAGGGCGCCATTACTGAGGGAAACCCCCTGCAGGGCCGGGGACAGCGTTTCGGCATTGGTGGAGGCGCCATCGCTGTTATCCAGCGTAACGGCAACTTCCTGCGGTTTGCCATCGCGCAGCAGGCCGACCTTGATGGTTTTACCCGGTGCGGTAGTACCTACTTTGGCGCGCAGTTCGGCGAAGCTGCTGACCGGTTTGCCATCGACGGAAACCAAAATGTCGCCGGCCTTGATACCCGCCTTGGCGGCGGCGGATTTCGGCAACACTTCGCTGACGAAGGCGCCGCGTTGAGCGTCAGTATTAAACGCCTTGGCCATATCGGCGGTCATTTCACTGCCTTTAATGCCAAGCAGGCCGCGTTTCACCTCGCCGAATTCGATCAACTGCCGGCTGAGGTTTTGCGCCATGTTGCTCGGAATGGCAAAGCCGATGCCAACGTTGCCGCCGCCCGGCGCCAGAATGGCCGTGTTGATACCTATCAGCTCGCCGTTAAGATTGACCAGCGCGCCGCCGGAGTTACCGCGGTTGATGGAGGCGTCCGTCTGAATAAAGTTTTCCAGCCCTTCCAGGTTCAGGCCGCTGCGGCCCAGCGCGGAGATAATGCCGGAGGTGGCGGTTTGGCCGAGGCCAAACGGGTTACCGACGGCAACAGCGAAATCGCCGACCCGCAACGCATCGGAGTCCGCCATTTTTATCGCGGTCAGGTTTTTCACGTCGCTGAGCTGCAGCAGGGCAATATCGGATTGCTCGTCGCGGCCAACCAGTTTGGCGTCCACTTCGCGGCCGTCATTCAGCTGTACGCTGATTTTGTCGGCGTTGTTGATGACGTGGTTGTTGGTCAGCACATAGCCTTTGGCGGCGTCGATGATGACGCCGGAGCCCAGCCCTTCAAACGGACGTGAGCTTTGCTGCTGTCCTGGAGCGTCGGGGCCAAAGAAGCGTTTGAATTCCTCTGGAATTTGCTGGCGCTGCACCTGAGTCCCTTCAACATGCACGCTGACTACTGCGGGCAAGACTTTTTCCAGCATCGGCGCCAGGCTTGGCAGCGATTGCCCCTGAACGGCGACGGGCAACGCCGCGCTGACTGCCGGTACGGAGGTGAGCGTGAGGCCAATACTCATTGCCAATGCACTAAGAATTAACGACTTTTTCTTCATTGATAATAACTCTCTCAATACCTGCCGGTGAAATAGTGATGATAAAGCAGCAGCAATACCATAGTGAAGGGTAAGACCGTGAATTTGCGTGAAAAGTTCACTCAAGCGCCAGCGTTAAGGATAGCTCAGGGTGGGGGATAAGGCGGGGCAAGAGGAAAACCCGTGGGGCAGGCCCACGGGCGGAGCGAGGATCAGTCGCGGCGCGGACGTTCGCCACGCAGCAGGCCGGAGGCGCCTTCTGAGTAATCGCGCGGCATTTCTACCGGCGCCTGATCGTTATCGGCTTCGGCTTCGGTCAGGCGATAGCGGAACGGATTTTCCTGCATCGGCAGATCCGGCAACAGGTTGTTGGAGCTTTTCGCCATATGTTGATACAGCTGGCGATAATCTCGCGCCATGTTATCCAACAGCTCGGCGCTGCGGGCAAAATGGCCGACCAGCTCCTGACGATACTCTTCCAGCTCGGTTTTGCTCTTGTCCAACTCGTTTTGCAACACTTGTTGTTGACGTAATTTACGGTTACCAAAACGCATCGCTACCGCACCAATGGCGATGCCGACGACTAAACCAATCAGCGCATACTCCCAGGTCATGATGACTCCTATTTTGACTTCGTTGTTCCGCAGGGATTTTTCACTTAATAATATCCACTATAACCGTTAACCTTGTCCGAGTGGAATCCTGATAAGCCATAACCTGGCGTTTACAGGGTTTTTCAAGAGGCCGCGACGCGGGCATATGTGGCGATAACGGTGCGAAGCAGCATCAACATGCCGCGAAAATTTGCTAAATAATTTCTACGGGTTCTAAGGGAACATCGAACAGATGCAGGCATTATCACCGTTATCACGCTACCAGCAGGCGCTGGAGGCGGGGGAATACCAGGCCGATGAGGTTCAACGCCAGGCGGTTACCCGACTGGAGGGCATTTATCTGGCATTGCAGCAAATACCCGCGGCAAGCGTGCCGGCCGGCGGACTGCGCGGCAAGTTCAGCCGCTGGCTTGGCAAGGGCGATGTAACGGCCAGCCGACGTCCGGTGCAGGGGTTGTACATGTGGGGCGGTGTCGGGCGCGGTAAAACCTGGCTGATGGACATGTTTTTCCACAGCCTGCCGGGAGAGCGCAAACTGCGACTGCACTTCCACCGCTTTATGTTGCGGGTGCATGAAGAGTTGACCGAGTTGCAAGGACAGGAGAACCCGTTGGAGATTATTGCCGACGGTTTCAAGGCGCAGACCGACGTAGTGTGTTTTGACGAATTCTTCGTTTCCGACATCACCGACGCGATGCTGCTGGCCACGCTGTTGCAGGCACTGTTTGCTCGCGGCATCACGCTGGTGGCAACGTCGAATATTCCGCCGGACGATCTGTACCGCAACGGCTTGCAACGTGCGCGCTTCCTGCCGGCGATTGCCCTGATTAACGACTACTGCGATGTGATGAACGTCGATGCCGGCATCGATTACCGTTTGCGTACGCTGACTCAGGCGCATTTGTACCTGACGCCGCTCGACAGTCAAACCCGAGACACCATGGACCGGATGTTCATCAAGCTGGCGGGGAAGGCGGGGGAGGCTGCGCCGGTGCTGCAGGTCAATCACCGCCCGCTGCAGGCGATCCGCGCGGTGGACGGGGTATTGGCGGTGGATTTCCATACTTTGTGCGAAGAGCCGCGCAGCCAACTGGACTATATTGCGCTGTCGCGGCTGTATCACAGCGTCATGTTGTACAATGTGCAGGTGATGGGGCCGTTGAAGGAGAACACCGCCCGCCGCTTCCTGGCGCTGGTGGACGAATTCTACGAACGGCACGTCAAGTTGGTGATTGCCGCCGAAGCGTCGATGTTCGACATCTACCAGGGTGAGCGGTTGAAGTTTGAGTATCAGCGTTGCCTGTCGCGCCTGCAGGAGATGCAAAGCGAAGAGTATCTGAAGCTGCCTCATCTGCCTTGATGGCTCGGGGATCTGGTCGCCAGGATCCCCCGTTCTCCTCTCATCGGCGCTAAATTGCTTTTCCATTCAAAAAGCGTTCGATCTTTGTGAGCGACTTCTCTATAATCTTGCGACCCCACGTTACAACAAAGTTTTTTTCCCAAAAACTTTATAGTGCCGGCAATGGCTATTCGAAGGGGTAGGTTTGCTGGACTTGTATGGTCGTGTGAGCCTCAACTGTTTTCGAGCGTTTGGGTGTTCACCAACGTGTAACTAATTATTGGGTAAGCTTTCTAATGAAAACTTTTACAGCTAAACCAGAAACCGTAAAACGCGACTGGTTCGTTGTTGATGCAGATGGTAAAACTTTAGGCCGTCTCGCTACTGAACTCGCTCGTCGTTTGCGCGGCAAGCATAAAGCGGAATACACCCCGCACGTTGATACCGGTGACTACATCATCGTTCTGAACGCAGAAAAAGTTGCTGTAACCGGCAACAAGCGTACAGACAAGGTGTACTACCGCCACACCGGCCACATCGGTGGTATCAAGCAAGCGACCTTTGAAGAGATGATTGCCCGCAATCCTGAGCGCGTGATTGAAATCGCGGTTAAAGGCATGCTGCCAAAGGGTCCGTTGGGTCGTGCAATGTTCCGTAAACTGAAAGTTTACGCGGGCAACGAGCACACTCACGCGGCACAGCAACCGCAAGTTCTTGACATCTAATCGGGATTATAGGCAATGGCTGAAAATCAATACTACGGCACTGGTCGCCGCAAAAGCTCCGCCGCTCGCGTCTTCATCAAGCCGGGCAACGGTAACATCGTAATTAACCAGCGCAGCCTGGAACAGTACTTCGGTCGCGAAACTGCCCGCATGGTAGTTCGTCAGCCGCTGGAACTGGTCGACATGGTTGGCAAATTTGACCTGTACATCACTGTTAAAGGTGGTGGTATCTCTGGTCAAGCTGGTGCTATCCGTCACGGTATCACCCGTGCACTGATGGAATATGACGAGACTCTGCGTGGTGAGCTGCGTAAAGCTGGCTTCGTCACTCGTGACGCTCGTCAGGTTGAACGTAAGAAAGTCGGCCTGCGTAAAGCACGTCGTCGTCCGCAGTTCTCCAAGCGTTAATTTTTACTGCTTCGGCAGTGGAGTTTACGCCAAAAACCCGGTGCTTCACCGGGTTTTTTTATGCCTGAAAATCACCTTCTCTCGACTAAAATCTGTGGTATATCAGACAATTCAACACGAAATCACCGCACAGTCCCCACAAAACAAGCAAAATCTGGTAAACTATCATCCACTTTTGCGCCTGTTCGCCATGCAGCTGTCGTCAGTCTACCTCCGCGTCCTGTTTTAGACCCAGGGTTTATCTGTGTGCTGCTGGCCAGCGGTCAAGATCATTCAGGATAGCAGCCTGGTAACCCGATAGATTTCAGGGTGCAGCAAGGCGGCAACCGAACGAATCCCCTGGAGCTTAGATTGCTAAGTGACTGGGGGTGAGAGAGGGAAGCCAACACAGCTGCGACATGAAAGATGAAGGGAAGTTGGCTATTCGCAGTATTTTCTAGATAAACTTGGAGGTTTTCATGGCTGTCGCTGCCAACAAACGTTCGGTAATGACGCTGTTTTCTGGCCCGACCGACATTTTTAGCCATCAAGTACGTATCGTACTGGCGGAGAAAGGTGTCAGCGTCGAGATTGAGCAGGTTGAGTTGGATAACCTGCCGCAGGATCTGATTGACCTCAACCCGTACCAGACGGTGCCTACGCTGGTTGATCGCGAGCTGACCCTGTATGAATCCCGTATCATCATGGAATACCTGGATGAGCGCTTCCCGCACCCGCCGTTGATGCCGGTTTATCCGGTCGCTCGTGGTGAAAGCCGCCTGATGATGCTGCGTATCGAGAAGAACTGGTACTCGCTGATGTACAAAATCGAGAAGAGCAATGGTCAGGAAGCAGAATCGGCTCGCCGTCAACTGCGCGAAGAGCTGTTGGCGATTGCCCCGATCTTTGGTCAGACCCCTTACTTCATGAGCGAAGAGTTTAGCCTGGTGGATTGCTACCTGGCGCCACTGCTGTGGCGTTTGCCGCAGTTGGGCATTGAACTGAGCGGTGCCGGTTCCAAAGAGCTGAAAGGCTATATGACTCGCGTGTTCGAGCGCGACGCCTTCTTGGCCTCCCTGACCGAAGCCGAGCGCGAAATGCGCCTGCAGACCCGGGGCTAAGCGTCATGGATATGTCTCAGATGACCCCGCGCCGTCCGTACCTGCTGAGGGCGTTCTATGACTGGTTGCTTGATAATCAGTTGACTCCGCATCTGGTGGTGGATGTAACGCGCCCTGACGTGCAGGTTCCGATGGAGTTTGCCCGCGATGGTCAGATTGTCTTGAACATTGCGCCACGTGCGGTAGGCAGCCTGGAGTTAGGCAACGACGAAGTGCATTTCAACGCGCGTTTCGGTGGCGTGCCACGTCAGGTTTCGGTGCCAATGGCAGCGGTACTGGCGATTTATGCGCGTGAAAATGGCGCAGGCACCATGTTTGAACCGGAAGCCGCCTATGAAGCGGAAGGCACCTTTGAAGGCATGGACAATGAGACGATCCCATCGGAAAGCTTGATGTCGGTGATTGATGGCGATCGCCCGGACGTGAGTGATGACAACGAGCCCGACGATGAACCGCCACAGCCGCCGCGCGGTGGCCGTCCGGCGCTGCGCGTGGTGAAATAATCCCGCAGCAATGAACAGCAAAGGTCGCTCAGGCGACCTTTTTTATTGCCCCTGATCCTGCCGAACAATCCGTTTTTCACGATGCAGGCAACCGTTCTATCGGGTGCAGAAGACGGCGGTGGTTGCGTGTGCGGAAAAGCAAAGGGCCCGGTATTGAACCGGGCCCTTGAGGTGTGAAACAGCAGAAGGGATATTACACTTCCAGATAGCTCATGATGCCATCGGCAGCTTTACGGCCTTCGGCAATCGCCGTGACGACCAGGTCTGAACCGCGCACTGCATCGCCACCGGCGAAGATTTTCGGGTTGCTGGTCTGGAAGGCGTTATCGGTGCCTTCCGGCGCCACAATGCGGCCCTGCTTGTCGAGTTGAACGTCATGTGCCGCCAGCCAATCCATCTTGTGCGGACGGAAACCAAACGCCAACACGACGGCATCGGCATCGATCACGTGCTCGGAACCCGGCACTTGCTCAGCGACCTGACGGCCATTGGCATCCGGCTCACCCAACTGGGTACGAACCATTTTCACGCCGGCGACGCGGCCGGCGCTGTTCAGTTCGATGCTCAGCGGCTGCAGATTGAATTTGAATTCAACCCCTTCCTCACGCGCATTTTTCACTTCGCGTTTGGAACCCGGCATGTTGGCCTCATCACGACGGTAGGCGCAGATAACCTGAGTTGCACCCTGACGGATAGAAGTGCGCACGCAGTCCATCGCGGTATCGCCACCGCCCAGAACCACAACGCGCTTGCCTTCCATGTTGACATAGGGTTCGTGCTGCTCGGCTTCATAGCCCATCAACTGCTTGGTATTGGCGATCAGGAATGGCAGCGCGTCATAGACGCCCGGCGCTTCCTCGTTCTCCAATCCGCCGCGCATCGACTGATAGGTGCCGACGCCAAGGAACACGGCGTCAAACTCGTTCAGCAGCGCATCCATGGTGATGTCCTTGCCCACTTCGGTATTCAGCTGGAACTCAATGCCCATCTCGCTGAAGATGCCGCGGCGTTTCACCATCACTTCTTTTTCCAGCTTGAAGGCCGGAATACCGAAGGTCAGCAACCCGCCGATCTCCGGATGACGATCGTAAACCACCGCTTTCACGCCGTTACGGGTCAACACGTCGGCACAGGCCAAACCGGCTGGACCGGCACCGATCACCGCTACGCGCTTGCCAGTGGGCTGCACGTGAGACATGTCCGGCTTCCAGCCCATTTCGATCGCTTTATCGCTGATATAACGTTCGATGTTGCCGATGGTCACCGCACCAAACTCGTCGTTCAGGGTACAGGAACCTTCGCACAGCCGATCCTGCGGGCAGACGCGGCCGCACACTTCCGGCAGGCTGTTGGTCTGGTGCGCCAGATCCGCCGCCTCCATGATGCGGCCTTCGTTCGCCAGCTTCAGCCAGTTCGGGATGTAGTTGTGAACCGGGCATTTCCATTCGCAATAAGGGTTACCACAGGAAAGACAACGGTCCGCCTGCGCTTTCGCCTGAGTTTCCGAAAACGGCTCGTAAATCTCTACAAACTCAATTTTACGGATCTTCAGCGGTTTTTTTGGCGGATCAACGCGCTGCAGGTCGATAAATTGATAAACATTCTGACTCATTAATGACCTCTTACTGCGCCTGAACCCGCAGCTCGGCTGCGGAACGACTACGGTGACCCAACAATGCTTTGACATCACTGGACTTCGGCTTGACCAGAGCGAACTTCGGCGCCCATTCCGGCCAGTTGGCCAGAATCTCTTCCCCGCGCGCAGAACCGGTCGCTTGCACGTGTTCGGTAATCAAACCGCGCAGGTGCTCCTCATGAATGGCCAGTTGGTCGACATCCAATACCTCCACCAGCTCTGGGTTCACGCGTTTGCGGAATTCGCCATCTTCATCCAGCACGTAAGCGAAGCCACCGGTCATGCCCGCACCAAAGTTGATGCCGGTTTTACCCAGCACGCAGACGATGCCGCCGGTCATGTATTCACAACCGTTATCACCAATGCCTTCAACTACGGTGATGGCACCGGAGTTACGCACCGCGAAGCGCTCGCCCGCACGGCCTGCAGCGAACAGCTTGCCGCCGGTGGCACCGTACAGACAGGTGTTGCCGATAATGCTCGCTTCATGGCTGCGGAAGGCAGAACCAATCGGTGGGCGTACGGCGATACGGCCGCCGGCCATGCCTTTGCCGACATAGTCGTTGGCGTCGCCGGTCAGGGTCAACTCAACGCCGCCCGCATTCCATACGCCGAAGCTCTGGCCAGCGGTGCCTGAGAAATAGGCCTTGATCGGGTCTGCTGCCATGCCCTGATCGCCATGTACGGTAGCAATAGCGCCGGACAGGGTGGCACCCACTGAACGGTCGGTGTTACGGATATCGAAGTAGAAGGTCTTGCTCTGCTTCGCTTCGATATGCGGTTCCGCCTGCGCCAGCAGATCTTTGTTCATCGACCCTTTGTCGAACGGCGGGTTGCTGCTTTCGGTGCAGTACAGCGCCTTGCCTGGATGCGGCGTTGCGGTCTTCAGCAGCGGCGACAGATCCAGTTTGTTCTGCTTGGCGGAGATGCCGTCCAGCTCGGTCAGGAACTCAGTGCGGCCAATCAGATCAACCAATTGGCTGACACCCAACTGCGCCATGATCTCGCGGGTTTCACGCGCGATGAACTGGAAGTAGTTGGTTACGCGTTCCGGCAGGCCGTGATAGTGATCGCGGCGCAGTTTTTCATCCTGAGTCGCCACGCCGGTTGCGCAGTTGTTCAGGTGACAGATACGCAGGTATTTACACCCCAGCGCCACCATCGGGCCGGTGCCGAAGCCGAAGCTTTCTGCGCCGAGGATCGCCGCTTTGACGATATCCACGCCGGTTTTCAGGCCGCCATCCACCTGCAGGCGGATTTTGTGGCGCAGGCCGTTAGCCACCAGCGCCTGCTGAGTTTCCACCAGGCCCAGTTCCCACGGGCAACCGGCGTATTTCACCGACGACAGTGGGCTGGCGCCGGTGCCGCCGTCGTAACCGGCGATGGTGATCAGATCGGCATAGGCTTTCGCCACGCCGGTAGCGATGGTGCCGACGCCCGGTTCGGAAACCAGTTTCACCGAGATCATCGCCTTCGGGTTGACCTGTTTCAGGTCGAAAATCAGCTGGGCCAGATCTTCGATCGAATAGATGTCATGGTGCGGCGGTGGAGAAATCAGGGTCACGCCCGGCACCGAATAACGCAGCTTGGCGATATAAGGCGTCACTTTGTCGCCAGGCAACTGGCCGCCTTCACCCGGTTTTGCCCCTTGCGCCACCTTAATTTGGATCACGTCGGCATTCACCAGGTAGGCCGGCGTCACGCCGAAACGGCCGGATGCCACCTGCTTGATGCGTGAAACCTTGTTGGTGCCGTAACGCGCAGGATCTTCGCCGCCTTCACCGGAGTTGGAGAAACCGCCGAGGCTGTTCATGGCGATGGCCAGCGATTCGTGGGCCTCCGGGCTCAGTGCGCCGATCGACATGGCCGCGGTATCGAAGCGTTTGAACAGCGATTCTGCCGGTTCAACCTGGTCGACCGGGATCGGCGTGCCCTGCGGCGTAATGGCCAGCAGGTCACGCAGCATGGCGACCGGGCGTTCATTCACCAGTTTGGCATAAGCCTGATAGTCGCTGTATTTGCCGCTGTGTACCGCAGTTTGTAAGGTGCTCACCACGTCAGGGTTGTACGCATGGTACTCGCCGCCGTGGACGAACTTCAGCAGGCCGCCCTGTTCCAGCGGTTTGCGTTTCAGCCAGGCGCGCTTGGACAGGTTCTGCAAATCCTGCTGGAAGTCGCTGAAGCTGGCACCGCCGATGCGGCTGACTGCACCCTGGAAGCAGAGATCGGACAGATCACGATGCAGGCCGACCGCTTCAAACAGTTTGGCGCAGCGATAAGAGGCGATAGTCGAGATGCCCATTTTGGACATGATCTTGTACAGGCCTTTATTGATGCCGTTGCGGTAGTTCAGCATCACCTCGCGGTATTTCTTGTCGATCGCCTGGGTATCTACCAGTTTGGCCAGCGTTTCGTAGGCCAGGTATGGGTAGATCGCGGTCGCGCCGAAGCCCAACAGCACGGCGAAGTGGTGCGGATCGCGGGCGCTGGCGGTTTCAACGATGATGTTGGCGTCGCAACGCAGGCTTTTCTCTACCAAACGGGTCTGGATCGCGCCTACGGCCATCGGTGCAGGCACCGGCAGACGGTTGGCGGCGATAGCGCGATCGGACAGCACCAGCAGCACGGCGCCGTCGCGGACTTTACGTTCCGCTTCGTCGCACAGGGCACGGATAGTCTGCTCCAGATCCTGTACTGCGGGATCGAAGGTCAGATCGAGCGTGTCAGCGCGATAATATTCGCCTTCCAGCGTGGTGAGCTGCTTGAAGTCGGAGTAGAGCAGGATCGGCGATTTGAAGCTCAGGCGGTGTGCCTGGCCTTCGGCCTCGCAGAACACGTTCATTTCGCGGCCGATGCTGGTCGCCAGCGACATCACATGCGCTTCGCGCAGCGGGTCGATGGGCGGGTTGGTCACCTGCGCGAACTGCTGGCGGAAATAATCGTAAACGATGCGCGGGCGGCTGGAGAGCACGGCAAACGGAGTATCGTCCCCCATCGAGCCGGTGGCTTCCTGGCCGATCTCGCCCAGCACGCGGATCACCTGATCCAGCTCTTCGCTGCTGTAGCCGAACTGTTTCTGATAGGTCTCGAGCTGCGAATCGTCGAGCTCACGGCTGCCGACTTGATCTTCAGGCAGATCCTCGAACGGCACCAGGCGCTTGACGTTCTTTTCCATCCATTCTTTATATGGGTGGCGGCTTTTCAGATCGTCGTCGGTTTCGGCGGAGTGCAGGATCTTGCCGCTGCGGGTGTCGATCACCATCAGCTCGCCAGGGCCAACGCGGCCTTTTTCCACCACTTCATCCGGCTGGTAATCCCAGATGCCGACTTCGGAGGCGCAGGTGATCAGTTTGTCTTTAGTTATCACATAACGCGCCGGGCGCAGACCGTTACGATCCAGGTTACAGGCGGCGTAGCGGCCATCGGACATCACGATGCCTGCCGGGCCGTCCCACGGCTCCATATGCATCGAGTTGAAGTCGAAGAAGGCGCGCAGGTCGGTGTCCATGTCCGGGTTGTTCTGCCAGGCCGGCGGCACCAGCAAACGCATGGCGCGGATCAGGTCCATGCCCCCCGCCAGCAGCAGCTCCAGCATGTTGTCCAACGAGCTGGAGTCGGAACCGGTTTCGTTAACGAAGGGGGCGGCGGTTTGCAAATCCGGGATCAGCGGCGTCTGGAATTTATAAGTACGGGCGCGCGCCCATTGGCGGTTGCCGGTGATGGTGTTGATCTCACCATTGTGCGCCAGATAACGGAACGGCTGTGCCAACGGCCAGCGCGGCACGGTGTTGGTGGAGAAACGCTGATGGAACAGGCAGATGGCCGATTCCAGGCGCAGGTCCGCCAGATCGAGATAGAAACGCGGCAGATCCGCAGGCATGCACAAGCCTTTATAGATCGTGACCAGATTCGAGAAGCTGCAAACATAGAAGCTGTCGTCCTGAACGCGCTTTTCGATACGGCGACGCGCCACAAACAGGCGGCGTTCCATATCGCGCGGGCGCCAACCTGCCGGGGCGTTCACGAAGATCTGTTCAATGCGCGGCAGGGAAGAGAGGGCGATTTCACCCAAAACGTCCGGGTTGGTCGGCACTTCACGCCAGCCGACGACCGACAGCGTTTCATTTTGCAGCTCTTCTTCCACAATGCGGCGGCTGGCACGGGCTTCCTCTTCGTTCTGGCTGAGGAACATCATGCCAACGGCGTAGTTCTTGGCTAAACGCCAGCCGCGCTCTTCCCCGACCATGCGGAAAAAGCGATCGGGCTTTTGCAATAACAGGCCGCAACCGTCGCCAGTCTTGCCGTCAGCAAGAATTGCGCCACGGTGCTGCATACGGGCCAGCGCGTGAATAGCAGTTCGCACCACCTTGTGGCTAGGTTCGCCTTCTATGTGGGCGATTAGGCCGAAACCACAGTTGTCCCTCTCAAGGGATTTATCGTACAACATATCAGTGAACCTCCCCAGGCTCTGCGTGACTCTTACAACCAACTGCGAGGGGGCTTCCCAACGTCAGGCGGAAGTCCAATCAGCAAGGTTACTATCGCCGATCTGCTTTTCCGCCCTCCATCAATGGCCTCTCGTGACGGTTCTCACAAGTGGTGAATGACTTGTTTTAAGAGGGAGTCTTAAATAACTGCATAAATATGACGAGACGTTTGCCCGTCCAGAAAGCTTCCAGCGGACTTCCAACTTAGCGAGAAAGAATACGCAGGTCAAATATAGGCTTAAGAGGGTTTTTTATTGAAAAAATTCAGGTTATCTTCTTGAATTTTAATGGTTTTTACATGAATTTACGGTGACGGTGAGGAGCGTCCGGCTCCAGGGAAATGTGAGCTGTCTCACTATAGTGCAACCTCTGAATCTCTGCACCATGCTAGTGCGGGTAGGAATGTCAGAATTTTATTCTATTAAGTTATGCTTTCTTGTTATTTGTAACTATTTTTCATCGCTTTGTCATAATGGCGTTAACGGTTGCGTGAGAATAAGAAAAATTCATAGTGGCTCGGGTGATTTTATTTGCATTTATAATGAATAGTTATGCCTGGTGAAGCCTTGCGGGGAAAGCGTTGATCTCTGTCATCGCGGGAAAAGCCGTTTCTTATTAGCATCACGGGCTTTGAGGACAGAGAAAGACAAGATTATGCAGTTGCCGCAATTAGTCAATATGTTTGGCGCCGATCTCCAGCGCCGGTACGGCGAAAAGATCCATAAGCTCACGCTGCACGGCGGTTTCAGCTGCCCAAATCGTGACGGTACCCTGGGGCGCGGCGGCTGTACCTTCTGCAACGTGGCCTCCTTTGCGGACGAACGGATGCAGCGCCAGAGCATTGCCGAACAATTGACGATACAGGCCGGCAGGGTCAACCGCGCAAAACGTTACCTGGCCTACTTTCAGGCGTATACCAGTACTTATGCAGAAGTGAGCCTGCTGGCGGACATGTATCGTCAAGCGCTGGCACAGGCCGATATGGTCGGAATCTGCGTTGGCACGCGGCCGGACTGCGTACCTTCTGCCGCGCTGGATCTGCTGGCGGGTTACCTTGAACGAGGGTATGAGGTTTGGCTCGAGTTGGGTCTGCAGACTGCGCACGATAAAACGCTGAAGCGCATTAACCGCGGCCACAATTTCTCCTGTTATCAGCACACCGCCCGACTTGCGCGCGAACGCGGGTTGAAGGTGTGCAGCCACCTGATCGTCGGTTTGCCGGGAGAAACGGCGGCCGATCATCTGGCTACGCTGCGGCAGGTGGTGGACAGCGGCGTGGATGGCATCAAGCTGCACCCGTTGCATATTGTTGCCGGCAGCACCCTGGCAAGAGCCTGGCGTGCCGGGCGGATGCCTGAACTGTCGCTGGAGGAGTACGCTGCCAGCGCCGGGGAGATGATCCGCCATACGCCGAAAGAAATTGTCTATCACCGCATCTCCGCCAACGCCCGTCGACCGACGCTGTTGGCACCATTATGGTGCGAAAACCGCTGGAACGGCATGCAGGCGGTCGGTGGTTATCTGCAGCGATATGGCGGGCAGGGCAGCGGTTTGGACGAAAAGCGGCAATATCGCCCTTGATCGCTGTTTTGATTTGCAAACTTTCCCACACTTCGGCGTTTGCTTCCTTATCTCACCGAGGTTTTACGGTATGATTTAACCGATTCTGTCTGATGGGAGCCGCTATGAAGCAAATCCGGGTGTTAGCCCAGTACTACGTTGATTTAATGGTGAAACTGGGGCTGGTACGCTTTTCGCTGCTGCTGGCTTCGGCGCTGGTGGTACTGGCGATGGTGGTGCAGATGGCGGTGACCATGCTGCTGCGCGGCGAGGTGGAAAGCATCGACGTGGTGCGTTCGATCTTCTTCGGCCTGCTGATTACGCCGTGGGCGGTGTATTTTCTGTCGGTAGTGGTCGAGCAACTGGAAGAATCTCGCCAGCGCCTGGCGCGGCTGGTCGATAAACTGGAAGAAATGCGCCACCGCGATCTGGAGCTGAACCAGCAGCTTAAAGACAATATCAGCCAGTTGAATCAGGAAATCGCCGACCGTATCAAGGCGGAAGAAGATCGCCAGCAGGTGATGAACAAGCTGACGGAAGAGATGGAGCAGCGCGAACTGGCGCAGATTGAGCTGGGCCAACAGTCTGCGCTGTTGCGTTCGTTCCTCGATGCTTCCCCTGACCTGGTGTATTACCGCAACGAAGACAAAGAATTCTCCGGCTGTAACCGGGCGATGGAACTGCTGACCGGCAAAAGCGAAAAACAGCTGATCGGCCTGACGCCGTTTGACGTCTATAGCCGGGAAATCGCCGAAAAGGTGATAGAAACCGACGAGAAGGTCTTTCGCCATAACGTTTCCCTGACCTACGAACAGTGGCTGGTTTACCCGGATGGCCGCAAGGCCTGTTTCGAGCTGCGCAAGGTGCCGTTTTACGATCGCGTGGGCAAACGTCATGGGCTGATGGGCTTTGGCCGCGATATAACCGAGCGTAAGCGCTACCAGGACGCGCTGGAGAACGCCAGCAGGGACAAGACCACCTTCATCTCAACGATCAGCCACGAGCTTCGTACGCCGCTTAACGGCATAGTCGGGCTGAGCCGCATTCTGCTCGATACCGAGTTGAACGCTGAGCAACTGAAATACCTGAAGACCATCCATGTCAGCGCGATCACGCTGGGCAATATCTTCAATGACATTATCGAGATGGACAAACTCGAGCGACGGAAAGTGCAGCTCGACAACCAGCCGGTGGATTTTACCGGCTTCCTGGCGGATCTGGAAAACCTCTCCGGCCTGCTGGTGCAGCCAAAGGGCCTGCAATTCGTGATGGAGCCGCAACCGCCGCTGCCCCAACAAATCATTACGGACGGCACCCGCCTGCGGCAGATCCTGTGGAACCTGATCGGCAATGCCGTGAAGTTCACCCCGAAGGGGCAGATTGTGGTGCGCGTGCGGCGTGAAGAGCAGGATCGGCTGGTGTTTGAAGTGGAAGACTCCGGTATGGGCATCCCGCAGGACGAACAGGACAAGATCTTCGCCATGTATTATCAGGTGAAAGATCAACACGGTGGCCGCCCGGCGACCGGCACCGGCATTGGGCTGGCCGTTTCCAAGCGGCTGGCGCAGAGCATGGGCGGCGATATCACCGTCCGCAGCGCGCAGGGGCACGGTTCTTGCTTCACCTTGACCATCAATGCGCCGGCGGTGCAGGAAGCGGAAAGCGAGACGCGGGCCGAAGAGGACCTGCCGTTGCCGGCGCTGCATATCCTGCTGGTGGAAGATATCGAACTGAACGTGATTGTGGCGCGTTCGGTACTGGAAAAGCTCGGCAATAGCGTGGACGTGGCGATGAACGGCGCCGACGCGTTGGCGATGTTCGATCCGGACGAGTTTGATCTGGTGCTGCTGGACATCCAACTGCCGGATATGACGGGGCTGGATATCGCCCGGGTGCTGCGCGAACGTTATGCCGGGCAAGCGCTGCCGCCGCTGGTTGCTTTGACCGCCAACGTACTGAAGGACAAAAAAGAGTATCTCGACGCGGGGATGGACGATGTACTGAGCAAGCCGCTTTCGGTACCGGCGTTGACCAAAGTCATTAAACATTACTGGGATCATCAACCCTCTCACACCACAAAGAAAACGGAGCAAAAGGCGATGCAGATTAATGAGTCGTTACTGGATACCACAATGCTGGAACAGTACATGGACCTGGTGGGGCCACAACTGATTCATCAGAGCCTGGAGATGTTTGAGCAGATGATGCCGGGCTATCTGGCGGTGTTGGATTCCAATATGACGGCGCGTGACCAGAAAGGCATCGCCGAAGAAGGGCATAAAATCAAGGGCGCTTGCGGTTCGGTCGGCCTGCGCCATCTGCAGCAGCTTGCACAGCAAATTCAGACCCCGACGCTGCCGGCATGGTGGGATAACGTGCAGGATTGGGTTGATGAGCTGAAGCAGGAATGGCGCAACGACGTGCAGGTACTGCGTGAGTGGGTTGCGAACGCTGAAAAAAAATGACCCCGACCTAGGCCGGGGTGCGCGAATATTGCGCCAACACCAGGGAAATTGTGAACCTGCGTATTGGTATTCAGTGTTCTGGTCGAGCAGGTTGTAGAGAATTCCTAAACATCATACAGCCAACAACATAGCAAATGTAAGCGCTCTTGTTAGAAGATTCATTAAAATGTGTGATGTAGATTAGTGTTTGTTAACTCCGAGCACTAACCAGTTGACAGTCTCAAGAGGAGTAAGGGTGATGAAAAACGTTGGCGTTGTGCTGAGCGGCTGCGGAGTTTATGACGGTGCGGAGATCCATGAAGCCGTCCTGACGCTGCTGGCGTTGGACCGGGTGGGGGCACAGGCGGTCTGCTTTGCACCGGATAAATCTCAACTTCATGTTATTAATCACTTAACCGGCGATGAAATGCCGGAAGAACGCAATGTTTTGGTCGAGTCGGCGCGTATTGCCAGAGGGAACATTCAACCGCTTTCACAGGCCGATGCCGGCCAGTTGGACGCGCTGATCGTACCCGGCGGATTTGGCGCGGCGAAGAACCTCAGCAGCTTTGCCAGTGAAGGGGCAGAATGCTGGATCGATAAAGATTTAGCTAAGTTAACGCAGCAAATGCATAAGGCAAATAAACCAATTGGTTTTATGTGTATTAGCCCCGCATTGTTGCCGAAGCTGTTGGATCAACAAGTGCGGCTGACCATTGGCAACGATCCGGACCTGGGTGAAGTGATTGATGCCATGGGTGGCGAGCCGGTTATTTGCCCGGTTGATGATATCGTGGTGGATGTTGAGAACAAAGTGGTAACCACGCCGGCCTATATGTTGGCGAAATCTATCGGCGAGGCGGCCGACGGGATTGATAAGCTGGTTTCACGGGTACTGGATTTAGTTGAATGAGAAAGTCCGCGGGCAAATCGATTTTTTCCCGACCCTGGTTTTGGCTGAAGCGCGGAGTTATTGCTCTTGTTGGCCTGTGGTTGCTTGGGATCGCGATTTTTGCTTTCTTGCCGGTGCCTTTTTCTGCGGTGATGGTTGAGCGGCAGATCGGCGCCTGGCTGAGCGGCGATTTTGGCTATGTGGCGCACTCCGACTGGGTATCTATGGACGATATCTCCCCGCAGATGGCGCTGGCTGTCATGGCGGCGGAGGATCAGAAGTTCCCTGAACATTGGGGTTTCGACGTGGCGGCGATCGAAAAGGCGCTCAGCCACAACGAACGTCGCCCTACACGCATTCGCGGCGCCTCTACGCTGTCGCAGCAAACGGCGAAAAACCTGTTTCTGTGGGATGGCCGCAGTTGGCTGCGCAAAGGGCTGGAGGCCGGGCTGACGTCGGGGATTGAGCTGGTGTGGACCAAACGGCGCATCCTGACGGTTTATCTGAATATCGTTGAATTTGGGGATGGGGTATTCGGTGTGGAAGAGGCGTCGCAACGCTTTTTCAATAAGCCGGCCAAACGTCTGACCGCTTCTGAAGCGGCGCTGCTGGCGGCGGTGTTGCCTAATCCGCATCGTTTCAAGGCCGGTGCGCCTTCCGGCTATGTCATTCAACGGCAGCAGTGGATTATGCGCCAGATGCGGCAACTGGGTGGGGAAGGTTTTTTGAAAGAAAATAATCTGGATTAGCACGCCGGGATAAAGCTGTCAGGCCCATCCCGGCGCAGCAGGTTATTTCACCAAGGTAAAGGCGGTGGTGACGTGCTTCACGCCGCTCACCTGGCTGGCGATCTGCGCGGCCGATTGCGCTTCCTGTTGTGTGACTAGGCCAAGCAGGAACACCTCGCCGTTTTCGGTGGTGACTTTCACGTTAGAGGATTTCACCGTGTCGCTGGTCAGCAACTGTGAACGGACCTTGGTGGTGATCCAGGTATCCGAGGACGCGGTGCTCAGGCTGACCGGCGTTCCCTGACGGATCTCGTTATACACTTCGGCCGTGCCTTCAACGCCCATCGCTATTTGCTTGGCGCGGGCGGCGAGGTCGGTGCTCGGCGATTGGCCGGTCAGCAACACTTTCCCCTGATAGGCGGTGGCAACCACCCGGGCCTCTTTCTTCAGTTGTTGATCTTTACTCAGGGCGTTTTCGACCCGGGCTTCCAACGTGCCGTCGTCTACCTGAGTGCCTACGCTGCGCGGATCGGTGGCGCTCTTGGTGGCGACAGCCGCGCTGCCGACAACAACGCCGGCAATACAGCCTTGTAACAGCAGGGCGCTGGACAGCACTGCAAATGTGGCTTTCAGCTTCATCTCAGTTCCTTAATCGTCCTGGTGGGGAAACAACGTATTATCTATCAGGTCGCATAGGCAATTTACTGTGAGCATATGCATTTCCTGAATGCGAGCACTGCGATGCGATGGGATACGGATCTCGACATCCTGTTGGCCGAGCAAACCGGCCAGTTCCCCGCCGTCGTAACCGGTGAGCGCGACAATCGTCATATCACGCGTCACTGCGGCTTCGACCGCTTTCACAATATCACGGCTGTTGCCGCGGGTGGAAATTGCCAGCAAGACGTCGCCGGCATGGCCGAGGGCGCGCACCTGCTTGGCATAGACTTCATCGTGCAGACGATCGTTGGTGATCGCCGTCAGCACCACGTTATCGGCGTTCAGGGCAATAGCCGGCAGGCTTGGGCGCTCGGTTTCAAAGCGATTGATCATGCTGGCGGCGAAATGCTGCGCGTTGGCCGCCGAGGTACCGTTGCCGCAGCACAGAATTTTATTACCGTTAAGTAAGGATTGAACCAGCGTCATCGCGGCACGCGAGATGGCGTCGGGCAAGGCTTCCGCCGCCGCAATCTGGGTTTGGATGCTTTCGGTAAAACAGGCTTTAATTCTATCCAGCACGTTGTATTAATCCACTAAGTCAAAGGGCCGGTCTGCACCGGTAAACCATGATTAATCCGCATTGAAGGCATTGGGTATCCATTCTAACTGGCTACCGGTCATGGCCAAAACATCAAAACGGCAAGACGATGTGTCAAAACTGGCTCCGCGCCCCGCCAACCAAACGGCGGCGGCATGCAGCAACCGCTGCTGTTTACGGTAAGTCACACTGGCGGCCGCACCGCCAAAGGCGTCGCTGCGGCGGTAGCGGACTTCAACAAACACCCAGGTTTGGCCATCGCGCATGATGAGATCGAGCTCACCGCCGCGCAGCGTAACGTTGGCGGCGAAGAAGGTGAGCCCGGCGCGTTCCAGATAGCGGCGGGCCTGCAACTCATAGCCCGCCCCCTTGGCGCGTTGACTCAAGAGACCGGAACGACCATTCCCTGACGGTATTGCAGCCAAGGCAGTTTCCTGTTGATCACACAGCTCGGTGAGGCGGTCAGCATGCCGGTGGTGCCGGACACCTGGAAACCGGGGAGCTGGCGCATTTCAGCAAAGTGATTGGCCAATGTCCAGGCATCCATCCCCATGGCGTACAGACGCACCAGCGAATAGTCGTTGCGGAACCGGCTGCTCGCCTGCTGCAACAGCTGCGGGTTGGCCCCGGCCAACAGCGGGATATCGCTGAACTGCAGGCCTTCCATTTCCAGGCGGAAGTCCGGGCCGGCACCGGCCTGATAGCTGCGTGAACTGGCGTACATTGCCGGTTTGCTGCGCGAGGTGGTGGCCATGTCGATCATCGGTTTGATCAGCGTCAGCTGGGACTGGGTCGCTACGATATAGACCGCATCCACGTTACCGCCGGACTCGGCAGGCACATCGCTTGGCGGCGCCGGAATGGTCAGCCCGGCAATGGTTACGGCCTGCGGAGCCGGCGCTGCGGAAATCGGTGTACCTGTCATGCGGATGCCACCGCTGTTCACCGACTGACGCAATTCGCCGGCAGAGCCGATGCCTTGTTGCAGCACGGTCTGGCCGCCCAGTTTTTGCCACTCCTGGTTAAAGGCTTTGGCAATACGATCGCCGAACGAACCGCGCGGGATCAGTAGCAGTGGCTGGCGCTTTTGTTGTTCCCACATGTGACGGGCCGCGTCGCGTGCTTCGTCTTCCGGCGACAGGGCGAAGTAACAGATGTTCGGATTGTCTTTCGGCGTTCCCGGCTGATTGAGTGCCAGCACGTTCAGCGTGGTGGTGCTGCCGGACAGTTGATCGACGTTCTCTTTCAGCAGCGGGCCCACCACCAGAGTAGCGCCGTCCTGCTGCGCCTGCGCCAGTATCGCGGCCAGCGGTTGGCCGGTGGTATCATACACTTTAATTTGCGCATTGGTGGCCTGCGGCGGCGTAATCGGCGCATTGGACGGCGTAGAGGGCTGAGCCGCCGTCACGGAGGCAGTATCCTCAGACGGCGCCGAGGTGCTTACCGCACCGTTGGCATTGACGTCCGCAGAGGTTGAAGCTTGATCGGGATTGTTGGCAGGTTCAGATTGCTGTTGTTGCACCTGTACAGGCGCGGCCATGCCGTTTTTCGCCGCTTCAAAACCTTGTTGGATCGCATCGGCGAACACTTTTGCCTGGCCGTTCATCGGTAGCAGCAGGGCGATTTTGGACGTGGAAGCCTGGGTAAAGTTCAGTACCTGATTCAGCTGCGCCGGCAACGTTTTCGCCGCCGGGTTCTGCGGGTAACGGTTTTGCCAATCTTTGATACCGGCTTTCAGCAGGTCGGGATCTTGCTTGTTGTCTTGATAAACGCGCAGCAAATCCAGCCAGCCTTGCAACACATTTTCATTGGCGTTGATCACCAGACTGTTCATGTCCTGCTGCGTCAGCTGCAGCAGCGCCAGCCAGGTTTGATCCAGATTGGTTTGATGAGCCTTGCCGGTCAGCAGCGGTTCCTGCGCAACGTAGGCGCGAATCAGCGGCAGAGAGGGTTTGCCCTGATTGGCGGCGATCTGCGCCTGGTAGAAGCGCACCAATTGATTGGCTGACAGCGAACCGCTATCCAGGTGGCCCAACGTGCTGCGGGCGCTCACGTAACTTTTGTTCGCCACCTGCAATTCTGCGGTCAACAACTGGCGTTCAACCTGCTGAACGCTGCTGAGGTTTTTCGGCAGTTGCTTCAGTTGTTCACCGGCCTGCGGCAGTTTTCCTTCACGTAACAGCGCGCGAATAGCAAGTAATTGCCAGTCAGCCTTGTTATCATCGCTGCTTTGTTGCAACTGCTTCAGATAGTAATCGGAGCTGGCGCTCGCTTCGTCCTGTATATTGGCGGGCGGCGTTTGTGGGGCCTGACCAGGACAGCCTGCAAGGAACAGGGCTGCCGCGATAACTGCGGTAAGTCGGACAGGCATTGAACGCCCTGCTTTGGTACGAACGAATGTTGAGGAAAGCATACTGTATCCAGTGATGTTTTTTTCAAGATGCTCAATATTAAATCGGCAACCCGGATGAAACAATGAATCAACACCAACAATCAGTCATTTCTGCATCAACGCTGTATGTGGTGCCCACCCCCATCGGCAATTTGGGGGATATTACCCACCGCGCGTTAGAGGTACTGAAAAGCGTTGATCTGATTGCGGCCGAGGACACGCGCCACACCGGGTTGCTGTTGCAACACTTTGCGATTAGCGCGCGGCTGTTTGCACTGCATGACCATAACGAACAACAAAAGGCGGACCAACTGCTGGCGAAACTGCAGGAAGGCCAGAGCATTGCGCTGGTTTCCGATGCCGGCACGCCGTTGATCAACGATCCCGGTTATCACCTGGTGCGCCGTTGCCGCGAAGCCGGCATTCGCGTAGTACCTCTGCCGGGCGCCTGTGCGGCAACCACCGCACTCTGTGCCGCCGGTGTTGCTTCAGACCGCTTCTGTTACGAAGGGTTCCTGCCGGCGAAAACCAAGGGGCGTAAGGATACGCTGATGGCGCTGGCAGAGGAACCGCGCACATTGATTTTCTACGAATCGACCCACCGGTTGCTGGAAAGTTTGCAGGACATGGTCACCGTGTGGGGGCCGCAGCGCTATGTGGTGCTGGCGCGTGAGCTGACCAAAACCTGGGAGTCCATTACGGGTGCGCCGGTGGGCGAGCTGCTGGCCTGGGTGCAGGAAGACGAAGTGCGTCGCCGTGGCGAAATGGTGCTGATCGTCGAAGGCCATAAGGCGCAGGATGACGCATTGCCGCTGGAAGCGTTGCGCACGCTGGCGTTGCTGCAAAAAGAATTGCCGCTGAAAAAGGCGGCGGCGTTGGCGGCGGAAATCCACGGCGTAAAGAAAAATGCGTTGTATAAATACGCGTTAGAGCAACAAGAACAGTAAAGCGGTTGACCTGCCGTGAGCGCAACGCTACTATCCGCGCCGGAGTTGACCAGACAGTCGCCGCTTCACTGCCGTCCCTTTCGGGGGAGACAGGTGGAGGGGAGGAAAGTCCGGGCTCCATAGGGCAGGGTGCCAGGTAACGCCTGGGAGGCGCAAGCCTACGACTAGTGCAACAGAGAGCAAACCGCCGATGGCCCGCGCAAGCGGGATCAGGTAAGGGTGAAAGGGTGCGGTAAGAGCGCACCGCGCGGCTGGCAACAGTTCGTGGCACGGTAAACTCCACCCGGAGCAAGGCCAAATAGGGGTTCACATGGTACGGCCCGTACTGAACCCGGGTAGGCTGCTTGAGCCAGTGAGCGATTGCTGGCCTAGAGGAATGACTGTCCACGACAGAACCCGGCTTACCGGTCAACTCCCTCTATAAAGGAAACCCCGCGTGACGCAAGTTACGCGGGGTTTTTTCAATTTGTACTCAATGGGGTCGGCATGCCGCGCCCGCCTGATTCACACCGGCAAATCAATCAGCAGCGCGCGCAACGGCGTTTCGGCGCGGATCGTCAGGCGGTTCTCTTCATGGATAAACGCCCCGTCGCCGCAGGTCAACCGTTGGCCTTCGTTACGGTCGCCATTGGCTTCAAGGGTGCCGTGGATCGACTGCAGGTAGGCCCGTTGTCCGTTCAGTGCAAACGTCTGCTGTTCACCCGGCTGTAAATCCAAATGATGGATCCACGCCTGCTGTCGCAGTTGCAGGCTGCCCTGGACGCCGTCCGGTGACGCCAGCAATATCGCGCCGTTAACCGGCAGCGTCAGGCGCTGTACTCGCTCGTTGTTGCGCTCCGGGCAGGCATCCAACCACAGTTGAAGACGGGTCAGCGGCGTATCGCTGCTGACGTTCTGTTCGCTGTAGCTCAGCCCGGGTTGCGTGGCTAACAACAAGGCTTCACCGCTCTTGGCGCGCACGGTATTGCCGTCGTTGTCGCGGTATTCGGCTTCCCCCTGCAAGATCAGATTCAGGATATCCACGCTGGGATAGGTGCGTGGCTGGAATGACGCACCCGGTGCCAGCACCTCCTGGTTCAGCACCCGCAACGAGGCGTAGCCCATCAGTTTGGGATCGAAATAATGTCCAAAAGAAAAGGTGTAGCGAGCCTGCAGCCAACCAAAGTCAGCTTGCCCGCATTGTTGTGCTGTTCTGCATGTAATCATGGCAATCGGCTCTCTAAATTCATTATCCAAATGGTAAGCATCTGGACGCCGGATTGTTAGCCAGTTAATCTGGTCGGCATATTCAAATTTCCTGACAGAGAGATTCGATGGCCAGAGATCGGGCGTTAACGCTTGAAGCGTTAAGGGTTATGGATGCGATCGACCGACGCGGCAGCTTTGCTGCGGCAGCCGATGAGCTGGGGCGGGTGCCTTCGGCGCTCAGCTATACCATGCAAAAATTGGAAGAAGAATTGGACGTGGTGCTGTTCGATCGCTCCGGCCACCGAACCAAGTTCACCAACGTCGGGCGCATGTTGCTGGAGCGTGGACGGGTGCTGCTGGAAGCAGCAGACAAGCTGACCACGGATGCCGAAGCGCTGGCGCGCGGTTGGGAAACCCATTTGACCATCGTCAGTGAGGCGCTGTCGCCGGCGAGCAAACTGTTTCCGCTGGTCGACAAGCTGGCGCTGAAGGCCAATACCCAGGTATCTATCTTCACCGAAGTGCTGGCCGGTGCCTGGGAGCGGCTGGAACAAGGGCGCGCCGATATCGTTATCGCGCCGGACATGCATTTCCGTGCCTCGTCAGAAATCAACACCCGCAAACTGTACAAAGTGATGAGCGTGTATGTCGCAGCACCGGATCACCCCATTCATCTGGAGCCGGAACCCTTGTCCGAATTGACGCGCGTAAAATACCGCGGCATTGCGGTGGCGGATACCGCCCGCGAACGGCCGGTATTGACCGTACAGCTGTTGGACAAGCAGCAACGCCTGACGGTCAGCACCATTGGCGACAAGCGCCTGGCACTGCTGGCCGGCCTGGGCGTGGCGACCATGCCTTATCCGCTGGTGGAAAAAGACATTGAAGAAGGGCGACTGAGGGTGGTGGGCCCGGAATACAGCCGTGAGGCCGATATCATCATGGCCTGGCGGCGCGACAGCATGGGGGAGGCGAAAGCCTGGTTCCTGCGCGAAATCCCACGGCTCTTCGCTCAGCAGGAACGGCAGTAACCGGGCCGCGTTCTGCCATTGATCGCCAACGGCCCGCACGTGCAAGCACGGCGGGCCGTTGACTGTTTCCTCCTCCACTAAGAAAGAGGAAAGCGGATTAACTGAAACGTGTGTCGCGGCCGTGCGGCTCGTCAAGATCCTGCGCCGGCCCGATGGAAATAATGCCGTGCGGATTGATAGTGGTGTGGCTACGGTAATAATGGTTGCGGATGTGCGGCAGGCTAACCGTTTCGGCGATGCCCGGCATCTGGTAGATGTCGCGCAGGAAGCCGTACAGGTTGAGATAATCGCTGATGCGGTGTTTATCGCATTTAAAATGGGTGACATACACCGGATCGAAGCGCACCAACGTGGTCCACAGGCGCAGGTCGGCCTCGGTCAGGCGATCGCCGGCCAGGTAACGGTGTTGGCCCAGGATCTGCTCCAGCCGCGCCAACGCGTCAAACAATGCATTCACCGCTTCGTCATAGGCTTCCTGGCTGGTAGCGAACCCGGCCTTGTACACGCCGTTATTCACCTGGTCATAAATCCAACCGTTCAGCTCATCGATTTTGCCGCGCAGGTCGTTGGGGTAATAATCCCCTGCGCGAGCGCCGGTGCCGTCAAATGCACTGTTGAACATGCGGATGATATCGGCGGATTCATTGCTGACGATGGTCTGCTGCTGTTTGTCCCACAGCACCGGTACCGTTACGCGGCCGGTATAGTGTTCATCGGCGCGCAGGTAAAGCTGATAGAGAAAGTCCGAGTGATAGAGGCTGTCGCCGGTCGTTTCAGGGAAGTCCTGGCCGAAGGTCCAGCCGTTCTCCAGCATCAGCGGGTGTACCACGGAAACCGGGATAATTTGCTCCAGCCCTTTCAGCTTGCGCATCAGCAAAGTGCGGTGCGCCCAAGGACAGGCGAGTGAAACATACAGGTGATAACGATCTTTCTCCGCTTTAAAACCACCGGTGCCGTGTTCGCCCGGTTGGCCGTCTGCGGTCACCCAGTTGCGGAACTGGGAGGTTGAGCGTTTGAAACGGCCTCCGGTGGACGATGTGTCATACCAGATGTCTTGCCAAACGCCATCGACGAGTTGTCCCATGATGATCTCCGTTGTGTCCGAGTGAAAAGCAGAAGGTCCGGCATGCCGGACCCCTGAGTCGGTATTAGAAGCTTACCATTTTTTGTTCAGAATACGGTCGATGCTGAAACCGCCCGGGCCGGCAATCGCCAGTACGATGAAGCCACCGGCGATGGTCAGGTTCTTCATGAACATCAGCTGGTTTACGCCGTCCGCAAAGTTAGTATGGAACAGCAAAGCGGTCAGAAGAGTAAAACCGGCAGTGAACAGCGCCACGGTACGGGTCAGGAAACCGAACAAAATCGCCAGGCCGCCACCAAATTCCAGCAAGATGGTCAGCGGCAGCAAGAAGCCAGGTACGCCCATCGATTGCATGTACTGCTGGGTGCCGGCATAGGCATCACCCATTTTGCCGTAACCTGCAACGATAAACAGGATTGGCATCAGAATACGAGCAACCAGCAAACCTGCATCTTCTAATTTTTTCATCATCTACTCCAAAGTGATTTTCGTTCGCCAGTCTTGGCGTTTACCATGTCAGCGGGCGGTACTCCGGGTCTCTGACCCTGTCCTGCCCGTTATGCGTTTGATGGAGTGAATGTTAATCGGGAAGCGATTCAGTTGTTAGCAAGTAAAACTGTCGTATTTTTTCAAAAAAACTGAATCTGTAGTCTGCTAACAAAATGATGGGGAATCAGAAAGTTGCCCAGCCTTTATCGACAGAAAGAATGAATTTCTGTGAAAAAGCGGGCGTAACGACGGAAGCGTTGAATAAAGCAGGGGATTTACTTGGAAGAAAAGGTTTTCTGGATCAATCGGATAGTACCAAAGATGCCAAAAGCGCGGCGTGACCAGCGGATCAGCTTGCTTGGGTGACGGATACCGTAAAGCGCCATCACGCTGGAACCGACAACCAGGTATCTGCGCAGGCCGAAAAGGGTTTGCCAGCCGCGATCGATGCGGTCGGTTTTTTCCAGCCACAGGGTTTTGTTTTCGGCCAGATCCAGCCGTTGTTGCTGGATCTGCCGAATCAGTCTTTCTTTTCTCCACTCCAGGTAGCGACGGCGATTCATTTTTCGCCCTCCAGCTCGGAACGGTCGATCTCCAGCTGTCTGCGCGTTGCGCCCAACAGGGTGGAGCGGCGTGCTTTGACCAGCGTCCAGATGGCGCCGAAAATGGCCAGGAACAGCAGTACGCCCGTGGTGACACCTAACGCCATCAGGCGGTAGATAGGGTCAATGGCCCAGAAAATCAGGATCAGCAGGCTCATCAGGCCGAATGCGGTGAACAGTAGGGTCATGCCGGCCATGATCAGCAACTGAATGAGATTGGCTTTCTCCTCTTCCAGCTCGACAACCGCCAGGCGTACCCGGGTTTCAACCATACTCACCAGAATGGTGATGATGCGCTGAGCGACATCCAGGACCCCTTTGGCGGGGCCCTGTGCACGAGTTTGTGGTTGTTCTGCCATAATTAGCGGCGCGCTAACAGAACGCCCAGCACCACGCCAACCGCAGCGCCGATACCGATACCTGTCCACGGATTATCACGCACGTAATCATCCGCCTGGCCGGCGATTTGCTTGGTCTGGGAAGCAATTTTGTCCCCGGCGTCGCTCAGGCGAACGCGGGTATCTTTCAAGGCGCTTTCGGCTTTGGATCGCAGCTTCTCCAGCTCGGCTTTTGGTTTATCGGTGGAAGAGTTCAGCACTTCTTCCAGCGTATCGGCTAAGGATTTAAGTTCAGCGCGTAAGTTTTCTGCATTTGAATCATGTGCCATGTGATTATTCCTTAACGTTAACTTCGACAGACTTTCAACATAGCGGATTTTTTCGCCGGAGCAAAGGGTGAATGGGTAGTTGATATCACTAGACACCCATTCTATATACAGTAAAAATCCCGTGTGATGCGGCTCTCAGCGATAAATCCGCTGGTGTAAAAAATTATTCCGCCTGAACCTGCTCAAGTTCGGTCTGCGCTTCCGTCAGCTTTTTCTGTTTCTTGGCGACTTTATCCAGATTGCCGGTTTGCTGAGCTTCTTTCAGTTCTTGCTGACGTTCAGCGACCTTGCTTTGTTTCTCTTCGATTTTTTTCTGGCGTTCGGCCTGCAGGCCCGCTTCCGTACAGTTAGCCTGAACTTCGCTCAGCGCCTTTTTCAGCCCGGCTATACGGTTATGATTGCCATGTTGGGTGGCGTAATCAATCTGCTGTTGAATGTTTTGGGCCTTGGTCGCACACCCGCCTTCGGCGGCAAACGACAGGGTCGGCAATACACATAACGGGAGGGCCAGTAAGAGTGAGTGGCGTAATTTCATGCTATCGGTTCCTTGTTAACTGGGATGCATCGGTACGCATCCGCTTTTCCTGACTGCTTGCAAAAGCAGTGCGACAGGAGTCTACGCAGCTAGCTTTCAGCATAGCCTTGAATCGCGCAGACCCCCAAAGAATCAGCCGCAGTTCGATGGTGATTGGTGATTAATTGAACGGGGCGTAAAAACGAAAGGAAAACCTTTCATTCGAAGGCGTATTATCCCAGATTGAGTGGGGCGCGTGCAAATTCACGCACCCAATGGGTCGGAACAGGGGATTCGCTCAGAGCGATGATATAACCCGGCGGTAAAATCGTTTGCAGCGCTTCGCGCGCCAACAACTGCTGCTCCGGTGAATCCAGGCGGATCACCAGACCATCACCTTCGGGGGTAATGCTTTTGATACGAATACCGCGCTCATCCAGCCGCTGATAGACAAAAAAACCGTCAGGCAGCGAAAGGCCTTGCTGGCCGGCTCGGATGCGCAGCTCGCTTTCGGTGCGCACCATACAGGGGACCAGCAGCGTCGCCAGCGCCAACAGGGCGAGTGCAATCAGCAAAACATACTGCCAGCGCGGGCGCTTTGCCATCACGCCCCTTTCCCCTGATTCTGGCTGTCGGCGCGTTTCTTGCGCCACAGCACGATTAGCGATCCCACCAGCCCGACGACCAGCAGCACCAGCGGCAACAGCATCAGGCAGAACATCAGTTGGTCTTCATATTTGCGGAATACCGGGGTTTTGCCCAAAGCAAAGCCCAGTGACGTCAGGATTACCACCCACAGCAGACCGCTCATCCAGTTAAAGAACTGGAAGCGGGCATTACTCAGGCCGGAGAGACCTGCAATGGTTGGCAACAGGGTGCGGACAAATGCCAGAAAACGACCGACCAGCAGAGCGGAAAGCCCGTGGCGGTGGAACAATTGGTGCGCACGCTGGTGATAGTGCGCCGGCAGATGCGACAGCCAGCCTTGCACCGTTCGCGTATTGCCCAGCCATTTGCCCTGTATGTAACTGACCCAGCACCCCAGGCTGGCGGCGACGGTCAGGATCAGGATGGTGAGCGGGAAATTCATGGTGCCTTTGGCGATCAGGACCCCAACCAGGATCAACAGGCTGTCGCCGGGTAAAAATGCCGCCGGCAGCAGGCCGTTTTCCAGAAATAAAATCAGAAACAGCAGGACGTAGAGCGTCCAGACCAGCGACGGGTTCGCCAGCGTCTCAAAATCCTGCTGCCATAGGGCATGTAACAGTTCTTTAATGATGTCCATCCGGTGTTCCTAAAACGTCATTGTTTGTCTTTATCTCAGCGGCGGATCAGGAGTGGGCTGAAAGCGCGTAGGCGATCCTGGCTGCTGATAACGATGAAACGGCGTTGCTTTTTAGTGAGTTCTCGTCGGTGCGACACCGGTCATGAGTGGTAAGTCAGCGTGCCACGATAAAGCATATTACTTTCTTTCCAGCCGCCGAGCCTGTTTTGCTGCTGCGGGGTATGCAGCATCCAGTTGGCCTGGACAAGCCGGGTGGGCACAGATAGGTGCTGACGCGGAAATCTGGCGTTATGGCCCAGTTCAGCGGCCAATGCATAGACCGGCTGCAATTGGGTGGAGGCTGGTAGCGAACCGGGGTAAGAATGCACACGCGGCAACAACAGCGGTAATTTGCCGGGCGCTTTGCGCCGTAACTCTGCCGGAGACCGATAAACCTGGTCATAAGGGGACAACGCCGGGTTATCGAGCGATGGCAGGCTGCTCAGTGCCGTGGGGGTTGCTTTGGAGGGCGCCGCGCATAGTTTTTGGCCGGAGACCGAGCCGGTCCAGCAAAAAAGAGCAATAAGCATGGCAAACAACCAGCGCATGTATTCGCGTTCCGCCCCGCAGCAAAGGGTAAAAAAAAGTGGCCTAACTTTACCAAAATAGCACGATTGGCAACAGGGAAATCTACGTTGCCACCGGTGAAATACTACACGGCAATCGGCGGTTCAGGCATCGATTCAGCGGATTTTACATTACCTGACATAACCCAACGGTTTTTGACCGCGTGCGCTATTTGTTTTCGGCGGTCACGCCGTCCAGATGCACCACCGGGTTTTCGGCGAACAGATAGCGATCGGCGTTATATTCGAAATCGTCGCTGGTGGCGTTGAACAGCATTTGCTTGGTGTTTTCCAGGTGCTGCCACATCGCCAGTTTGGCGGCGTAAGGATCTTTACGTATCAACGCCTTGAGGATTTGATCGTGGTCGTCGCACCAACTGGCGATCGATCGCTCGTCGATATGTTCGTGCAGCTTGATCCAGTAAGGGTTATTCACCCGCTGGCTCCACATTTTTTCCACGATGGTGGCCATAGCGGTATTTTGCGTAGCCAGCGCCACCTGTACGTGGAATTTCAGGTCCCATTGCGAATCACGGAAGCGATCTTCCTTGCGTGCATGCTCCTGGATTTCCATCAGTTGGACGATATCTTGCTTGGTGACCTGGGTGGCGGCGAATTCGGCGATGTTGCTTTCAATCAACTGGCGCGCCTGCAGCAGTTCGAACGGCCCGGCGGTGGCGAATTCAATGCTGTCGCCCGGCACCACCAGATGTTTTTGCTGGTTGGACATCACGTGGATCCCGGACCCCTTGCGCACGTCAACGTAGCCTTCCACTTCCAGCATGATGATGGCTTCGCGCACCACGGTGCGGCTGACGTTCATCTCTTCAGCAATATAGCGTTCGGCCGGCAGCTTATCGCCCACCGGATAGCGGCCACTTTCAATGCGCTGCTTAAGCTCGGCGGCCAGTTGCTGATACAGGCGTCTGGTTTCAGTGAATTCCATAGTGAATGCTCTTAGGGTAAGAAGGGGCGTGGCTGTCAGATTTGTTATACCACTTATTCGGCAGGGCTGCCAGTGGCCGCAAGGGTGCCCGGCGCGTGGCCGGGCAGTGGGTTAACTGCGCGCCGGTGCCGGCTGCAGAGCCTCTTCCGTGGGCGGCAAGGCCGGCCTGTTTTGCAGGACGGTCCAGATAACGATGGCGCCGAGAATATCGAATACCGACAGCGCGGCGAACAGCGGGCTGAAACCCAGTGTATCCGCCAACGCGCCGACCACCAGCGCAAACAGGGTGCTGGCGGTCCAGGCCGCCATGCCGGTCAGGCCGTTGGCGGTCGCTACCTCGTTACGGCCAAATACGTCTGAAGACAGAGTGATCAGCGCGCCGGACAGCGCCTGGTGAGCAAAACCCCCGACGCACAGCAGCGCGATGGCGGCATAGGGGCTGGTGAACAGGCCAATCATACCGGGGCCAATCATCAGCACCGCGCCCATCGTGACCACCAGCTTGCGTGAAACGATCAGGTTCACCTTAAAGTGTTTCTGGAAAAACGGCGGCAGATACCCGCCAACGATACAGCCGAGATCGGCGAACAGCATCGGCATCCAGGCGAACATGGCGATCTCTTTCAGGTTAAAGCCATAGGCTTTGAACATGAATAACGGGATCCAGGCATTAAAGGTCCCCCAGGCCGGTTCTGCCAGAAAACGCGGCAGCGCGATGCCCCAGAACTGGCGGTTGCGTACGATCTGCCAGGCGGACATTTTCTTGGCGTTGCTGGTTTGGTGCTGCGCTTCCTGGCCCTCGAGGATGTAATCCCGCTCTTGCTGGCTGAGTTTCTTCTGATCTTTCGGGTGCTTGTAGAAGATCAGCCAGCAGATGGCCCAGATCAGGCTCAGTACGCCGGTAATGATAAACGCCATTTCCCAACTGTGGGCGACGATGGCCCAGACCACCAGCGGCGGGGCGATCATCCCGCCGATCGACGAACCCACATTGAAGTACCCCACGGCGATGGAGCGTTCTTTGGCCGGGAACCACTCGCTGCTGGCCTTCAGGCCGGCGGGGATCATTGCCGCTTCGGCCATGCCTACGGCGCCGCGCGCCAGCGCCAGCCCGCCCCAGCTGTTAGCCAGCGCGGTAGCCATGCAAAACAGCGCCCACAGAATGGCGAACATGGCGTAGCCCACCTTGGTGCCCAAGATGTCCAGCACGTATCCTGCCACCGGTTGCATCAGGGTGTAACAGGCGGAATAAGCGGCGACGATGTAAGAATACTGCTGCGTGGTGATATGCAAGGTGCCTTCCAGCGTCGGTGCCGCCACGGCAATGGCGTTGCGGGTCAGGTAACCCAGCACGGTGCCGATGGTTACCAGTCCAATCATGTACCAGCGTAACCCTTTAATTTTACGCATCCGAAATATCTCCCAGTCTTGAATATGCGCGGCCGAGGTGGCGGCGTGTAGGGTGTGATTCCTTTTCGTTGCTTTGCACCGGCTTTTCCATCACCGTCGCATTCCCAACGCACCAGCGGCGGGGTGGCGAGACAATAACTTGTCATACAGATTTAAAAGTTGAGTGATATCACAAAAGCCGAGATTCAATTTGGCCATACGATTTTGCTCGTAATCACGTGTTTCAAGCCGTGTTTTGCCGCGAAATTGTACTTTTTTCGCCTTTTTTCGAAGGAGATGGCCCGCCGGTTGGGGTAATATTTTTCTGGACGGCCCGTGTAATTGGTGTGATAACTTTGTCGTATTGAACACTGTGCCGAACGGCCAGCAAGGTGAGGAGCCTGATATGGCGACGTTTTTAAATGAAGATTTCTTGTTGGGCAGCGAATTTGCCCGGCGTTTGTATCATGACTATGCGGCGGATCAGCCGATCTTTGACTACCACTGTCATTTGCCGCCGGAACAGATCGCCGAGAATACCCGCTTCAAGAACTTATATGACATCTGGTTAAAGGGCGATCACTACAAGTGGCGGGCGATGCGCACCAACGGCGTGGCCGAACGTCTGTGCACCGGCGATGCCGGCGACCGCGAGAAATTTGACGCCTGGGCTGCCACCGTGCCACATACCATCGGCAACCCGCTGTATCACTGGACCCATCTCGAACTGCGCCGTCCGTTCGGCATCACCGGCACGCTGCTTTCACCGACGACGGCGGACGATATCTGGCACCGCGGTAACGCGCTGTTGGCGCAGGACAATTTCAGAGCGCGCGGCATCATGCAGCAGATGAAGGTCAAAATGGTCGGCACCACTGACGATCCGATCGACGATCTGCGCCACCATAAAGCGATTGCCGCCGACGACAGTTTCGATATCAAGGTGCTGCCAAGCTGGCGGCCGGATAAGGCGTTCAATATCGATGCGCCGGGCTTTAACGATTACCTGAAAAAGCTGGAGGCGGCAGCGGATATCACTATCAGCCGCTTCACCTCGCTGTGTGACGCGTTGAAAAAACGCATGGATCACTTTGCCGCCCACGGCTGCAAAGTGGCTGACCATGCGCTGGACGTGGTGGTGTATGGCGAAGCGAACGAAGCCGAGCTGGACGCCATTCTGGCCCAACGCCTGAGCGGCAAACTGCCTGGGCCGGAGCAGAGCGCCCAGTTCAAAAGCGCGGTGCTGCTGTTCCTGGCCGCTGAATATCAACGCCGTGAATGGGTACAGCAGTATCACATCGGGGCATTGCGCAACAACAACAGCCGGATGCTGGCAAGCGTTGGCCCGGATATCGGTTTCGACTCCATTAACGACCGGCCGCTGGCAGAGCCGCTTTCCCGCTTGCTGGATGCTCAATCCCGGCAGGGAGGATTACCGAAAACCATCCTGTATTGCCTTAATCCGCGCGATAACGAAGTGATCGGCACCATGGTGGGCAATTTCCAGGGGGAAGGCACGCCAGGCAAAATGCAGTTTGGTTCAGGCTGGTGGTTCAACGATCAGAAAGACGGCATGCAACGCCAGATGACGCAACTGGCACAGCTGGGGCTGCTGAGCCGTTTTGTCGGCATGCTGACCGACAGCCGCAGCTTCTTGTCGTATACCCGCCACGAATATTTCCGCCGCATTCTCTGCCAGATGATGGGGCGCTGGGTGGAAGAGGGGGAAGCGCCGGCGGATATCGCGCTGCTCGGCGAGATGGTGAAAAACATCTGCTTCGACAATGCCAAAAATTATTTCGCCATTGAACTGGCGTAGCCGCTGCCCGAGGTTGGTTTATGCAAAGCATCGTGAAAATTCATTCGCAGGATAATGTGGCGGTGGCGCTGCGCGATCTGGCCGACGGCGAAACGCTGGCGCTGGAATCGCTGACTATTCGGCTTTCGCAGCCGGTGGCGCGTGGGCACAAGTTTGCGCTGCAGCCGATCGCAGCCGACGAGGCGATCATCAAGTACGGGCTGCCGATCGGCCATGCATTGGTAGCCATAGAACCGGGCGTGCACATCCACTCGCAAAATGCCAAAACCAACCTGAGCGATCTGGACAGTTATCAGTACCAACCGGAATTTCCCGCGCTGCCGCCGCAGGCTGCGGATCGTGAAGTGCAACTCTATCGCCGTAGCAGCGGCGAGGTGGGGATCCGCAACGAACTGTGGATTGTGCCGACCGTCGGCTGCGTCAATGGCATTGCCCGGCAGATCCAGCAGCGTTTTCTGAAGGAAACTCAGGATGCGCAGGGGATCGATGGCGTACACCTGTTCAGCCATCCGTTCGGCTGTTCGCAATTGGGGCAGGATCATGAAAACACCCGCACCATGCTGCAAAACATGGTGCGCCATCCGAATGCCGGCGCGGTGTTGGTGATTGGCCTGGGATGCGAGAACAATCAGGTAGATGTTTTCCGCAGCACGCTGGGGGCGACGGATGAGCGGCGGGTGCGCTTTATGGTGTGCCAGCAGCAGGACGATGAGGTGGAGGCCGGGCTGGAGCAACTGCATGAGTTGTACCAGGTCATGCGCGACGATCGTCGCCAGCCGGGCAAATTGAGCGAGTTGAAGTTCGGCCTGGAGTGCGGCGGATCGGACGGGCTATCCGGCATCACCGCCAACCCGCTGTTGGGGCGGTTTTCCGACTATGTGATCGCCAACGGCGGCACCACGGTGCTGACCGAGGTGCCTGAGATGTTTGGCGCAGAACGGATCCTGATGAGCCGCTGTCGCGATCGGGCGACCTTCGAGAAAACCGTCAGCATGGTCAACGATTTCAAACAGTACTTTATCGCCCATAACCAGCCGATTTATGAAAACCCTTCGCCGGGTAACAAGGCGGGCGGTATTACCACGCTGGAGGAGAAATCCCTCGGTTGCACGCAGAAAGCCGGGCAGAGCCGGGTGGTGGACGTGCTCAAATACGGCGAGCGGCTGCGGCAGCCTGGGCTAAACCTGCTCAGCGCGCCCGGCAATGATGCGGTGGCGACCAGCGCGCTGGCCGGCGCAGGCTGCCATATGGTGTTGTTCAGTACCGGGCGCGGCACGCCCTACGGCGGCTTCGTTCCCACGGTAAAACTGGCGACCAACAGCGAACTGGCGGCGAAAAAACCGCACTGGATCGACTTCGACGCCGGGCAATTGATCCACGGCACGCCGATGGAGCGCCTGTTGGAACAGTTTGTCGATCTGATCGTGGCGATCGCCAATGGCAAAGCGGCGCGCAACGAAGCGAACGATTTCCGCGAGTTGGCGATTTTTAAAAGCGGGGTGACATTGTAAAGCACCGGCAGCGGGAGTAGCATAAAACAGCGTTTCACTTTTAACGCTATTATCTCCCGCTTCAGGATCCCCTAATGACGTTTTATTGGTTTGCCCAGGCCGTGGGCGTGCTGGCTTTTCTGGTAGGCATCACCAGTTTTTTCAATCGCGACGACCAGCGTTTCAAGCTGCAACTATCAGGATACAGCCTGATTATCGGCATCCACTTCTTCCTGATGGGGGCGAGCGCCGCCGGCAGCAGCGCGTTGCTCAGCGCCTGCCGCAACCTGGTTTCAATGCGCACTCGCAGCCTGTGGGTGATGTGGCTGTTTATCAGTTTGACGCTGACCATAGGCCTGACGCACTTCCAACATCCCATCGAACTGCTGCCGATCTTCGGTACGTCGATCAGCACCTGGGCGCTGTTTCGCACGCGTGGGCTGACGACCCGTTGCGTGATGTGGTGTTCCACGGCCTGCTGGGTCACGCATAACGTCTGGCTCGGGTCGATAGGGGGTTCGCTGATAGAAGGCAGCTTCCTGCTGATGAACGGCTTCAACATTATCCGTTTTCGTCGCCTGCAACTGCGCGGCATCGATCCTTTTGCGGTAGAAAAAAAGGCGCCCATTGGGCGCCTCGCTGACGATCGTTAACCGCTTAACGTACCTTCAACGGGTCTTCATCCGCCAGGCGTTGATCTTCCGCCTGGCAGGCCGCCGCGGTGAACAGCACGTCGGTAGAAGAGTTCAGTGCGGTCTCTGCGGAGTCCTGCAACACGCCGATGATAAAGCCCACCGCCACGACCTGCATGGCGACATCGTTCGGGATGCCGAACATGTTGCACGCCAGTGGGATCAGCAACAGCGAACCGCCGGCCACGCCGGAAGCGCCGCAGGCGCAGATCGCCGCCACCACGCTCAGCAGCAGCGCGGTCGGGACGTCAACCGGAATGCCCAGAGTGTGCACCGCTGCCAGCGTCAGCACGGTAATGGTGATCGCCGCGCCGGCCATATTGATGGTTGCGCCCAACGGGATAGAAACCGAATAGGTGTCTTCGTTCAGATTCAGCTTCTTGCACAACTCCATATTCACCGGAATGTTGGCGGCCGAGCTGCGGGTGAAGAACGCGGTCACGCCGCTTTCACGCAGGCAGGCGAATACCAGCGGATAAGGGTTGCGGCGGATTTTCCAGTAAACGATCAGCGGGTTCAGCACCAGCGCGACCAACAGCATACAGCCGATCAACACCATCAGCAGTTGCGCGTAGCCCCACAGCGCGCCGAAGCCGGTTTCCGCCAGTGTCGAAGCCACCAGGCCGAAGATACCGAGCGGCGCACAGCGGATCACCGCGCGCACCACCAGAGTTACCGCGTTCGACATGTCGTTAATCAGCGATTTGGTGGTTTCCGAAGCATGGCGCAGCGCCAGCCCCAGGCCAATCGCCCAGGCCAGGATGCCGATATAGTTGGCGTTAATCAGCGCGTGGAACGGATTGGCAACCACGCTCATCAGCAGGCTTTTCAACACTTCAATAATGCCGCCCGGCGGGTTGATGTCCGCATTGCCGGTAACCAGCGCCAGATTGGACGGGAACATAAAGCTGACCACCACCGCCACCAGCGCCGCAGCGAAAGTTCCCAGCAGATAGAGGAACAGGATCGGGCGAATGTTGGTTTTCTGCCCGTGCTTGTGGTTGGCGATCGAGGCCATGACCAGAACCAGAACCAACAGCGGCGCCACGGCCTTTAACGCGCCGACGAACAGCGCGCCAAGCAGCCCGACGGCGGTGGCTGTCGCCGGTGAGACCAGCGCTACGATAATACCGGCCACCAGGCCGACCATAATTTGCTTAACCAGGCTGCCCTGTGTGATCCGTTTTAACAGTTTTTGCATAATGCTTTTCTTCCCGGTGAGGTTGCGCACAGACTGACTGCCTCGACAGGAACGCTGCCGGGCAATTTTTATTTCTATCTGTAACTAAGTATGTTTGCCAAACCAGTATTCAGTAAACAAAGGGGGTTGGAAAGGGGAGGAAGTGAAATTCTGAGGGCGGATCAACTCTTGATAACATACTGGTTACATTTGTGTGATCGCAATAACGTTTGGTGTTTTGGACGAATTGCCAAACAATCGCGGGGCGGCTAGCGCCCCGGATAACAGATTATGGCGCTTTATTCGCCAGGCGATCGTTGCGGCGGTTAACCCAGGCATTGATCAGCAGCGTTAATGTCAGAATACCGGCTACCACGCCGAGCGAAACGCCGATCGGGATATGGAAGAAGTCGATAATCAGCATCTTGACGCCGATAAACATCAGAATGATCGACAGGCCGTATTTCAGCATCGAGAAGCGCTCCGCCACGTTGGCCAGCAGGAAATACATGGCGCGCAGGCCCATGATGGCAAACAGGTTAGAGGTCAGGACGATAAACGGATCGGTAGTAACGGCAAAGATGGCCGGAATGCT
Organism: Serratia sp. C2(1); assembly: GCF_036352655.1. Taxonomy (NCBI): domain Bacteria; kingdom Pseudomonadati; phylum Pseudomonadota; class Gammaproteobacteria; order Enterobacterales; family Yersiniaceae; genus Serratia; species Serratia sp. C2(1). Next base: position 175,541 of record NZ_JAZFBA010000003.1, on the reverse strand, counting down.
GTCGACCGCGAAAATCACGTCGCTCAGTTCCACCAGGATCAACACCAGCACCAGCGGCGTAGCGAACAGCAGCCCGTTGCGGCGCACGAAGAAACGTTCGCCTTCGAGGTTGTCGGTCATGCGCAGATGGCTGCGCAGCCACCTTACCAGCGGTTTGTCGCCAATCGCCGAATCGTCTTCCTTCGCCAGCGCCATTTTGATGCCGGTGAACAGCAGGAAGGCACCGAACAGATACAGCAGCCACTGGAACTGGGTCACCAGCCAGCTACCGGCGAAGATCATGATGGTACGCAGCACGATTGCGCCCAATACGCCGAAAATCAGCACACGTCGTTGCAGGTTAGCCGGCACGGCAAAGTAGCTGAACAGCATCAGCCAGACGAAGACGTTATCGACTGCCAGCGCTTTTTCGATCAGGTAACCGGTGAGGAAGGCGAGCGCCTGCGTATCGGCGACGGCGCGCCCGGCGGTTTGGTTCAGGTAGTACCAGAAACCCAGGTTGAACAGCAGGGAAAGGCTGACCCACACCAGCGACCAACTGGCGGCCTGCTTCAGCGTCATGGTGTGCGCGCCTTTGCGGCCCTGCAGCAGTAAGTCGATTGCGAGCATCACAACTATGATGGCGGCGAAACTGCCCCATAACCAAGGTGTGCCAACGGTATTCATCATCAGAGATATCCTTCAAAAACAAAAACGGCCAACGTCGGAAGACGCCAGCCGCTTTGTGAACGCTACAAGCAAACCTCGCCTTCCGGCAAGGTCTCACTTACAACGTTGATGAAGGTGCACCCGCAGTGCCCGCCACTTATGTTGCCCGGTAACCGGATGCTTGCGCATCGTAATGACGATTAACCGGCAATGAAGTTACTCCCCTTTGCATCGCAGAAAGTAATGCAAAATGTGTCAGCGGTCAACGTTTATCACGCTAGCCGGCCAGGGCCTGTTGCGCGCCGAGGCTGACGACAAAACCTTGCAGCAGCAACCGGCTGAAAGGCGTATCGCTAACCTGCTGTTGCTTAAGCTGATACTGCGTCTGCTGCTCGGGGTACAGTTCGCCAAGCCAGCTCAGGTATTGGTGCATCACCGCGCCGTTAAATTCCGGATGGAACTGGGTGGTCAGTACGTGATCGCCATAGCTGAGGATCTGGCAGGCGTCCTGCTGTGAACGCGCCAGCACCTTCGCACCGACAGGCGGCGTCAGTACGCTCTGCGAGTGGATCAGATTGGCCTTGAAGTGCGGCGGCAGCATCGCCAGGCGGCGATCGTTGGCGGCGGCTGGCAGCAGTTCGATATCCAGCGTACCGACTTCCATACCTTGCGGGTGGTAGCCCACTTCACCGCCGAGCGCATAGGCCAGCAACTGGTGGCCGTAGCAGGCGCCGAAAATCGGCAGCTTGATTTGCATCGCCTGACGCAGCCACTCGGCGGCCTGTTCGCTCCACGGCAATTGTTCGGTGACCATCGCCGCAGATCCGGTAATCACCACGCCGGCGTAGTTTTGCGGCGCCGGCAACTGCTCGCCGGAAGGAAGATGCACGATCTGCACGCGATCGGTGTCAATGTTGCCCTGTTGCAGGAACATTCCGTCGAAGTTGCCCTTATCCCGGCGTATTGCCTCCGGCGCGTCGCCGGTTTGCATCAACAATAGCGGTTTCATGTCATTCTCCATCGGCAGGGAAGGTCACGCCGGTCTGGCGGCGGATTTCGGTCAGCAACTGGGCGACGATCAGCGAGTTTTCCAACCCTGGATGTTCCACCTGCCGTTTTTCAACCAGATCGGCGAAGGCTTGCGCCTCATACAGCATGGTATTGATATGCTGCGGTTGGGTCAGATCCTGGCGATTGCCACCGCGCGGCGTCAACGCCACACCCTGACACTCCGAGATTTTATCAATGATCAGCGTCCCTTCTTCACCCTGGATTTCGCTCGGAATATCCGAGTTGCTGACCTTGGAATGAGAAATGGTGACGTCAAAATCCCCGTAATTGAGGCAGGCGGTTCCGTGCGCATCAACGCCGGTGTCCAGCAGCGCAGCGCTGGCGATCACGGCTTTTGGCGCGCCAAACAGCGCCACGGCACTGGCCAGGCAATAGTAGCCAATGTCCATGATAGAGCCATTGGAGAACTGCGGGTTAAAGGTGTTTGGGTTCTCGCCGGCCAGATAACGCGGATAGCGCGAAGAGTATTGGCAGTAGTTGATAAAGGCTTTGCGCAGCCGGCCGATTTTCGGCAGCGCCTGCTTCAGGGTCAGGAAATTCGGCAGATGAGCGCTTTTGAAGGCTTCGAACAGCACCACCTGGTTTTCCCGCGCGCAGGCAACCAGCTGTTCTGCTTCGCGCAGGTTGGAGGCCAGCGGCTTTTCGCAGATCACGTGCTTTTTATGGCTGAGGAACAGCAGCGATTGCTGGCAATGCAGGGAATTGGGGCTGGCGATGTACACCGCATCGATGGCGTCGGATTGGGCCAGCGCCTCCAGGGAATCGAAAAACAGACTGACGTGATAGTTGGCGCCAAACGCCTGCGCCTGCTCGAGCTTGCGCGAATAGATGGCGGTCAGCTTCAGTTTGCCGCTTTCATGTGCGGCGTCGATAAAGCGTTCCGTAATCCAGTTGGTGCCAACAACGGCAAAGCGAATCATAGATATCTCCGGTTCCCAGGCCCTATACCCTATGAATTTCAAGTGCGGCATAGGGTAGAAAGAATCAGATTATCACGGCAATTACCGAAGGCGAATCCCGCTATGCATACAGATCGCCAAATACGGAGAGGTGGGTCAGGTACAGCCGGGTGTCGAATTCCAGCTGATGGTAATTCGGCTCCATATGGCAGCACAGGCTGTAGAAGGCTTTGTTGTGATCCTTCTCTTTCAGATGCGCCAGTTCATGCACCACGATCATGCGCAGGAACGGCTCCGGCGCCAGCTTGAACACCGTCGCCACGCGGATTTCCGCCTTGGCCTTCAGCTTGCCGCCCTGTACGCGTGAAATGGCGGTGTGCATGCCAAGCGCGTGTTTCATCACCTGGATTTTACCGTCGTAGGCTACTTTGCTCAGCGGCTGGGCGTTGCGCAGGTATTGGTTTTTCAGATCGACGGTATACTGATAAAGCGACTTGTCGGTGGTGCAATCATGCACCTGCGGATAGCGCTGCAACAGCACATCCCCCAGCCGCTGCTGGTCGATCAACTGCTGCACCTGGCTTTGCAGATGTTCAGGGTAACCCTGCAGGTAAGTCAGTTCGGACATCATCTTCCCGTATTGGCGGCAATTCAGCGGGCTATTCTATGACGTTTTTTCGCGCAAAGCCCGCAAAGGGCAATTTATCCGAAAAAACATTTTACTGATGGACGTTTTTAGGGGATAAACAGCCCAAATTTTATCAGTCAGGAGGGGCAATGAGCCAACTCGATCTGGGAACACAGCAACTTGAGCTGGAGCGTTATCCCCAACAGGAAGAATCCACCCAATTGCAGGCGTGGGAAGCGGCAGACGAATATTTGCTGCAACAGCTTGAAAATGTAGACATCGGCGATCGCCCGGTGCTGATTTTCAACGACAACTTCGGCACGCTGGCCTGTGCGCTGCACGGCCATCGGCCCTACAGCATCAGCGATTCATACATGAGTCAGCTGGCTACGCGCCATAATCTGAAGCTCAATGGGCTGGATCCGGAGCAGGTGACGCTGCTGGACAGCCTCGCCGAACTGCCTGCATCGCCGGCAGTGGTGTTGATCCGCATACCCAAGGCGCTGGCGCTGCTGGAACAGCAACTGCGCTCGCTGCGCAACGTGGTGGCGCCGGACACGGTGATCATCGCCGGAGCCAAGGCGCGCGACGTGCACACTTCAACCATGCAGCTGTTTGAAAAGGTACTGGGGCCGACGCGCACCAGCCTGGCGTGGAAGAAAGCGCGCCTGATCCATTGCGAAGTGGCGGACATCGTGCCACCGACGGCGCCGGAAACCACCAACTGGACGCTGGACGGCACCGATTGGCTGATCCACAACCATGCCAACGTGTTCTCACGCGGCAGCCTGGATATTGGCGCTCGTCTGTTCCTGGATAATCTGCCGCACGATCTGGACGGTCACATTGTCGATCTCGGTTGCGGCAACGGCGTTATTGGCCTGGCTGCGCTGGTGCAGAACCCGCAGGCGCAGGTGAGCTTTGTCGATGAATCTTATATGGCGGTGGCGTCCAGCGAGTTGAACGTGGAGCACAACCTGCCGCAGGAGCTGGATCGCTGTCAGTTTGAAGTGAATAACTCGCTGGCGGGGATTGAGCGTGAAAGCGTGCAGGCGGTACTGTGCAACCCACCGTTCCACCAGCAGCATGCGATCACCGACCATACCGCCTGGCAGATGTTCTGCGACGCCAAGCGTTGCCTGCAGGTGGGCGGCGAGCTGCGCATCGTCGGCAACCGTCATCTGGACTACCACCAGAAGCTGAAGCGTTTGTTCGGCAACTGCACCCTGGTGGCATCCAACAAGAAGTTTGTGATCCTGAAAGCGGTGAAATCCGGCGCACGTTACTGAGTCACCGGGGGCGCAATGCATGCGCCCCTTAATGATTATTTATTACAGCGCCATCGCCAGCCGCGTACCCTGATCGATGGCGCGGCGGGCATCCAGCTCGGCGGCAACGTCCGCACCGCCAATCAAATGCACGGTTTTTCCCATCGCCAGCAGCGGCTGCTGCAGTTCGCGGCGTGGCTCCTGCCCGGCGCAGATAACCACCGTATCCACCGGCAGACAGCTTTCCTGCTCGGCACGCGAGATGTGCAATCCTTCCTCATCAATACGTTGATAGTTCACGCTGTTGAGCATCTTGACGCCACGCATTGTCAGGCTGGTGCGGTGGATCCAACCGGTGGTTTTCCCCAGGCCTTCGCCCACTTTGCTGGTTTTGCGCTGCAGCAGATAGATTTGCCGCGGCCCGCGTTCCGCCACCGGCCCTTGCGCCGCCAGCCCGCCGCGTTGGCTGAGTTGGCCATCGATACCCCATTCACGGTTAAATTCTGCCTGATCCAGGCTGCTCGACACGCCGTGCTGGCTGAGGTACTCGGCGGTGTCGAAGCCGATGCCGCCGGCGCCGATAATCGCCACCCGCTGGCCGACCGGCTTTTTGTCGCGCAATACGTCCAGATAGGTCAGCACCTTGGCGTTATCAATCCCTGGAATTGCCGGCGTGCGCGGCACAATGCCGCAGGCGAGGATCACTTCGTCGAATTCCGCCAGATCGGCGGCTTCTACCTGCGTACCCAGTTTCACCGTCACCTCAAGCAATGCCAGCTGGCGGCGGAAGTAGCGCAGGGTTTCGTGGAATTCTTCTTTACCGGGGATCTGCTTGGCGATATTGAACTGCCCGCCAATCTGATCGGCGGCATCGAACAGCGTCACCCGGTGGCCACGGCTGGCGGCGGTGGTGGCAAACGCCAGCCCGGCCGGCCCGGCGCCGATCACCGCCAGCTTTTTCGGCTTTTCGGCCATGGTCAACGGCATTTCGGTTTCGCGGCAGGCACGTGGGTTTACCAGGCAGGAGGTGAGCTTGCCTTCAAAAATCTGATCGAGACAGGCCTGATTGCAGCCAATGCAGGTGTTTATCTCGTCGGCGCGCCCTTCGGCGGCTTTTTGCACAAAAGCCGCGTCGGCCAGGAACGGGCGAGCCATCGACACCATGTCGGCGCAGCCGTCCGCCAGCACTTGTTCTGCAACAGCGGGATCATTGATGCGGTTGGTGGTGATCAGCGGAATGCGCACTTTGCCCATCAACTTGCGGGTCACCCAACTGAAACCGGCGCGCGGCACCATGGTGGCGATAGTCGGGATCCGCGCCTCATGCCAGCCGATGCCGGTGTTGATCAGGGTCGCGCCCGCTTGTTCGATCGCCAGCGCCAGCTGTTCGATCTCCTGCCAGCTGGAGCCGTCTTCCACCAGATCGAGCATCGACAGGCGGTAAATCAAAATGAACTCGCGGCCAACCGCCTGACGCACCGCCCGAACGATCTCCACGGCAAAACGCATGCGGTTGCTGAAGCTGCCTCCCCAGGAGTCATCGCGCTGGTTGGTGCGCGCCACCAGGAATTGGTTGATCAAATAGCCTTCGGAACCCATCACTTCTACGCCGTCGTAACCGGCCTGCTGCGCCAGCAGCGCACAGTGGGCGAAGTCGGCGATGGTCTGTTCGATCTCCGCCTCGCTCAGTGCGGTCGGGGTGAAGGGGTTGATCGGCGCCTGCAGGGCGGACGGCGCCACCGGCTGCGGTTGATAGCTGTAGCGGCCGGCATGCAGGATCTGCAACGCAATTTTGCCCCCGGCCCGGTGGACGGCATCGGTGACGATCCGATGATGATCGACCTGATCCCGGCGGCTGAGAGTGGAACCGCCGCGGTATACCACGCCTTTTTCATTGGGGGCGATGCCGCCGGTCACGATCAGCGCCACGCCGGCCGCTGCGCGTTCGGCATAGAAAGCGGCCATGCGTTCCGGGCCATCGGAAAGCTCTTCCAGGCCGGTGTGCATCGATCCCATCAGCACCCGGTTTTTCAGAGTGGTGAAGCCGAGATCCAGCGGTGCCAGCAGGTGTGGGTAATTGCTCATTGTAGTCTCCATCGTTCATCCCCTTCATCTTTCAAACCGCAGCGTTGTTGGCCGCGTTCGGTCACCCCAGTCACTTACTGGAGTAAGTTCCCGAGGATTCGCGAATTTGCCGCCTGGCTGCGGTCTGAAAGCTATTGGGTATGAGAAATCGTTATTATTATGTGCGACCCAAGTGGTCGGATGAGATAAATCTAGCCGTTGTCTGTGCCATTGGGAATCTGCGTTGCGCTGAATGTGATAGATGTCATGAATCTTTGTAGTTGTTTGCATAGTAGACAAGTTATCGGGTAATCTTTGTCTGCGGCATATCCATGCCTTCTCTGCGGAGCCATCACCGAAAATGAACAAACACGCCTGTTGATATCTTGTCCCATGCTGAGCACGCCAGTGCCGGATGGGGATGTTTTGATTTCATTCAGGAGTGCTTATGGCTCATTTTGCGCAATCCCCTTATTTTGTTTTACACCAACTGACCTGCCAGTTTGCTGACGGCGAAACGCTGTTCGGCCCGCTGGATCTCACTTTCGATCAACAGCACTGTGGCCTGGTTGGGCGCAACGGCGTCGGCAAAACCCGTCTGCTGCGCCTGATCGCCGGCCTGGCTCAACCGGGTGGCGGGCATGTGGAAACGCATGCTTCGCTGGCCTATGTGGCGCAACAGCCGGAGATCGCAGCTCAGATCACGCTGGCGCAATTGCTGGGCTATGGTGAGGTATTTGCCGCGTTGGCGCGCATTGAGCAGGGGCGTCCGTTGGCGGACGATATCGATCGTCTGGAAGGGCAGTGGGATCTGATCGATCGTCTGCACGCTGCCTTTGCCGCCGCCGGGCTGCCTGAGTTCGACCCGCTGCGACCGGCCGGCTCTCTGAGCGGCGGGGAGCGAATGCGTGCGGCACTCTGCGGCGCGATGCTGGGCGGTGCGGATTTCTTGCTGCTGGATGAACCGACCAATCATCTTGATACCGACGGCCGCGACTGGCTGTACCGGCAGTTGGCGCAGTGGCGTGGCGGGCTGCTGGTTGCCAGCCACGATCGGCAACTGCTGGCGCGTATGGCACGCATCGTCGAGCTGACGCCCGACGGGCTGCACAGCTATGGCGGCAACTACGATGACTATCGCCGGCAGCGCGATTTGGAGCAGCAGGCGGCGCGAGCCGGCTGGGAACATGCGCGGCAGGAACGCAAACGCACTCGCGCCCGGCAGCAGAAAGAACACGACATCAGCCAGCGGCGTTCAGCCCAAACGCTGAGAACCGTCGACACGCTGAATATCGCCTCTTTCGAACGCGTGGCCTACAAGGCGGCGGCCAAAGAGAGCCTCGGCACGCTGCGCAAACAGCATCAGGAGCAAAAAGGCAGCCTCGATGCCGCCGTGCGCGAGGCGTACCAGCGGGTCGAAGAAGACAGCCCGGTGATGTTGACCCTGCCAGGCAGCACGGTGATGGCGGGTAAGCAGGTGCTGGTGCTCGAGCAACTGCAGCTGCCTTTTGTCAGTGCGCCGCCGCTGGATATGCGCATCGACGGGCCCATGCGCGTAGCGCTGACCGGCCCGAACGGTTGCGGAAAATCCACGTTGCTGAAGGTGATTCTCGGTCAGTTGGCTGCGGTGTCCGGTCAGGTTCACTGCCCGCTGCCAATGGCTTACCTCGACCAAACCCTGTCTCAGTTCGATTCGCGGCTATCGGTGATGGCGCTGCTGGGGTTGCAGGATTCCCCGTTGGCGGAGGGGGCATTGCGCACCCAACTGGCGCAGTTGCAACTCGGTGCGGAACGGATCTCGTTACCGTTGGCGGCGCTAAGCGGCGGAGAAAGGCTGAAGGCGGCACTGGCCTGTGCCCTGTGGCGTAAGGAGCCGGCGCAATTGCTGTTGCTGGACGAGCCGACCAACCATTTGGATCTGGCTTCGTCACTGGCCATTGAGGCCGCGCTAGCGGAGTTTCCCGGCGCGATGCTGGTGGTTTCGCACGATGAAGCCTTCCTGCGGGCGCTGAAACTGACTCATCGCCTGTACTGGCAGGACGGAAGCTGGCAGTTCAGGGCGCTGTAATGCATTGCAGCAGCAGGGTAAAGGCGGCGGCCATCTGTTCCTCCGGCACGCAGGCGAAGCCCATCAGCAGGCCGCGGCGGTGGTTGGGCTGCATGTAGTAACGCGACAGCGGCCGCACCAGCACGCCGCGTGCAGCGGCGGCTGCGGCGATCGCCACGTCGTCGGCTTCGTCCGGCAGGTTCAGGATCAGGTGCAGCCCGGCGTTGTTGTTGAATTCGCTCAACGCCTGCTTGCCCAGATGCTGCTCAATCAACGCGGTCAGAAATGCCCGCCGCCGGGCATACAGCAGCCGCATGCGGCGAATATGCGCGGTGTAGTGGCCTTCCTGAATAAACTGCGCCAGCGCGGTCTGGATCAGCAGATGACCGCCGCGATAGAGTTCGGCGTGCGCGGTTTTCAGCGCCGTCATCAAGGGTTTTGGCAGCACCACGTAACCCAGCCGCAGCGCCGGGTACAGCGTCTTGCTGAAGGTGCCGATATAAATCACCGGCGCATCGGCTTCCAGCCCTTGCAGCGCCGGGATGGGCTGGCCGGAAAAGCGGAATTCGCTGTCGTAGTCATCTTCGACAATCCAACTGCCGCCGTTGCGCGCCAATGCCAGCAAGCGCTGCCGTCGCGCCAGACTCATCACCGATCCCAGCGGATACTGGTGCGATGGGGTGACGAAAATCAGCCGTGGCGAGCCGGTTGGCTGCTCCGGCGGCACCATGCCGGCCTCATCGACCCCCAATGGGCAGATATTCACGTCGTTCATCCGCAAAATATTGCGGATCCCCCAATAGCCAGGTTCTTCAATCCACGCGTCGTCGCCCGGATTGCACAGCATGCGCGTCACCAGATCTATCGCCTGATGAATGCCTTCGGTAATCAAAATTTGCTCCGGCGAGCAGCGCACCGAACGCGCGACGCGCAGATAGTCCACCAATGCATGCTGCAACTCCGGGCTGCCGCCCTGATTACTGTAGGTCAGCCGCTGCGGGGCGGGGCGGCGGCTGATACGCGCCTGGATCTTGCTGAACAATTGGTGAGGAAAGGCGTTGACGTCGGGTACGCCGGGGATAAACGCGCCCCACTGTTTGGGGCTGGCGCTGGCGTGATGCAGCAGGGTGGAACCCCGCGCCGACAGCTCAATGCGCCGCTGTTCTCCATCACTGCCTGCGGGGGCGCTGACGGCAGATAAACAGCTGTCCGGCACGGTTTCGGCGACGAATGTGCCACTGCCTGCGCGTGCCAAAACATAACCTTCCGCCAGAAGTTGTTCATAAACGGTTAATACGGTGTTGCGAGACAGCCTGAGTTCCTGCGCCAGATCGCGCGAGGCGGGCAGGCGGCTGGAGGGCGGCAAACTGCCGTCCAAAATGCTGGTGCGGATCGCGTTATACAGCCGCTTGTGCAGCTTATCATCGGGCTGTTCGCCGAGACGCTGCAATAACAGGTCACCACTCAGTGAGCGCAATTGGATCCCTCAATTAATCGTAACTGGCACTCGATTATAGGGCCACATCCTGTGTAAATAAACGTCATTGTTTCACGAATGTGAACGAAACGTACAACGGACACCGACCGGAGAGAACAGCATGAAAAACGCAGAACTGAATCAACGTCGTCAGGATGCCACCCCACGCGGGATTGGTGTGATGTGCGGTTTTTACGCCGAGCGTGCGGAGAACGCCACGCTGTGGGACGTAGAAGGTAATGAAGTTATCGATTTCGCTTCCGGTATTGCTGTTCTGAATACCGGACACCGGCATCCGAAGGTGATCGCCGCCATTGAACGGCAACTGAAGGCCTTCACCCACACCGCTTATCAGATTGTTCCTTACGAAAGTTACGTCTCGCTGGCAGAGCGCATCAACCAGCGCGCACCGATCGAAGGCCCTTGCAAAACCGCCTTGTTCACCACCGGCGCAGAAGCGGTGGAAAACGCGGTCAAAATCGCCCGCGCCTATACCGGCCGGCCGGGCCTGATCACCTTTGGCGGCGGTTTCCATGGCCGCACTTACATGACCATGGCGCTGACCGGCAAAGTGGCGCCGTACAAGCTGGGCTTCGGGCCCTTCCCCGGTTCGGTGTTCCACGGCCAGTATCCGAATGCGCTGTATGGCGTGACTACCGAAGACGCGATGAACAGCCTGGAGCGCATCTTTAAGGCGGATATCGATCCCAAACAAGTGGCCGCCATCGTACTGGAGCCGGTGCAGGGCGAGGGCGGTTTCAACATCGCGCCGGCCGATTTTATGCAGGCGCTGCGCGAACTGTGCGACCAGCACGGCATTTTGCTGATTGCCGACGAAGTGCAGACCGGGTTTGCCCGTACCGGCAAGCTGTTTGCCATGGAACATTACGCGGTGAAACCGGATCTGATCACCATGGCGAAAAGCCTGGCGGGCGGTATGCCGCTGTCGGCGGTAGCCGGCCGTGCCGATGTGATGGACGCCCCGGCGCCGGGCGGGCTGGGTGGCACCTATGCCGGTAACCCGCTGGCGGTGGCTGCGGCACTTGCGGTGCTGGACGTGATCGACGAAGAACAGCTGTGCCAGCGTTCCCAACGTTTGGGCCAGCATTTGGTGGAAGTGCTGCAACAGGCGCGCAAAACCAGCCCGGCGATCGCGGATATTCGCGCGCAGGGTTCAATGGTGGCGGTGGAGTTCAAGGATCCGGCGACCGGCAAGCCTTCGGCGGAAATCACCCGTCAGGTACAACAGAAGGCGCTGGAAGAGGGCCTGCTGCTGTTGAGCTGTGGTGTGAACGGCAACGTGATCCGCTTCCTGTATCCGCTGACCATCCCTGAGGAACAGTTCACCCAGGCGCTGGGCATTCTTTCCCGCGCGTTGGCCCAATAAGGAGTGACCGGCAATGAAACTGAATAACCCCGAGCTGCTGCGCAGCCAGTGCCTGATTAACGGTGAGTGGTGCGACGCGTTGAGCGGCCGGCGTGAAGCGGTCATCAACCCGGCGAGCGGCGCAGAGCTGGCCAGCATTCCGTTGGTCAGCGAAGAAGAAACGCAGCAGGCGATTAACGCGGCGCAGTTGGCGCAGCAGGGCTGGAAACAGCTGACCGCCAAACAGCGCTCTGTACTGTTGCTGGCCTGGGCCGACAAGATACTGGCGGCCCAGGAGGATTTGGCGCAGCTGATGACCGCCGAGCAGGGTAAATCGCTGGCGGAAGCGCGCGGTGAAGTCGCCTATGCCGCTTCGTTTATTACCTGGTTCGCCGAAGAGGCCAAACGCGTCGACGGCGCCGTGTTGCAGGCGCCACTGGCTTCGCAGCGCCTGGTGGTAGTGAAACAGCCGATCGGCGTTTGCGCGGCGATCACGCCGTGGAACTTCCCGGCGGCGATGATCACCCGCAAGGTTGCGCCGGCGTTGGCTGCGGGCTGCGCGATGATCGTCAAACCGGCCGAACAGACGCCGCTAACCGCGTTGGCGTTGGCGAAGCTGGCGCAGGATGCCGGCATTCCGCCAGGCGTGTTGCAGGTGGTGACCGGCGACGCGGCGCAGGTGGGCAAGGTGCTGTGCGACAGCCCGGTGGTGCGCAAACTGAGCTTTACCGGTTCGACCGAGGTCGGCCGCATTCTGATGGCGCAGTGCGCACCGACGATTAAAAAGTTGTCGCTGGAGCTGGGGGGCAACGCGCCGGTGATCGTTTTCGACGATGCCAATCTGGACGCGGCGGTGGCGGGCATTATGGCCTCCAAGTTCCGTAACAGCGGCCAGACCTGCGTCTGTGCCAACCGCATCTACGTGCAGGACGGCATCTACGATCGTTTGGTGGACAAGTTGGTGGCGGCGGTTGAGCAACTGAAGGTCGGTGACGGCAGCCATGAAGGCACCACCCAGGGGCCGCTGATCGACCAGGACGCGGTGGATAAAGTGCAGAGCCACATCGACGATGCCTTGATCAAAGGTGCGCAGATTGCTATCGGCGGGCAGCCGCACGAGCTGGGCCGAACCTTCTTCCAACCGACGGTGGTGACCGGCGTGACGCAAAAAATGCGCTTCGCCCGGGAAGAAACCTTTGGCCCGGTGGCGCCGCTGTTCCGTTTCCATGATGAAGCGGAAGCGATCGCCATGGCCAACGACACCGAATTCGGTCTGGCTGCTTATCTGTTTACGCAGAGTGCCTCGCGCCAGTGGCGAGTGCCGGAAGCGCTGGAATACGGCATGGTCGGCATCAACACCGGGCTGATCTCCAATGAAGTCGCGCCGTTTGGCGGTGTGAAGCAGTCAGGACTCGGACGTGAAGGATCGCGTTACGGCATTGAAGAATATCTGGAGCTGAAATACCTGTGTATCGATGTGAGCTGTTAACCACCGGGAAATTAACCTGTCCCGGTGGCCGGAGCCGCCGGGCAACAAAGGATGCTGCATGTCTTCTGAAAACATCTCTATTTCTCCGGCGCTTGCCGCCGGGGTGCGAACGTCTGCACCCGCCAAATCACTGAGTTTCCTCGAAGGGGTGGCGATGATTGTCGGCACCAATATCGGCGCCGGCGTATTATCCATCGCTTATGCCTCCAGCAAAGCCGGTTTTTTACCGCTGCTGTTCTGGCTGGTGCTGGTGGGGAGCCTGACCACCATCACCATGCTGTACGTCGCCGAATCTACCCTGCGCACCCGCGCGCACCTGCAATTAAGCGGGCTGGCAAAACGCTACGTCGGCGGCATTGGCGCCTGGCTGATGTTTGCTTCGGTATGTGTGAACAGCGTCGGCGCATTGACCGCATATATGACCGGCAGCGGCAAACTGCTGCAATCGCTGTTCGGTATCTCCCCGGCCATCGGCAGCCTGCTGTTTTTCGTGCCCGCAGCGGGGGTGTTGTACCTGGGGCTGAAGGCGATTGGCCGCGGCGAGAAATTTATCAGCATCGGCATGGTGGTGATGCTGAGCGCGCTGGTGGCGGCCACACTGCTGAAAGACACCACCCAGATGCGCAATCTGCTGGACGGCGACTGGCGCTTTATGGTGCCGGTATTCAACGTGGTGGTGTTCTGCTTCTCGGCGCAATACATAGTGCCGGAAATGGCACGTGGCTTCTCGGATAAGCCGGAGCAACTGCCGAAGGCGATTATGGTCGGCATGGCGGTAACCTTCGTGTTGCTGGCGGCGGTGCCGATGTCGGTGATTGCCCTCAGCGGGCTGAATAATATCTCCGACGTGGCGACCATTTCCTGGGGGCAGGCTCTCGGGCAGTGGGCGTTCTTCTCCGCCAATATCTTTGCGCTGTGCGCGATGCTGACTTCTTACTGGGGGCTGGGCGGCAGCTTCCTGACCAATATTTTCGACCAGTTCAGACTGGGCAATGACGAGCAACCGCTGCGCCGATTCGGCGTGCTGTTGCTGGTGGTGCTACCCCCGTTCGCGCTGGCATACAGCGGCCTGGTGTCGTTCGTTAACGCGCTGTATTTCGCCGGGGTGTTCAGCGGGGTGATCCTGTCGATTATGCCGATGTTGATCCTGCGAGGGGCGCGCAAGCACGGTGATCAAACGCCGCGCTGGCAGTGCAACTGGATCACCCACCCGCTGTTGCAGATCAGCATCGTGCTGCTGTATCTGGCCAGTGCGGTATACGCCATTGCCTCGTTGTTAGGCTATCTGCCCTCTGGATGGTGACTGCCTTCCCTCAATAAGTGATGTTGTTTCTCAGTTGAGAACGGCGGCGTCGTGGCCGCCGATTTTTTTCAGCCGCGCGTTTTCTCCGGCAGCGCCAGCCAGGCCTGCACCGAAGGGCGTTGCCACTGTTTTTGCGCGTAGTGGCGAAGGTTCTCCGGCACTTCATCCCCGTGCATCACCAACCGGTTCAGCATCAACGCCAGATCGGTATCGGCAATGCACCACTCCCTGAACAAATTATCCTGGCCGTGGCCCAGCAATTTTTCGACTGCGGCGATCAGTGTGTTGGCGGCGGCCTCTGCGGCAGCGGACAGCGGTGGGAATTTTTCGTTGCCGAACACCGCCTCGGTTGGCCGTTCTACGCGAATGGGCAACAGATCGCTGCGCAGCCAGGCTTGTATTTCACGCGCTTTGGCCCGCAGCTTGACGTCGCGCGGGTAGACCGCATGCGCCGGATGAATATCCTCCAGATATTCGGCAATTGCCGAGGACTCGGACAGCTGGAACTCACCGATCACCAACGTAGGTACCCGACGGGTTAACGACAGTGCTGCATAGGCAGCGCCTTTATTTTCTTCCTGTGCCAAATCGACCGGTTTCACGTTGAAGGGAATGCTTTTCTCCGTCAGCACAATAAATGCAGACATGGCATAAGGGCTGAAAAATTGGCTGTCGGTATAGAGCTCGGTAATCGGTTGAGACATCGGCTTTTCCTCAAGGCGAAGGGGAGAGAACCTTGATCATTGCCGAGGGGTGGCGAAAGATCAATCTGTTAGCGGAAAGTTGTTGCCGAATGCTGGCGGGGCAGCGGTTATTCCGCCAGGCATGGTGTGATATATTTGTTGCTATTACGTTGAATTTGGCAGTGCGAAGTAACATGAAGAACCCGTTAGTAACAAGACTCAAGATCGGCTGCGCGCGCCTGTGGCCGCATCCGTTGGCCATGGGCAAAAAAGAGATTTTGCTTTCCAGCATCGGCGCCGGGTTGGGGTTGATGATTACCGGCTGGATCAGCCATTTTGTGTTGGGGGAGGTGAACCTGTGGTTTATCGCGCCGATGGGAGCCTCCGCCGTTTTGCTGTTTGGCGTACCTAACAGCCCGTTGGCGCAACCCTGGTCGATCGTGGGCGGCAATATGTCGGCTGCGCTGGTGGGGGTCAGCACCAGCCTGCTGATTGCCGATCCCGGGCTGGCTTGCGGCGTGGCGGCCGCCGTGGCCATTGGATTGATGTTCAAACTGCGTTGCCTGCATCCGCCCGGCGGCGCGGTGGCGCTGACCGCGATCCTCGGCGGGCCGGGCATTCACCAACTGGGTTACAGTTTTGTGCTGTACCCGGTGCTGCTTAATTCGGTGTTGTTGGCGGTACTGGCGATTATCTTCAATAACCTGGCCGGGCGCCGCTACCCGCACCAACTGGCACCGGCCGAGGCCAAGCCCACCGGCCTGCCGATTGATGCGGTATCTATTACCCGGGCGGATCTGCATGAAGTGCTGATGCAGGGCGAGCTGTTTGACATCGACGAGGACGATTTGCAGGAGATCCTGCGGCGTGCGGAGCAGGTCGCTCATCGGCGGCAGAACGGCGCAGCCTGATGATGTCGGCGCGCAGCAAAACGGCAACCGGTACACAAACCCACTGTTTTAACCATACAGAATTACAGAACGCCTTTCTGTGTGGTTTTGATTGTTAGTCGTTGAATCTGTCTTGTGTTTGTGACCTGAGTCACCCTATTACTTTGCGTGTAATTGGGGTGACGTGATGGAAAAAACACTGGATTTACCCGCCGACCGCGAAGGCTTATGGCGCAAATTATGCCGGCATTGCCGCCGTGGTTTTTTTGCGTATGGTCGCAGAAAGTCTTTGCGCTCGATGAGTTGTTGTCAGTTGCGTGACATCGGGCTACGGCGTTGCGATGTGCATCAGGAGGGGCGAGATTCGCTTTGGCAGCGTTGAGTGAGCGGAAACAAAAAACCACCTGCAGAGAGGTGGTTTGATGCGCTGTTATATCAGCGAGAATTTGGTGGCCCCTACTGGACTTGAACCAGTGACCAAGCGATTATGAGTCGCGTGCTCTAACCAACTGAGCTAAGGGGCCAGGCGGCGAGATTATACGGTAATCCTTCGGCGCAGGTCTACAGTTAACCATCTGTATGTTGCTTTTATGCGCAGTTGTAGTCTGTTGTAATTGCTGGCGGATTTTGCGATAACCGGTGTAAATCCCTTTTATCGGACCTAACAGACTCATGAATCTTTTGGCGCCAAACTTGCGGGTGGTGTTTTGCGGCATCAATCCCGGCCTTTCATCGGCTCATCAGGGCTATCCCTTTGCCAACGGCAGCAACCGTTTCTGGAAGGTGCTGCATCAGGCCGGTTTCACTCAGCGTCAACTGGCGCCGGAACAGTGGCAGCAATTGCAGGATACCGGCTGCGGCATCACCGCCTTGGTGGCGCGTCCGACGGTTGCGGCCAGCGAAGTGACGCGTGAAGAGTTGCGCAGCGGCGGTGAGGCGCTAAAAGACAAAATTCTGCAATTCCAGCCGCGTGCATTGGCGGTTCTGGGCAAGCAGGCGTTCAGCAGCGCCTTCGGGGTGACAAATGTGCCCTGGGGGCGGCAGGAGATGACGATCGGTAAAACCCAGGTGTGGGTATTGCCTAATCCCAGCGGGCTGAACCGCGCCACGCTGGAGCAGCTTACCGAGAGCTACCGCGAGCTGTTCCTGGCGCTGGAGTGACTCTCCAGGATTTCAGGCAATAAAAAACCCCGGCATGCCGGGGTTTTTTGTTTGCAGCTAACCGCTAGCCTTAGTCGTCCAGGAAGCTGCGCAGCACTTCGGAACGGCTTGGGTGACGCAGTTTACGCAGGGCTTTGGCTTCGATCTGACGAATACGCTCACGGGTAACGTCGAACTGTTTGCCCACTTCTTCCAGCGTGTGGTCAGTGTTCATATCGATGCCGAAACGCATGCGCAGCACTTTCGCTTCACGGGCGGTCAGGCCGGCCAATACGTCGTGCGTTGCAGAGCGCAGGCTTTCCGAGGTGGCAGAATCCAGCGGCAGCTCGAGGGTGGTATCCTCGATGAAATCGCCCAGATGTGAATCTTCATCATCACCGATCGGCGTTTCCATGGAGATCGGCTCTTTGGCGATCTTCAGCACTTTGCGGATTTTGTCTTCCGGCATCAGCATGCGTTCAGCCAGCTCTTCCGGCGTCGGTTCGCGGCCCATCTCTTGCAGCATCTGGCGCGAAATACGGTTGAGCTTGTTGATGGTCTCAATCATGTGCACCGGAATACGGATGGTACGCGCCTGGTCGGCGATAGAACGGGTGATGGCCTGACGGATCCACCAGGTGGCGTAAGTTGAGAACTTATAACCACGGCGGTATTCGAACTTGTCTACCGCTTTCATCAAACCGATGTTGCCTTCCTGGATCAGATCCAGGAACTGCAGACCGCGGTTGGTGTATTTCTTGGCGATAGAAATAACCAGACGCAAGTTGGCTTCAACCATTTCTTTCTTCGCACGGCGCGCTTTCGCTTCGCCGATAGACATGCGACGGTTGATGTCCTTCACTTGCTCGATGGTCAGGCCGGTCTCTTCTTCGATCTGACGCAGTTTCTGCAGGCTGCGCTGTACGTCATCCGTCACGTCTTTCAGCTTCTCTGACCATGGCTTGGCCATCGCCAGCGCCGCTTCGAACCAGGAATCGCTGGTTTCGTTGCCGGCGAACAAAGTGACGAAGTTTTTCTTCGGCATTTTGCACTGTTCAACGCACAGCTTCATGATGATACGTTCCTGAGTACGAACGCGGTCCATCATGATGCGCATGCTGTTGACCAGGAAGTCGAACTGTTTTGGCACCAGGCGGAACTGCTTGAACACCTCAGACAGCTTCAGTATTTCTTCTGCTGCGCTGGCGTGGCTACGGCCGTTCTTTTTGATGACCAGACGGGTCGCTTCATACTGATCGCGCAGGTCGGTGAATTTCTGACGCGCCAGTTCCGGATCGATGCTGTTGTCGTCTTCAGCGTCGTCGTCGTCTTCTTCGTCTTCTTCGTCGTCGTTCTGCTCTTCGGTCGACAGCTCAGAACCGACGTGCGTTGCGGTTGGGGCGATGTCCTCTTCCGCATTAGGATCGACGAAACCGGTGATCAGGTCGGACAGGCGAGCTTCGCCGGCTTCAACGCGATCGTACTGCTCCAGCAGGTAGGTAATGGCTTCCGGGTATTCGGCAACCGAGCACTGAACCTGGTTGATCCCGTCTTCGATACGTTTGGCGATGTCGATTTCGCCTTCGCGCGTCAGCAGTTCAACGGTACCCATTTCGCGCATGTACATGCGCACCGGGTCGGTGGTACGGCCAATTTCAGATTCAACGCTGGACAGGACTTGAGCGGCAGCTTCTTCCGCATCTTCGTCTGTGCTGTTTGAGTTTTCAGCCAGCAACAGGTCATCGGCGTCCGGGGCTTCTTCCATCACCTGGATGCCCATGTCGTTAATCATCTGGATGATGTCTTCGATCTGATCGGAGTCGACGATATCTTCCGGCAGATGGTCATTGACCTCAGCATAGGTCAGATAGCCTTGCTCCTTACCACGTTGGACAAGAAGTTTAAGCTGTGACTGCGGGTTTTGCTCCATAAGACGGTATCCACACTTCAGAGTATTTAGGTTGGTGTCGGTCGGCGAAACCGCCAACAATAGCATTTGGGGCGTTTTTGTTGTTGCCGCGGCCCACTGTGGCGGCATATTGCAGGGCTCTGCCCTCGCATTTATCGGCACTTAAGCCGTTTGGTATTCAGTTTTTCTTCGCTAAAACCTGATTGAGAGAACGGACTTCTTCACGTTCTTCCGGGCTCAGGCCATGCGTTCTGGCCTGCGCGATCAATGTCTCCAGCCGCTGCTCCAGTACGGAGTCGTACAGGCTGGCCAAGGTATCCAAAAATGTCTGCTCGACCCTGTCCTCAACGATCATATGGTTCCATGTCGCCAGGGTTTCAAGCTGCTGGCTCAATTTGTTGTCGCGATACTGCTCCAACAATTGGCCGGTCGTCAGCCCCGGCTGGGCCAGGCAGGTCTGCACCAGCTCGACAAATAGCGGTAAACCCGCCTGTTTGGTCTGCTCCAATCCCTCGAGTGAAGGGATAAGTGTAGCCAGTTGCGGATTTTGTACCAGTAACCCTATCAGTATACGCATGGTTGTGCGTTTTAGCTGGGGCGCCTGATAAGTATTCGCATTTTCAGCCTGTTTGGGCATCAGCTTGTCCAACTGGCTGTCATCGAGCAGGCCAAGCTTGCTGCCGAGCTGTTGGCGCAGGTACAAACGCAACGTTTCGCCCGGCACTTGGGTAATCAGTGGCAGTGCCAGCGTACTCAGCTTGGCGCGGCCGTCCGGGCTGCTCAAATCCACCTGTGGCATCAGCGTTTCGAACAGGAAAGTGGAAAGCGGCTGCGCCAGCTCCATTCGCTGCTCGAAGGCATCTTTGCCTTCTTTTCGGACCAATGTGTCCGGGTCTTCGCCGTCGGGCAAAAACATAAACCGCAGTTGGCGCCCGTCGTTCAGATAGGGCAGCGCGGTTTCCAGTGCACGCCAGGCCGCTTCGCGACCGGCTCTGTCACCGTCATAGCAGCAGACAACGTTATCGGTAGCGCGGAACAGCAGCTGAATATGTTCAGCCGTCGTTGAGGTTCCGAGCGAGGCGACGGCATAATCGATGCCGTATTGCGCCAGCGCTACCACGTCCATATAGCCTTCCACTACCAGCAAACGCTGCGGGGTAGGGTGGTTCTGCTGCGCTTCATACAGGCCGTACAGCTGACGACCCTTGTGGAATACGTCGGTTTCCGGCGAGTTCAGGTATTTCGGCATGCCGTCACCCAATACGCGTCCGCCAAAGGCGATCACTCGCCCGCGTTTATCGCGAATAGGGAACATCACGCGCTCACGGAAACGATCGTACGAGCGGCCTTGATCGTTAGTCACCAGCATGCCGGCATCGTTCAATGCGAGACGCGAGTCGGCGTCACGACCAAAACGTTTCAATGCGTTATCCCAACCGGCGGGTGCAAAGCCGATGGCAAAATGGCGGATAACGTCGTCACTGAGCCCGCGCTGTTGCAGATAATTACGCGCCGGCGTGCCGGAAGGCTGATGCAGTGACTGTTGATAGAACGTACTGAGCTGTTCCATCAGTTGATACAGGCTTTGACGCTGATGACGTTCGATCTGGGTCGGCCCGGTTCCTGCCTCGTAAGGCACTTCCAGCCCGTGCATGGTCGCCAACTCTTCGATGGTTTCGACAAACTCTAGCCTGTCGTAATTCATCAGAAAGTCGACGGCGTTACCGTGCGCACCACAACCAAAGCAGTGGTAAAACTGCTTTTCGCCATTAACGGTAAATGAAGGCGTTTTTTCGTGGTGGAACGGACAGCACGCGTGATAGTTCTTGCCTTGCTTCTTGAGCTTTACACGCGCGTCGATCAGATCGACGATGTCGGTGCGAGCCAGCAAGTCATTGATAAATACACGCGGAATTCGTCCAGCCATAAGCCCTTACTTTACTAGCCTATAAACGAGAACAAGCCGCGCATTCCTTTCGGAAAGCACGGCCTTCGTATGCAACTACACGGTCTGCGCGATTTTTAAAATCAGAAATTCACGCGGCGGGGTTACCCCCGAAGAATTAATACAGACGAGTGCGGCGTGCGTTTTCGCGAGCCAGTTTCTTCGCGTGACGTTTCACAGCAGAAGCTTTAGCGCGTTTACGTTCGGTAGTCGGTTTTTCATAGAACTCACGACGACGAACTTCAGCTAAAACGCCTGCTTTCTCGCAAGAGCGTTTGAAACGACGCAGAGCAACGTCAAATGGCTCGTTTTCACGTACTTTAATTACCGGCATGTGCCTCTCACCTCAATAAAATTCGGTTTGCTGCTGGCCAAGCGCCAGCCTTTTCAAAATGGTGCGGAATTTTACTTCAACGGATGCTGCTTTGTAAAGCACCACAGCAAATTGAAACCTGCGCCGCCCTGGTAAAACGTGCGCAATTTTGCATCGGGCGCTGATTATAGTCTAATCAGAAAAAAATGCTCGTTTTTAATCAAACCGGCATTTATGGCTGGAATCATCAACATAGCTTCCGGCCAGCGACAAGATGTACCCTGCTGGCGGTAAATAGGCATGATTGTGGTAAACTGCAGGCCGCACGTGAATGATGGGAAAGGGTAATGCGAGTACTGGGTATAGAAACCTCCTGCGATGAAACCGGAATTGCAGTGTATGACGATCAAACCGGTTTATTAGCGAATCAGTTGTACAGCCAGGTAAAGCTGCATGCCGATTACGGCGGTGTGGTGCCGGAGCTGGCCTCCCGCGATCACGTGCGTAAAACCGTGCCGTTGATTCAGGCGGCCTTGAAGGAAGCGAACCTGACCGCCGCCGATATCGATGGCGTCGCCTATACTGCCGGGCCTGGCCTGGTGGGCGCGTTGCTGGTCGGCGCCACCATTGGTCGCGCGCTGGCGTTTGCCTGGAACGTGCCGGCGGTGCCGGTGCACCATATGGAAGGTCACCTGTTGGCGCCGATGCTGGAAGACAATCCGCCCGCATTCCCGTTTGTCGCGCTGCTGGTTTCCGGCGGCCACACGCAATTGATCAGCGTGACCGGCATTGGGCAGTATGAACTGCTGGGCGAGTCGATAGACGATGCGGCCGGTGAAGCCTTCGATAAAACCGCCAAGCTGCTTGGGCTGGATTACCCCGGCGGGCCAATGCTGTCGAAGATGGCGCAACAGGGCATTGCGGGCCGCTTCACCTTCCCGCGTCCGATGACCGATCGTCCGGGGCTGGATTTCAGCTTCTCCGGGCTGAAGACCTTTGCCGCCAACACCATTCGTTCCAACGGTAATGATGACCAGACACGAGCGGACATCGCTCGCGCGTTTGAGGATGCGGTGGTGGATACGTTGGCGATCAAATGCAAACGTGCGCTGGAGCAGACCGGTTTTAAACGCCTGGTGATGGCCGGCGGCGTCAGCGCCAACCGTACTCTGCGCACCAAAATGGCGGAAATGATGCATAAACGCGGCGGTGAGGTGTTCTATGCCCGTCCGGAATTCTGTACCGATAACGGTGCGATGATCGCCTATGCGGGTTTGGTGCGATTGAAAAGCGGCGCCAACCCGGAACTGAGCGTTTCGGTGCGCCCGCGCTGGCCGTTGGCAGAATTGCCCGCCGTGTAAGCGGAATGGCTGTGCGGGACTGCGACTGCGTTGCTGCGGTCGTTCGTGATGCTCACATACTCGAGTATGTTCCGCCCACTCACTTTCTGGCGCCTTGTCTCGCCCCCTGCTCGCGCATTCCACAGATAACAGATAAAAGAAAAGGCCGGAAATTTCCGGCCTTTTACTTCACGATTCTTTCTTTTCTTCCGGCTCCGCCGCATCCGCTTTTTTCTTGCGGAACTTGCCCCAGATTTTCCCTTCCTGCCCACGCCACAGGCGCTGGATATTGTCATGGTGCCGCATCAAAATCAGGCAAGACAGCATCGCCACCGGGAAGGTGAACTGCGGTTTGAACCACCAAACGTAAAAAGGGGCAATCAAGGCGCTGACAATCGCGCCCAGTGAGGAATAACCGCTGAGCAGCACGGTCAGCAGCCAGGTGCCGGTCATCAGGCCGGTAAGATCCCAGCCTATCGGCGCTATGGCACCAAAGGCCGTCGCCACGCCTTTACCGCCGCGGAAATGGAAGAACACCGGATAAATATGCCCCAGGCAGGCGGCAATCGCCGTCAGGCCCAGATACAGCGGCGGTATTTCAAGCTTGTACGCCAACCAAACCGGCAGCATCCCCTTGAGAATATCGAACACCAGCACCGCTGCCGCCGCCAGGCGACCGCCGATGCGCAGGACGTTGGTGGCCCCTGGATTCCCTGAGCCATGTTCACGCGGATCGGGCAGCCTGGCGATCCGACAAACCAGGATCGCACTGGAAACTGAGCCACACAGATACGCGAAGATAATCATGCCAAGCGCGGTAGCACTCATAACGCGGTTCCGTTTAATAATGGTCGTTTTACTCGCAACATCTATGGATAATACGCATATTCCGCTGGAAGTGGTATCCGGCAAGGCCAAAAACAGAGAATGACGTGATGGATATCGTATTTATTGAAGAGCTTACCGTTATTACTACCATTGGCGTTTATGATTGGGAACAAAACATTCGCCAGAAGCTGGTGTTCGATATCGAAATGGGCTGGGACAACCGCCAGGCCGCTGCCAGCGACGACGTAAACGACTGTCTGAGCTATGCCGATATCAGCGAAGCCATCATCCAGCACGTGGAACCGAATCGTTTTGCGTTGGTGGAGCGGGTGGCAGAGGAAATATCTGAAATTTTACTCCAGCGCTTCAATTCCCCATGGGTCCGTATTAAGGTCAGCAAACCGGGCGCAGTTGCACACGCCAGCCGGGTTGGGGTCATTATTGAGCGCGGCACCCGGCCGGTGTGACTTCCTGTCATGTGCGTGCAACTAAAGACCGTTAACCTGGTCTGAACCTGAGAATTGTTTTAGCGGCAATGTATTGAACACTGCCGCTTTTTTATGTTGGTAGTCGCAAATTTATAGGGTGAGCGAAACACATGGCGGACATGCATTCACTGTTTATCGCGTTTGTTCTTGGGGTGGTCGAAGGGTTAACTGAATTTTTGCCGGTATCTTCTACCGGGCACATGATTATTGTGGGCGAGTGGCTGGGCTTTACCGGCGACAAGGCCAAAACCTTTGAAGTCATTATTCAACTGGGGTCGATTCTGGCGGTGGTGGTGATGTTCTGGCGCCGTCTGTTCGGCCTGATCGGCATTCACTTTGGCGGCAAGCCGGTGGAGCACGAAGGTAAGACCGCTGGGCGGCTAAAGCTGGGCCATATCCTGTTGGCGATGATTCCTGCGGTGGTTCTGGGGTTGGTGTTCCACGATGTCATTAAATCGCTGTTTGAGCCAAAAAACGTGATGTATGCGCTGGTGGTCGGCGGTTTGCTGCTGCTGGCGGCGGAATGGCTGAAGCCGAAAAAACCGAGTGCGGAAGGGCTGGACGACATCACCTACCGTCAGGCGTTTATGATTGGCTGTTTCCAGTGTCTGGCGCTGTGGCCGGGCTTCTCCCGTTCAGGCTCCACCATTGCCGGCGGCATGCTGGTGGGTGTGAACCGTTATGCGGCTTCTGAGTTCTCCTTTATTTTGGCGGTGCCGATGATGATTGGCGCCAGCGGCCTGGATCTGTACAAGAGCCTGCACTTCCTGACGATGGGCGATCTGCCGATGTTCGCCGTCGGTTTTGCGACCGCTTTCGTGGTGGCACTGATTGCGATCAAAACCTTCCTGTCGCTGATCAAACGCATCTCGTTTGTACCGTTCGCTATTTACCGCTTTATCGTTGCCGCCGTGGTTTACATGGTCTTCATGTAAGCGACCGCGCCAATAAAAAACCCCGCACCGCGGGGTTTTTTTATGCCTGATCGAGAGGGATATCCTGGGTGAGTTTCCAGTCGGCCAGCACTTGCTGGCGGCGGCGTTTTAGCTCATCGCGGATCGCCAGCCCCTGCAGGCCGCTGGCCACGACCTCTTTTACCGAGACGGCATTTGCCACCTGGAAAGCCTGGCGCAAATAGTCGCCCTGCGGATAGGGATTGTTTTCAAACCCGGTACGGCCGCGTGCGTCCGCCTCACTGGTCAGGATCATCTGTTCCAGCCTCTGCGGTTTACGCCAGACGTCTATCGCATCGAAAAGCTTCAGCAGGGTCTCCGGGCGCAGCTTGTTGACGGTATGAATCAGATCATGGTATTCGGCCACCAGTTTGGCCAAATCGCGCACCGGGTTGGGCACCCGTAAACGTTGGCATAGTTCTTCGACCAGCTTAACGCCGGTCAGGCCGTGACCGTGATGATGCGGCCAGAGTTCTTGCGGCGTCAGCCCCTTACCGAGATCGTGACACAGTGCCGCGAAGCGTACGTTGACTTCGGGGCTGAGCCGGGCGGCGATAGCCAGCGTCATCAGGGTGTGAATGCCGGTGTCGATCTCCGGGTGCCATTTGGCCGGGGCCGGCACGCCGAACAGGGCGTCGATCTCGGGGAATAGCACTGCCAGCGCATCGCAGTCGCGCAGGACCTGGAAATATACTTGCGGGCTCTGGCTTTGCAGCGCTTTTTCGGTTTCTTTCCATACCCGTTCGGCGGTCAGGGCCGTCAACTCACCGCTGTGGGTCATTTGGCGCATCAGCTCAGCGGTTTCCGGGGCAACGGTAAAGCCCAGATGAGCAAAGCGGGCGGCAAAACGGGCCACGCGCAGCACGCGCAGCGGATCTTCACCGAAGGCATCGGAAACGTGGCGCAGCACGCGCGCTTGCAAATCGGCCACGCCGTGGAAAGGGTCGATCAGCTCACCGTCGCTGCCGCGAGCGATGGCGTTGATGGTCAAATCTCTGCGCTGCAAATCCTCTTCCAGCGTCACGTCCGGCGCGGCGTAGCAGGTAAAACCGGTATACCCCTGACCGGATTTACGCTCGGTGCGCGCCAGCGCATATTCTTCATGGGTCTCAGGGTTGAGAAACACCGGGAAGTCTTTACCGACCTGTTGATACCCTTGCGCCAGCAGTTCTGCAGGCGCAGCGCCTACCACCACCCAGTCGCGGTCGAAAACCGGTATCTCAAGCAAACTGTCGCGGACGGCGCCGCCGACCAGGTAGATCTTCACTATTATGCTCCTGCATGATTCTGGGACTCTGTCGACCAGATTACCTCAATTAGCCGGGCCGTGCCGAAGCCAATAAAAAAGCGCCCGCAGGCGCCAATCTCAAACTGGACGATACTGAAATCAGTTCATCCAGCGATTGCTGTTCTTGCGACGCGGGATCAGGTGCGGCAACAGCAGGCCAAGCAGCAGGCCAACGCCGGCTACGCCGCCGCCGTACATGAACCACTGCAGGATAATGGTGCGCTGTTTGTCGTCGAGCTGCAGGTTAACCGCGTTAACCTTCTTCTGGGCTACGACCAGCTGATTTTTCAGATCTTGATTTTCCTGCTGCAGGCCGCTGATGGTGCCGTCGCTTGCAGCCACTTTTTGCTGCATTTCCGCCGTGCGCTGGTTCCAGCTGTTGTCGATATTGGCCAGCTTGTCGGTCAAGGTTTTCACTTGCTGTTCCAGTGCGGGAACGCGAGTGCGCAGGCTTGGCGTTTCGCTGAGCTGATCGAGCGGGATCCAGATATTGCGGCCTTTCGGATCGCGGATTTGGCCATAATTGGTGCTGTCATTTACGCTCAACAGGGTGACTTCTTCACCGGCGTTCAGAGTACCGACGATACGGTACTGATTACCCGGGCCGCTGTGGACGTAAGTACTCAATTCATCGGAGATATAGCGCTTGTCTTCGGCATGTGCGCCCCAAGTGATGCTGAAGCTCAGCACGGCAAGGCAAATTAGGCGTAATTTCTGCATTAGTTCATCGTTTCTGTGTGAATTTATGGAACGATAGTAGAGCGTTCAGTCTGACGACGCAACGCAAAAACCGGAATGAGAACTATCTTACTGTGGCAGATTCTGTGAGTTGCGCAGCGTTTTATAACGTAACAGGTTTTTTCTGCAGTTAGCAGGGTTAAGGCGCCGGGAATCGCGGTAAGATAATGGCAACTGTGCGTCATCGGGCAGAGCGCGGCAGGCAGAGCTCGCCGCCGTGAAGGCTGACGCGAATGCGTAACTTATTGGTGTAAAAGACTTATGACCGTTGAAATAGAATTGAAATTTATTGCTACCCCGGATGCCGTCGCCGCTTTGCCGCAGCAACTGGCCGCCTGGCCGCATCAGCATTCGGCGCCGCAAAAGCTGACCAATATTTACTTCGAAACCGCCGACAATTTTTTGCGCAACCATGATATGGGGCTGCGCATTCGCGGTTTTGACGACAGTTACGAAATGACCATCAAAACCGCCGGCAAGGTGGTGGCGGGTTTGCATCAGCGTCCGGAATACAACGTGGCGATCGCCAAGCCCGAGCTGGCGCTGGATTTGTTCCCGGCGGATATCTGGCCGCAGGGCTGCGACATCCAGGCGCTGCAGCAGCAATTGCAACCGCTGTTCCGCACCGATTTCGTGCGTGAGAAGTGGGTGGTCACTTACGGTAAGAGCGAGATTGAGGTTGGTCTGGACCAGGGCGAGGTGAGTGCGGGTGAACTGAACGAAGCGCTGTGCGAGATCGAACTGGAGCTTAAAGAAGGCAACACCGCCGATTTGCTGGCGTTGGCGAACGTGCTGGCAGAACACGGCGGCCTGCGTCAGGGCAGCCTGAGCAAGGCGGCGCGCGGTTATCATTTGGCGCAGGGGAACCCCTCGCGCGAGCGCCACCCGCTGGCGGTATTGAAGCCGGCAGCCAAATCCAGCGTTGAACAGGGGATGGTTGCCAGCTTTGAACTGGGGCTGAGCCATTGGCAGTATCACGAAGAACTGTGGCTGCGCGGCGATGGTCAGGCTCGCCGTTCGGTAATGGAAGCGATTGCTCTGATTCGTCAGGCGCTGGTGGTCTTCGGCGGCCTGGTGCCGCGCAAGGCCAGTGCCGATCTGCGCGCCCGGCTGACTGCGCTGGAGCCGCTGCTGGTTGATAAAACCACCAAACCGCAGGTGCTGTGCTACAGCGCAGAATACCTGCAATGTAAGTTGGCGCTCACATCATGGCTGGTGACCGGCGCCTGGCGGCCGTTTATCGACGCCAAAGCCCAGACCAAGCTGGACGGCTCTTTCAAACGTTTCAGCGACATTATGCTTGGGCGCAGCGCCGCCGAGCTGAAGGAAGCCTTCACCCGCACGCTCAATGACGACGAGTATGAAGAACAGCTGCCGCGTCTGACGCGCCAGGTCTCGGCATTTATTCTGCTGTCGGGCGCGTATCCGGACGACGAAACCGGCCCGTACATCGAAAGCTGGCGCGAGCTGCAGCTGGCGGTGGCTGAACGGCGTCAGGGCTGGTACGAAGCTACTCGCAAACAGGCCTTATCGCATGCGCCATTCTGGTTAAACGGCGCGCTCCGCTAATCAAGCCGGCCTGCGAGGTGCAGGCCGCAGGACGGATCATTCACTATGTTGCCACTCTCGTGCGCGTTACAGGTTCAGGCACAGAACATCGTGCAGCGTTTTCAGGAAGCTCAGGGCGCCGATTGTACGCTCAGTAGTCAGGAACAGTGGGTTTTAGCGTCAAGTGACTTTGTCAGCGACATGTTGCTCAACCAGCCTGCATGGCTGGAGACGCTACGCAAGCAACCACCGGTGGCGGACGAATGGCAACATTATGCCGCCTGGTTGCAGGACTCCCTGGAAGAGGTGCGTGACGAAACGCAACTGATGCGTGTGTTGCGCCTGTTCCGCCGCGAGACGCTGGTGAGGATCGCCTGGGCGCAGGCGCTGAACCTGTGCAGCACGGAAGAAACGCTGTTGCAACTGAGCCGGTTGGCGGAAACGCTGATCGTCAGCGCCCGCGACTGGCTGTACCAAACCTGTTGCCGCGAGTGGGGTACGCCTTGCAACGCGCAGGGCGTTCCGCAGCCGCTGCTGATCCTCGGCATGGGGAAATTGGGCGGCGGTGAGCTGAACTTCTCGTCCGATATCGATCTGATCTTCGCCTACCCGGAAAACGGCCAGACCCAGGGCGGGCGGCGCGAGCTGGATAACGCCCAGTTCTTCACCCGTCTGGGGCAGCGGCTGATCAAAGCGCTGGATCAGCAAACCATTGACGGCTTTGTCTATCGCGTGGACATGCGGCTGCGGCCTTTCGGCGACAGCGGTCCGCTGGTGATGAGTTTTGCCGCGCTGGAAGATTATTATCAGGAGCAGGGCCGTGACTGGGAGCGTTACGCCATGGTAAAGGCGCGGCTGATGGGCGGATCTGAAGACGCTTACAGCCAGGAACTGCGCAAAACCCTGCGGCCGTTCGTGTTCCGCCGTTACATCGATTTCAGCGTGATCCAGTCGCTGCGCAACATGAAAGGCATGATCGCACGTGAAGTGCGGCGACGCGGCTTGAAAGACAACATCAAACTGGGCGCCGGCGGCATTCGCGAAATTGAATTTATCACCCAGGTGTTCCAACTGATCCGCGGCGGGCGCGAGCCGATGCTGCAAGGGCGTTCGCTGCTGCCGACCTTGCAAGCGGTGGGTGAACTGGGGCTGTTGGAGCCGCAACAGGCCCAGGCGCTGAGCACCAGCTATCTGTTCCTGCGCCGGCTGGAAAACCTGCTGCAGGCGATTGCCGATCAACAGACCCAAACGCTGCCGCAGGATGAGCTCGATCAGGCGCGTCTGGCCTGGGGCATGGGGTTCAGCGACTGGCCGGCGCTGCTGGCGGCGCTGGAAACCCACATGCAGGCAGTAAGGGCGGTATTTAACGACCTGATTGGCGATGATAGCCCCGATGTGGGCGAAGATCCTGATTATCAGCACTATCACAGTCTGTGGCAGGATGCGCTTGAAGAGAACGAACTGGCGCCGCTGACCCCGCATTTGGATGAAGACGCGCGCAGGCAGGTGCTGCGTATCATTGCCGAATTCCGCCACGACGTAGACAAACGCACCATTGGCCCACGCGGGCGTGACGTGCTCGATCAACTGATGCCACGCTTGTTGGCCGAGGTGTGCCCGCGTCGGGATGCGCCGACCGCGCTGCTGCGTTTGACGCAATTGCTGCTGAGCATTGTGACCCGCACTACCTATCTTGAGCTGCTGGTGGAGTACCACGCGGCGCTTAACCATTTGATTCGCCTGTGCGCCGCTTCGCCGATGGTCGCCAATCAGCTGTCGCGCTACCCGCTGCTGCTGGATGAACTGCTGGAACCGGCGACGTTGTATCAGCCGGTGGCGCCGGATGCCTACCGCAGCGAGCTGCGCCAGTACCTGCTGCGGGTGCCGGAAGACGACGAAGAGCAAAAACTGGAAGCGTTGCGCCAGTTCAAACAGGCCCAGCAACTGCGTATCGCCGCCGGGGATATCTCCGGCGCGCTACCGGTGATGAAAGTCAGCGATCACCTCACCTATCTGGCAGAGGCGATCATTGACGTGGTGGTGCAGCAGGCATGGAGCGACATGGTGGCGCGCTATGGCCAGCCAACCCATTTGCAAGAGCGGGAAGGGCGTGGTTTTGCGGTGATTGGCTACGGCAAATTGGGCGGTTGGGAACTGGGCTACAGCTCCGATCTGGACCTGGTGTTTATCCTCGATTGCCCCCCGGACGTGATGACTGACGGCGAACGTTGCATTGATGGCCGTCAGTTCTATCTGCGCCTGGCGCAGCGGGTGATGCATCTGTTCGGCACCCGCACCTCGTCCGGTATTTTGTATGAGGTGGATGCTCGCCTGCGGCCTTCGGGCGCTGCCGGTATGCTGGTCAGCACCGTCGAGGCGTTTGCCGATTATCAACACAACGAGGCCTGGACCTGGGAACATCAGGCGCTGGTGCGGGCGCGCATCGTGCACGGTGACCCGGTTCTGCATCAACAGTTTGACGTTATCCGTCGCGAAATCCTGTGCAAACCGCGCGACCCTGAAACCTTGCGGAAAGAGGTGCGAGAGATGCGCGAGAAAATGCGCAGTCACCTCGGCAGCAAGCAACGCGACCTGTTTGATATCAAAGCCGACGAGGGCGGCATCACCGATATCGAATTTATTGCCCAGTATCTGGTCTTAGGCTATGCGAGCGCCGAGCCGCGTCTGACGCGCTGGTCGGATAACGTGCGCATTTTCGAACTGATGGCCAATTACGACATCATGCCGGAAGAGGAAGCGCGCGCGCTGACCCAGGCTTACGTCACCATGCGCGATGAGATCCATCACCTGGCGTTGCAAGAGCATTCCGGCAAGGTCAGTAGTGAGCTGTTCGCCGCCGAACGTGAGCAGGTACGCGCCAGTTGGGCGAAATGGCTGGGCTGACAAGGCCGGTTGCGCAATACGTTTTGCAGGTATTACGGACGTCTGTGGTAATATCTGCGCCACTAAAATTTTGGACTTTTTTGGAGTTATCGGATGAAAGTTACGCTGCCTGATTTTCGCCGCGCCGGGGTATTGGTGGTGGGTGACGTCATGTTGGATCGCTATTGGTATGGCCCGACCAGCCGCATTTCACCGGAAGCGCCGGTGCCGGTGGTCAAGGTTGATACCACCGAAGAGCGTCCGGGCGGTGCGGCTAACGTGGCGATGAACATTGCTTCGCTGGGCGCCAACTCGCGTCTGGTGGGCCTGACCGGCATCGATGACGCGGCGCGTGCGCTGAGCGCCAAGCTGAACGAAGTGAACGTGCGCTGCGATTTTGTCTCGGTGCCGACGCACCCGACCATTACCAAGCTGCGCGTGCTGTCGCGTAACCAGCAACTGATCCGTCTCGATTTCGAAGAAGGTTTTTCCAACGTCGATCCGCAGCCGATGCTGGAACGCATCCAGCAGGCGCTGCCGCATATTGGCGCGCTGGTGCTGTCTGACTACGCCAAAGGTGCATTGAGCCAGGTGCAGAGCATGATCCAATTGGCGCGTGCCGCCAAGGTGCCGGTGCTCATCGATCCAAAAGGCTCCGATTTTGAGCGCTATCGCGGTGCGACGCTGCTGACGCCAAACCTGTCCGAGTTTGAGGCGGTGGTAGGCCACTGCAAAGACGAAGCAGAATTGGTTGAACGCGGCATGAAGCTGGTGGCGGATTTTGAGCTTTCCGCGCTGCTGGTCACCCGTTCCGAGCATGGCATGACGCTGCTGCAACCGGGCATTGCGCCGTTGCATCTGCCAACGTTGGCGCAGGAAGTGTTTGACGTGACCGGTGCCGGCGATACCGTGATTGGTGTACTGGCTGCGGCTCTGGCTGCCGGTAATACGTTGGAAGAATCCTGTTTCCTGGCCAATGCCGCCGCCGGCGTGGTGGTGGGCAAACTGGGGACCTCGACCGTGTCGCCAATCGAACTGGAAAACGCAGTGCGCGGCCGTGCCGAAACCGGCTTTGGCGTGATGACCGAAGCCCAGTTGAAAACTGCCGTGGCCCAGGCTCGCCAGCGCGGTGAGAAAGTGGTGATGACCAACGGCATCTTCGACATTCTGCATGCCGGCCATGTTTCTTATCTGGCTAATGCCCGCAAATTGGGCGATCGCCTGATCGTGGCGGTGAACAGCGATGCGTCCACCAAACGTCTGAAAGGTGAAACCCGCCCGGTCAACGCGCTGGAAAACCGCATGATCGTGCTCGGCGCGCTGGAAGCGGTGGACTGGGTCGTGCCGTTTGAAGAAGACACGCCGCAGCGCTTGATCGCCGACATCCTGCCGGATCTGCTGGTGAAAGGCGGTGACTACAAACCTGAAGAGATCGCCGGCAGTGCCGAGGTGTGGGCCAACGGCGGCGATGTCAAGGTACTGAACTTTGAAGACGGCCTGTCGACGACCAACATCATCAAGGCAATCAAAGACGGGCGTGGTTAACATCTTCTTTTTTAGCCTAAATAATTCGAGTTGCATAAAGGCGGCAATCGAGTGAGTCCCGATGAGCTTACATGAGTAAGTGATTCGGGCGAGTAAGAGCAGCCAACGTGGATGCAGCTTGAAGTATGACGGATAAAATGGCGGTGGTCAGTGAGTGGACTGAAGCAGGAACTGGGGTTGGCGCAGGGCGTCGGGTTATTGTCCACGTCGTTGCTGGGCACCGGGGTGTTTGCCGTTCCGGCACTGGCGGCACAGGTGGCGCAGGGCGATAGCCTGTGGGCCTGGCCGGTGCTGATTGCGCTGGTCTTTCCTATCGCCATCGCCTTTGCGGCTTTGGGCCGCCACTTCCCCAGTGCCGGTGGTGCCGCGCACTTTGTCGGTATGGCCTTTGGCCCGCGCATGGCGAAGGTCACCGGCTGGTTGTTTCTGTCGGTGATCCCGGTCGGTCTGCCGGCTGCCTTGCAAATTGCCGCCGGGTTCTGGCAGGCCACGCTCGGTTGGAGCGCCAACGGCCTGCTGCTGGTACAGATCGCCACGCTGGTGGCGATTTGGCTGCTGGGGACGCGCAGCGCGGGCTCCAGCGCCAATATTCAAACGTTGATCGCCATTCTGGTGGTGGCGCTGGTGGCCGCTATCTGGTGGCGAGGCGATATCTCGCTTGCCCAAATCCCCTGGCCTGCGATAGACGAAATTTCTCCCCCCAATCTGTTCCATGCGCTGGCGGTGATGTTCTGGTGTTTTGTCGGCCTGGAGGCGTTCGCGCATTTGGCGACGGAATTCCGTAACCCCGAGCGCGATTTCCCGCGTGCGCTGCTGCTTGGCATGTTGGTTGCCGGGGCTGTCTACTGGGGCTGTACCGTGGCGGTGCTGCATTTCCACGCTTACGGCGAGCATCAGGCTGCCGCCGCGTCGCTGCCCGGCATCGTGGTGCAACTGTTTGGCCAGCATGCGCTGTGGGTCGCCTGCATCATTGGTTATCTGGCCTGTTTCGCCAGCGTGAATATCTATACGCAGAGCTTTGCCAGGCTGGTGTGGTCGCAGGCGCAGGAGCGGCCGTCCAGCGCGTTGGCCAAGCTGTCTGCCGGGCAAGCACCGGTCAATGCATTGAGCGCGGTCGTGGGGTGCTGTCTGTTGTTCACCTTGCTGATTTATACGCTGAAGCTGCCGCTGGATACGCTGTTGGTGTATGCCAATGGCATTTTTGTGCTGATTTATCTGCTGTGCATGCTGGCGGGGTGCCGAATTTTGCACGGGCGTTCACGGCTGATGGCGGCGACAGGTTTGGTGCTGTGCCTGTTGCTAATGGTGATTATCGGCTGGAAAAGCCTGTATGCGCTGGGGATGTTCGCGCTGATTTGGCTGGTGCTGCCGCGCGGGCCGCGGGCGGCGATCGCACCCTGATAAGGGCGCGGTATCGCGCCCTGGGTGAAGCCTTATTCTGCGTCTGGCCGTTGCGCTGCCGGCGCTGCGTTCAGCTTGCTTTCCAACTCGCTCATACGCTGTTCCAGTAACGCCAGTTTTTCACGGGTGCGCAGCAGCACCTGGGTTTGCACGTCGAACTCTTCGCGGTTGACCAAATCCAGGCGAGTGAGCTGCGACTGCAGTACCTGACGGATTTTCTTCTCGACGTCTTCCCCGAATTCACGAACGCCTTTAGGCATGGACTCATGAACCTGGCGTGCGATCTGTTCAATTTTTTTCGGGTCAATCATGGCGTATCCCTTTCAGAGTTTAATAGCTGTTGCCTAGTGTAATGCGAGTTGCCCGCCGGATAAACCAATAACCGCATTCTCCGCAGGGGGCCGAATTGTGCTTTTGCCAATTGCCCTGATTAATCATTAGCGTTATAGTCAGAATGCTTATTCTCAGGGCGGGGTGCAAGTCCCCACCGGCGGTAAATCACCTTCTACGGTGAAAGCCCGCGAGCGCTCAGCCAGTCTCTTGTAGCCTGGTTAGAGGTCAGCAGATCCGGTGTAATT
Organism: Serratia sp. C2(1); assembly: GCF_036352655.1. Classification (NCBI taxonomy): domain Bacteria; kingdom Pseudomonadati; phylum Pseudomonadota; class Gammaproteobacteria; order Enterobacterales; family Yersiniaceae; genus Serratia; species Serratia sp. C2(1). The sequence continues at coordinate 140,811 of NZ_JAZFBA010000003.1, read as the reverse complement.
CCGGGGCCGACGGTTATAGTCCGGATGGGAGAGAGTAACGGTATCTGCCGGGCTTGCGCCCGCTTGCGTTATTTTTTTAGCTATTGTTGTAGCTACTCCTCAAGATCGCCCTGGTTCTGGTAATCCATAATTTTCTAATGAGGTTTTTTACCATGAATCAGACGCTACTTTCAGATTTCGGCACGCCGGTAGAACGCGTTGAACGCGCTCTTGAAGCATTGCGCAACGGGCGCGGTGTGATGGTGCTTGATGATGAAAATCGTGAAAACGAAGGTGATATGATCTTCGCCGCAGAAACCATGACCGTTGAGCAAATGGCGCTGACCATTCGTCACGGCAGCGGTATTGTGTGCCTGTGCATCACCGAAGACCGCCGTCAGCAGCTTGAGCTGCCGATGATGGTGACCAACAACTCCAGCCAGTTCCAGACTGCCTTCACCGTGACTATCGAAGCGGCGCAGGGTGTGACGACCGGCGTTTCCGCTTCCGACCGCCTGACCACCATTCGTGCGGCGGTTGCCGAGAACGCCAAGCCGAGCGATCTGAACCGCCCTGGCCACGTGTTCCCTCTGCGTGCGCAGCCGGGCGGGGTGCTAAGCCGCCGTGGTCACACCGAAGCGACCATCGACCTGGTGGCAATGGCCGGTTTCAAACCTGCCGGCGTGCTGTGTGAACTGACCAACGACGATGGCAGCATGGCGCATGCCCCGGAAGTGATCGCTTTCGCCAGCCAGCATGGTATGACTGTGGTGACCATCGAGGATCTGGTGGCTTATCGCCAGGCCCACGAGCAGAAGGCCAGTTGATAGCGACGCCGAATATGAAAAAAGCCGCGAATGCGGCTTTTTTTGTGGCTGAAAATACTTAACCGATGCCGCCGCTTTGCAACAGCGTCAGGCTGAACCCCATGACCGCCATCCCGCACAGCACACCGTAGCTGGGGTTGTTGTGCGGGTCGATCTCTTTGGCCAGCGGCATCAATTCATCCACCGACAGGGCCACCATGATACCGGCCACCGCGGCCATAATCGACGCCATCACTACCGGCGAGATCATCGGGCCGAGCAGCAGGAACGCCAGCACGCCGCCGAGAATTTCCGCCATGCCGGAAATGCCCGACCACAGCAGCGCTTTGGTTTTTGAGCCGGTTGCGGCATACACCGGCCCGGCAACCGCCAATCCTTCAGGAATATTGTGGATGGCGACTGCCAGCGCGACGCCCATCCCCAATTCCAGATCGGCGCTGGCGGTGACGAAGGTCGCGACGCCTTCCGGGAAATTGTGCAGGCTGATGCCGAGCGTCAGCAGCATTGCGGTGCGTTTCAGGTTATAGGGAGTGAGCGGCTTTTGCTGCAAATCCTGTGGGTGCTGATGTGGCAGCAGGCGGTCCAGCGCAAAATACCCCAAAAGGCCGAGCATGAACATGCCGTAGCCCAGCATTGGCGACATACCCTGGGTGTGCAACGCCGCAGGCAGCATTTCCATCAGTGAAATCAGCAGCATAATCCCTGCGGCAAAGCCGAGGGCAAAGGCCAGCATCCGGTTAGACGGTTTTTGGCCGATGATGCCGAACAGGGCGCCGACAAAGGTGGCTCCGCCGGCCAGCAGGGTCAGGATCAGGGGTACTGACAGAATAGCCTCCTTATATGCCGATAATTGTTGTTTATTTTCTGATACTAACAGAGTCACAGCTGAAATCGAGCGGGTTTGACGGATGACTTCGATTGTTCAAACCATTCAAATTTATTGAAGATGATCATCATGGTTATCCGGCTGTATTGCCATGGCAAACGGCGTAATCTGCTTAACAGAACCTATGATGACTAACCAAGGATTATGTATGAACACCTCTCGTATGCCTGCTCTTTTCCTCGGCCACGGTAGCCCGATGAACGCGCTGGAAGAAAATCGCTACACCCAGGCATGGCGTACGTTGGGTAAAACGCTACCGCGTCCGAAAGCTATCGTCGCCGTTTCTGCGCACTGGTACACCCGTGGCACCGCGGTTACCGCGATGGAAAAGCCGAAAACCATCCATGATTTTGGCGGTTTCCCACAGGCGCTGTTTGATACTCAGTACCCGGCGCCGGGCTCTCCTGAACTGGCGGCGCAGTTGCAGCAGTTGCTTGCGCCGATTGAGGTCACGGCGGATATCAGCGAATGGGGGCTGGACCACGGCACCTGGGGAGTCTTGATCAAGATGTATCCCGACGCGGATATCCCTATCGTACAACTCAGTATCGACGGCACCAAACCGGCTGAATACCATTACCAGCTGGGCCGCAAACTGGCGGCGCTGCGTGAGCAGGGGGTGATGATTGTCGCCAGCGGCAACGTGGTGCATAACCTGCGGATGGTGAAATGGCAAGGTGACGCCACCCCGTATCCGTGGGCGGAGGCCTTTGACAAGTACGTACGCGATAATCTGAATTATCGGGGAGATAACCATCCTCTGGTGGATTTCATGCAACATCCGGGGGCGGCGTTGTCGAACCCGACGCCGGAACACTATTTGCCGCTGCTGTATGTGCTGGGCAGTTGGGATGGTGAAGAAGCGATATCCGTGCCTGTGGACGGCATCGAGATGGGGGCTTTGAGCATGCTGTCGGTACAGGTCGGTTAAATAAAAAACGCCAGTCTCAGACTGGCGTTTGCATTTCAGGTATCTGTCGAGTGTTCGTCAGCCGAGGATGATGTGCGGGTAGAAGCGCGACAGATCCTGAGTGATCAACTCGCGATCTTCACGCAGGCCGATACCGCAGGGCTGATCGTCCACCAACCAACTACCGATCAGCGTATAGCTGCCCTCGAACTGCGGCAACGGGTGGAACTGTTGCACAATCATGCCTTCTTCGCCGTACGGGCCGTCAACGCGTGCCACTTCCTGACCGTTCTGCACGATCTGGATATTGGCGCCTTCGCGTGAGAACAGCGGCTTGGTAACGTAGTGATCGAGCTGCGGATGCTCGTCCTGCGCGAAGTAGGCAGGCAGCAGGTTCGGGTGATCCGGGAACATTTCCCACAGCATCGGCAGCAGCGCCTTGTTGGAGATAATGCTTTTCCAGGCCGGCTCCAGCCAGCGCACGCCGGCATCTTCCAGCTTGGTGGAAAACATCTCGCGCAGCATAAACTCCCACGGATAGAGCTTGAACAGATTACCGATAACCTGGTCTTGCAGATCGGTAAACTGGCCTTTCTCGCCGAGACCAATCTCTTCCATAAACAGGAACTCGGTCGGCACGCCGGCTTCCAGCGCGCAGTCCTGCAAGTATTGCACCGTACCGCGATCTTCTTCGCTGTCCTGGCAGCAGGCCAGATGCAGCAGACCGAAGCCGTGGTGCGCTTTCAGATCGGCAAAACGTTCAATCAGTTTTTCCTGCAGGCTGTTGTACTGATCGGACTCCGGGCTGAGGTTACCGGCGTTGATCTGGTCTTCCAGCCACAGCCATTGGAAGAAGGCCGCTTCATACAGCGAGGTTGGCGTATCGGCATTATTCTCCAGCAACTTGGGCGGATTGACGCCGTCGTAGGCCAGATCGAGACGCGAATACAGCGAAGGTTGGCTGGTGCGCCATGAGCTGCGCACGAAATCCCAGGTGTGTTTCGGGATCTGGAATTTGGCCATCAGCGCATCGCTGCCGACCACTTTTTCCACCACCTGCAGACACATCTGATGCAGTTCGGCGGTGGCGCTTTCGATCTCTTCAATTTGCGCCAGCGTAAACTGGTAATAGGCATCCTCACACCAGTACGGCTCGCCGTACATGGTGTGGAATTTGAAGCCGAACTCGGTCGCTTTTTCGCGCCAGTCCGGGCGCTCGGTAATCGCAACGCGTTTCATGTCTTAACCGCCCATGCTGCGTGAGCTGCCGGAGGTCGCGCTGCTGCGCTGCATGCTGGTCTGCTTGGCCACGGATTCGCCAAAGCCGCCGCGGGTAACGGTGTTGGTTACCGCCGGTTTTGGCGCCATCGCGGTTTTCGGTACCGTCATGGTGCGGCCGCCGGCGGTGGCCGGGCCATAACTCTTGCCGGTGGCGTCAACGAACTTGCCGTTGGCCGGGCTGGCGGCATTTTTGGAGGTGAACAGCGGCTGTTGGGCAAAGCCGGAGCCGCCCATCATGCGGCCCATCATGTAGCCTGCCATCAGCGGCATCCAGAAACTGCCGCTGCTTTGCGATTCTGCCGCCATGCCGGCCTGCGCCGGAGCGGGGGTCTGAGTACACTGCGCTTCACCGAATTCGGCGACGCAGTCTTCGCGGGTGGCGTATTTAGGCGCGGTTTTTTCGGCTTCTTTCAGGGCGTTGTTATAGGCGGTGGTGCACTGCTCGCTCATGGAAGGGTTAGTGCGCGAACACTCGTCGGCATTTTGATACATCGAGACCGTTTCATCCGCTTTTTCACAGCCGGCCAGCATAAATACGCCGCTGATTGCCAAGGCTACGGGCGCAACGCGGTAGCTGCGCCAGGATTTGCGGAACGTCTCTTGGTTGATGTTTTTTGTCCGTTTCATCGTTATTAATCCCATCAGTCGGGCTGTTGTCGCCCTTTCCCAGTAGTGGCGGTAAGAATAGGGGAAAGATGGTCAAAATTAAAGCTGAAACGCCCGTGGAATCCACTCTTTACGCAGTTATACGTTAGGCTGTGCGCCAGCTCGCTTTACCGGCTAAAAAAGTAGCGGCAGAGTTCCATTATGAAACGGCAGAAAGATTGTTTCGTTTCATAATGGAACAAAAACGCGGGATGGCGCAAAGCTCTCCGTTCGCCCTATAGTCAGTGCATAACAACGCGACGGCACAAGACCGGACGCATCATCACCTGATATCTGAACGTTACCATCGCCAATTTCCCTACAAGGAACCGGTTATGTTGAGAATCATCCAGTCCCCAGGCAAGTACATTCAGGGCGCCAATGCACTGGTCGCCGTGGGTCAATACGCTAAAGCGCTTGCCGACCATTATTTCGTGATTGCCGACGACTTCGTCATGAAGCTGGCAGGCGATACGCTGATGGGCAGCCTGCAACAGCACGGGGTGAAATATCACGCCTGCCTGTTCAACGGCGAATGCTGCCATAAGGAAATCGACCGGTTGGGGCGCGAACTGAAGGCTCATGGCTGTCGCGGCGTGATTGGCGTCGGCGGCGGCAAAACCCTCGATACCGCCAAAGCCATCGCGCATTACCAGCAATTGCCGGTGGTGTTAATCCCCACCATTGCCTCCACCGATGCGCCGACCAGCGCGCTGTCGGTGATCTACACCGAACAGGGCGAGTTTGCCGAGTACCTGATCTACCCGCGCAACCCCGATATGGTGGTGATGGACAGCGCGATTATCGCCAAGGCACCGGTGCGCCTCTTGGTGGCGGGAATGGGCGATGCGCTTTCCACTTATTTCGAGGCGCAGGCTTGTTTCGACGCCCAGGCAACCAGCATGGCGGGCGGCAAATCGACGCTGGCGGCGCTTAGCCTGGCGCGGCTGTGCTATGAAACGCTGCTGGCAGAAGGCGTCAAAGCCAAACTGGCTGTCGAGGCTGGCGTAGTGACGGAAGCGGTCGAACGCATTATCGAGGCCAATACCTATTTGAGCGGCATGGGTTTTGAAAGCAGCGGGCTGGCGGCGGCGCACGCTATTCACAACGGTTTCACCGTGCTGGAAGAGTGCCATCACCTGTACCACGGCGAGAAAGTGGCTTTCGGCACGCTATCGCAACTGGTGCTGCAAAACAGCAGCATGGCGCAGATCGACACGGTGCTGGATTTCTGCCACCGCATCGGCCTGCCCGTCACGCTGGCCGAGATGGGCATTAGCGGCGATGCGGCAGAGAAAATCATGGCGGTTGCCGAAGCCAGCTGCGCCGCCGGCGAAACCATCCACAACATGCCTTTCAAGGTGACGCCGGCCGGCGTACAGGCCGCAATCTTGACGGCAGACCGGCTGGGCAGCGCCTGGCTGCAACAGCATCAATGCTGATACCGCAGGGGCGCAGCAGGCTGCGTCCCATTGGCTAAACGAGGAAATGACCGTGAAAAAACTGATCAATAAGGTTGAGTCGGTACTGGAAGAGCAACTGCTGGGGCTGGCGGAAGCGCACCCAGAACTGTTGGTGCACCAGGAGCCGGTGTTCGTGACCCGCGCCGACGCGCCGGTAGCGGGCAAGGTGGCTATCCTGTCCGGCGGCGGCAGCGGCCACGAACCCATGCACTGCGGCTTTGTCGGCGAAGGCATGCTCGACGGTGCCTGTCCGGGGGAGATTTTTACCTCGCCGACGCCGGATAAAATGTACGAGTGCGGCCAGGCTATCGACGGCGGTGCCGGGGTGTTGTTGCTGATCAAAAACTACACCGGCGACGTGCTGAATTTCGAAACCGCCACCGAACTGCTGCACGACAGCGGCACCCAGGTGGCGACGGTGCTGGTGGACGATGACGTGGCGGTCAAAGACAGCCTGTTCACCGCCGGCCGGCGTGGGGTAGCGAATACCGTATTGATGGAGAAATTGCTCGGTGCCGCGACGGCGCGCGGCGACGATCTGGACACCGTGGTGACGCTGGGCCACAGGATCAACAATCAAGGGCATTCGATTGGCATCGCGCTGGGCGCCTGTACCGTGCCCGCAGCCGGCAAACCCTCGTTTGTGCTGGCGGAAAACGAGATGGAGTTCGGCGTCGGTATTCACGGCGAGCCGGGCATTGCGCGGCGTCCGTTCACCGGTCTCAATGCGGCGGTGGATGACATGTTCCATACCCTGATCGAACATGGGCATTACCAGCGCACCATTCGTGCCTGGGATCGCCGGCAGGGTGAATGGCGCGATGAAGTGCAGACCAAGCAGCCGCTGACGCGCGGCGACCGGGTGATTGCGCTGGTGAATAACCTGGGTGCGACGCCGCTTTCCGAGCTGTACGGCGTTTATCACCGGTTGGCGGAACGTTGCGCCGAGGCGGGCATGATCGTTGAACGCAGCCTGGTGGGCGCCTATTGCACCTCGCTGGACATGCAGGGAGTATCGATTACCTTGCTGAAGGTGGATGACGAGCTGTTGGCATTGTGGGATGCGCCGGTGAAAACGCCCGCGCTACGTTGGGGTTGCTGAGGAGGATCTATGGCATTAACGAAACAACAGGTCGTGGACTGGCTGATGCGCTGCGGCGAGGTGTTTACTCAGCAGCGTGATTTTTTGACCCGGCTGGATACCGAAATTGGCGATGCCGACCATGGCCTGAACATGAACCGCGGCTTCAACAAGGTGGTGGAAAAGCTGCCGTCGGTGGCGGATAAAGACATCGGTTTTATTCTTAAAAATACGGGCATGACGCTGCTGTCGAGCGTTGGCGGCGCCAGCGGCCCGCTGTTCGGCACTTTCTTTATCCGCGCGGCACAGGCGGCCAATGCCAAGCAAAGCCTGGATCTGGCGGAGCTCCATCAGATGATGCAAGAGGGCGTCGAGGGCGTGGTGATGCGCGGCAAGGCGGAGCCGGGCGATAAAACCATGTGCGACGTCTGGTGGCCGGTGGTGGAAAGTCTCGGCCAGTCGGCGCAACAGCAGTCGAGCGTGGCGGAGGCCCTGCAGCGCGCCAGTGAACGGGCGGAACAGGCGGTAGAGGGCACCATCACCCTGCAGGCGCGTAAAGGGCGGGCCAGCTACCTGGGCGAGCGCAGCATCGGCCATCAGGATCCGGGCGCCACCTCGGTGATGCTGATGATAAAAACGCTGGCCGAGGTCGCCGGCCACTAGCAGGAGGCGAGATGATCAATATCGTTGTAGTTTCCCACAGCGCGCAGCTGGCGCGCGGGGTCGAAGAGCTGGCGTTGCAGATGATGCGCGGCGACGGCTGCAAACTGGTGCTGGCGGCGGGCGTCGATGATGCCGAGCATCCTATAGGCACCGATGCGATCAAGGTCATGGAGGCCATTGAGTCGGTGGCGGACGGCGCGGGCATTGTAGTGCTGATGGATTTGGGCAGTGCGTTGCTGAGCGCAGAAACCGCGATCGAGCTGCTGGATCCGCAGTTGGCCGCCAAAGTGCGGCTGTGTTCGGCACCGCTGGTTGAGGGGACGCTGGCCGCGGTGGTCGCCGCCAATTCCGGTGCCGGGCTGGAACAGGTGCTGGCAGAAGCGCAGGGCGCGCTGCTGGCCAAGCAGGCGCAACTGGGTGAAGCCGCGCCGGCGGCAAAAAGCGTTGAATTGCCGTTGACGCAGGGAAAAAGCGTCAGTTGGACGGTGCAGAACCCGCATGGGTTACATGCCCGACCGGCGGCGCGGCTGGCGGAAACGCTGGCGCCCTTTGAGGCCGAACTGGTGTTGGAAAAACAGGGGCAATGCGCCAATCCGCGCAGCCTCAATCAACTGGCGTTGCTGCAGGTACGGCACGGCGACACCGTTCGGTTGATTGCCGACGGCCCGCAGGCTGAGCAGGCGCTGGCGGCGTTCAGGGCGCTGGCGGAACAGCACTTTGGCGAAACGGTTTCGGAACAGCAACTGCCTTCGCTGCACGGCATCCCGGTGGCGGAAAGCGTGACCAGCGGCCCGGTGTTGCAAGCGCTCAGCTTCTGGCCGACGGTGAGCGAGCGCCCGATTGGCGCGGACGACGTGTTGACCGAACAGCAGCGGCTGCGTGAGGCGTTGCAGCATACCCTGAGCGATCTCAACCGATTGGCGGAGCGTACCGGCACATTGATCGGCAAACCGCAGGCGGCGATTTTCGGCGCGCACAGCATGCTGTTGGACGATCCGGATCTGCAACAGGCGGCCTATACGCGCATTGCTCAACAACAATGCAGCGCCGAGCAGGCCTGGCGGCAGGAAATGGAGGCGATCATCGAGGATTATCGCGCGCTGGACGATGAGTACATGCGGGCGCGCGAACTGGACGTGCGGGACATGCTGCGCCGCACTCTGAGCCATCTGCAACAGCAGCCGTTGCTGCCGATTACGCTGACTGCGCCCTCGATTTTGGTGATGGATGAACTGATGCCTTCCGACGTGGTGATGCTCGATCGTCGCCTGGTGCTCGGCATCTGTCTGAGCGGCGGCAATGCGCTGTCGCACAGCGCGATCCTGGCGAAAGCGATGGGCATCCCGATGGTGGTCGGCATGAACGATTGCCTGAGCAAAACCCGTAGCGGCCAGAAAGCGATGCTGGACGCGGCGCGTGGAGTATTGCAGCTCAGTCATTGAGCTAAGCTATCAGGCACGCAGCTTAAATTGGCGGATATCAATCTGATATTGTTTGATTTTCCGCCACAGCGTGGTGCGGCCGATGCCCAACAGCTGCGCCATTTCATTGAGCTGCCCGCGGCTGACGTTGGCAGCGCGAATGATCGCCTGGCGTTCCATTTCCGCCAGCGTCAGCAGTGGCGTACCCGGCTGCGGTTCACTTTCCAGCAACGGCTGGTGGCTGAGCAAATGCGCAGGCAAGTCCGCCAACTGGAGATGGTGGCCGTGGCAAATCATCGCCGTACGCTCGACCACGCCTTTCAGCTCCAGATCGTTGCCGGGCCACAGATACAGCCCCAACTGGGCCATGACATCGTCATCGACCCGGAATCGGCACTGGAAATGCTGTTCCAGCGTACGCAGGTGGTGCTTTACCAATAGCGGAATGTCGCTCAGCCGCTGGCGCAGCGCCGGGATCTGGATCTCGAATGCCTGCAGGCTGTAAAACAGCTGACGGCGGAAGCGGTTCTGCTGCACCAACAGCGGCAGATTGGCGGCGCTGCCGGCGATCACCCGCACATCGACCGGGATCACCCGGTTGGAATTCAGCCGCATTACCACGCCGGTTTTCAGCACCTGCAGCAGCGCAGACTGCATTTCCGCCGGCAGATACTCAATTTGCTCCAGGTACAGCGTGCCGCCGTTGGCCAGTTCAAACTTGCTGAGCTGGCCCGCTTCCTCCTCGCTGGCGTCGCTGCCCAGCAGTTCACGCAGCCCCTGCGCTTCCGGCATCAACTGGCAGTTAAGCGCGATATACGGCCCGGCGGCGCGTTCGCTGGCGTTGTGGATTGCCTGGCTGAGCCGCTCCTTGCCGACCCCTTCTTCGCCGCACAGCAGGATCGGGTGCTGGCCCTTCGCCGCCTGCTGGCCGTAGCGGATCAACCTGCGCATCTCCAGGGAGGCGGAAGGCATTTGTTCAAAGCTGTGGCTGACGCGGCCCAGCTGGCTGCTGACGTACTGGTGCAGCCGTTCAATCGGGTGCAGCAGGGCGATAAAGCTGCAGCGCTCGCCGTCGAAGATCGGTTTTAGGGTCAGCAGCGCGGCGATAAACTGCCGCTGGCTTTCGAAAGTGACTTCAACGTGTTGCAGCGGCTGGCGCTGGGCGATGGCCCGGTTGAGCAGGGCGGGCAGCGTCAGCAACTGCGTCAAGGGTTTGCCCTGGCTCTGCTGTTCGTCCAGCTTCAGCAGGGTGGCGGCCCGCTGGTTGATGTATTGCAGGTAGCCGCGATGATCCCAGGCCATCACCCCGTCATCCACCCCGTCAAGCAAACCGTAAAGCTGATTCAGGTGACGGTTGGATTCCGCCAACAGGCCGTCGGCGTTCAGCGAATTGCCTATCTCGCGTGCGATCGCCAGCGTCAGTGACAGATCGCCGGCGGCGCAGTCCGCCAGCAGGCAACCCAGCGCAATCGAGCCGCGTTGGCGGCCGCTGTTGTCATAAACCGGCGTGGCGCAGAATGACCAGTCGTGCAGCGCCTGCCGCACGTGCTCGCTGCCGCTTACCTGCATCGGGTGGCCTTCTGCCGCCGCCAGCGAAGGCGCGTTGGTGCCAATGTCACCTTCGGCCCAATAGGCGCCGGGGGTAAACCCCAATTGCTGCAGGCGTTCACGCGTCAGGGCGTCACCGCACAGCCACAGCATGCAGCCGCTTTCGTCGAGGATCATCAGCAGGCAGCGGCGCGGTTCCATATATTCGCAGGCATCTTCCAGCGACGCCTGGCCAAGCGTCAGCAGATCGTTTTTACGCTGGCAGATAGAGTTGAAGGTGGCGCCGAGCGCAAGGTGCGGCGCTTTCCACACGGCGGGCTGCATCAGGCTGCGGCAGCGCAACCAGGAAGCATAGATTGCCGGCGCAGGGCGCTGTGCAAGCGGCAATGTGCCATCGGCCATCAACCGTTGCCAGCTTGAGGTGTTCTCCATGGGATCCCATCCGGACTGAGATAAGGCAATGGCGCTGATGATACCACTGCAGGGCGGGGGGCTGGCTGTGAGGCGGCGGGCAGAACCGGCGTTGAGGCAAAAAAAACGGGGCGCGACAGATGCCGGGCCCCGCGTTCAGACGTGCGCGAATCAGTTGCGGAATGGGTTACCGCTGTTGCTGCGTGCCGGCTGGGTGGGGGTGACCGCCGGCGCAGATGCGCGGGTAGCGACCGGTGCCGCCGTTTGCGGCGCAGGTGCATTGTCGTTATAACCGTCCGCGTATGCGTCCTGTGCGGTGGTCGGCGGCGCTACCACATCCTGCGAGGTAGAAATCGGTTTGCCCAACGCGCCGTTCAGTAACAGCAGGTCATTTTCATTCAGCGTACCGAGTGCGGACTTGATGTTCAACTGGTTGATCAGATAGGTATAACGTGCGCTCGAGAGCTGCTGCTTGGCGTTATACAGCGTGGTGGTGGCATCCAACACGTCAACGATAGTGCGGGTACCCACCTGGTAACCGGCTTCCATCGCATCCAATGAACTCTGGGCAGAGACCACGGCCTGCTTGTAGGCGTTGATGCTGCTGATCGAAGCGTTCACGTTGTTGAATGACGAACGCACGGTCTGCACTACGCTGCGGTGCGCGCTTTCAAGTTGCTCACTGGCGCCGACGAACTTGTACTGCGCCTGCTGCACCTGCGAATTGGTCTGGCCGCCGCTGTACAGCGGAAGATTGAAGCTGATGCCAACTTTATTCTGACCTGCATCGGAATCGCTGTAACGTGATGAATTTACCGGGCCGCTGGTAGCTGAACCGTTGTATTTGGTATTGCTGATGCCGGTGGATGCGCTTACGTCAACCGTAGGCATATAGCCGGTCTGCGCAGAGCGGATCTGCTCACGCGCCAGATCCTGGCTCAGACGGGCGGAAAGCAGGCTCAGGTTGCGCGCTTCGGCTTCTTTCAGCAGGTTATTCACCGCTTCCGGACGCTGGGTGCTGAAACGATCGGTATTCAACGAGGCCAGTTCCGGGTAGAAGGTGCCGGTCACCTGGCGCAGTTTTTCCAGCGCGTTATCCAGCGTGTTGCGGGCGGTCACTTCGGACGCCAGCACGGTGTCGTAGTTGGAACGGGCGTTCTGCACGTCGGTGATCGCCACCAGACCCACGTTAAAACGTTGGGTGGTTTGATCCAGGGTGCGGTAAACCGCCTGTTTTTGCGCCTGAGTATAGGACAGCGAATCGATGGCGCTCAGCACGTTGAAATAGGCGGTAGCGGTGTCGAGGATCAGCTGTTGCGACGAGGTCTGGAAGGTCACGTCGGAGATACCGGCGGTTTTTTCCTGCAGCGTCAGCGCACGCCATTTCGACATGTCGAAAATGGTTTGGGTCAGCGCCAGCGAGCCGCTGGTGACGTTGCTGTTAACACCATTGCTGTCACGATAACCGTTGGTGTAATCGTAGCCGGCGGTCAAACCCAACTGCGGCAGCAGCGGGCTGCGCGCTTCGTTGATTTTTTCGAATGCGGCGTCACGGTCAGCGGCAGTCTTGCGCAGATCCGGATTACTTTCCCTGGCCTGTTTGTAAACCTGCAGCAGGTTCTCTGCCTGGCTCATTGCACTGAAGCCGCCCAGGCTCAGTCCGATAAGAAGGGGGAGCAGTTTCTTCATTTGCATTCCTTGTTGTGCAGCAATATTGCTATGGTTAGCGCTGACGATAGACGAAATAGTTGCCGATTCTAGCAGAGTCTGTTGTTCGCATAAGGTGGCTGAATGTGCCATCTCGCGTATCTTTTGCCTTTCAGACTGCCGTGTGTACTTTGGTTCAACTGGTCGAGCACGTGACACCTGATATCATGGCTCTCAATCTAGCATAAAGCTGCGGAAGATTACCCCGCCGTTTCTGTCATCAAAACTGTTTATTTTATCGGCATACTCACGCAGGAGAATTCGTTTATGAACCGCTCACAGCCGTCGCCCGTTACTCTCGATAAAAATGATGTAGAAATTATTGCACGTGAGACGCTTTACCGTGGTTTTTTTTCACTCAATCTCTATCGGTTCCGCCATCGCTTATTCAACGGCGACATGAGCCCAGAGATAAAACGCGAGATTTTCGAACGCGGCCACGCGGCGGTGCTGCTGCCCTATGACCCGGTGCGGGACGAGGTGGTGTTGATTGAACAACTGCGGATCGCCGCGGTCGATACCAGTAGTTCCCCCTGGCTACTGGAAATGGTGGCGGGTATGATCGAAACCGGCGAGAGCGTCGAAGACGTGTGCCGCCGTGAAGCGCAGGAAGAAGCCGGCGTCGAAGTCGGGCGCTGCAAACCGGTGTTGAGCTACCTGGCAAGCCCCGGCGGTACCAGCGAGCGGCTGTCAATCATGGTGGGCGAAGTGGACGCCACTACTGCCGAAGGCATCCATGGGCTGGAAGAAGAGCATGAAGATATTCGTGTCCACGTGGTTAGCCGCGAACAGGCTTACCGTTGGGTTGAAGAAGGCGCGATTGATAACGCTGCATCTGTGATTGCATTGCAGTGGCTGGCGTTGCACCATGAATCGTTAAGAAAAGAGTGGGCCAACCAATGAAACAGCGCTATACCCCTGATTTCCCGGAAATGATGAGATTGTGTGAAACCAACTTCGCGCAATTGCGTCGCTTGCTGCCGCGCAACGATGAAGTGGGCGAAACGGTGACTTATCAGGTGAACGGCGCCAGTTATCGTCTGACTATTGTTGAATCCACGCGTTACACCTCGTTGGTGCAGATCGAGCAGACCGTGCCGGCGGTCAGTTATTGGAGCCTGCCTGCCATGACGGTGCGGCTGTATCACGACGCGATGGTTGCGGAAGTGTGTTCCAGTCAGCAGATCTACCGTTTTAAAGCGCGTTATGATTATCCCAATAAAAAGTTGCATCAACGCGACGAAAAGCATCAAATTAACCAGTTTCTTGCTGATTGGTTGCGCTACTGTTTGGCGCATGGAGCGATGGCGGTTCCGGTTTGTTAAACAGACTGAAATAACAAAGGACACCATTTGGAAAGCCTGTTTAAACTGACCGTGGCAAGTGGGGCCAGGGTCAGGATTCTGCAAATAACAGATACCCACCTTTTTGCCGGCGAAAACGAGACCTTGCTCGGCATCAATACCTATCGCAGCTACCACGCGGTGCTGGACGCCATCCTGGCGCAGCAGCGCGGTTTTGATCTGGTCGTCGCCACCGGCGACCTGGCGCAGGATCATTCTCTGGCTGCTTACCGGCACTTTGCCGAAGGTATTGCGCGGCTGCCTGCGCCTTGCGTCTGGCTGCCGGGCAACCATGATTTTCAACCGGCAATGGTCGATGCGCTGGCCGCCGCAGGTATTGCTCCGTCAAAGCAGGTGCTGCTGGGCGAGAACTGGCAGGTGTTGCTGCTGGATAGCCAGGTGTTTGGCGTGCCGCACGGCGAACTGAGCGAGTATCAGCTTGAGTGGATGGAGCGCTGTCTGCAGGCCTATCCCGAGCGTTATACGTTACTGCTGCTGCATCATCACCCGTTGCCTTCCGGTTGTACCTGGCTCGATCAACACAGCTTGCGCAACCCGCACACGCTGGGCGCGGTGCTGCTGCGCTACCCGAACGTGAACACCGTGGTGTGCGGGCACATTCACCAGGATCTGGATCTGGAATGGCAGGGCCGCCGGTTGCTGGCGTCGCCTTCCACCTGCGTGCAATTCAAGCCGCACTGTACCAATTTTACCATCGACGACGTTTCGCCCGGCTGGCGCTATCTCGATCTGCTGCCGGACGGCCGCGTCGAGACCCAGGTTTTCCGCTTGGAAAACGATGATTTTCGCCCCGACATGGATTCGGAAGGGTACTGATGTCGACGCTACTTTATTTGCACGGTTTTAACAGTTCGCCGCTCTCGGCCAAGGCAACCTCGTTCAAGGCGTGGCTGGCTGACAATCACCCGGACATCGAGATGCTGGTGCCGCAATTGCCGGTTTTTCCGGCCGATGCCGCCGAGATGCTTGAAAACATGGTGATGGAACGCGCCGGGCAGACTCTGGGCATCGTGGGTTCCTCGCTGGGCGGATACTACGCCACCTGGCTTTCACAGTGTTTTTCACTGCCGGCGGTAGTGGTTAACCCCGCTGTGAAGCCGTTTGAGCTGCTGATTGACTACCTTGGCAAAAACGAGAACCCCTACACCGGTCAACAATATGTGTTAGAGTCACGTCACGTTTACGATCTGAAAACGATGCAGATCGATCCCTTGGAGTCACCGGATTTAATCTGGTTGCTGCAACAAACGGGCGATGAAATTCTCGATTATGGGCAGGCGGTGGCCTATTACACTGCGTGCCGGCAAACGGTGGAGTCGGGTGGAAACCACGCCTTCGTCGGTTTCGAGCACTACTTCCCCCAGATTGTGGATTTTTTAGGGCTAAACGCTGTGTGAATAAGCGAGTTATACCCTGCGGCTTGAAAGACGACGGGTATAGGCACCTTCCTTTAACCACGAAAAAACTCAACGATGACTCAATCCAGCTATAACGCTGATGCCATTGAAGTACTCAGCGGTCTAGAACCAGTGCGCCGTCGTCCCGGCATGTATACCGACACGACGCGCCCAAATCACCTCGGCCAAGAGGTGATCGATAACAGCGTCGATGAAGCCCTGGCCGGCCACGCCAAGCGCATCGATGTGATTCTGCACGCCGATCAGTCACTGGAAGTGATCGACGACGGCCGCGGCATGCCGGTGGATATCCACCCTGAAGAAGGCGTCCCGGCGGTTGAATTGATCATGTGCCGTTTGCACGCGGGCGGTAAATTCTCCAATAAAAACTATCAGTTCTCCGGCGGCCTGCACGGCGTGGGGATTTCGGTGGTTAATGCCCTGTCTACGCGGGTGGAAGTCAGCGTCAAGCGTGACGGCAATGTCTACAGCATCGCCTTCGAAAACGGCGACAAGGTGCAAGAACTGGCGATAACCGGCAGCTGCGGTAAACGCAATACCGGTACCAGCATCCACTTCTGGCCTGACGAGAAGTTCTTCGACAGCCCGCGCTTTTCGGTTTCGCGCCTGAGCCATTTGCTGAAAGCCAAAGCGGTGCTGTGCCCCGGCGTTGAAATTTACTTTATCGACAAGCTGAACAACACCGAGCAACGCTGGTGCTATCAGGACGGCCTGACCGATTACCTGATGGAAGCGGTCAACGGCCTGATCACCCTGCCGGAAGCGCCGTTTGTCGGCAACTTCGCCGGCGATACCGAAGCGGTGGATTGGGCGCTGTTGTGGCTGCCGGAGGGTGGCGAGTTGCTGACCGAAAGCTACGTTAACCTGATCCCGACCATGCAGGGCGGCACCCACGTTAACGGCCTGCGTCAGGGGCTGCTGGACGCGATGCGCGAGTTCTGCGAGTTCCGCAATATTCTGCCGCGTGGCGTGAAGCTGTCCGCCGAAGACATCTGGGACCGCTGTGCTTACGTGTTGTCGGTGAAGATGCAGGATCCTCAGTTCGCCGGGCAGACCAAAGAACGTCTGTCGTCGCGCCAGTGCGCGGCCTTCGTTTCCGGCGTGGTGAAAGACGCCTTCAGCCTGTGGTTGAACCAAAACATACAGGCGGCGGAACAGCTGGCCGAGCTGGCGATTTCCAGCGCCCAGCGCCGTCTGCGCGCCGCCAAGAAAGTGGTGCGCAAGAAGCTGACCAGCGGCCCGGCTCTGCCGGGTAAACTGGCTGACTGTACGTCGCAGGATCTGAACATGACCGAACTGTTCCTGGTGGAAGGGGACTCGGCGGGCGGTTCAGCCAAGCAGGCTCGCGATCGCGAGTATCAGGCCATCATGCCGCTGAAGGGCAAGATCCTGAATACCTGGGAAGTGTCTTCGGACGAAGTGCTGGCCTCGCAGGAGGTGCATGACATTTCCGTGGCGATCGGCATCGATCCGGACAGCGAAGACCTCAGCCAACTGCGTTACGGAAAAATCTGTATCCTGGCGGATGCGGACTCCGACGGCTTGCACATCGCCACGCTGTTGTGCGCGTTGTTCGTGCGTCACTTCAGTTCGCTGGTGAAGGGCGGCCACGTGTACGTGGCGATGCCGCCGCTGTATCGCATCGACCTCGGCAAAGAGGTGTTCTACGCGCTGGATGAAGAAGAGAAAGCCGGCGTGCTGGAACAGTTGAAGCGCAAAAAGGGCAAACCGAACGTTCAGCGCTTTAAAGGGCTGGGCGAGATGAACCCGCTGCAACTGCGTGAAACCACTCTGGATCCGAACACCCGTCGTCTGGTGCAACTGACGGTGAGCGATGACGATGTGGCTCAGACGCTGGCGATGATGGATATGCTGCTGGCCAAGAAACGTTCTGAAGACCGCCGTAACTGGCTGCAGGACAAAGGCGACATGGCCGAACTTTCCGTCTGATTCTGATCTCTATGTCAGGCCCGGCTTCTCCGTCGGGCCTTCTTCCCGCAGGGGCGCGGCAAGCCGCACCCGACCACTCTGGGCGGAATGCATGAAAATCACCCTCGAAGAATTGCTGGCGTTTACCTCGGTGGTCGACAGCGGCTCCATTACCTCCGCCGCTGAGCAGCTCGGCCAGACCACGTCCGGTATTAGCCGCGCGCTCAGTCGTCTGGAAAAGAAACTCGACACCACCCTGATGCGCCGCACCACGCGCCGGCTTGAGCTGACCGAAGAAGGCCAAAGCTTTCTTGGCCATGCACGCGACATTATCAGTTCGGTGGAAAACGCCGAGGAGCAGATGGCGCTGCGCAGGCTGATCCCGGCCGGCAAATTGCGGGTCAACGCCGCCGCCCCTTTTATGGAACACGTGATCGTGCCGCTGGTGGCGGGGTTCCGCCAAGGTTACCCGCAGATCGAGCTGGAGTTGAATACCGACAACCTGATCATCGATCTGCTGGAGAAGCGCACCGATATCGCCATTCGCATCGGCACACTGCGCGACTCAACCATTCATGCGCGCCTGCTGGGGGCCAGCCGTTTGCGCATTCTCGCCAGCCCGGATTACCTTGAGCGTTACGGTACCCCAAACAGCGTGGAAGCGCTGCGCGACCACTGCCTGCTCGGCTTTAGCCAACCGGAATCACTCAATCTGTGGCCGCTGCGCAACCCGCAGGCGCCGCATTTCGCCATTACGCCGACCCTCTCGGCATCCAGCGGTGAAACGCTGAGGCAACTGGCGTTACGTGGCGAAGGAATAGTGCAGTTGGCGGATTTCATGACGCGCGACGATCGGCAAAGCGGGCGGTTGGTGCAACTGCTGGAGCAGGATACGCTGGACGTGCGCCAGCCGATTAATGCGGTGTATTACCGCAATACCCAGCTGGCGGCGCGTATTACCTGTTTTCTGGACTACGTCAGCGCGCATATCGACGCGCAGACGCTATAGAGGCTAAGCGGCCCCGGGTATTACAGCGCGTTACCCAGCACGTGAATGGTCACGCCAACCACGCTGTCTTTGATGGTGTCGCGATGCTTGTGCATATGCGCGATATCCAGATGTTTTTCCAGGTGCGCCTGGCTTTCCCATTTTTCCAGCATAAACACCGAGTCCGGCGACAGTTTCTGCCACGGTGCCTGAGTATGGCTGTCGATCATCGGCGTATATTCGCCGCAACCCTCTTCCGCCAGTACCAACGGGATCAGTTTTTCGATCGCTTTCAGCACCGTTTCACGGTGGCCCGGCTTGGTCTTGATTTCTGCAATTACGGTGATCATCACAACCTCATTGATTTATGCGCTTAAGCGGTCTTAGTTAAGCAAAAATTTCTGCCAGGTGCGCGCGATAACGTGCGATATCGCTGTCGATATCAGGTTGTTTAATCACGTCATTACAGATAAAGGTCGGCAACGCGTCCATGCCCAGGAACTGGTTGGCTTTGTGGAAGTGCAGATAAACGCCGTCAACGCCGACGCCGTGGAAGAATTGCTGCGGATCGGTAAAGGCCTCCAGCGGCGCGTTCCAGGTCAGGCTCAGCAGGTATTTCTTGCCCTGAATCAGGCCGCCGGAGCCGTATTTCTTGCCGGCGTCCGCGCGGGTGCGACCGTCGCTGGCGTACAGGCTGCCGTGCCCGGCGGTGAACACTTCATCGATGTATTTTTTCAGGATCCAGGGTTCGCCCATCCACCAGCCCGGCATCTGATAAATCACCACGTCGGCCCACAGGTATTTCTGCACTTCGGCTTCGATGTCATAGCCGTCGTCAACCACGGTCACCTGTACATCGTGTTTCACGTCGCGCAGGTAGCTTTCCGCCACGTCGCTCAGCGTTTGGTTGAGTTCGCCATTAGAATGACCGAATTGCTTTTTGGCATTGATAATCAGGATATTGCTCATTTTTCGCGGCTCCTGTCAGAGTTGAAATAGGGGGGCTTTCCGCGTTTTGGCGCAGAAAACATTTCGTTGACGGGGAGTGTAATCGTTAGCTATGCCGGTAAAAATGGGATCCAGCGCACAACAGTGTTGACTCTCAGTCAACAAACCTACCGGCAGACAATGAATTTTTGCATAAAATCGGCAGTTGAATCGGCTTCCCTGGGGGATTGCTGCGCCAACTGTGACAGCTACCCTGCTGATGGGTTACTATCGCCGACAGAATCGACAAGCTATACCCTTTGCTTTGTCGTCCAGGGATTGCCAAGCCACGGTCTGAGGATAATTGAGTAATGAGTGATCTGACTCATGACGGTGTAGAGCGTTTACCGCTGCACACATTCACTGAAAACGCCTATCTGAACTATTCCATGTACGTCATCATGGATCGGGCGTTGCCGTACATTGGCGACGGTCTAAAGCCGGTACAACGCCGCATTGTCTACGCCATGTCCGAACTGGGGCTGAACAACAGCGCCAAATTCAAAAAATCCGCCCGTACCGTGGGTGACGTGCTGGGTAAATACCATCCGCACGGCGACAGCGCCTGCTATGAAGCTATGGTGCTGATGGCGCAGCCGTTCTCTTACCGCTATCCGCTGGTAGACGGCCAGGGGAACTGGGGGGCACCGGACGATCCGAAATCCTTCGCGGCGATGCGTTATACCGAATCTCGCCTGTCCAAATATGCGGAAGTGCTGCTGGCCGAATTGGGTCAGGGCACCGTTGACTGGGTGCCGAATTTTGACGGAACCATGCAGGAGCCGAAGATGTTGCCGGCGCGCTTGCCCAACATCCTGCTCAATGGCACCACCGGCATTGCCGTCGGCATGGCGACCGACATCCCGCCGCACAACGTGCGCGAAGTGGCTGCCGCCGTGGTGGCGCTGATCGACAAACCCGGCGCAGGGCTCGAAGAGTTGCTCGAGTTCGTGCAGGGCCCGGACTTCCCGACCGAAGCCGAAATCATTACGCCGCGCGATGAAATCCGTAAAATTTATCAAAACGGCCGCGGTTCGGTGCGCATGCGCGCCGTATGGAAAAAAGAAGACGGCAGCGCGGTGATCACCGCCTTGCCGCACCAGGTTTCCGGCGCCAAGGTGCTGGAGCAGATCGCCAGCCAGATGCGCGCCAAAAAGCTGCCGATGGTGGAGGATCTGCGTGACGAATCCGATCACGAGAACCCGACGCGGCTGGTGATTGTACCGCGCTCCAACCGTATCGATCTGGATCAGGTGATGAACCATCTGTTCGCCACCACCGATCTGGAACGCAGCTACCGCATCAATATGAACATGATCGGTCTGGACAACCGCCCGCAGGTCAAAGGGTTGGTTGAAATCCTTACCGAATGGCTGGCATTCCGCCGCGACACGGTGCGCCGCCGCCTGAATTACCGTCTGGAAAAAGTGCTGAAACGCCTGCATATCCTGGAAGGTTTGCTGGTGGCGTTCCTCAATATTGATGAAGTGATCCACATCATCCGCAGCGAGGACGAACCCAAGCCGGTGCTGATGCAGCGTTTCGGCATTTCCGACACTCAGGCGGAAGCGATCCTCGAGCTGAAACTGCGCCATTTGGCGAAGCTGGAAGAGTTCAAGATCCGCGGCGAGCAGGATGAGCTGGCCAAAGAGCGCGATCACCTGCAGGCATTGCTGGCTTCTGAACGCAAGCTGAACACCCTGATCAAAAAAGAGATCCAGGCCGATGCGCAGGCCTATGGCGACGATCGCCGCTCGCCGATTACCGAGCGTGCGGAAGCCAAGGCAATGAGCGAGCACGATTTCGTGCCGTCTGAGCCGGTGACCATCGTCCTGTCGGAAATGGGCTGGGTACGCAGCGCCAAGGGCCACGATATCGATCCCAGCGGCCTGAGCTACAAGGCCGGCGACAGCTACCGCAGCGCGGCGCGCGGCAAAACCAACCAGCCGGTGGTGTTTATCGACTCCACCGGGCGCAGCTACGCGCTCGATCCGCTGACGCTGCCTTCGGCGCGCGGGCAGGGCGAGCCGTTAACCGGCAAGCTGACGCCACCGCCGGGCGCCACTATCGAACAAGTGCTGATGGCGGCGGACGATCAGAAACTGCTGATGGCCTCTGACGCCGGTTACGGTTTCGTCTGTACCTTCAACGATCTGGTGGCGCGCAACCGTGCCGGTAAGGCGATGATCACCCTGCCGGATAACGCCAAAGCGCTGGCGCCGATGGAAATCCACGGCGACGACGACATGTTGCTGTCGATCACCGCCGCCGGGCGCATGTTGCTGTTCCCGGTTGCCGATTTGCCGCAGCTGTCGAAGGGCAAGGGCAACAAGATTGTTTCCATCCCGGCGGCGCAGGCCGCTTCCGGTGAAGACAAACTGGCGTGGCTGTTCGTGTTGCCGCCGCAAACTTCCGTGACCTTGCATGTGGGTAAACGCAAGCTGACGCTGCGTCCGGAAGATTTGCAGAAATTCCGTGCTGAGCGCGGCCGTAAAGGTACCTCACTGCCGCGTGGCCTGCAGCGGATCGATCGCGTAGAGATCGATGCGCCGGCGCGTGTGCCTGCGGGCGACAGCGAAGAGTAAACCTGACGGCATAACAAACGGGCGCAGCATGCTGCGCCCGCTTTATTTCCTGCCACCGGCAATTATTTTCAAATAGTTAACATTTCCCTGCATAAAATTATTGTGCGTATCGTCGGCTGGCGGGAAAATAGAAAAAAATGCAGGTGAGGTTTTCGGACTCTGCAATCAAAGAATGAGTAAAGGGATCTGCGCAGCGCTTCAGGCTGCGTCGGCAGTGTGCTAATGAGGTTGTTATGTTATTAATTTTACGTGCCGTGCTCGCCACTCTATATTGTCTTCTGGTGTGCATTTTCGGTTCTATTTACTGTTTATTATTCCGTCCCCGCGATCCCCGCCATGTGGCGACGTTCGGCCACCTGTTTGGCCGCCTGTCCGGGTTATTCGGGCTGAAAGTAGAAGTCCGCGTACCGGCCGATGCAGCCAAAAACGGCAATTGCATTTATATCGCCAATCACCAGAATAACTACGATATGGTGACGGCCGCCAAAGCCGTGCAGCCGCGAACCGTGACCGTCGGTAAAAAGAGCCTGTTGTGGGTTCCCTTTTTTGGCCCGCTGTATTGGCTGACCGGTAACCTGCTGATTGATAGGGATAATCGCGCCAAAGCGCACGGCACCATTGCTCAGGTAGCCGAACAGTTCCAGAAGAAAGACATTTCGATCTGGATGTTTCCTGAAGGCACCCGCAGCCGTGGGCGCGGGTTGATGCCGTTTAAAACCGGCGCATTCCACGCGGCGATTGCCGCAGGGGTGCCGATTGTGCCTATCTGCGTTTCTACCACCAGCGGTAAAATTAATCTCAACCGTTGGAATAATGGCCATGCGATCGTAGAAATACTGGAGCCGATCGACATCAGCCATTACGGCAGAGAAAATGTGCGCGAGCTGGCGGCTCATTGCCATGAGCTGATGCTGGCGAAAATCGCCGAGTTGGACGAAGAAGTCGCCCAGCGCAACGCGGCCGGAAAATAATATTCCAACCGGCTTCAAAGAATGAATTTTTAAACGGCGCCTGATGCCGTTAACGCCTGGGCTCCTGCTAATCTGATTAACAGGGGCCCGGTCTTTGCCCAGAGTTTAGTCATTGCTTTTCATGGAGAAAATATGTCACTCAGTCGACGTCAGTTTATTCAGGCATCGGGCTTGGCGCTGTGCGCGGGAGCCGTGCCGCTGAGGGCTGAGGCGAGCGGAACGCAGACGCCATTACCCATTCCTCCGCTGCTGGAATCCCGCCGCGGTCAGCCGCTGTTTTTAACCTTGCAGCGTGCCCACTGGGCGTTTATGGATAACCGCAAGGCATCGGTATGGGGCATTAACGGCATGTATCTTGGGCCGACGGTTCGGGTTTATAACGGGGACGACGTCAAGCTGATCTACAGCAACCGTCTGCCGGAGCCGGTGGCGATGACCATCAGCGGCCTGCAGGTGCCCGGCACCTTGATGGGCGGCGCGCCGCGCATGATGTCGCCTAACGTTGACTGGTCGCCGGTGTTGCCTATTCGCCAGAGCGCGGCCACCTGCTGGTATCACGCCAGCACGCCGAACCGCATGGCACCGCACGTTTACAATGGCCTGACCGGGCTGTGGCTGGTTGAGGATGAGGTCAGCAAAGCGCTGCCGTTGCCGAACCACTACGGCGTTGACGACTTCCCGCTGATCATTCAGGACAAGCGGTTGGATAATTTCGGTACGCCGGAATACGATCCGCCGTCGCAGGGCGGTTTTGTCGGTGATACGCTGCTGGTCAACGGCGTGCAAAATCCCTACGTCGAGGTTTCACGCGGCTGGGTACGTCTGCGCCTGCTCAATGCCTCCAACTCGCGCCGCTACATGCTGCAACTGAGTGACGGCCGGCCGCTTAACGTTGTCGCCAGCGATCAGGGCTTCCTGCCTGCGCCGGTGGCGGTGCAGCAACTTTCGCTGGCGCCGGGCGAACGCCGCGAAGTGCTGATCGATATGTCAAAAGGCGATGAGGTGACCATCACCGCCGGTGAAGCGGCGGGCATGATGGATCGCCTGCGCGGCCTGTTTGAACCCTCTAGCATTCTGGTCTCCACACAGGTGCTGACGCTGCGGCCTACCGGCCTGTTGCCGTTGGTGACCGATAACTTGCCGATGCGCCTGTTGGCGGATCAACTGTTGGACGGCAGCGCCAGTCGCACCCGCGAATTCCGTCTGGGCGACAGCCAGCCTGGGATCAACGGCGCCATCTGGGACATGAACCGCATCGATGTGCAAACGCAGCAGGGCACCTGGGAGCGCTGGAACATTCACGCGGATACGCCGCAGGCGTTCCACATTCAGGGCGTGCAATTCCTGGTGAAACGCGTCAATGGCGCACAACCGATGGCGGAAGATCGCGGCTGGAAGGATACCGTATGGGTCGACGGCGACGTCGAGCTGCTGGTTTACTTCAATCAGTCCACTTCGGAGCACTTCCCGTTCCTGTTCTACAGCCAGACGCTGGAGATGGCAGATCGCGGTACCGCCGGCCAGTTTATGGTACAGCCGGCGCCTTAAGCCGGCCCTGTGCGGCACCGCCAGGGGCCGCACGCAACATGTCCAGAAACGCCTGTACTACCGAGGTGGCGCTCTCGGCATGACAAATGGCGTACACACCCGCTGAGGGTGCCTGCTGCAGCGGGCAGACCCGCACGCCGGGCCCGTTGAGTGCGCTCATTAGCACTGGGGAGATGGGCGCAGTAGCGCGCCCATTGCGCTTCAGTTACCGGGAAAGCGTTGTTGCAGTTGTTGCAGTTGTTGCCAGTCCGGTACGTCTGCGGCACCCTGGCTTGCCACTACGCAGGCAGCCACGCGATTGGCCAGGCAGACCGCCTGCGGCAGCGGCCAGCCGGCGGAGATACCGGCCAGCAGACCGGCGCAGTGGGCGTCGCCGGCACCGAGAGTATCCACCGCCTGGAGCCGGTATTCGGCAAGGTTCAGCGGCGGGTTACGGCCATCGCAAAGCCATGCGCCTTCAGCCTCCAGCCGGCATATCAGCGTAATATTGTGTGCCGCGGCAAAGCGCTGTGCGGCGGTGACCGCGTCGCCTTCACCGCACAGCGTTGCCGTTTCGCTGCGGTTGAGCGTCAGTACCGTGTCGCTGTCGCTGAGCATGGCGAAGAAATCCGCATCCAGCAGGCCAACGCGCGATCCGGGATCGATCAGGCGCCATTGATCGAACGGCAAGCGTGTCAGCCAGTCGCGCAGCGCTTCGCCGCTCTCGCCCGTCAGTTCGTCGCCATGGATGTAGATCAGCGTTTCAGGCGTCATCGGCAGCATGGCGAGCTGGGCCTTGTTCCACTGCGTTTCGCAGCCCGCTACCTTGACAAGGGTGCGTTTGCCGTTGGGTTCCAGTTGCGTCAGGCGGTGGCCGTTATCCTTCTGGCCGTGGCGCAGCAGCACCGGCAAGCCAAGCGCGTTCATGGCCGTTTCAATCATCACGCCCCATTCGCCGTTGCCCACCGGCATGCCATTGACCACCGGCACCTGCAGACGACTTAGCGCGCGCGCCACGCTAAATGCGCTGCCGCCAATCTGCCGCTGTTGCCCCAGATCGATTTCACCGATCGCGCTGCCCAGCACCAAAACCGGTTTTACTGCTAAAAAATCACTCATTGATGTTCTCCGCCGCCGGCCGCCGGGCCGGACAGAATAGGCTATGATGACGCCGCAAACGCCCGGCGTCGAGGGGCAAGCGGGTTGGCGATGTGACTAATGTGTGAAATAACCATGCTCTTTTTGCCACTAGTGCGTATAATCGCCGCCCGGCGATTAATTAACCTGTGAAAGAGCACCAGAATGAGCACGACCAGCCTGATCCAACCCGACCGTGAATTGTTTTCCTATAAGCCTTATTGGGCTGAATGTTTTGGCACCGCGCCGTTTTTACCGATGTCGCGCGAAGAGATGGATCAACTGGGCTGGGACAGCTGCGATGTGATCATTATCAGTGGTGACGCCTATGTCGATCACCCGAGTTTCGGCATGGCGATCATCGGCCGCATGCTGGAAGCGCAGGGCTTCCGCGTGGGCATTATTGCGCAGCCGGACTGGAGCAATAAAGACGACTTTATGCGACTGGGCAAACCGAACCTGTTCTTCGGCATCACCGCCGGCAACATGGATTCCATGATCAACCGCTACACCGCCGATCGCAAACTGCGCCACGACGATGCCTATACCGCCGGCAACGTGGGCGGCAAACGCCCGGATCGCGCTACGCTGGTGTACAGCCAGCGCTGCAAGGAAGCCTATAAAGACGTGCCGATCGTGCTGGGCGGCATCGAAGCCAGCCTGCGTCGCATCGCCCACTACGATTATTGGTCGGATACCGTGCGCCGTTCGGTGCTGGTGGATTCCAAAGCCGATATGCTGATCTACGGCAACGGTGAGCGCCCGCTGGTAGAAGTGGCGCACCGCCTGGCCGCCGGTGAAAAAATCAGCGAGATCCACGACATCCGCAACACGGCGGTGATGCGTAAAGGCGCGCTGCCGGGCTGGACCGGCGTGGATTCTACCCGTCTGGACAAGCCGGGCCGCATTGAGCCTATCCCTAACCCTTACGGCGAGGATCTGCCGTGCGCCGACGGCGGTACGCCGGAGCCGGAAGCCAAGCCGGTCACCGTGCGCGCTGCCAAGCCAAAGCCGTGGGAAAAAACCTACGTGCTGCTGCCGTCGTTCGAAAAAGTGAAGGCCGACAAAGTGCTGTATGCGCACACTTCGCGAATTCTGCACCATGAAACCAACCCAGGCTGCGCCCGTGCGCTGATGCAGTCGCACGGTGACCGTTACGTGTGGATCAACCCGCCGGCAATCCCGCTGACCACGCCGGAAATGGACAGCGTGTTTGCCCTGCCGTACCAGCGTATTCCGCATCCGTCCTACGGCAAGGAAACCATCCCGGCCTACGACATGATCCGCTTCTCGGTGAATATCATGCGCGGTTGCTACGGCGGTTGCTCGTTCTGTTCGATCACCGAGCATGAAGGGCGCATCATCCAGAGCCGCTCGGAAGATTCGATCATTCGTGAAATCGAAGAGATTCGCGACAAGGTGCCAGGCTTTACCGGCGTGATCTCCGATCTGGGTGGCCCGACCGCCAACATGTACATGCTGCGCTGCACCAACCCGC
Source organism: Serratia sp. C2(1) (assembly GCF_036352655.1). Classification (NCBI taxonomy): domain Bacteria; kingdom Pseudomonadati; phylum Pseudomonadota; class Gammaproteobacteria; order Enterobacterales; family Yersiniaceae; genus Serratia; species Serratia sp. C2(1). The sequence goes on along the minus strand of NZ_JAZFBA010000003.1, from coordinate 113,585 downwards.
GCGCCGAGCAGACCTGCCGTCGCGCCTCGTGCGTCTATCCGGAAATCTGCACCTACATGGACACCAACCACGAGCCGACCATCAACCTGTATCGCCGCGCGCGTTCGTTGGAGGGGGTCAAGAAGATCCTGATCGCTTCCGGTGTCCGTTATGACCTGGCGGTGGAAGATCCGCGCTACATCAAAGAGCTGGCAACCCACCACGTCGGCGGGTATCTGAAGATCGCCCCGGAACACACCGAAGAAGGGCCGCTGTCGAAAATGATGAAGCCGGGCATGGGCAGCTACGATCGGTTCAAACAGCTGTTCGACCATTATTCGAAGTTGGCGGGCAAAGAGCAGTATCTGATCCCGTATTTTATCTCTTCGCATCCGGGCACCCGCGATGAGGACATGGTGAATCTGGCGCTGTGGCTGAAGAAAAACCGTTTCCGCCTCGATCAGGTGCAGAATTTCTATCCTTCACCGATGGCCAACTCCACCACCATGTATTACACCGGCAAGAATCCGTTGAGCAAGGTGGGGTATAAGTCGGAAGACGTGGTCGTGCCGCGCGGCGATCGTCAGCGTCGCCTGCACAAGGCGCTGTTGCGCTATCACGACCCGGCTAACTGGGCGATGATCCGCACCGCGCTGGAAGAAATGGGCATGAAGCACCTGATCGGCAGCCGCCGCGAGTGTCTGGTGCCGGCGCCAAGCATCGACGAGCAGCGTGAAGCGAAACGTCTGCAGCGTCATACCCGTCCGGCGCTGACCAAGCATACCGACATTACCCGGCAGCGTACGCCGTCGAACAAGCCGCCGCGCAAGCCTATCCGCAACGGCAAAGCGTAACGGCTGAGTCAGGTGCTTAAAACGAAAGGAGAACCCTCGGGTTCTCCTTGAGGTTGATGACAAAGTTGTCTTTAAGTTCGAGATACCCGGGCCTGGCGCACCGAGGGGCGCTCCGACGGCCAAGGCCGTTACGACCCCTTCGGCACGCTCTCCCTAATAACAAGCTTTGTCAGCCGTCTGAAGGAGAACCCCCGGGTTCTCCTTTTTTGCTTTTGAAAATCACAATTGCTCGTAGGCCGCTTCTACTTTCATCAAATGGCGCGGTGCCTGCGGGGCAGGATGATATTTGCGCACGTGCCAGTTAAAGGCTTCCGGCGACAGCGTGTTAATCATCGTGATGGCTTGCTCGCGGTTGCTGGAAAAGGTTCGCAACAGCGCACCTGTGCCGTTCACGTAGGCGATAATGGTGGCGTAACGCAGAGTCACGGGATCGTAGATCCCTCTAAGCTGCTGTTTTTGCAACACGGCCAGATAGGCGGCACCGAGATCGATGTTGGTCTCGGGATCCAGCAGATCGTCGTCGTCCGGGCAGCCGCGTTTGCCTTTGTAGCGATAGGCATCGCAGCCGGCGGTGTCGGCTTTCAACTGCATTAAACCGATGGCGTTGGACTTACTGACCGCCTCTGGGTTAAAGCCGGATTCTACCTTAATCATCGCGGCGATCAGTTTTTGGTCGACACCGTATTTATCGGCAGCATCTTCGATCGCGTCGTCGTAGGCGTGAGGATTGTAACTGACGCGATGCTTTTTGCCGGCGCAGCCTGCCAATATCAGCATCGCGCAGACGATGCCCAAGCGTGACCACTGCCGTAGAGAAAATTTCATGGTGCTCCGTGCTTTAGTTGAGTGGGGGGTAACCTCAGGTGCGTCATGATAGCGTCAGCCGGGTAAAAGATCTTTAGCAAAAAAATGGCTGTTTTCTTGTACTCCATGATGATGAATTCATCGCTGGCGGCAATTCTGGATCTTCCTCACATAACCCGATTAAATGATGAAACCGGTTACTGAAACCGGTTGCTGTTTTTTCATATTTTCCACCATACTCATTTCTCAACTGAATCATTTGTACGCGATTAGCCTCAGGAGATCGGATGAAAAAGATATTTCTTTGCTGCGCCGCCGGCATGTCGACCAGCATGGTGGTGAATAAAATGAAAAAGTCTGCCGAACAGCAGGGAATTGAGGTGGATATTATTGCCGTGGGCATAGAAGAATTCGAATCTACGCTGGCTAATTACCAATGCTGCCTGCTGGGGCCACAAATCAAATATAAGCTGGCCGATTTTAAAAAGATCGCCGATCGGGAAAATAAGCCGATTGCGGTTATTAACAGCATGGATTACGGCATGATGCGCGGGGATAAGATTCTGGCCGAAGCCTTGGCGATGATCGCATAACACCGAGACAACCAAAGCCGTGCCGCACCCGTTTTCCCTGGCTCTCCGGCCAGGATTGAGCCGCTTTTTGCCCCATTACTCAGAAACGTCCCGAGGGTTGAACCATGAGTATCAGCCAGGCCGCATTCAATTTCATTGAAAACCGCATCAGCCCGATTGCCGGTAAATTATCGACCCAGCGTCATATTATGGCGATCCGCGACGGTTTTATTTCCGCCATGCCGTTCATGATCGTCGGCTCATTTTTACTGGTCTTCGCCTATCCGCCTTTTGCCGCCGACAGCAGTTGGGGAATAGCCCAATGGTGGCTGAATGCTGCGGAAAAACATCAGGTCGCCATTCTTACTCCGTTTAATATGACGATGGGCATTATGTCGATCTATATTACCGCCGCCATCGCCTACAATCTGGCGCAGAGTTATAAGCTCGATCCCTTTATGGCGGCGATGCTGGCGCTGATGTCTTTTTTACTGGTTGCCGCGCCGCAGACCGAGAAGGTGCTGCCGACCGCCGCGTTGGGCGGCGTGGGGATCTTCACCGCCATTCTGGTGGCGATCTACACCACTGAGCTGATCCGTTTCCTTAAAGTACGCAATATCGGTATCTCGCTGCCGGAGCAGGTGCCGGCCAAGATCAAACAGTCATTCGATCTGTTGATCCCGATCCTGGCGGTGGTGATCACGCTGTATCCGCTCAGCCTGCTGGTGCAACACCAGTTTGGCCTGTTGTTGCCGCAGGCGATCATGGCGCTGTTTCAGCCGCTGATTTCCGCCGCCGACTCGTTGCCGGCGATCCTGCTGGCGGTACTGATCGGCCATTTGCTGTGGTTTGCCGGCATTCACGGCGCGGTGATTGTCTCCGGCATGCTGCAGGCGTTCTGGCTGACCAATCTGGGCATCAACCAGGATAGGCTCGCGGCCGGCCAGCCGCTGCCGCACATCTTTATGGAAGCTTTCTGGACCTTCTTTATCGTGATTGGTGGCTCCGGCGCCACCTTTGGGCTGGTGCTGCTTTATCTGCGCAGCCGTTCGGCGCACCTGCGGTCGATCGGCAAGCTGAGCCTGGTGCCGAGCTGTTTCAACATCAACGAACCGGTGATCTTCGGCACGCCGATCGTGATGAATCCCACCTTCTTTATCCCGTTTATCACCGCGCCAATCGTCAATGCGATCATCGCCTATGCGGCGGTGAAACTGGATCTGATCGGCCGGGTGATCTCGGTGGTGCCCTGGACCGCACCGGCGCCGATTGGCGCAGCCTGGGCCACCGGCTGGGATTTCCGTGCAGCGCTGCTGGTGCTGCTGCTGGCGGCGGTATCGGCGCTGATTTATTACCCGTTCTTTAAAGTCTATGAGCGGCAACTGCTGGAGCAGGAAGTGAGTGACGCGGATCCGATTGAACAAACGCAAGGAGTGATCGAATGATCGACATGGAAACGGCGGTAATGGAGCTGATTATCAATGCCGGCGAGGCGCGCAGCTGCGCTATGCAGGCGCTGTACGCGGCGCGTAAATACCAATGGGATCAGGTAGATATTCTGTTGGCGGAATCGCAGTTGGCGGCGAAGCGCGCCCACGCGACCCAGACTGAACTGATCGGTTTTGACGAGGGCGAAGGCAAGCTGCCGGTCAACCTGATCATGGTACACGCGCAGGACCACATCATGAACGCCATGCTGGCGCGCGATCTGGTGGAAGAGCTGGTCAGAATTTATCGATTACTGGAGCAGAATGGAGTGCAAAACGCATGAGCGTATTTCCCAAGGATTTCCTCTGGGGCGCGGCGACCGCGTCTTATCAGGTTGAAGGCGGCCATGATGCCGACGGCAAGGGCCTGTCCAACTGGGATCTGTTTTCCCATCTGCCCGGCACCACCTATCAGGGCACCAACGGCGACGTGGCGGTCGATCATTATCACCGCTTCCGAGAAGACGTGGCGCTGATGGCCGAGCTGGGCATGCAGACCTACCGATTTTCGATCTCCTGGCCGCGGCTGTTGCCGCAGGGGCGCGGAGAGGTGAACGAAGCCGGGATCCGCTTCTACAGCGAACTGATCGACGAACTGCTGAAGCACAATATCAAACCTATGATCACCCTCTATCACTGGGATCTGCCGCAGGCATTGCAGGAACAGTTCGGCGGTTGGGAATCGCGTGAGATCGTCGACGCTTTCGATGAGTACGCCCGCCTGTGCTATCAGCGCTTTGGCGATCGCGTCGAGTTGTGGTCAACCTTCAACGAAACCATCGTGTTTATCGGCATGGGCTACATTACGGGCGCGCATCCGCCCAGACTGACCGATCCGAAAAAGGGCATCCAGGCCTGCCACCATGTGTTTTTGGCCAATGCGCGGGCGGTGAAAAGCTTCCGCGAAATGGGGATCGACGGGCAGATCGGCTTCGTCAACGTGCTGCAACCTAACGATCCGATCAGCGATTCGCCGCAGGATCGGCGCGCCTGCGAGATCGCCGAAGGGATCTTCACCCACTGGCTGTACGATCCGGTGTTGAAGGGCGAATACCCGGCGGAGCTGTTGGCGATGGCGCAGCAGGCGTTTGGCGTGCCGTATTTCGCGCCGGGCGACGAAGAACTGCTCAAGCAGAACATCGTCGATTTTATCGGCCTGAACTACTACAAGCGTGAGATGGTGGCGCATAACGATGACGTGGACGGCTATGCCATCAATACCAGCGGCCAGAAGGGCAGCGGGCGCGAACTGGGCTTTAAGGGGTTGTTCAAACAGGTACGCAACCCGAACGGCGTTTACACCGATTGGGATTGGGAGGTTTACCCGCAGGGGCTGACCGACGCGATTGGCCGCATCGTCAAACGCTACGGCAATATTCCCCTTTACATCACCGAGAACGGGCTGGGCGCCAAGGATCCGATTGTCGACGGCGAGGTGCGCGATCAACCGCGCATTGACTATCTGCGCGATCATATTCAGGCGATCGGCGCGGCGATCGAACAGGGTGCCGACGTGCGTGGCTATTACCCCTGGTCGTTTATCGATCTGCTTTCCTGGCTCAACGGCTACCAGAAGCAATACGGTTTCGTCTATGTCGATCACAACGACAATCTGGCGCGCAAGAAGAAGCAGAGCTTTGGCTGGTATCAGCGGGTGATCGCCACCAACGGCGAGCAGTTATAGCGGGGAAATAAAAAGGCCCTCTCGTTGGGGGAGAGGGCCGGGTAACATTACAGAGACTCGGGATCCGGCCCCAGGCGATTGCCGATATCCAACTGGGTGATTTGGCTCAGTTCGTCTTTATCCAGTTTGAAATCGAATACCTCGAAATTTTCACGGATGCGCGATGGCGTGACCGATTTCGGGATCACGATCAGGCCGCTGTCCAGGTGCCAGCGCACCACGATTTGCGCCGGGGTCTTCTCGTATTTATCCGCCAGGTGTTTGATTACCTGCTGGTCAAATACCCCTTCGCCACCCTGTGCCAACGGGCTCCAGGATTCGGTGGCGATATGATGGGTGGCGTTCCAGGCGCGCAGCTGGCGCTGTTGCAGCAGCGGGTGCAGCTCGATCTGATTGATCACCGGTGCGACGCCGGTTTCATCCAGCAGGCGCTGCAGGTGCGGAATGTGGAAATTGCATACCCCGATGCTCTTGGCCAGCCCCTGTTCGCGCAGCTTGATCAACCCGCGCCAGGCGTCGACGTACTGATCCTGTTGCGGTTTGGGCCAGTGGATCAGATACAGATCGACATAGTCCAGTTTGAGTTTTTCCAGGCTGGTTTCCAGCGCGGCCTGCGGATCGCCCTGATCGTCGTTCCACAGCTTGGTGGTAATGAACAGTTGGTCGCGCGGTACCGAGGCAGATTGCAGCGCGGCGCCGACCCCTTCCTCATTCTTGTAGATCGCAGCGGTATCAATCGAGCGATAACCAATTTCCAGCGCTTTGCTCACTGCATTGGTGGTCTCTGAAATACTCGCCTGCCAAACGCCGAGACCCAACTGCGGCATCAGATTACCATCGTGGAGTTTGATGATGGGTTGTTGCGTTGTCATGCGCATCTCCTTGTGAACTGATTGCCCGGCGCTGCATGCACCGGAAAACGGCTATAAATAAATTCTAGTTGGCAAACCGGGGTGTTGCTGAGTTTGCTAACCAAATTTCAGCGGTTGCGGCACGGTCTGATACAGGTCATGTTTTTCTCCCATTGATTAACGAGACGATGTCATGCGATACGATCGGCAGCGCAGATAAAGCGCTGAACTGCGCCCGGTGATCGGTCGGGCGCAGGGGGCAGAAACGGCAAATAGAAACTAAAGCCTAGCAGGAAATCGCCGGTTTGCGATTAACGCGCCGCTTCATAAATGCGTTGGCTGACTTCCAGCGTGATGTCCTGGTGTTCACCCAACGCGGTCATGCCGTGCTGATGCAGCTTGTCGAGCAGTGCCGGGATCGAGCTGCCGTCGAGCTGGTAATCTGCCATGCGGGTCGGCACGCCCATTTGCTCGAAGAAGGCGCGGGTGGCGGCGATGGCGCCGTCAATGCGGCTGTCTTCGCTGCCGTCGTGCAGGCCCCAAACGCGTTCAGCGTATTGCAGCAGTTTTTCGCGTTTTTGCGCTTTTTTCTCGGTCAACAGGGCCGGCAGAACGATCGCCAGCGTCTGCGCATGGTCAAGATCGTGCATCGCGGTCAGCTCGTGGCCCAGCATGTGGGTCGCCCAGTCCTGCGGCACGCCGGCGCCGATCAGGCCGTTCAACGCCATGGTGGCGCTCCACATCACGTTAGCGCGCACTCCGTAGTTTTCCGGCTCGGCCAGCGCGCGCGGGCCGTCTTCCAGCAGCGTCAGCAGCAGGCCTTCGGCAAAACGATCCTGCACCTTGGCGTTGACCGGGTAGGTCAGGTACTGCTCCAGGGTGTGCACAAAGGCATCCACTACGCCGTTGGCGATCTGGCGCGGCGGCAGCGAGTAGGTCACTACCGGATCCAACACCGCGAACAGCGGCTGCACATGCGGCGAGAAGAAGTGTTGCTTGTCGCCGCTGCTTTTGCGGGTGATCACTGCGCCGCTATTGGATTCAGAACCGGTGGCCGGCAGCGTCAGCACGCAGCCCATTGGCACCGCACCGGTGATTTGGCTGCCGACGGTTTTCAGGATATGCCAGGCATCGCTGTCCGCTTGATAATGGGCCGCTGCGGCAATGAACTTGGTGCCGTCAACCACGGAACCGCCGCCGACCGCCAGCAGGAAATCGATGTTTTCCGCACGTACGACGTCGACCGCTTTCATCAACGTTTCGTAGGTAGGGTTGGGCTCGATGCCGGAGAACTCCAGCACGTTACGGCCGGCCAGTGCGGCATAAACTTGATCCAGCACGCCGTTTTTCTTCACGCTGCCGCCACCGTAGGTAATCAGGATGCGTGCGTCTGCAGGGATTTGCTGTGCCAGGCCGGCAATTTGGTCCTGGCCGAACAGGATTTTGGTTGGGGTATGGAGAATAAAGTTTTGCATGGATGATTTCTCTTCTGCAGGGGGAAAGCGCCGGCGGCGCAAAAATATCTGATGCGTATTGTCAGTACCTTAGCCCCGCAGCACAATGCACATTCCTGTACGAGTCTTGCCTATTCCTACAAAACGTTGTAGAAAAATAGAGTTTTAAACTATTATTTATGCCGAATCGTTCTAGGTGTAAGAGGGTGTTTCAGTGACGGAAATCGATGAACTGCGCAGCCGCATGGCGCGCCAGGCCACGCGCTTTGCCGAGGGCAACGGCTATACGCCGTCGCCGGTGCCGCGGGTCAAGATCCTGTACGTTGATCGCTACTGCCCGCGTCAACCGGTGATGTATGAACCCGGGGTGGTGATCGTTTTTCAGGGGCACAAGGTCGGTTATTGCGGCAACAAGGTGTTCCAGTACGATCCGCGCAACTATTTGCTGATGTCGGTGCCGCTGCCGTTTGAGTGCGAAACCTTCGCCAGCCCGGAGCTGCCGTTGGTGGGGTTGGCGGTCAATATCGATACCCAGATGCTGCAGGATCTGTTGATCGACATCGGCGATGACGACTATCTGATGCAGCCGCGCAGGGAAAGCAGCGGGGTCAATCTGGCCACGCTGTCGGAAGAGATGCTGTGTGCCACCGAGCGTCTGCTGGACGTGATGGCCAAACCGCTGGATGCCCGGGTGCTGGGCCCGCAGATCGTGCGTGAAATCCTCTATCACGTGTTGCGCGGTTCCTGCGGGGCATCGCTGCAGGAGCTGGTCAACCGCCATACGCACTTTAGTCAAATCGCCAAGGCGCTGCGGCGCATCGAGAACCAGTATGCGGAAGGCCTCAACGTGGAGCAGTTGGCGGGCGAGGTCAATATGAGCATCTCGGCGTTTCACCATAACTTCAAGGCGGTGACCAACACCTCGCCGCTGCAATATGTAAAATCTTATCGGTTGCACAAAGCGCGTTTATTGATGGTGCACGACGGCCTGAAGGCCAGCACCGCGGCGATCCGCGTCGGCTATGAGAGCGCTTCGCAGTTCAGCCGCGAATTCAAACGCTTCTTTGGCGTGACGCCGAGCGATGAAATTGCCCGACTGCGCGACAGCCCACTGGGTTAACGTCGGCAGCCTGCCGCCGGGCAATGCTTCAAGGGATCAGCACGATCTTGCCGAAGGCCCCACGCTCAAGATGATCGAGCGCCTGCGGCAGTTGATCGAAGCGGTAAACCCGGTCGATCACCGGCTGCAGCCCGATGAGATCCACGGCGCGCACCAGATCTTCCAGCGCGCGGCGATGGCCGACGCCAATACCTTGAATCACTGGCGATTTCATCAACAGCGGGCCGGCAGGGGCAGAGACTTCGAAGCCTTCCAGGGCGCCGATCACCGAGATGCGCCCGTGAACCGCCACGGCGCGAACCGAGTTGCCGAGGTTGGGGCCGCCAACGGTGTCAATCACGTGGTCGATACCCTTGTCTTGCGTCAGTTCATACACGGCGTCTACCCAGTCTCCGTTCAGGCGGTTAATGCCGTGATCGGCACCCAGTACTTTGGCGCGCGCCAGTTTTTCATCGCTGGCCGAGGTGACGTACACCTCAGCGCCGTGCGCCTTGGCTATCTGTAGCGCGAACAGCGCCACGCCGCCGGTGCCTTGCACCAACACCGATTCGCCGGCGTGCAGGCGGCCCTGTTCCACCAGCGCGAACCATGCGGTCAGGCCGGCGCAGGGCAGGGTGCTGGCCTGTACGTCGTCCAGCGAGGCGGGCGCTGCTGCCAGCCAGTCTTCGTGCACCACCACGTATTCCGCCAACATGCCCTGATAGAAACCGCCAAGGGTGCGGTAAGGCAGCGTACGCGCGTCGCCGTGAGGCTTCTGTCGACCGTCGATCCAGCCTGGGCTGAAGGTGGAGATTACGCGATCGCCGGGCTGGAAGCGGCTGACGCCGGCACCGATGGCATCCACCTCGCCGGCCATGTCGGAGGCGGGGGTAAAGGGTTGCGGCAGCGTCATCCCCATACCGGTTTCAATCACCAGCTTGTCGCGGTAGTTGAGCGCCACCGCTTTCACTTTCACCCTGATCTCGTGCGGGCCAGGCTGCGGGATTGCGCTTTCGGTCAGTTGCAAATGTTCACGCCCCAGGGCAGCCATCGTCCAGCGTTGCATTGTGTCGGTCATGATTCACTCCAAAGTCGGAAATAAGTAGACCTGTCGATATTATCGTTGATTGATATTCGCCAGTGGCGATAAGATTTCTTTCAATTGTTTCCCTCAGAGATACAAACCATGACCGATCGGTTGAACGGCATTTCGGTATTTGTCACGGCAGTGGGGGCGGGGAGCTTTGCGCTGGCCGCCAGCCGGCTGCATCTTTCGCGCTCGGCGGTGGGGAAGACCATCGCCAGACTGGAACAGCGGCTTGGCGTGCGCCTGTTCCACCGCACGACCCGCAGCCTGAGCCTGACCGACGACGGGGCGCTGTTCTATGAACGTTGCCTGCGGGCGCTGGAGGAGATCCGCGCGGCGGAAACGCTGCTGGAGTCGGGCAAACGCGAGGTCAGCGGCAGGTTGAGGGTATCGATGCCGGTGCTGTTCGGCCGCATGTGCATCGCGCCACTGCTGACCGAACTGGCGCGCGAACACCCCGGGCTGGAGCTGGAACTGTCGTTTAACGATCGCGTCGTGGATTTGATTGAGGACGGTTTTGACCTGGCGATCCGCAACGGCGAGTTGGCCAACAGCAGCGGGCTGGTGGCACGGCGGCTCGGCAACCATCGCATGGCGCTTTGCGCCGCGCCGGCTTACTTGCAGCGCCGGGGCGAACCGCAGAGTATCGAACAACTGGCGCAGCACGATGCGGTGGCTTATGTACGTGCCGGCGTGGTGCGTAACTGGTTGATCCCGGAAGCGGACGGCGTGACGCGCGAGATGATGCCGGGTACCCGTTTGCAGATGGATGACCTGCAGGCGATAGCGGATGCGGCCGTCGCCGGGTTCGGCATTGCCTGGCTGCCCTGTTGGCTGGTGCGCGGGCAACTGATTAAAGGCGAATTGGTGCGGATAATGCGAGATCGGCCGGGGCTGTTTTTCGACGCCCATGCGGTGTGGGCGCAGACGCCGCATCTGCCGTTGAAGGTGCGCATGGCGGTGGATCGACTGGCGAGCAAGTTGCCCGCCAATATGGAATTGATTGAGGCGAAGCCCGTCGGTTAGGCGGCGGCGCGCTTTTTGCGCCAGATGACCAGCATGGCGCCCAGCAAACCCACCAGCAACAGCAGCAGCGGCAGGATCATCAGCCCGGTCATCACCTGGCTTTCGTAGCGTTTCACCAGCGGGATCTGGCTGAAAGCGTAGCCGAGGCTGACCAGGGCACCGACCCAAACTACCGCACTTAACCAGTTGAACAGATGAAAGCGCGCGCTGTTCAGCCCGGAGATGCCGGCCATGGTCGGCAGCAGGGTGCGAACGAAGCCGAGGAAGCGGCCGATCATCAGGGCCATCAGGCCGTGACGGTTAAACAGGTTGTGCGCGCGTTGGTGATATTGGGCGGGCAGTTGCAGCAGCCAGCCTTTCACCAGGCTGGTATGGCCCAACCAGCGGCCCTGCAAATAGCTGAGCCAGCAGCCGAGGCTGGCGGCGAGGGTCAGAATAATCAGCGTGGGTATAAAAGCCATCACGCCTTTGGCGATCAATGCGCCGGATAACAGCAGCAGGCTGTCGCCGGGCAGGAAGGAGGCCGGCAGTAATCCATTTTCAAGGAACAGCGTGGTGAAAAGCACAGCATAAACCACCCAAATTACGCTTGGGTCGGCAAGGGCAATGAAGTCCTGCTGCCAAAGCGCATGAACAATCTCTCGTAATACATCCATTTTATGTCCTGTTGCATGCCGGTTTCGCCCGGGGGTCACTTTCTCCAGGAGGCGGTGTTGACCTTATCTGACCATTACCCGGTTAGTGTACTGCTAATAGCTTAAGTACACATTAAACGAAGCGGAATAAAAATGGCAGTGCAGCGGGCTGCGGATCAGCGTGCGTTGGCGATACGCTCGAACCCTTCGGCGAGGTCGGCGATCAGATCCTGCACGTTCTCCAGGCCGATATGAAGGCGCACCAGCGTGCCGGAGAAATCAACGCCGCCCGCCGGACGGATCGCCTCCAGCTCTTCCGGTTGGTTGGCCAGGATCAGCGATTCGTAACCCCCCCAGGAATAGGCCATGCTGAAATGGCTGAAGTTATCCAGATAGTCGGCCAGCTGATTGTCGCTGAGCCGCTGTTTCAACACGAAAGAGAACAGGCCGTTGCAGCCGCTGAAATCGCGGCGATAGAATTCATGGCCTTTGCAGCCAGGCAGCGCGGGGTGATTGACCACCGCCACCTCAGGCCGTTCCGCCAGCCAGTTGGCGACTTCGATACTGCTCTGCTCGTGCTGCTTCAGGCGCACGCCCAGCGTGCGCAGGCCGCGGCTTGCCATATAGGCGGTATCGGCGTCCACCATCTGGCCCATCAGGTAAGAATATTCGCGCAGTTGGTCCCAACAGCGTTCGTTGGCCACGGCGGTGCCGAGCATATAATCGGAGTGGCCGATAATGTATTTGGTGCCGGCCTGAATCGAAATATCGATATCAAAATCCAGCGCCTTGAACAGCACGCCGGCCGCCCAGGTATTGTCGATCATGATCACCGTTTCTGGCGCTACGGCGCGGATGGCCTGCACCATCGCCGGAATATCCTGAATTTCCATGGTGATGGAACCGGGGGATTCGAGGAATACCACGCGGGTATTGGGCTGAATCAGCCCGGCGATGTCGGCGCCGATCAGCGGGTCGAAATAGGTGGTCGCCACGTTCATGCGGCTAAGAATGTGGCTGCAAAAATCTTGCGTCGGCTCATAGACCGAACCGGTCATCAGCACGTGGTCGCCGGCGCCGACAAAAGACAAAATGGCGTTGGATACCGCCGCCGCGCCGCACGGATAAAGCACGCAGCCCGCACCGCCTTCCAGCTCGACCATCGCATCCTGAAACGCGAAGTGGGTCAGGGTGCCGCGCCGGCCGTAAAATAGCTCGCCGTGGGCGCGTTGGGCGGTGGCGTGTTTCTTGGCCGCAACGGAGTCAAATACCAGTGAGGAAGCGCGCTGGGTGACGGGATTAACGGAGCCCTGGGTATAGCGCTTGCTGCGCCCGGCGGCGATCAGCGTGGTTTCGATATTTTTTGATGTCATGGGAATGGGCTCACTTTTACTGGCTTTTCACTGGCATTTTGCGATAGCCCTTAGGTTAACATGACCTATAATAGCCATCCAGACGTTTTAACTTCCAGATACAGAAACGGCTATAATCCTCTGCCGGAGCGCGTTCCGGCACGTCATCATTCTGCCTGACGGCATTTAACCGGCCCGCATGTCGGCAAACGGGCAGCCTGCAGGCATAAATGCTGTCGGGGCGGGTTTGTTGCACCTCTGTGGGCGAAAAGTAACGAAAAACTCTTTAAAAGGGGAGTAAAGGGCCGAACCGGCGGTGAATAAGCGAATGTTGCGGCTCCGGCGCCGCTAGATCTTAAATATTGCCGACTATTTGGTAAATAATAATGAGAACTACTATCAATCCCTGATTGGTTTGATATGATCGCACGCTGAATTATTCCTCAATTTTGTTCGGTAACGGGTGGAGGCACAGCGTGAAAACGGCTGGCAAGCATTTAAATCAAGGAGCGTTCGGCCAGGGCCGGGCGCAATGGGGCAAGGCGTTAGGCCGTGGTCTGTTCGCTTCGATGGTATTGGTGGTTGGATTGGCCGGCAGTGCGCAGGCTGCACCGGCGGCAAACCCCGCCGTGACCGAGAGCGTTGCACCGGCCGCCGCGCCTGCTGCTGCGCCTGAAACCCTCACTCCGGTGAATCCGCAACCCACCATCCAACCGCCGGAAACCCGCGGCATGGATCTGTCCGTTTGGGGCATGTACCAGCACGCGGACATCGTCGTGAAAACGGTGATGATCGGCCTGGTGCTGGCATCTATCGTCACCTGGACCATTCTGTTCTCCAAAGGCAGCGAACTGTTCCGCGCCAAGCGCCGTCTGCGCCGCGAACAACTGGCGCTGGCCAATGTGCGTACGCTGGATGAAGCCAGCGAACTGGCGCAGGGTTTCTCCGAAGAAAGCATCAGCGCGGTGTTGTTGAACGACGCGCAAAACGAGCTGGAACTGTCGGCGGAGTCCAACGACAACAACGGCATCAAAGAACGTACCGCTTTCCGTCTTGAGCGCCGCGTAGCGGGCTACAGCCGCAACATGGGCCGTGGCAACGGCTTCCTGGCGACCATTGGCGCCATCTCGCCGTTCGTCGGCCTGTTCGGCACCGTTTGGGGCATCATGAACAGCTTTATCGGCATCGCCCACTCGCAAACCACTAATCTGGCCGTCGTCGCGCCCGGCATTGCGGAAGCGCTGCTGGCGACCGCGTTGGGGTTGGTTGCCGCGATCCCGGCGGTGGTGATTTATAACGTCTTCGCCCGCGTCATCGGCGGCCATCGCGCTCAGGTTGGCGACGTGGCGGCGCAGGTGCTGCTGCTGTCGAGCCGCGATCTGGATCTGGCCGCGACGGCGGAAGCCAAACGCTCACAGCATTCACACCAACTGCGGGTGGGGTGAGTTATGGCGATGCGCTTAAATGAAGATCTGGACGACAGCGGCGAACTGCATGAAATCAACGTGACGCCGTTTATCGACGTCATGCTGGTGCTGTTGATCATCTTTATGGTGGCCGCGCCGCTGGCAACGGTCGATATCCGCGTCGATCTCCCCGCTTCTTCAGCCAAACCGCAGCCGCGCCCGGAGAAACCGGTGTTCCTGTCGGTGAAAGCGGATAAGCAGCTGTATGTGGGTGAGCAAGCGGTCAACGCCGATCAACTGACGGCGGTGCTGGATCAGCGCACTCAGGCGAACAAAGAGACCACCATCTTCTTCCAGGCGGACAAGACCGTGGACTACGAAACGCTGATGAGCGTGATGGATACGTTGCGTAAAGCCGGCTACCTGAAAGTGGGGCTGGTGGGGATGGAAGGCGCCGCGAAGTAGCGAGCCGAATATCGCTAAGAATGAGAAGGGCGCCGAGGCGCCCTTTTTCTATATCAATGCTTTGATAAAATTCAGCCGCGAGCGTGCGCCGCGGCGCGGGCGATCTGCTCATCGGTAGGGCGCACGCCGGTATAGAGTACGAACTGCTCCAGCGCCTGCAAGGCAATCACTTCCGCACCGGTGATCACCCGTTTGCCTTGCTCGCGCGCGTTGCGAATCAGCGGGGTTTCCGCCGGCAGCGCCACCACGTCGAAGACGATTTCCGCCGCTTCGAGGGTTGTCGGGGCAAAGGCCAGCTGTTCCGCCTCCGCGCCACCGGCCATACCTATGGGGGTCACGTTGATCAGCATATCCGCGGTTAACTCCCCGACTTCCGCCAGCCACTGATAACCGTAAGCGCTAGCCAGCGCCTGGCCTGCTGCCGGGTTGCGGGCGATGATATGTCCCCGTTTGAAACCGGCGTCGCGCAGGGCGGCGGCCACCGCCTTTGCCATGCCGCCGCTGCCGCGCAAGGCGAAAGTGGTTTCCGCCGGGATCTGATGCTGCGCCAGCAGTTTGGCGATGGCGATATAGTCGGTGTTATAGGCCCGCAGGAACCCGCCGTCATTGACGATGGTATTGACCGATTCAATCGCCGTGGCGGAAGCGTCCAGTTCATCGAGGAAGGGAATGCAGCTCTCTTTGAACGGCATGGAGACCGCGCAACCGCGAATACCCAGAGCGCGCACGCCGCCTACCGCTGCCTGAATATCCTGGGTGGTGAATGCCTTATAGATAAAGTTCAGATCCAGTTCCCGGTACAGATAGTTATGGAAGCGGGTACCGAAGTTGCCAGGGCGGCCGGCCAGCGACATGCACAGCTGGGTATCTTTGTTAATCTCACGATTCATGATGGGCTCCTTAAGCGGGAAAACCTGAATTTATGGCTGGCCGAGCAGCGCCTTCGAACCGGGATGACGCCAGTGGATGCTGCCCGGCAGATATAACGCATTCTGCGCCAGCGGCTGTTCGTCGATAAGCTGGCTGACCATGTCGAAACTGTGCTGGGCCAGGGCGCGGCAATCCTGGGCTACGGTGTCGATTTTCAGCGTCAGGCCATCGAACAGGTAGTGGTCGTCGAAGCTGCAAAGGTGCAGGTCACTTTCCATCAACTGGTGCTGATTCAGGTAGCGCAGGACGCCTTCCAGCAGGCCGCAGGCGGCGGTAAACAGCGCTTTCGGCGGCCGGCCGAGCTGCGCGCAAAGCTGGGCGAACATCTCGTAGCCGGAACTGGGGTGGTAGTTGCCGTTGATGATCCATTCCGGTTTACAGGTCACCCCGGCGCGTTCAAGGCCGAGCTGAAAACCGGCCAACCGATCGCGCGTTGGCGAGATGCGCGGCTGGCCGCCGAGGAAATAGAATTCGTCCGGATGCTGGCGCGCGACGTTTTCCACCAACGTGGCGGTCGAGGTCAGTGAGTCGGTGATCACCAGCGGCAGCGCGGAACCGGTGATCAGGCGGTCCATCTGCACCACCGGCAGGCCGGCGTTAATCTTTTGGTATTCCACATCGCTGAGCTGGCTGGAGGCGACAATCAGGCCGTCGACCTGGCGTTGCACCAGGCTGTTCACCGCCATCATTTCCTGCGCCGGGTTTTCATCGGAACAGGCGATCAGCAACTGCAAACCCGCCTCGCGGCACAGGGTTTCCAGCTCGCGTGAAATCACGGCAAAACCGTAGTTGGTCATTTCCGGCACCACCAGCCCCAGGGTATGGCTGCGGGAGGAGCGCAGCGAACGTGCATGGAAGCTGGGCTGATAGTGGTGCTCGCCGGCCAGCGCCAGAATACGGTCGCGGGTGTCGTCGGACACCCGGTATTCTTTGCTGCGTCCGTTAAGCACCAGGCTGGCGGTCGATTTCGACACGCCGGCCAGTGCGGCAATATCACTGATGGTTATGCGTTTGTTTTTTTTCACTGACGGCATCTGAGTTCATCGGAAGATGCGTCATTCTAGCATGCATGGCGTCAGCGGCCAGTGCTCCAGCGCAAGCTGCGTCTCTCCGCTCAAACGCAGCCGCGGCTGCGGGCCAGGGAAGTAGCGTGAACTCATCACCCCTTCGCCGTGGTTGATAAAAATCTCTACGCTGGAGCTGTCGAACAGCATTTGCAGATGGGTAACCTCACCACTCCAGTAACGGTGTTCAGGCTGCCCAGTGCGCAGGTTGTTGCGCGTCAGACGCAGCAAGGCACCGTCCCAGCTCAGCGTCATCGCATCGCCAAAGTCGGCGCTGAATGCGCCGTTGGGCGTCAACAGCACTTCGGCACTGCCGACCGGCCAGCCCGGCGCGTTATCCGCGATCCCCTGCCACTGGCTGCCCGCGCCGCGCAACCGTTGCAGCTCGCGCGCCGGCCGTTGGTAAAGCTTGCCGTTGTGCAACGCCAGCTCGCGCGGGCAGGTCATGGTGTGGATCCAGCCGTATTGCAACGTCGGGTGGCAGGCTTCGTCCTGCTCAGGTACGCCCATCCAGCCGACCAGCAGGCGGCGGCCATCTTCGGCCAGCGTGGTCTGTGGCGCATAGAATTCGAACCCGGCGTCCAGCTCGTGGAATTCGCCATGTTCAAAGCTCGCCTGCCGATAATCCAGCTTGCCGGTCAGGTAGCCCGCCTGGTAAACGTTGAGATAACGTTCAGCCTGCGCCGCCAGCCCCTGCGGGCAACAAATCAACACCTCGGCACCCGCCAGCGTGAACAGATCCGGGCATTCCCACATATAGCCGAAATCGCCCATGCCGTTCAGCTGCGATCCGGCAATCTCCCCCAACAGCTGCCAACTGCGCAGATCGGCGGAGCGCAGCAACAGCACCTTGCCGCGATCCTGCAGGTCACGGGCACCGAGCACCATGTACCAGCTGTCTTGATGGCGCCAAACCTTGGGATCGCGCACGTGGCCGCTGTAGCCTTCCGGCAGCGGCAGTACCGGGCCGAGCTTGTCATACCCGCCCTGCGCATTTTCCAGCGCCAGACACTGGTACGCGGTGCGAGAACCGTCGGGGTATTTTACGTTGCCGGTATACGCCAGCATGATTTTGCCGTCTGCCACCACCGCCGAGCCTGAGTAACAGCCGTGGCTGTCGTAACAGGCGCCGGGTACCAGCGCCACCGGCTGATGCTGCCAGTTCAACAGATCCGTCGATTGCCAATGGCCCCAGCATTTGTTGCGGTGGTCGCAACCCAACGGGTTCCATTGATAGAACAGGTGAAAAACCCCCTGATGCTGAATAAACCCGTTGGGGTCGTTCAGCAGGCCGACGCTGGGGGCCAAATGCCATGCCGGGCGGTGAGGATCGCGCAGCGCCAGCGGCATGCCGTTCATCAACGCCTGAACGGCCTGTTTCATCAAATTCAGTTCTTCCATCATTCACTGTCCGTTTTGTATTTCAGCAGCAGCGAGAGCGTAAAGGCGCTGCCGAAGGCGATAACCAGACCAATGATATAGCTCAGCAGCGAGCTGGCCTGCACGATCGCCAGCCCCGGGATCGCCGTCAGCCCGACGGCGTTCATGCCGACGTGATTGGCCACCACCCAGGCACCGCCGAGCGCACCGCCCGCCAGCGCCGCCAGGAAAGGCTTCACAAAGCGCAGGTTGATGCCGAACAGCGCCGCCTCGGTAATGCCGAGCATCGCGGAAAAAGCCGAAGGCACCGCAATGGCTTTAATCTTGGCGTCGCGGGTTTTGAAATAGACCGCCAGGCAAGCGCCGCCCTGAGCGATATTGGCCATCGACCAGATTGGCAGCAGGAAGTTAACGCCGATGTTCGGGTTGCCGAGCAGCCCGGCCTCGACGGCGTGGAAGCTGTGGTGAATGCCGGTGATGACGATGGCGGAATACAGGCCGCCGAACAGGAATCCGGCGAACCAGCCTGCGTGGGCAATCAGCGTGCTGAGCACGAAGGAGATGCCGTCACCCAGTGCGCGCCCGGCGGGGCCGATAAACAACATGGCGACGAAGCCGGAGATGACCACCGTCAGGAATGGCGTCAGGATCAGGTCCAGCGCGTTGGGGATCACTTTGCGCAGCTGTTTTTCCAGCATGCTCATAAACCACACCGTCAGCAGCACCGGGAACACCGTACCCTGATAGCCGATCATGGCGATCTCGAGCCCGAAGAAATCCATGGTGTGGAAACCGCCGGCGACGCCCCAGGCGTTGGTCAGCGCCGGGTGGGTCAGAATGCCGCCCAGCGTGGCGCCCAGATAAGGGTTACCGCCGAACTCGCGTGCGGCGGTGAAGCCGATCAGGATCGGTAAGATGATAAACGCCGCCGAGCTGAACATATCCAGCATCACGAACAGCGCGCTGTTGGCATCGGCCCAGCCGTAGGTTTTCACCATGCCGAGCAGGCCCATCAGCAGGCCGGAGGCGACGATAGCCGGAATGATCGGCACAAAGATGTTCGACAGCAAACGGGCGATGCGTTGCAGCGGATTGAGTTTTTTCGCCGCGATGTCGGCGGCTTCAGACTTGCTGGATTCGCTGACGCCCGCCGCCTTGATAAATTCCGCATGCACCTTGTTGACCAGCCCGGTGCCGAAAATCACCTGGATCTGCCCGGCGTTGCTGAAGCAGCCCTTTACCCCGTCAAGCTTGCCAATCGCGGCCTTGTCCACCTTGCTGTCATCCACCAATACCAGCCGCAGACGGGTGGCGCAGTGGGCGGCGCTGGCGATGTTCTCTTTGCCGCCGAGCAGCGGCAACAGCGCGTTGGCAGTTGCGGTAATGTCCATGTTTTCTCCCTTAATAAATCAAAACGCCGCCGCGGCTTTCCGCGGCGGAAATGAGTTGCTCGTCCGCGTCAGAAGAAGTACTTGAATCTGGCGCGCACACCGTAGCGTTGATCGTTATCGGCGTTGGCTATTTTGCTATCGGCATTGGCTTCCAGCATCGAGACGTAGGCCCCGAGGTACAAATTGAAGTTCTTCATATTCATGATGTTAGGTATCTGATACGAAGTATGGATGGTGTGAATGTCATACTTGCCCGGTTCGCTGAGCGGGTTATGGATGTCGGCCGCCATGCCGGCCGTATTAAACTCTTTGATATTGTTGTGGGCGTAGATATACCCCACTTCGAAGCGACGCCACAGCACGTTGACGCCGGCGGTCAAATCCTGCTCGCCCGACGCGTCCAGATAGGCGGTGCTCAGGTTGGCGACCACGCCGTTGTCCGGATTGGCGGCGGTGTTGTTCCAGCTCAGGGTCATGCCATAGCCGTTGCGTTTGGACTGGTCGACGAATTTCCCCTGATTGTCCTGGTAACCATAGGCATTGTTGACCACGTTGCTTTCCATCGCCACCGCCGCGCTGAGCTGGTCTTTTTTCCAGGCGATCACCGGCCGCAGATAGGCGACGTTTTTCTTATTATCCAGACTGTTGCCGTGGTAAGCGTTGTCCTGGAACAGTGAGGTGCCATCCTCCACCAGCGTATTGAGTTCAAAGTAGAAGTCGCCGGCGTATTTGCTCAGCATCAGGTTGCCGCCGCTGCTGCTGCGGCCACGGCCTTCTTTCATCATGTAGATATAGCCGAAGCCATCGGCATACAGGTCGTTGGCGGTATTGCCGGAATACTGGATGAAGGTGTCCTGATTGAGCGGGAACATGTCGTAGGCTTCAAAACGCCCGATTTTGGTCTGCCAGTTCTTTTCGTTGCCGAAGAAGAAGGCGGCATCATCGAGGTTCATTTTACCGGTCATGTCCGCCAGCGGCTGTACGCTGAAACCGGAGAAGTTGCCGTCCTGGTTGCGGCGATAACCGTCCACGCCGACCAGAATACGACCGTTGATATCCCAACGCTCTTTGTTGCCGGGCTTCCAGTCCTTGTTGTTGCTGGTTTTCAACGAGGTGAGCTGGCCGCTGCGGCTGGCGCCGTCGAGGTTGAACTCGACGTCGCCATACAGCTTCAGATCGTTAAAACCATTCAGCTTCAAGCTGGCGGCCGGCACGGTCTGGGTTTCCAGCGTCGCGGTGCGCTGCGCAACCTGTACGGTTTGCCGCTCGGTGTTGGCGGTGCGCTGTTCCAGCTGTTGCGCGTGACGCTCTGCCGCCGTCGCACGCGTTTCGGCCTGGAGGGCGCGTTGTTCAGCCTGTTGCAGCCGTTGTTCCAGCGCATTCAGACGTGCTTCGATACTGCTGTCGGCGCCAGCCGCCGCCGCAGAGGTGGAGATGAGGAGCCCTGTAGTGACAGCCAAATAACTCAGTTTTTTCATGATTCTCTATCATCCGGGTAAGTTGTTATTGTTTTTTGCTAAATTGCTAAACCGGTTTTTCAGGAGAAAAGATAGAGAGTTGAACGGCGACTGGCAATCAAGTTTGCTAACCCGATTCAGCTATTGTGATCGAGTGCGCAAATTCGCCCCCGCAGCACAAAACGGTGAGCCTGGCCCACCGTTATTGGGCTTAGCGCTGAAGGAAATTCTTTAACTGTTCTGAGGTAGGCAGAGCGGTCATGGCGCCCTTGGCGGTAGTGGCCAAGGCACCGCAGGATTGGGCCTGAGCGATCACCGCCGGCCACTGTTCATCCTGTGGCAGAGCGCCGAGTTGCGCCAGCGCTGCCAGCAGACCGGCGACAAAAGCGTCGCCCGCGCCGGTGGTGTCGACCGGGACAATAGAGGGGGCGCGGAAATGGCGGATCTGTTTGCCGTCATGCACGCACACGCCATCGCCGCCCAGCGTCACCAGCAGCAAACGCAGCGGATAGCGTTGCATCATCCAGTCGATGGCGCTCTCCAGCTCACCGATGTTGCTGATAAAACTCAATTCTTCCTGCGAGATTTTGACCACATGCGCCAGCAGCAGTGCTTTTTGCAGACAGGGGCGCAAGGCTTCCGGCTGGCGCCAGACATCTTCACGAATATTCGGGTCAAAACTCACCCAGCCACCGGCCGCCCTGATGTTCTCCATCGCGGTAAAGGTGGTGCTGCGGCTGGGCTCTTGCGACAGGGCGATAGAGCAAACGTGCAGCCACTCATCCGCTTTGAAATCAGGCAGATCTTCAGGTTGCAGGAACAGATCGGCGCTGGGGGTGACCATGAAAGTGAAGGTGCGTTCGCCGAGCAGATCGAGATCCACCACCACGGTAGAGGTGTGATGAGTGTCGTCCTGCGTCATGTGGCGGATATCCACCTGCTCTTCACGCAGCACCTGCTGCAGGAAAGCGCCGAACCCATCTCTGCCGACCCGGCCGATAAAGGCGCTGTCACCACCCAGGCGGGCGATACCGACCGCGACATTGGCAGGTGCGCCACCGGGGCATTTTAGGTAACTGTTTGAATTTTCAGGAACCAGGTCGACTACAGCGTCACCCAGCACCCATACGCGATTTCCCATGCTCAACCTCTGTTTTAACCTGTGTCAGATGGCGAGCTAAAATAGAAGAACCGGTTTAGCAATGCAACGAAAGAATCCGAAAAAGCGGCCTGGGTTCGTAGGCCCGGCTGCCGGAAGATGGGGTAAAGAGAATAAACTGACGCCCTCTGGAATAAGATGACAGGTTAATAAATCTGCCCCGATAACCTTAACTGGCGGCCGGCAACAGGGTGGTTTGAAATACGCCGAATATAATTAAAAAGGCGGGAAAAGAATTAATAATATTATTATCCCGTAAGGTAACTAATTCCTGTAATTATGCATTGAAAATAGGAATCCTCTTAAACCTTTAGCGTTATCAGGCATAAGTTATCCATGATGAATAATTGCATTGTCGCCATGCAATTATTCATAACTATTTTTGGCGGGAATGTATGAAAGTGTTTGTTTTTATTTTAAAAACAATCAGTTAAATGGTAATTTCGCAAGATGAAAGGGCGAGAAAATCAGCCTGTAGGATTATTCATACTGCGTATTTTGTTACCCAGCACTCATTATTGGTCAAAATAGAGTTGATCCTGAGTTATTCGTGCGCATAATGTTCGCGTTTATTTACAATTCTTATCATTTTTTTGTCCTTCGACAGGGAAAACGTCATGCGCCTCTCTGCTTACTCTTCGCTCAGCCTTGCTGTGCGCAAGGGCTGTATTCCATTGGCTTCCGTTGTCTTGCCGCTGTTTATATTCAATCAACCGGTTCTGGCGGCAGCGCCAAATGGCGATCAACTGATCATACAGCAGCAGCGGCAAAAAGCGCTGGAACAACAGCTGACGCCGCCGACGCCGGATGTGCGGCTGTCGCCGCCTTCGTCCGGTTTTGGCCGCATTGCGTTCCCGCAGGAAAAACCCTGCTTCCCTCTCGAACAGGTCGTTCTGACCGGCCAGGACAAACTCCCGCATTGGCTGCCGTTGCAGCGCATTGCCAATCAGGCGCAGGGCCAGTGCCTGGGCGGGCAGGGCATCAACCTGTTGATGAGCACCCTGCAAAACCGGCTGGTGGATAGCGGCTATATCACCACGCGCGTGCTGGCGCCGACGCAGGATCTAAAAAGCGGCAAACTGCGGCTGGTGGTGGTGCCCGGCTATGTGCGCCAGGTAAAACTGACGCCGGACAGCGGCCGCTACATTCAACCTTACAGCAGTTTCCCGGCCCATGCGGGTAACCTGCTGGACTTGCGCGATATCGAACAGGGGCTGGAAAACCTGCAGCGCCTGCCGACGGTGCAGGCCAATATGGAAATCATCCCCGGCGCACAGCCCGGCGAAAGCGACATTGCGCTGAGCTGGAAGCAAGAACGCATGTGGCGCGTTGGCGCCTCGCTGGATGACTCCGGCACCAAGAGTACCGGTCGCTATCAGGGGGGCCTGACGCTGTCGCTGGATAACCCGTTCTCGCTCAGCGATCTGTTCTATATCTCCGGGACTACCGACCTGCAAAACCAGGGCGGCAGAGGCACCAAAAACATCACCGGACACTATTCGGTGCCGTTCGGCTACTGGATGGCCGGGGTGACCGCCAACAGCTATGACTACCACCAGACTATTGCCGGGCAGAATCAGGATTACCGCTACAGCGGCAAGAGCAAAAACCTGGATTTCCAGCTCAGCCGGGTGCTGCACCGCAACGGCAGCCAGAAAACCACGTTGACCTATGACGTGCTGGCGCGCGAATCGAGCAACTACATCAACGATACCGAAGTGGAAGTGCAGCGCCGCCGCACCTCCGGCTGGCGGCTGGGCTTGCAGCACCGCCATTACATCCAGCAGGCCACGCTGGACGCCGGCGTCAGCTATCAGCGCGGCACCCGCTGGTTCGGCGCATTGCCCGCGCCGGAAGAGACCTTTGGCGAGGCCACGGCGCTCAGCAAAATCATTCAGCTCAACGCCCAGCTTGACGTGCCGTTCAGCCTGTTCAGCCAGAACTTCAGATACAACGTGCAGTACCAGCGCCAGATCAGCGATACCCCGCTGACGCCGCAGGATCAGTTTGCTATCGGCAACCGCTGGACGGTACGCGGTTTTGACGGCGAACGCACCCTGAACGCCAACCACGGCTGGTTCGTGCGCAACGATCTGGCCTGGCGCACGCCGCTGCCGGGGCAAGAACTCTACCTGGGGGCAGACTATGGCGAAGTGGGCGGTTACGGCACCGATTACCTGGTCGGGCAACATCTGGCGGGTGGGGTGGTCGGTCTGCGCGGCTACGCCTTCAAGGTGGGTTACGACCTGTTCGCCGGCGTGCCGTTCTCCAAACCGGACGGCTTCAGCACCAGCCCGGTGACGCTGGGCTTTAACCTGAGCTGGAACTACTGAGGGAACGACGATGCGCATAGGTGACTACGATATTCGAGCGCCGCTGATCCTCGGCGGCGATGACAGCGAGGCGGAAGCCTTTGGCGCGGCGGTATGGCTGTGGATGCATTCGCCGATGCACCGCGATGCGCCGTTGCACACCCTGCCGACGCTGCTGTTGCCGATCATCAAGCGTCAGCAATATGTGCTGGCGTCACACCAAAATCAGCCGGTGTTTTTCCTCAGCTGGGCCGGGATGAATCAAGAAGCCGAGGCGCGTTATCTAACGCAACCGGCGATAAATATGCAGGAAACCGACTGGAACAGCGGCGATCGCCTGTGGTTCTGCGACTGGATTGCCCCGTTCGGCCACACGCGGGAAATGCGCAATCTGATCGCCCGGGATATTTTCCCGCAGTTCTGCGTACGGGCGCTGTACCACCGTGGGGCGCAGCGCGGCAAACGCGTCGTGAACTTTAAAGGCGCGCAGGTCAGCCACCAGCAAGCGCAGCAATGGTGGGCGAACCACCCGTTAGCCGTCGAGCCGTCGGACATTCAATAAGGACATTGCCATGAACAAGAACCTGTACCGTATCGTTTTCAACAAAGCGCGTGGCATGCTGATGGTGGTGGCGGATATCGCCCGCTCCGGCCGTGCCGGCTCCGCACGTTCGCCTGGCCTGGGCCATACCCTGAGCCAGTGCATCGGCAAGATGAGCGCCGTCAGCTTCAGTCTGTTATTGGCGCTGGGCGCGATACAGCCGGTACAGGCGGCCATTGTCGCCGACCGCAATGCGCCGGGCGGCCAGCAGCCGACCATCGTCAACAGCGCCAACGGTACGCCGCAGGTCAATATCCAGACCCCAAGCGCCGGTGGGGTTTCCCGCAATACCTACAGCCAGTTCGACGTCGACAAACAGGGCGCGATCCTCAACAACTCGCACAAAATGACCCAGACCCAGCAGGGCGGCTGGGTCGATGGCAATCCGTGGCTGGCAAAAGGCGAAGCCAAGGTGATCCTCAACGAGGTCAACTCCCGCGATCCCAGCCGTCTGAACGGGTACATCGAGGTCGCCGGCCAGCGCGCGCAGGTGGTGATCGCCAACCCGTCCGGCATTACCTGTAACGGCTGCGGCTTTATCAACGCCAACCGCGCCACGCTGACCACCGGCCAGGCGCAGATCAACAACGGCAACCTGACCGGTTTTAACGTTGAGCGCGGCGAAGTGGTGGTGGAAGGTGCCGGCATGGACAGTTCGCGTCAGGATTACACCGAGATCATTGCCCGTTCGGCCAAGATCAACGCCGGGCTGTGGGCCAACGATTTGAAAGTCACCACCGGGCGAAACAAGGTGGATGCGGCGCATCAGCAGATCGAAAAACAGGGAGACGATCCGGCCACCCGCCCGCAACTGGCGGTGGACGTGGCCAAGCTGGGCGGCATGTACGCCGGCAAGATCCGCCTGATCGGCACCGAAACCGGCGTCGGGGTGCGCAACGCCGGTAATATCGGCGCGCAGGCCGGCAGCGTGGTGGTGACCGCCGACGGCCGTATCGAAAACAGCGGTGCCATCAGCAGCGGCGGCGATATGGCGCTTGCTGCGAAAGGGGGCATCAGCAACAGCGGTTCAGTGTTCGCGGCGGGCAATGCAGGCGTCACCAGCGAGGGCGAAGTGCAAAACAGCGGTTCTATCGCTGCGCGCAACAATGTGCAGGTTCAGGCCGCCAGCCTGAACAGCGGCAAAGGCAGCACCCTGGCGGCAGGCGTGCAGCAGGACGGCAAACTGGGCGGCAACGGCGAACTGGCGTTGACCGCCAGCGGCAAACTGACCGCGCAGGGCCAGAACCTGGCTGCGGGCAACCTGCGTGCCAGCGGGCAAGGTATGGACATCAGCGGCAGCCGCACCGCCGGCACCAATGTAACGCTGAACGCCGGGCAGAGCGATCTGACGGCGGCCAACGCCCAGGTTGAGGCGGCGCAGCAACTGGCCGCCGACACCGGCAAAGGGCTGAACAACGACGGCGGCACGCTGACGGCGAACAAACTGGCGCTAAACACCCGGGATCTCTCTAACCGCAAGGGCGAGATAGCTCAGCTTGGCGAAGACGATCTGGCATTGAATCAGCAGGGCAAACTGGACAACGGCGGCGGCCGCATCGCCAGCAACGGCAACAACCTGACGCTGAACGCCGGGGCGATCGACAACCAGAGCGGGCAGATTATCCATGCCGGCAAGGGCAGGCTGGCGGTGAATACCGGCCGGCTGCAAGGGGATAACGGCAAGCTGTTGTCCAACGGGCAGCTCTCGATGCAGGGCGGCGACTACGTGCTGGATGGCGGTACTACGTCGGCGCAGCAGATCGCTATGGAGGCCGGCAGCCTGTCCAACCGCAACGGCCAATGGGTGCAGAGCGGCGACGGCGACATGCGCCTCAGCACCCGTAAGGGGATCGACAATCAGGGCGGCCAACTGGCGGCCAACGGCAATGTGACCCTGAATGCCGCACAGCTGAACAACCAAAACGGCAAAGTGATCGCCGCGCAGGACGGCAGCCTGAATGCGCAGATTGGCGGCACCCTCGACAACCGGCAGGGCCAACTGGCCGCGAGCGGCAATACGCGATTGCAGGCGGATAAACTGGATAACAGCAAGGGCCTGGTTTCCGCCGCTACCGGCAACGGTGAGGTGGAGACCCGTCAGGTGCTGGATAACCGCAGCGGCCGTATCGAGGCCAAACAGGGGCTGCAACTGAGCGGCACCGGGCTGGAAAACCAGGGTGGGCAAGTGGTTGGCGGTGCCATTTCTCTGGCGCTGGGCAAGGGTGCGTTGAACAACCAACAGGGCGCTATCGCCGCTGCGGGCGATCTGCGCCTGAACGGCGGGGCGCTGACCAATGACGGCGGCCTGCTGCAATCCGCCGGCGACATGAGCCTCGACACCCAGGGTGCGGCGTTGAGCAACCGCCTGAGCGGCGAAACCGGCGGCATTCTCAGCCAGGGTGCGCTGTCGATCCACAGCGGTGCGCTGGACAATAGCCAGGGCATGCTGGTGGGCGGCGGTGCCACCGAAGTGTTCACCGGCCGGCTGGATAACAGCAAAGGCACGCTGGTTGGCAAGCAGCGGTTGAACATCGACAGCCTGGCATTGACCAACGACGGCGGCCTGTTGCAGGCCGGCAGCGACGCGACAATAGATACCCAGGGTCAGGCATTGACCAACCGCGACAGCGGCAAAAATGGCGGCATCAGCAGCCTGGGCAAACTGAACATCGCCGGCGGCGAGGTGGATAACCAAAGCGGATTTATCGCCAGCTCGGGCGACCTGCAACTGAATGGCAGCCAACTGGATAACCGCCACGGCACGCTGGCCTCCGAAAAACAGCTGTCGGCGACCGCCGGTGTGATCAATAACCAGGGCGGGGCGATAAAATCCGGCCATGACATGGCGCTGAACGCCAAAGATCGGCTGGATAACAGCAATCTCGGGGTGATAGGCGCAGGTAAAAAACTGCAGCTGGACAGCGGGTCTGTGCTGAATAATCAGGGGACGCTGGTCAGCGCCGATGCGGCGAAGATCAACTTCGGCGTGCTGGAAAACCGGGGCGGCCAACTGGCGGCCCAAACGGCGCTGGAGCTGCACGGCAATAGCCTCAATAACAACGACGGTGGGTTGATCCAGAGCGGCGATCGCCTGGATCTGGCGGTCGATCGGCTGACCAACGCCAACAGCGGCGAGAAAGGCGGCATCACCAGCCAGGGTGCAATGAACCTGTCTACCGGCCTGTTCGACAACGGCCAGGGTGTGGTGATTGCCGGCAAAAATCTGCAACTTGATGCCGATTCGCTGCTGAACGGTGGCGGCAAACTGGTGGCGCAGCAGGCGTTGACGCTCACTACCACCGGTGCGGGCGGCCTGAACAATCAGAGCGGGCTGGTGCAGGCTGGCGGCGACATGCGGCTGGACACCCGCGGCCAACGGCTGGATAACCAAAACGGCACCCTCCACAGCCTGGGCCAGCTGCAACTCAACGGCGGCGATATCAATAACCAGGGCGGTACGCTGGGGGCCAAGGGCGATTTCATGCTGGCGGCGCTCAAATTGGACAACAGCAACGGCGGGCGGATTATCGGCGAGCAGGCGGTAACGCTGAACAACACCGGGCTGGATAACCGCAACGGGCAGATTCAGGCGGTCGGCAATCTGTTGCTGGGCAGCGCGCAGGGGATTATCGATAACACCCTGGGGCTGATCCGCAGCGGCGCTACCGTGACGCTCAACGCCCTGCAGTTCACCAATGACGCCACGCTGGCGGACAATAAAGGGCTGGAAGGCCAGACGGTAACGCTGAACACCGGCACGCTGAGCAACCGTGGCGGCAGCATTTTGGCTGACCGGCAGTTGGCCATCACCAACGATGGCACTCTGGACAACCACGGCGGCCAGCTGGCTGCGGCCGACACCCTGCAATTGAAGGGCTCGGCGCTCAACCTGCTGAACACCGGCGGCACGCTCAAAGCCGGCAAGCTGCTGGAGATTAACGCCAACGCGATCGGCGGAGATGGGCAATTGTTGTCGCTGGGCGATATCAATCTGGTCAGCGCCCAGGGCATCAATAACAGCGGCGAGATGATCGCCAACGGCAATTTCAACTTCACCACGCCGGGCGATGTCACCAACAGCGGCAAGCTGCTGGCGGGCGCGAAGCTGGATCTGCACGCCAATAACCTGTTTAACGCAGCCAGCGGCGAGATCAATGCCGGGCAGGATTGGCTGACGGTGAACGGCACCCTGACCAACTATGGCCTGATCGACGGCAAGCACACCCTGCTGACGGCCAACACGCTGAACAACATCGGCACCGGCCGTATTTATGGCGACGCCATCGGCGTGCAGACCGCGACCTTCAACAACCTGGCGGAGAACGGCACCGCCGCTACGCTGGCCGGGCGCGAGCGGGTGGATATCGGCACCCAGACGCTGAACAACTACGATCACGGGCTGATTTACAGCGGTGGCGATATGGTGATTGGCGGCCAGCTTGACGCCAACCACCTGGCAAGCGGCCAGGCCGGCACCCTTAACAACCACAGTTCGACCATTGAGTCTGCGGGTAACATGGCGCTGTCCGCCGCGCTGATCAACAACATCAACGATCGTTTCAGTACCGAGTTGGTCACCGTTTCCAACGAAAAAGTCACCGAGTATCAGCAGTCCGGCGATCCGGTGCGCTGGCAGGCGGGGGAACCAGGC
Organism: Serratia sp. C2(1); assembly: GCF_036352655.1. NCBI lineage: Bacteria > Pseudomonadati > Pseudomonadota > Gammaproteobacteria > Enterobacterales > Yersiniaceae > Serratia > Serratia sp. C2(1). The sequence goes on along the minus strand of NZ_JAZFBA010000003.1, from coordinate 83,885 downwards.
GTCTTCGTTGACCGCAATTCGTCAGACTCGCTGCTGAACCTGAACACCCCAGGTAAAACCGGGCACGGCAACGACAGATTTAATCAGTACGACTATGACCGGACGGTGCAGGAAACCCAGATTAAGGAAAGCGATCCGGCCAAAATCATCGCCGGTGGCGATATGGCGATCAACGCAGGACATTTGTTGAACGACAAGAGCCAGGTGGTGGCCGGCGGCACGCTGGCGATTAACGCCGGTAGCCTGGATAACGTGGCGGTGGCGGGCCAGCGGCTGACCACCGACGTCGGGGAAGTGACCAGCTACTACCGCATCAAGAAAAAAGGCACTGACAAACAGGGGCATAACACCACGGCCTATACGCCGCCGACCACCATCCAGACCATCGCGTTGAAACCGAGCCAGCTGATTGACCACGGGCAGGTGGCGGGTAACCCGATCGCCATTGCACCGCTGACGCCGCAAGGCACAGACGCTACCATCGGCCCGGCCGGTGGGGTGAACGCGGTCGTCACCGGCAGCGATATTTCCGCCGGGATGCAGAGCATCGGCGGTGGCGCATTGCCGGTGATTCAGGCGGCGGCTCTGCAACCGGGCCAGCAGTTTGAAGTGGCCAACAAAGTGAATGCCCAGCAGGGCGACGCGGCGAGCAGCGTGGTGCGCATCGTCGGGCCGGATACCCGCCTGCCGGACAACAGCCTGTTCAAAACCAATCCGGCGCCGGGCGGCCAGTATCTGGTGGAAACCGATCCGCGCTTCACCAACCAAAAATCCTGGCTGGGCTCGGATTACATGATCGCGAAAGCCACCAACAACCAGGACAACGTGCTGAAACGTCTGGGGGATGGCTACTACGAGCAGCGGCTGATCCGCGAACAGGTGATCAACCTGACCGGCCAGCGTTATCTGGACGGGTACAACAACGACGAAGAGCAGTTCAAGGCGCTGATGGATCAGGGGCTGGCCTTCAGCCGGCAATATAACCTGAAGGTCGGCGTGGCGCTGACGCCGGAACAAATGGGGCTGTTGACCAAAGACATCGTCTGGCTGGTGAATGCCAAGGTCACGCTGCCGGACGGCAGCCAGCAAAACGTACTGGTGCCGCAGGTATATGCCCGCATGCAGCCGGGCGATCTGGACGGCTCAGGCGCGCTGATCGCCGGGCGCAACCTTAACCTCAACCTCGGCGACGGCCTGTTTAACAGCGGCCATATCGCCGGGCGCGAAGTGGTGAAACTGAGTGCCGCCAACATCACCAATATGGCGGGCAGCATTCAGGGTGCCGACGTCGGCCTGACCGCCCGCACCGATATCAATAATATCGGCGGCGTGATCCAGGGCAACAACTCGCTGCTGGCCAGCGCCGGGCGTGACATCAACGCCATCAGCACCACTCGATCGGCGCAAAGCGTGAACGGCGCCAACAGCTTCGAGCGCACCAATATCGACAGCGTAGCCGGCATGTATGTGCAGGGCGCCGACGGCAAGCTGATGTTGCAGGCCGGGCGCGACATCAAACTGGATGCGGCGCAGGTGGTCAACAGCGGCGAGAACGGCCAAACGCTGCTGAGCGCCGGGCGCGATCTCAACCTGAACGCGGTGACCACCGCCAGCCGCGACAACCTGATCTGGAACGGCGACAACAGCCTGAAACAGGGCAACAGCCAGCAGGTGGGCAGCGAAGTGGTCGGCAAAGGCGCGGTGACCCTCAATGCGGGCAACGATATCACGGCTCATGCGGCGACGATTTCCGCCGGCGAGGCGCTGAACCTGAATGCCGGCCATGACGTCAACATCCTCAACGGCGAAAACACCCAGGATCTGGACGAGCGCCACAAGGTGACCGGCGGCAACGGCCTGATGTCGAAAACCACCACCACCCGCGACACCCTGGATCGCCAGACCCTGCAGAGCAGCACCCTGAGCGGCGACAGCATCAAGGTGCTGGCGGGCAACGATCTGCGCGTGCAGGGCAGCAACGTGGCCGGCACCCAGGACGTGAAGCTGCTGGCGGGCCATGATCTGACCGTTACCGGCGCCACCGAGCGCAACAGCGAACTGCACCTCAAGCAGGAGAAAAAATCCGGCCTGATGAGCAGCGGCGGCATCGGCATCAGCTACGGCACCGAAAGCCTGAAAACCACCGACACCGCGCAGGGGGTGACCAACCAGGGCAGTACCGTCGGCAGCGTGAACGGCAACGTCACGCTGGGGGCGGGCAACAATCTGGCGGTGACCGGCTCCGAGCTGGTGGCCGGCAAGGACATGGCGCTGAGCGGTAAGAATGTGTCGGTGACGCAGGCGCAGGACGAAAACAGCCAGACCCACAAGGTCGAGCAGAAAAAATCCGGGCTGACGCTGGCGCTTTCCGGCGCCGTCGGCAGCGCGCTGAACACCGCCGTGGAAACCTCGCAACAGGCAAAATCCACCGACGACAGCCGCCTGGCGGCCTTGCAGGGTACCAAAGCGGCGCTGAGCGGCGTGCAGGCGGTACAGGCGGCGCGTTTGGCGCAGGCGCAGGGTGCCGACCCGGCCAATAACAACATGGTGGGGATCAGCATTTCCTACGGCACCCAGTCTTCCACCTCTACCCAGAACAGCGGGCAGAGTACCGCCCAGGGCAGCAGCCTGACGGCGGGTAACAATCTGAGCATTACCGCCAGCGGGAACGGCGTGAAGGGCCAGGACGGCGACATTCTGGTGCAGGGCAGCCAGTTGCAGGCGGGCAGGGACGTCACCCTGAACGCCAACCGCGACGTGAACCTGCTTTCCGCCAAAAACACCCAGTATCTGGACGGCAAAAACGAGAGCCAGGGCGGCACGCTGGGCGTGGGCATCGGCGTCGGCTCCGGCGGCATCGGGCTGAGCGTTTCGGCCAGCGTCAACAAAGGCAAGGGCAACGAGAAAGGCAACGGCACCAGCTACACCGAAACCACGGTCAATGCCGGTAACCGGGTCAACATCACCAGCGGGCGCGACACCAATCTGATCGGCGCGCAGGTCACCGGCGAATCGGTCAAAGCCGACGTGGGCCGCAACCTGCTGCTGGAGAGCCAGCAGGACAGCGACCGCTACGATTCCAAACAGCAGAACGCCAGCGCGGGCGGCAGCTTCACCTTTGGCTCCATGACCGGCTCGGGCAGCATCAGCCTGAGCAAAGACAAAATGCACAGCAACTACGACAGCGTGCAGGAGCAGACGGGCATCTTTGCCGGCAAGGGCGGTTTTGACGTGACGGTGGGCGAGCACACCCAGCTTAACGGCGCGGTGATCGGCAGCACCGCCACGGCGGATAAAAACAAACTCGACACCGGCACGCTGGGCTTTAAGGACATCCACAATCAGGCGGACTTCGAGGTAGAACACCAGAGCGTGGGCATCAGCTCCGGCGGCAGCATCGGCAGCCAGTTCGCCGGCAATATGGCCAACGGCCTGCTGGTGGGGGCCAACAACAGCGGGCATGACAGCTCCACCACCCACGCTGCGGTGAGCGACGGCACCATCGTCATTCGCGATCAGGACAAACAGACGCAGAACGTCAGCGATCTGAGCCGCGACGTCGAGCACGCCAACCAGACGTTAAGCCCGATCTTCGACAAGGAGAAAGAGCAGAAGCGGCTGCAACAGGCGCAGCTGATCGGCGAGATCGGCAATCAGGCGATGGACATAGCGCGGACTGAGGGTTCGATCGCCGCGACCAAAGCCGCAAAAGAGAAGATGAATAACGTCACGGACGCCGATCGTCAGGCTGCGGCGGCTAAACTGGCGAAAGAGAAACCGGGCAAGGTCATCACCGAGGACGATATCAACGCGCAGATTTACCAGACGGCGTATAACCAGGCGTTTAGCGAATCGGGTTATGGTACGGGCGGTAAGGTGCAGCGCGCCATGCAGGCAGCCACGGCAGCAGTTCAGGGGTTGTCTGGTGGCGATTTGACGGGGGCATTGGCTAATGGGGCCACGCCTTATATCACCAAAGTGATAGCAGACAGTATCGACGATCCGGCAGCGAGAGTCCTGGCGCATGCGGCGGTCAATGGTGCGCTGGCAGCGGCTCAGGGCAATAACGCCTTGGTTGGTGCGGGCGGTGCAGCGACCGGTGAGCTTATCGGCATGATTGCTGTCAATGCTTACGGTAAACCGGTGAGTGAACTGAGCGAAACGGAGAAGCAGACGGTATCAGCATTGGCTACACTGGCGGCAGGGCTGGCCGGCGGGTTGATTGGCGACAGCACTGCCGATGCGGTCGCGGGAGCGCAGACCGGTAAGACGGTGGTTGAGAACAATGCGATTAGCGATATCGTAGAGAATAAATTCTCTGGGATAACGCAGGAAGAAAAATACCAAAGAGCGCAGGATGAGCTTAAAGCGGCAGTAGAGGCCTATCAGCAGAAAACCTGTGCCGGGTTGAGCCCAGATGCTTGTTCGGCCAAGTTGCAGGCTAACAGAGATGAAATGCTGAAAGGCGCTGCCGGTTTTGGTATAGACTTTGTACCTGTGGTGGGTGATATCAAGAGCTTTGCGGAAGCGCAGAGCGCACTGGATTACCTGGCCGCGACAGTAGGTCTGATTCCTGTGCTGGGAGATGGTGCCGGTAAGTTCATCAAGGCGGCAGAAAAAGCGCTGGAAAAAGGTGATGTTGCTGAAGCGTCGAAGTTACTCAATAAGGCCAGCGATGAAATTGTTGCTGTTTCTGGTAGCAAAGGTAACTGGAGTAAAGAACTGAATAATCCTCAGCCAAATAAGATCTACAACCTGGATGGTAATAAGATATTTAAAACTGACTCTTTGGGAAGGACAGAGAGCGTCGAGAGTTCATTATCATGGTCCAAGAATGATCGAAATACTTATCAACAATGTAAAGCCGGTAAGTGTGGTAGTGCAGGTGATGAGGGTGGGCACTTGATTGCCAGTATTTTCAATGGTCCAGGTGAGAAACTCAATCTTGTTCCGATGGACGGTAATCTGAATAAGGGCGTCTGGAAACAGATGGAAAATAGTTGGGCTAACGCGTTGAAAGATGGTAAAAACGTTAATGTTAAAATAGAGCCAATTTATAAAGGCGATAACGTAAGGCCTGAAAGTTTTAACGTGATATACTCTATTGATGGCGGACGACCTGTATTCAAAGATATTAGTAATGCACCTGGAGGAATGAAATGAAAGAGTTAGATGTTCTCCATAATAAAATTGGGCAATTGCTAGTTAATGCTGGCCCTGACAATGCTCAAAAGATAGTGACGCGGGCGAAACTTTCTTTAGAGGGCGATGTATGTGACTATGAATTTGATTACATAGATGACAATGGTGATGAAGATTGGTTTGTTCCAGATAAGTTAGCGGGTTACGATCTGAGATTATTGTTAGTTGAGCTAAGAGATTTTTATATAAAAAATAATCTTACTAACGGTAAGCCAGCTTGGAATGAATGTGAGATTGTTATTGATCTGAAAGCATCTAAGGTTTTCTTCAATTTTAAATATGATGATTAACAAAGATCCCGGCCTTGCGCCGGGATCTTTGCTTCTAAGCCCTAAACCCCCTAACTTCTCGCCGCAGCAGCCGAATAACCCCCGGAGCGGCGGTGACTTCCAGTTGTGCGGCATCGGTGATGCCGGACTCGGTGAGCCAGTCGCCACTAATAACCAGTTCGCCATTCTGCCGCACCCAGTCCGCCCCCAGATCCGTGCGGTGCTGGCTGGGTATACTCGGCTCATCCATGAGCCTCGCCCCTGTCGGGGCCGCTGCAAGCAGCGTTCAAATCTGCTCCAGGCAGATTTGTCACACAGTGCTTCCCAGATAGCATCGTCGGTAACGGTAGTGATCCACAGTCCGTCCGGCCGCAGCGTGAGCTGCAACGGTTCACCGATACCAAAACCCAGCCCGGCCAGTTGGTTGCCTGCAATCGTCAGTTCGGGGATCGGTTCAGGGGTAAAAGTGATGTTCATAGGGCGGTTCCTTCCGTGGTGGGTACGATGCGGATGGTCAACCGTCCCGGTTCTGTGATCACCTCGATCCTCTGGCCGGTGGTAAAGCCGAGCTGCTCCAGCCATTTACCGGTAAGGGTCAGCTGTGGCGGCGGGTTGGGCCTGCCGCCGTTGGGGCGATAGCCAACAATGCACTTGCGTGCTTGGGGTGTGGCGGGTTCTGACGTAGAATCTGCTCTAGCCATAGTAACTACTCCTATAGTTGCTTGTGGTTAGCAGTAACAGCAGGTTGCACCCTGCTGTTACTGCGTTATTTTCACTACCCTTCTTTTGTAACTTTTCTTGCTGAATCCCAACGTCGGGTTTGATAGCGGGTAATCAAACTTTCCAATACTTCGCGGATCACCGCCTGTTCGTTTTCATTTAACTGGCTGACAGCTTCGAATTGTAATGCCAGTGCATAAGTATGCCCACGTTCATATTCATCAAAAAGTAAGTAATCAGTACTGACCTGCAATGCTATCGCTATTTTTTTGAGAGCATCCAGAGAGGGAAGTGCTTGCGCATTTTCATATTTCTTCCAACTGTTTACATGAATGCCAATGGTATCGGCCATATCTTGTTGAGAAAGCCCTAATCTTTGACGTAACTCATTTAATCGGGCAGCTAATGGCATAGAAAACAGAGTCCTGTTAAAGGGAGTTACCCAAATAGCATTTCATTGTTACCCCGTGGAATGGGTTTATTTTTAAAGGGTATCATTATGTTTAAAAAATACATCCTGATGTTTTTAAGTTTGCGAGATACTTCGCAAAGCGCTAATGGCAGGGGAATTTGATATTGGTAGTATGGAAAGGTGCAGGCAAGGATGCCACGGCGGACAAAAACAAACTCGACACTGGCACGCTGGGCTTTAAGGACATCCACAATCAGGCGGACTTCGAGGTAGAACACCAGAGCGTGGGCATCAGCTCCGGCGGCAGCATCGGCAGCCAGTTCGCCGGCAATATGGCCAACGGCCTGCTGGTGGGGGCTAATAACAGCGGGCACGACAGCTCCACCACCCATGCGGCGGTGAGCGACGGTACTATCGTCATTCGCGATCAGGATAAACAGACGCAGAACGTCAGCGATCTGAGCCGCGACGTCGAGCACGCCAACCAGACGTTAAGCCCGATCTTCGACAAGGAGAAAGAGCAGAAGCGGCTGCAACAGGCACAGCTGATCGGCGAGATCGGCAATCAGGCGATGGACATAGCGCGGACCGAGGGGGATATCCGCTCCATCAATGCAGGTAAGGCAGAGCTTGAGAAGAACGGGATCAAAGAGCCGGGTAGGGATGCCACGAAAGAGCAGTGGAAAGCCTACAACGAGAAGCAGCACGCGACAGACAGCTACAAAATGACGCAGAAGCAGTGGGGCACCGGCAGCAGCGTTCAGCAGGGCATGCAGGCGGCCACGGCGGCGATTCAGGGGCTGGCGGGCGGAAATATTGCCAAAACCATTGCTGGCGGAGCCGCGCCGTATCTGGCGGAGGTGATCCATACCCAGACCACCGACCTGAAAACGGGCAAGGTGAACGTGGAAGCGAACCTGATGGCGCATGCTGTACTGGGAGCGGTAGTGGCGCAAGCCAGTGGAAACAGCGCACTGGCAGGGGCTTCCGGCGCGGTGATGGGCGAGTATATCGCCCAGCAGATGTACCCGAATGTCGACCGTAAGGACCTGACCGAAGAGCAGAAACAGACCATCAGTGCACTGGGTACGCTGGCGGCTGGGCTGGCCGGTGGGATAGCGAGTGGCGATACTGCCGGAGCGGTTGCAGGGGCACAGGCGGGCAAGAACTCGCTCGAAAACAACGAGCTGAGTCTGCCGGGCGGGATGTCAAGTTATGGCATGGCGGCAACGACCTTGGCTGAAAAGATGATTAAAGACGGTAAAAGCGCGGCAGAGATAAGCGCAGCGTTGAATAAGAATGCGAGAGGTGATTTACCGGAAGGGGCGAATATCACTAAAGTGATTGTTAATGGCTATAAAGATGGTGTGCTGATAGCAGGGGCAGCTTATTTAGGGCCAGCAGCAAGTATTGGTAAAGTGGTGGCGGGTGCCGCAATAGCGGAAATAGCCAATGGTTCTTATCAGTGGTTCGACATTAACAGTGAAAAAAATCTGAGCCTGCCAGAAAGTCAGCAAAAGACCTGGGATTATAAGGGAAGTATCTCAGCGGGAATTACAGGGGCGCTGGCACCGGGGCGTGGGCTCTGGCAGAACGTTGGTATGGCCGCAGGTGGTGCGGCGTTTAGTGATGGACCAGATGTTGGATCTGTTGGTATCGCAGCAGGTGGAGCTGGGCTGGGCTGGGGATTTAGTAAATATGCACCGGGGGTCGTTAATTCGATAACAGGAAAGGAAGCACCTGGATTAGTATTTGATACTATAGGTTCACTCGGAACAGAATTTTTGGGTGGATATACAAAAGAGCTCTTAAAAACACCAGATCCGAAAAATACCCCAGAAAAAGAAAAGGAGGGTAAAAAATGATCGCGTACATCAAATTGCTAATTTATTCTTGCTTATTTTGTGTGCTTTTTTGTTTTGTATTAGGCGCTGGAGCGTCGTTTGTTATATACATTAAGAATGGATATTTTTTGATTCCAGATGGACAACTAAAGCGAGCCATTGTTTTTGGGTGTATAGCAGGAACAGCGATTACATTAGCTACAATAGTCTTTAATCTGATAGATAAAATTAAAGCCCGAAAATCTCCACCTTCAGATCCTGATTGACCTTAGCAAGAATCCCAGCAGCTTGGCTGGGATTCTTTATCTGTCATTCAGCAACAGGCCGGATTACCTGTTGCCCGTATTCAATGACTACAGTCATTGGCGTATCAACAATCAGGGGACAGAAATAAATCGAGTTCTTGAGTGGTGCTTTCAGTCAGTTTTGGCTGTGCATCCTGTTTATTGGCTAAAAATGGATATTAATTATGCTTGTAAAGCGATTGATAAAAATACTGGCTGTTACCCTCTCTGTCGGCGCTGTCTCTGGCTGTTCAGTGAGCTTAACAAAATCTATGGAAGATTATGCGGGTACAGATTCCGCCAGGATCAGAGTGAAAAACTACATGCCGCCGTTAACGCTGGAGGTTTATGAAAAATCAGGAGAGTGTTACAAACTTGCCGACGCCAGGACGTTAACCGCCGGGGTTAACGTTATCGGTATAAAGTCTACCTACAATAAAAAATTGCCGGGTATGCTGCCGCCGTCGCCTGAAATGCAGGGCATGGATGCGGTAGAGTATAAAATCAAAGCGAATCAACATGTCAGCATCACCTATAAAGAAGAGACGTTTAGATCGCAATACAATCAAACTATCGCCACCCGCTCCTCCAGCTTCATTCCTGAGGTCGGTCACGACTATGATATTTACCCAGTCAATGCGTATGTAAGCATTATTGATTTAACCGCGGGTAACCATGCGACAAGATTTTGGGGGAAAGAAGATAAAGAATGCCATCACAAGACCGGGTTACTGGGCGGCAGAAATTACTATTAATGCGTGATGGTTCGCAACTTACGAGTTCGACTGATTTATTTTTATATCAAGTCAGTTATTATTTATTCTTGTTTACTAGCTGTTGGGTTTATAAATTCCAATAAAATATTCATGTCATCAATAACTCATAGGTTCATATGAGTTGGCACTGTATTTGTTCTACTTACTATTAAGGATGATTCGATGAAGACGTTAGTTATCGCCAGCATGGTTATTTCCACTCTGGGCCTCAGCGCTGCGGCCCATGCCGGGCAAAGCACCCTCACTGCCGGTTATGCGCAAAGCAAGGTGCAGGACTTCAAAAATATCAATGGCGTTAACCTCAAATACCGTTACGAGTGGGATTCACCGATCAGCGTTATCAGCTCCTTTACCTATATGAGCGGCGATCAGAGCGAGTCTTATTATGTATATCGCGACAGGATAGATAACCATGCGGAAGTTAAATATTACTCCTTGTCGGTTGGCCCGGCGTACCGTATTAACCCATATATCAGCGTCTATGGCCTGTTGGGTTTGAATTATAATAAGGTCGACTACAAATCATCCTGGCATAACTACGCCTACAACACTTACGAGTATATGGGCGAAGAGAGTGGCAACCAGAAGAAAACGTCCTTGATGTACGGCGTCGGTTTCCAGGTTAACCCTATCGAGAATCTGGCGATTGATGTCGGCTACGAAGGCTCCAGACTGGATGCTGACGGTAGGAATCTTTCGATCAACGGCTTCAATATCGGCGTTGGCTATCGTTTCTGATGAGTTGAACGCTGTCGGCCTCCCCATTGCGGCAGGCCGACAACCTTTACTCCCATTTTTCGATAAATCGCCCGCCACGAATATCTCAGGCTTTGCCCATCAGCGGATCGCTGACGCTATCCCGGCCGTTTTCCAGGCGGCCCGCCAGCCGCCGTTGCCAGCCGTGCGCACTCTCTAGCACCAGATCGTACCAGCCGCCGCTGGATAAGGTATCGAAGGTCTGCCGATGGCTTTCGCCCGGCGGCAGCTCAATGCGCCACGGGCCGCTTTGCGTATAAGGGCAGCGGGCGATAGTCACGGTTACTGCCTGGTCGCCGGGGTTGTTGAGCGCCAATTCCAGGCTGCCGTCATGTGGAATCAAACGCACTTCCGGCTGCGGCCGTTGCAGGGTGCCGCGCAGCTCACGGTGGAAACCGTTAGGCCCCAGCAGCCAGAGATGGTATTCGTCCGCCGTTTGCCAGCCATCGCTGAGCGCCTTGCCGGCCTCGACGGTGTAACGACGCGGGATCTGGTCCAGATGCCGCCGGTCGTAAACGTGAAACACCGCGCCCTGCTCACCGGTATTCAACAGGTTGAGCGTCAGCCGCTTTTGTTCGGGATCGGCGCTGGCTTCGACATGCAACTGGTAAGGCAGTGCCCGGGAAGGGCGCGCCAGCCGCTGCTGATGCGGTAACTGCTGGCTGCCAGGCGGCGGCAATGGCACCTGGGGCAGCTGTTCCTGGCGCATGCGCAGGCGGTCGGCGCTGTGGCGGGTGGTGGCCGGCAGCTTGGGCAAGGTTTCCCCGTTGGGATCGACAAAGTTGAATGCCGAGGTGAGATCGCCGCATACCGCGCGGCGCCAGGCGCTGATGTTAGGTTCATGCACCTGAAAACGTTTTTCCAGAAATTGCAGTACCGAGGTGTGGTCGAATACCTGCGAATTGACCCAGCCGCCGCGGCTCCAGGGCGACAGGATCAGCATCGGCACGCGTGGCCCGGGGCCATAGATGCGGCCATCCGGCGGCGGTTGCTCCTGCGAGCCGGGCGGGGCGACGTGCTGGAATATCTCGGTTTCGAACGGCACCGTAGATTTACCGGCGAAGCTGCCGTCTTCCCGCAGCGAAGGCGCCGAAGGGGAAGGCATGTGATCGAAGAAACCGTCGTTTTCGTCGTAATTCACCAGCAACACGGTTTTGCTCCACACCTCGGGGTTGTCGGTCAGCGCATTCAGGATCTCCTGGGTAAACCAGCCACCCTGCACCGGGCTGGAAGGCCCGGGATGCTCCGAGTAGGCCGCCGGGGCGATTATCCAGCTCACCTGCGGCAGCTTGCCCTGCTGCACGTCGGCGCGAAAACCGGCCAGCATCGCGTCCAGATCGTTGCCGTCGGCGGCCGGCAGGGTATTGCCGTTGCCTTTGTACAACGGCGCTCTGTCGTTCAGCTCGTCGCGATAGGGCACAAAGGCAGTGAAGTCTTGCGGCGGTTGCGCCGGGTTACCCACCTTAACGCTGGCGGCGCGGTACTGGCGAAAGCCCGCCAGCGGGTTATCGGTGAAGTTATCCGGCAGGAATTGGTAAACCTTCCAGCTGACGCCGCTCTCCTCCAGCCGTTCCGGATAGGTTTTCCAGTCGTAGCCGACGCCAACCGGGCCGGGACTGTCCCACTCGTTGACCACCACGGCGACGTTGGCCGCCGACGGGCCGTTGGTGCCGGTCCAGTGGAACAGGCGGTTGGTGTTGGTGCCGGCGTGGATTGAGCAATGATAGGCGTCGCACAGGGTAAAGGTTTCCGCCAGGGCAAACTGGAACGGCAGCTCGTGACGGCGGTAATAGCCCATCGAGGTCGGCGTTTTATAAGTGGGCCAGGCATTCATCCGGCCATGGTCCCAGGCCGATTGCTCATCCACCCAGGAATGCGGCGTGCCCTCGACGCGCTGGGCGTTGCCGCGTTTGCTGTCCAGATGGTAAGGCAACACCAAGCGCTCGGCACCCTGCTGTTGCCAGACATGGCGGCCTTCCGGCAGAGGAATGGTGATGCGATCGCTAAAGCCGCGCACGCCGGGCAGGGTGCCGAAGTAGTGGTCGAAGGCGCGGTTTTCCTGCATCAGGATCACCACATGCTCGACATCCTTTATCGTGCCGGTGCGGTTATTGGCCGGTATGGCCAGCGCTTTGCGAATCGAGGCGGGCAGCAGTGAAAATGCCGATCCGATGGCGGCAGCCTGCAGTAACTGTCTGCGTGAAAAATCGGGCATGCGTCGTTAACTCCCTTTAGCGGTGTGGTTTGAAGATAGCGGTTAACGAGTGTAATGACCAAAAATCACCGGAAGATTACAGGGGGATTTTCTCGTCGATTAGTCTATGCTTTTGATTGCTAATAAGTATGGACGTAAGGGAGAGGTAATGAAGAGAGCAGTTGTGGTATTTAGCGGTGGTCAGGATTCCACCACTTGCCTGGTTCAGGCGTTAGAGCAGTATGATGAAGTGCACTGCATTACTTTCGATTATGGTCAGCGGCATCGGGCGGAGATCGAGGTGGCGCGCGAGTTGGCGGTGGCGCTGGGCGTCAAGGGCCACAAGGTGTTGGACGTTACCATGCTGAACGAACTGGCGATCAGTAGCCTGACGCGCGACAACATTCCGGTTCCGGCGTTTAACGGCACGCAGCCGGGCGCTTTGCCGAGCACTTTCGTGCCGGGGCGCAATATTCTGTTCCTGACGCTGGCGTCTATCTACGCCTATCAGGTTGAAGCTGAGGCGGTGATCACCGGGGTGTGTGAAACCGACTTCTCCGGCTACCCGGATTGCCGCGACGAGTTTGTCAAAGCGCTGCATCACGGCGTGGCGCTCGGTCTGGCCCGGGACATTCGTTTTGAAACGCCGCTGATGTGGTTGGATAAGGCGGAGATCTGGGCGCTGGCCGACTATTATCGGCAGCTTGAGCGCGTGCGCAGCGATACGCTGACCTGCTATAACGGCGTTAAAGGCGAGGGTTGCGGGGAATGCACGGCCTGTCATCTGCGCGCCGAAGGCCTGGCGGCTTACCGGAAAGATAAGGTGGGCGTGGCTGCCCGCATGAAGCGCAAAACCCAGTTGGCATAAGAAAAACAGGGAGCGAAAGGCTCCCTGGATATTTTGCGGTTTTAAGCCACAGCGTCGTTGACGGCCACCGGCGCGGTAGAAGGCCGGTTAATATAGTTGCGGAATATTCTTCTCGCCAGATAGATCGGGCCGACGCCAATAATGGAATAGGCCACCTTGATCAGGAACTGCGCGAGAATCATCTCTTTGATAATGTCCCAGCCCAGCACGCCATAGAAGGCAATGGAGCAGAAAATAATACTGTCAAAGGCAGAGGCGACCACGGTACTGGTAATCACCCGCAAGAACAGGTATTTGGAATTGGTCAGCGCCTTGATCTTGCACAGCAGGTAGGAGTTGATATTTTCTGAAATAAAATAGGCCAGCGAAGAGGCCAGCAGGACAGAAACAATACTGCTCACCATGCCGGAATAGGTCGCGCCGAATTCCCAACCCGGCAGGTTTGGAATTAACGCGGTGCCCCACAGCCCAAGCACGAACAGCAGGTTGGCGATAAACGAGATGACAATGGTTCTGCGCGCCAGACGCAGGCCGTAAAACTCATTCAGAATATCTACCAGCAAGAAGGTGAGCGGATAAATGAAAACGCCGGGCGGCGTGATAATGTCCAGCACCGGAATATGAATGGGTTTTACGCCGCAGATGGTCGAGAAGATGTAGATCACGCTGAGCGCAACGCTGATCAGCAGATAAGCTTGCCATGAACGTTCGTTGCGATCGCCCAGCTCGTAAGCGGTCTTAACCTTGTCATCGCTGTAGAGCTTTCTGTAGAGCGCCTGAAGTTCGTGCCGGCTCAAATCCTCCGAGATCTCGCTGTCTGCCAGCTCTTTCAGCCCGAGGGTAATGGTTTTGCCCGTGGCCAGCACCATGACATTGGCGGCAATGGTCCCGTGGTGCGTAAACCCCAGCAGTTTAAATTTTTGATTAGATTCCATTTATAGCCTTTCTCCAACGATATAACCCAGAAATCGCACGGTATCTTCCATGCCGCTATCTTCTTTGCCGTTAACCACAAAGAAGCCGTTTTTTCCCGAGTGATACAATAAAGGCGAATCGCAAACCAGCACCGGCGGGCGTTTTATAATGATGACCTCGCCTGGGATAAATGAACCTTTTATTTCGGTTTCTATTTTCATTGCTACCATATTTGACTCATCGCCGAAGAAATAAGTCAAAGGGAACGCGGTGACCAACTGCCCGACCTTCCAGGCCGCCACCGAGAGATATCGGGACTGGGGAATGACGGGGATAGCGGAAGGGTTTTTATTCCCTTCGGTGGAAAGCGTTTCGTTGAGCCGCTCCAGTTTTTCCAGATCATAGTCTTCAATCTCTTCACAGGAAACGCCGAAGAAGTCTGAAATCCGGTTAACGGTAGCCTGCTGCACGTTGTTGACCCGGCCATCCAGAATTTTATAGAGGGTGGTGCGCGTCAGGCCGGTGCGGTTAGAGAAGGATGCCTTGGTTTCGCCCCGGGTTCGCATCAGATATTCTATATTTCTAATGATGTTGATTTTGCGCTGAGCGTTGGTCGTCTTCATAAGCATCCCTTACAATATTGTTGCAGGCAGTACTATATCCTACGCACCAACATTGTCTACAACGGACGCATTACTCACACTGGTAAGCACCTGATTACCCTTTAAAAATAGATGATATAAAATGAAATCATTCGCCTAATTGATACTTTAATCATGATTAGCATGGTGGGTAATCTTAATAATTATATTTAAATCAATTTGTTATGTTAAGTTTTTGAAAAAGTGGACACAAAAGTGATTTTTATGTCCACTTTTATGTTGACCAGAGTGGTTTGGGTGGGCTACTGTTCATCCATACTGAAGTGTTTCTTGATGATCAAAACAGTTTAAAGCGGTCATTAACGGCTTCTATAATAAAAAACTCAGAGGGGAGGCGTTTCCATTCTCTGAGTATTAAAGGATGTTTTAGCTACCGACACCAGGGAATTCCAATCACGTTTCCGGCCGTAAAGCCACAGTTTTAAACCCACCGAAAATCCAGATGCCAGTCGGCTGTTTAGCCGACCGATATCTCTTTTATTGCCTCAGGCCATTAAAGCCTGTGTAAGTACCCCGCGTAAAAGAAGCATTCACTCTTAGATATCTCCCGGCATACGAATTATCTCCCCAAAGGGGATCGCCACGCGTAAAGCCCATTCAGCGAGCACCCGATCATCGCCATTCTTAAAACTGTCGAGGCCGTAGGTACTACAAAGACGCCTGCCGGCGCATAATTTATCGCCACTTGCCACATTAGGGCGGTGAATCAGAACAGGCATGATGCGCTGGTGTGTGGCAGTGACTTCCGAACTTTCAACGTGGTGGATGATTTTAGCCGTGAGGCTCTGGCGTAATGGGCTGACGACTGTGGCGTAATACTGAAGTTTATCAAACCAGGCAAGACGGCACAGAACGCGTTTATCGAACGGTTTAACAAGAGGTACTGGACATAAATATTGGGTTTTTACCTGCTCAGAACATTGAGTGAAACTCGGGAGATCGCAGATCGTTGGTGGAAAACCCGGATATCTCAAAAAAGTGCGTGGAACTAAAACGAGTGTTCTTACACCCCTGCGCGTATTAGCAAAGAGAGTTTACTGGCTTTAGATAACTTTAAGTTTCATTGATTTACCTTATGAAACAATTAAGTTATATTGAATAAATTTTTATTTTTTTTTGCTATTTAAATCATGGTGTTACTTTTTATTTGGTTTTTTTTAAAGCGTTTTCATAGAGATTACCAAAAACATCTTGATAGTTAATGTAATGGTTTTGGATAATGAAACATTAATTTTTGTGAATAAATATCATTTAAAAACCACTTTTTTTACTTTTTTACATTTAAATTTATTTTGTTTCAATTATATTATTTACATAAGGAGTAAAGCTATTTTTATCAGTATCAATTGCAAGTTTTATTAGTATGAGTCCAAAACTAAATTTGTTGACTAAAAAGGCAACTCGCATTATTAATTTCTCCTGAGAGGGAATGTCATTGAGGTAAAATTAAATTGTGATTATCAATTTAGAATATTAAATAGTTAACTATCTAATGGTAAGGTTAAAGGAGATATAATGGCTAATATAGTCGTTGTAGGGGATCGCTTTTCCGAATTTAGTGAGAATGATAATGTATTTACGTTTACTCAGGCGTTGAAGTTTTTTGCTGATGCTAAAATTGGCGGGAATTATCAAGTTATTTTTGGTCAAGGGATCTCTCAAGAAGATATAGAAGAGTTTAAAACATCACTGCGTCAGTGTGATACCGAAAAAAAATTACGGTTTAACCAGACTTATCTGAGTCGGGAAACAACCAGAAATACACATAAAAATAAAGCGGAAAATGTTCTTATTTCAGAAGTCAGTCAAATAGATGTTGCCTCATACCAATGTCATTTGTTGATTGATGACGGATGTGCAGAAATGGCCGATCACGTAACAGGGCAGCATGTTCAGGGAATGGTTTTACTAGAAGCATGTCGGCAGATGGTTAATTCCGTCTCTGAACGTTTTCTCATTAAAAAAGACAGTGAGAAATCGTTTGTTCTACATATGATGAATTCTGAATTTAAGGAGTATCTTTTTCCTGTCGCGTCAGTCATGGAGATGACTCTCAAGAATATTCGTCGGGGGCTAAGAGGGGACTTTACTGCTGAGTGTAATATTACTGTAGTGCAAAACAGCACCCTATGTCTGTGTGTCACCGTTAAATTTAGTGCAATTGATAAAGGATCTCTAGGTTTGATCGAGCAGCAGATGGCAGTAAAATCTCTTAGTCATCTGCATTGAAAGAGTTAATTTGAGGAATATAAAAATGAGAGAGAATTCGGGGCTTATTTGGTATCTTGTCTTGGTTGCGTTACTTGATTTTATTGGTCTGGGAATGGTGGTGGCGATATTTCCCCACATGATGATTTCTGATGCGGCTTCACTCTTCCCTGGCGGGTTGGGACATCAAAAAAAAGTAATTATATTGGGGGTTTTTCTTGCAATATACCCACTTGGTCAGTTTTTTGGTGCATCCATTTTGGGAAAAATGTCGGACATTTATGGCCGCAGAAAAATAATGTTAATTACAGTAGCGGGCACCGCCGTCGCCTTTGCTGCCAGCGCCTATGCTGTCGTTGAAGCATCGGCGGGATTGCTGCTGATTAGCCGCTTACTGGCAGGGATAATGGCGGGTAATGTGGCGATTGCACAGGCAAGCATGGCTGATATCAGTGCGCCGGGCAATAAAACTAAAAATCTTACCATGATTCAGACTGCACTTGGCCTGGCTTGGGTAATAGGGCCACCTGCCGGAGGTTGGCTAACCAATTTCTCTTTGGGGCAATTTAGTGGATATATGACACCGTTTGTTATTATGGCTGCTATCTTTACACTGTTATTTATTTACACTTTAGTGGCGTATCCAGACACTTTGGAAAAGCATACGCAGGAAAAAATAAATGTCTTCTCTGGCCTGGTACAAATAGCGAAAGCCTTTAGCCATGCTGAGTTGAGAATGGCATTTTTTATCTGGACGGTTTTTGTTGCAGGTTGGTGGTTGTTTGAGTCTTTCCTTCCTGCTTATCTGTTGGATATTTACAGTTTTAGTTCTTTTCAGATTGGATCTTTCCTCGCATCAATGGGAGCCACCTATGCTATTTTCCAATTTCTGGTAGTTAGACGTGTTGCCAAATTCGCTAAGCCTGAAAATATGGTTAGTTATTCACTAGTGGTGTCTTCGCTTGCTGTAATGGCTATTTCAATGGTCAGTAATACTATTTATCTTCATATATTAATTACCATTTTTGTAACCTCTATGGGTTTTGCATTGACTGGGCTGATAAGCAGTATTTCAAATCTTGCGCCTGAAAATGAGCAGGGGGAAATTATGGGGTCTATCAGTTCCATTCAGGCACTCGCCACATTGACGGTAATGTTACTGGGCGGTTTCCTTGATACTACTAATGTCCGTGTAACGGTGGTGGGCGGCGGATTATTACTGTTGGTTAGCTGGTTACTGTTTGTGGTGCGCCTGGGAGTAATTAATCGTAAAGCGATTCGCCAGGCATAGGGAGCCTCGATGAAAAACCATTGTCAGGTCTTGGTTGTGGGTGCTGGCCCTGTCGGGCTGCTGCTGGCATGCAGGTTGAAGAAAAATGGAATTGATGTTGTGGTGGTCGAAAAGAAATGTTCTCGATCAACGCATTCGAAAGCATTGTCAATGAATGCTGCCTCTTTGGCTTTATTACGTTCTCTTGGCGTAGTTGAGAATTTCGAACAGTCAGGAAAAGAAATCGGTGATATTTCAATTTACTGGAACCAGAAGCGAATTTCGCACGTTGATTATTGTCAGTTAAATAGTTGCTACCAGCATATTCTTGCCATTCCTCAACCAGAAACTGAGCGGTTGCTGGAAGAGCATTTTATTGAACTGGGTGGAGAAATCCGACGTGCTGTTACGTTAAACGCAATTGATGTTGGATCCGCGGGGATCAATGCCAGCCTCACCGACGGGGTAACGCTGACCTGCGACTATCTCGTTGGTTGTGATGGTAGCCATAGCACAGTACGCGACCTTGCTGGCATCACCTTCAGTGGATTCGACTACGATATTGATTTTTATTTGTTTGATGCTCATGTCAGCTGGCAAGGTAAGTGCGATGAAGTACATTATTTTGTTGACGAGCAGGGGTTTATTATCGTTATCCCGCTGGCGGATGGTAATCATCGCTTTGTTCTGCGGTGCCCTCAGGAGGATGATTCGCGGCCAACGTTAGCTAAGTATCAGGCTGTACTATCACGATATATCCCGCAGCCAATTGTCATTCAGCGTGTAGTCTGGGAATCTAAATCTCAGTTTTACAATAGGCTGGCAAGTCAGTATCGGGCAGGCAATATTTTTCTTGCTGGGGACTCCTGCCACCTTTTCAGTCCCATTGGGGGGCTGGGGATGAATACTGGTTTCCAGGATGCCTGGAACCTTGCGTGGAAGTTGACTGCGGTTATTCGTCAGCGGCAACCTGATGATTTGCTCAATACTTACGGTGAAGAGCGGCGCAGCGTAGCGGCGATGTTACGTGATAGCACCGATACCAGCACTCGCCTCATTACCCGTATCGATCGTGATAGCGAAAAAACGAGCTGCTGGCTGCCATTGTTCAGCAACAGATGGCGTGCGAGAACGCTACATCCACAATTGTTCTCAGGTCTGGCACAACGTTACTCCGACTCCTCATTGATTTGGGAGGGGGGGAAACTAGCGGGAAAATATTTGCCGTATCTCTCGCTCACCTGTCAGGGAAACCGCGTTAGTAGTTATGATATTGTAGATGGAGAAAATTATTTTATTATTGTACGTAGCGAAAGTGATAAGCAGCAGCTGATTAAAAAGTTGGGTGATTATCATATGAAGATATATTTTTTAGAAGTTAATGAGTCGGGTAAAAAAAACGAAATTCAATCCGAAGAATATATTCTGGTGCGTCCTGATGGTTTTGTCGCTATCCACGAAGTCTTGGGAAAGTTGGAGTTTGTTTCTCATTATATTGAAATGAATAAAATAAGGAATTATTTATGAAAGAAAAAATACGCCACGTAATTATTCAGGCAGTTACAGAACTTAATGCCACCTTGACCGAACCACTACCGATTGAACATGGTGATGAATGCTTTATTTATAGATATGACTCTCATCTTGATTCCATTTCTTTGGTAATGTTGATTTCTGATTTGGAAAGTAAGCTGGAAGATGATTTTGATATTACCCTCACACTGGCTAATGAGAAATCAATGTCGGTTAAAAATAGCCCTTTTTCATCAGTAGGTAAACTGACAGATTATATCGCCGACTTAATTGGAGAACAGCATCATGCGTAAGCCTATTACCCTAATCACCGGGACGCGAAAAGGAATTGGAAAATACCTGGCAGAGCACTATGTGGCTCAGGGGCATATTGTCGTGGGGTGCAGTCGTTCTGATGTGGACTGGCAGTTGGACGGCTATCATCATTTTCTTGCTGACGTGATAGATGAACAGGCGGTGAAAGCATTATTTAAAAATATCCGTCTGAAGTTTGGTGTTTTGGATAATTTGATTAATAACGCAGGAATTGCCTCAATGAATCATCTGATGCTGACTCCGTTATCCACCGTAAACAACATATTTAATACCAATGTGGTGGGGACTTTCTTGTTTTGCAGAGAAGCGGCGAAAATAATGGCGAAAAACAAGTATGGACGTATAGTTAATTTTACCACCGTTGCAACCCCTCTGAAGCTTGAAGGTGAAGCTATTTATGCCGCCTCAAAAGCAGCGGTCTATTCCCTAACGGAGGTGCTGGCACGCGAGTTGGCGGAGTTTAATATCACCGTCAATGCTGTAGGGCCTACTCCGATTGATACCGATCTTATCCGTTCTGTGCCTCAGGATAAAATGGACCGCTTGGTGGCCCGCCAGGCCATTATTCGTAAAGGTGTATTGCGGGATGTCTCGAACGTCACTGATTTCTTCTTACGGAAAGAAAGCGACTTTATTACGGGGCAGAATCTTTACTTGGGGGGCGTCTGATGGATAACACGCTGCTATTTGATACTCTTCACAACAACGGTGACCGGATTGCCTGCTGGTACCAGCAGAAGTCATACAGCTATAAATGGTTGCTGTCGCGATGTGATGAATTGACTCGGACCTTTAGCTCTGCCGGTGTGGTTGCCGGAAAAATAGTTTCTATTATTGCTGATTACCAACCAGACTCGTTGGCTTCACTGCTCGCGCTGATCCAGCTAAAAGCGATTGTGCAGCCAATGACTCGTCTCAGTAAAGAGGAGATCGCGAGAAACAGCGAAATATGCAGCAGTGAATTCCAGTTATGGATTGACGAAAATGGGTTCAAAGATATAAGACCCACGGGGATGAATAGTGAAAATGAGTTAATTAATGCTTTGCGTTGTTCCGGTGATGCAGGCTTGATTATCATGTCTTCTGGGAGTTCCGGAAAAAGCAAAGCCATTGTGCATAACCTTCATCAACTAATTGGCGCTGTGAATCCCTCTTTGCAGTCGAGGACGGTGATTTCGTTTCTGTTGTTTGATCACATTGGTGGCATCAATACCATGCTGAATGCATTTGCCAGCGGAAACTGTTTAGTCATCCCTGAACAACGCACACCGGAGCATATCAGTGAAGCTATATCGCGTTATCGGGTTGATGTGCTGATTACCTCACCATCTTTCCTTAACCTAATGATTTTAAAGAGGTGTTTTGAAAATACTTCGCTGCAAGTACTAAAGCAAATTAACTATGGCAGCGAAGTGATGCCAGCTTCCATATTAAGCTACCTGACGGGAAAACTACCCTCAACGAGACTGACTCAGGCTTATGGGCTTTCTGAGGCTGGCGTAATTAAGACTCGTAGCGATGATAATCAATCAACTTTCATTCGTATCGTTGACGAAGGAGTCAAGGTCAGAGTGAGAGATAATAAACTGGAAATTTTATCAAAAACGTCAATGTTAGGTTATATGAATGCGCCATCACCGTTTACATTTGATGGATGGTTAGTCACCGGTGACGTAGTGGAAGTGCGTGACGATAGCTTTCGTATTGTTGGCAGAGATACGGAAGTAATTAATGTCGGCGGAGAAAAAGTTTATCCGAACGAAGTTGAAAACGTTATTCTTCAAATCTCCGGAGTAGAAGATGTGGTGGTTAATGGAGAGAGTAATTCTATATTGGGGAATATAGTGGTTGCAAAAATAAAAGCAGATGTTGATATCGATCTTATTCAATTGAGGAGAGAGGTGATTTTAGGGTGTAAGAAATTCCTCCCTTTATTTAAAGTTCCTCAGAAAATCACATTTATAAATGAAGTTGATTATGGTCTGAGATTTAAAAAGAAACGTCAACCAACTATCTGAGGTATAAAATGAATAAGACACTACTACTTGTCGACCTTGCTGATCTACTAGAGGCGAGTATCACCTTATTGAACGATGATTATCCCCTTGATCCTGAGGGACGTTGGGATTCTCTGGCGATTGTTTCTGTAATTGGTGCTATTGACCAGCACTATGCGGTGCAGGTGAACGGAGAAGCTCTTGGCCGTTGCCAGCGTGTGGGAGAAATATTTGATCTGGTATTTAAGCAAAATGAAGTGGCTGCAGCATGAATGTCACACTTAGAGGGTTAAAAATAGAGGCGGTTGCCGCCTCTGTTCCGTCGACTAAGCTGACACTAACACAGCTGGCGCAGCAATTTGGTGAGGCGGAAGTGGCGCGGATTGCACTTAGCACCGGTATTGGCCAACTGGGTATTGCGCAGGCCTCACAGCGGGCTTCTGACTTATGCCTGCATGCAGCGAGCAAAATTTTTAGTGGGCAGATCAATCCTGAAGAAATCGATGGCGTGATTTTTGTTTCTCAAACGCCGGACTATCTGATGCCCGCTACTGCCTGCGTGCTACAGCAACGACTGGGACTACGCCAAGATGTGGTTGCCTTTGACATTAATTATGGTTGCTCCGGTTATATTTACGGCTTGTATCAGGCTGCGCTGTTAATAAGCTCGCAGAGCTGTCGAAAGGTTTTGCTCTGTGCGGGTGACACAATGACCCGACACATTGCTGACGACGATCATAAACTTCGCATGGTACTGGGAGATGCCGGCAGTGCGACGGTCATTGCTGCCGGTGATGATGACTGGGCTTTTGATATTCATACCGATGGCGGTGGTTATGACAAACTCATCGTCCCGAAGGGTGAGGATTTACGCCATGGTTATCTGCAGATGGACGGGGCTGCCGTGATGGAGTTTGCGCTTAAAGTGGTACACAACACGGTGAATAAGGCGTTAGAAATGAAAGGATGGGAAAAACATCACGTGGATCATTTTCTTCTACACCAACCCAACCGTTTTATGCTGCAGTACCTTACTAAAAAACTAAAGGTTATCCCTGACAAGGTACCGATCGCGGTAGAACATTATGGTAACACCGGTCCGGCATCCATCCCTCTGACCCTGTGCCATCATTTCGGTAACGGCGGACAACGACCAGGGAGGACCATAATGTCGGGATTTGGCGTCGGCTTATCTTGGGGGGCAGTAGGCCTCAACTTAAAGGATGTCCACGTATTTTCCCCCTTGACCTGTATCAGCTGAAGGAGGAGTTATCATGTCGTACAGTGTATTTTTAGACGTGGATGAAACGCTCATTAACTGTAAAACTCTGCTGGCCACGTTCAGGTATCATTTGAGGGCCGTACAGGGTGTCCCTATGGGAGAGTCGCGTTTTGGTGAAGTAATGGCCGTATTGTCTGAAGCTCAGGCTTCAGACAATAATGATAGGGCAAGTTTAAATCAGCTCTACTACCGGCATTTTGCTGGCATTGACGTAGTCAGTTTGACCGCTACTTGTGAGTCTTGGTTTAATTCTATCGGCATAAAACTGCTGAAAACCAAGATATGCGACGAAATTGTTCACCATCAGCGGTGTAACGCCCGTATTGTGCTGGTGTCAGGCTCTTATCACGCATGCTTGGATCCGTTGGCACGTTACCTCAAAGCTGATGCAGTCCTTTGTACCGAGCTGGTTAGCGAGCAGGGTATCTATACGGGTGAGCTGCAAGGCCCCCCGGCCATCGGTGAGGGAAAAGCCCGGCTCATCGCAGAGTATATCTCGCGGCATCGGTTATCTTTAAGTGGCTCCCGAGCTTACGGCGACCATCAGAGCGATGTGCCGATGCTAGAAATGGCGGATGAAAAGGTGGTCGTTGATAACTACGATCTCTACTCTGCTCTCAGCGAGCGCTGGCCTGAAGTGGAATGGCTCGACAGCCAGCGGGTGTCCTGAGTTCCAGATTTTACTGCTCCGCTTTGCCTTGGGAGTTCAGAATATCACGCACGTTTACCAGCGCATTACGCACCGCTGCCCCCCCGGCGTAGAACAGCAGTTGCAGGATAGTCTCAATGATTTGTTCTCGACTGGCCCCGGCATTCAGTGCTGCCTGAGTATGTGCGCGCAATTGCGGAACGGTGTGACCCAAGGTGACACAGGAAGCGATCACTACCAGTTCTCGGGTTATGGCATCCAAGCCAGGGCGAGCAAGAATGCCGCCCATCGCCCATTCTATTGAAATATCTGTAAAGTCGGGACAAAGATCGGCCATATCTTGGCGCAATGCTTCGCCGGCACCATTACCAAACAGCTCAGTAAATAACGCTAAACCACGTTCGCGAAGCTCTGGGTTTGTTACCATTGTGATTTTCCTCTCTATGTGAAATTCTATTAAAACTCACTAATAAAAATTGATAAACAGCAATATAGTTTGATCTTTAACAAGGAGGGCTTGTTAATCGTGAATAAACTGGAAAGCATGTCGGTGTTTGTCCGCGTGGTGGAACGCGGAAGTTTTAGCGCTGTTGCTGAAGAAATGCGGCTGAGCGGTACTATGATTGGGCTGCATATCAAAGCGCTGGAACAACATCTTGGGATTCGCCTGTTGAATCGGACGACCCGCCGCCAGAGCCTGACTGAATTTGGCAGCGCTTATTATCAGCGCTGTCGGCAAATTTTAGCCGATATCGAGGATACTGAGTCGGTCGCGCTGGCATTGCACCAAAGCCCACGAGGAAGGTTGAAGGTGGCCTGTCCCGTTTCATTTGGGGTACATGCGCTGTCTCCGGTAACCGCCCGGTTTCTCACGGCCTGGCCTGAAATGACGCTGGATCTGGTGCTGAGCGACAAGATGTTGGACATGGCGGAGGAGGGCGTCGACGTCATGATTAAAGTGGGTGAACTTGAGCATGTAAATTCGCTGGTTGCTCACCCGCTGGCTGCTTATCAGTCGGTCATCTGTGCCTCTCCCGACTACCTGGCGCACTCCGGCACACCTGTTCACCCTCAAGACTTGACCGAACATCGCTGCCTGGGGTTTGCCCACCCCTTGGCGGGCAGTGAATGGACGCTACAGCAGGGAGGTAAATTGATTAAAGTGCCTGTTAATATTGTTATGGCTGTCAATAATGGGGAGGCTCTGCGCAGTGCAGCGCTAAATGGGCTGGGAATTTTAATGCAGCCGGAGGTACTGTTGGCAGAGGATTTGCGTCAGGGCAGATTGATACCTCTATTGCCGGAGTATCAACCACTGGCAAGGCCTGTGCATGTACTGACGTTTGTTGATCGTCAACAGTTGCCAAAGATCCGTCTGTACGTTGACTTCCTGTTGCAGCATTTTAAGGAGACGCTCAGCCTGCCCAGTTAATCCGCGAATCGTTCCGCTTTTCTCAAGAATACTGGTTCACCCCTGGTTGTATATAAATGTTTCTATACCCAGTTCACTTCAAGATGCAGGATAAATTGTCATGGCATGTCAATGATCTAACCGGCATCGTGAAGTATTGGATAAATATTTTCAGTATGGCAAAGATGTCAGGTTTTTATAAAAAATTCAGGAGCTACCCGAACCCCGCCTTATTTTTCTCTTCGCTCAGTCCTGTCCAGAAAGAACCGGACGCATAAAGCTCCGTTCATAACTGATGATGCTGCGATTGCGTTTTTCCAGCTCATAGGCAGCGCAACATTCTGCGTCCGCGGCCATTTTTACGCGGTATTCCTCGTAGGCGGCCAGGCTGGGAAAACTGAATAACGCCAGTGCGATGTTATTGGCGCCTTCCGACGGCAAAAAATAACCGTGGTGCGTGCCGCCCATGCGATTGACCAGAGGGATCCATAAACGGGCGTATTGCTCAAATTCGGCGATTTTGTACGGGTCTAAAACATATCTTAGGGTACAGGTGATCATGGGTGGGTCTCCTGGCTCCCCAGCCTGTGGGGAGCCTTGCTATGAGTGGGACAGCTCGGATTACGTCAGTTTTTGCGTGGGTACCGGTTTTTGATAACGGCCCAGCGCCAACTTGCATGCCCAATATAAGAGACTGGCGGCCAGCAGTGAATTGATTGTTGGCACGCCCCACTCGGTAACCAACCCGACGATGCCGCCCACAATACTGGCGATGATCGCCGTCCAGCCAATCGTCGGCGTCTGGTCCGGCAATTTGCCTGCACGCCGGCTCTCATCCAGAATTTTGCGGTGGGTGCGCAGCAGATAATAATCCACCAGCATGATGCCGATAATCGGCGGGAACACCACGCCAAGCACCGTCAGGAAATCGACGAAGCGGTCCAGGATCCCCAGCACGGACAGCGTGGTGCCCAGCACGCCGATAACCAGCGTGGTGGCGGTGTATTTGAGTCTTTTACCGGTCATGCCTTCGACGGCGTTGACGATGCCGAGCGAGGAAGAATAGAGGTTGAGGTCATTGACCCTTAAGGTAGAGAACACCACCACCAGCAGGCCTGCACCGCCGGCGGCCTGGGACATGATGGTCACCACATCCGCCGTGCCGAGCGTTTTGGCGATCAGGATCGCCAGGCCATTGACCACGAACTCACCGGCGACGATGGTGAAAATGGTCACGCCAAACACATGCTTGCCGTTTTTGGAGTAACGGGTCAGATCGGGGGTCATCAGGCTCGCCACAATGGCGCCGCCGACCACGATGGTGATGCCGGCGCTGATGGTCAGCGGCTCTCCCGGCGGTGCCAACTGGATAATTTCCTGCAGATTATGGCCGGAGAGGGCGGTGATGGAAATATAGGCCACCAGCATGATGAACATCGGAACCGCAATGCGGGCGGCAATGCGCAATGCCTTGAAGCCAAACGCCACCAGAATCGTCAACAGGGTGCCGGACAGGCCGGCGGCCAGGCCAAAGCCCAGCTTATTGCCCAGGGCAAAATCCAGCGATTTGGCGAAGATGGCGTTTTGTATGCCAAACCAGCCCAGCAGGCTGATGGCCACCACCACCCCGATCAGCACCGAACCCAGGCGGCCGAAACCGCACCAGCGGGCCAGCAGGCTGCCGGAGATCCCTTCGCGCATGCCCGCCAGCCCAAGGCCGTAAGTCACCACGCCAAATATCAGGCTGCCGATGAAAATGGCGCTGAACGCATCAAACAACGTCATGGAGTGGCCGAGCACCGCCCCAAGCATAAATTGGTCCAGGGCGGTCAGCATGCCCATATGCACGATGGCCACGCTTAAAAAGGAGACTCTTTTATCCTGCGGTACCCGCGTTAACGGGTAGTCTTCAATCTTGATCACGATAAGGTGTTCCTTGCTGTTCAGATAAACTGGATGCCTTTTGCTATCAGGCGATCGGGAATATAGCTGTCCAGACGCGCATATTTGCAAAATTCCTCAAACTGTTGCAACGTATGGACGTCAGATTTCTGATAGATGTTATATATTCTATTTTCTATCGTTTTAGTGCTGATGTTATATATTTTGGCGATCTCTTTTACCGACAGCCTTTGCAGCATCAAAAATATAACGTCAAGCTCGGATTGGGTGAAAATACTATTATTCACCTCGGTGGTCAGCACGCTGGGTTTTTGCTGGTTGATGTATTTTAGCGGCGTTAGCGAGTTAAGCGGTTTGGCATTCCACATCACCCCGAACACCTGCTTTTTATCGTTGTAAATAGGCAGTTTTTCGCTGATAAAGGGGGTCAGGCTGTCTTTCCCGTACCAATAATGCGTTTCTATTACGGCAACCCGATCCCGCGACATTTCCGTCATTTTGTCGTGTTCTATGAAATCGTCTGCGCAGTCGGCCCAGTCGGCGGGAAACTCGTCGTCCCGTTTGCCGGCGATATCGAAACTCAACGGCGTATTGGTATAGAGATAGGCAGCCTTATTCATATAGATATGACGGGATTCCAGATCCTTAATGCCCCAGGGATCACTTAAGTGCTCCATCATGGCAATAAGACCCTTCAAATAAAACTCGTTATTTTTATCGGGCGAATCCACTCTGACCTCACCGATTAAAATTGCGTTAAATTTCTTTCGCCAGGTAATGACGCGTATGCTTTTTGGCATAGCCGCCTAAATTGCCGTAGACCTGATAACCCAATTTTTCGTAAAAGCCCCTGGCCTGGAAGTCGAACGTATCGACATAGGCCATGTGGCAACCCCGTTGACGGGCTTCTTCTTCAGCTTTTTTCATCAGTTGGCGGCCATAACCGCTTTTGCGATGGTCATCGCTGACCCAGAGATATTGCACTTCAAGGCCGCCCCACCAGGTTCTGGCCACCAATCCGGCGACGATTTTACCGGCGTCATCGGTTACGGTCAGAAACAGCGGATGGATGTCTACGGGTTGATAATTTTCGTTGTGTGCCCAAAGGTTGTCGATAACGTACTCTTCGTCCTGTGGGTTTGGCTGGTCCGTCACATTGATATTCATGGTCGTAATATACTTTCCCTTGGTAATAATTTGTGTTGAAATTAAATGGAATTCACCCAACCTGCTTAATTATCACTTTTCATAATGTATTACAAGGGTGCTTTTCACCCGTTCCCGTCAGCCGGAGCAGCGGTTATATTGAACGTGACGGGGCAAAACAATAGCGTAGTACACGCATAAATAGCTTCAGGCCCTGCTCGGTAACCTATTCCTATTGCGCCTCACCAGGGCCTCATCAGGAACGTAAATCTGCTATTCAAGGCTCCACCGGTAGAGCAAGTCAACTTGCCAAAGGGGAGCCGCTATCTTCCGTTGTTATACATTATCCCGCTCAACGTTAAATGTTCAGACGTTGCTGCCGTCAGTTAGCGCGCAACAGAATCACGCCTATGCTTATCGGCCTTATTATTTCCCATAAATATAATATTTACGTATTTCTTACGCTTTCAATACGGTTTATGACTTTTATTGTTTGCGTTTATATAAATACCCGGCAACGCATCTTTAAAAAGTAATTTTATTCTTTAAAAGGTGAATTTCTGCATGTTCAGAACGCAATATTGCATTTTTATTATGTGGGGTTGTTTATTAAGATATGCCCCGCTTGTCATCGCAAGCTTCGTGATATTGGTTCTGCTCTGGAACACCTCCTTTGGCGTGATAAAAAGGAGGTTTTTTCGTTTTGCCGTCACCTTTACACGCAAATATGAGCAATCCGGTGGCCGCAGCGGCTTTTCCACTGCGGCGGGGATCATAATGAATAGAACCTCACTTTATTCGCACCGTTTGACGTCTGGCGATCAGGATATCAAGGATGATCAAACTGCCAGCGCGTCATAGTTTTTGCGCCGGTAGTTGATCGCCGACAGTACCCAGAACAAGACAAACAGCGCAATAGCGGCGTAGCCGACGCTGCCCATGTTGTCATTGAGCAGCGCGATGCCATCCCAAACGGCGCCGTGCAGGTTCAATTTTTCGGCCAGCAACCCCAATCCTTCCAGGCCGCCAATCAGCACCGCAATCGCCACGCTGGTGGCGGTGATGGTCATATTGTAATACAGCTTGCGCACCGGTTGGTTGAACGCCCAGCCGTAAGCGCCAATCATGACGAAATTATCCAGCGAATCCACCAACGCCATACCGGCGGCAAACAGCAGCGGGAAGATCATGATCGACCAGACTGACATGCCCGCACCTGCGCCGGCTGCGGAAATGCCCAGCAGGCCGACTTCGGTGGCGGTATCGAACCCCAGCCCAAACAAAAATCCCACCAGATACATATGCCGGCTTTTGTTCACGGTATTGAAGGTCACGCGGAACAACCGCGTCATCAGGCCGCCGTGCCGGTGCGCCAGCGCTTCATCCGTCAGTTTTTCTCCTCTTTTCACCCGGCGGAAGGTGCGGTAAACATCGCGCAGAATCAGCCCGTTGAGCGCCGCCATCGCCAGCAGGAACAGCGAAGAAATCAGCGTGCCGAGGGTGGAGCCGTAGTCATGCAGCCAGCCGATGCGGCTGCCGAACGCCAGCGAGGTGGCGGCGATGGCCGCGCAGGCCAGAATCACGATGCTCGAATGCCCGAGCGAGAAAAATGCGCCGACGGAAACCGGCCGTTGGCCCTGTTGCATCAATTTGCGCGTCACGTTGTCGATAGCGGCGATGTGATCGGCATCCACCGCGTGGCGCAAGCCGTAGCTGTATGCCAGCAGCGCGGCGGCCATCAGCGCCGGGTGATGATGGAATGCGGCAAAGGCCGCAGCCCAGGCCAGCAGATTAACGGCGATCAACGCCAACAGCAGCCAGAAGGCGCGGGTATTTCTTTGGAAGAACTCAGGGTAATTCATGTTACGTCCTGTCAGAAAGAGAAGAAGAAAGAGGGGATTGTTGTGCGCAGGCGACCATCGCCTGACCGAATGCCAGCCCGCCATCGCCGGCGGGGATGCGCTGTGGCAGCAGGACTTGCAGCGGCGCCAGATGATGCACCAGTCGTTGGCGCAGCAGCCGGTTGTGCAGCACACCGCCGCTCAGTGCCACCTGTTTGATGCCGTAGTGTGCGGCAAAACGTTGGGCCAGGGCGGCGAACCCCTGCGCCAACGCGTCGTGAAACGCCCAGGCGCGCTCCGCCGGCGGTGTGCGCCAGCCAAGCCATTGCTGCCAGAAGGCGGCGAGATCGAGCAAATTGTCTTTGATCGGCAGATGCAGCGGGTGGCGGCAATGGGTCGCCTGATGCGCCAGCGCTTCCAGCCGGCAGGCCGCTTCGCCTTCCCAACTGAGTTGCAAGGGCGCGCAGCCTAGCGCGGCGGCGGCGGCGTCAAACAACCGACCGCACGACGATGCCAAGGGGGCATTGATACCGGCGTCGATGGCTTTCAGCAGCGGTTGCCACGGTTGTTGCAGCAAAAACTGCGTTTCCGGCAGCCGTTGCCAACCCTCGACAAAGCGCGCGCAGTGCGCCAGCAGGTTGCGCCACGGCGCTTGCGCGGCGCGATCGCCGCCCGGTAGCGCCACCGCCGGCAACCCGCCGAGCGAACGGCATTGCCGGTAATCCACCCACAGGCATTCGCCGCCCCACAGCTGGCCGTTTTCGCCGTATCCCAGGCCGTCCAGCGCTAACCCGATAACCGCGCCGCCATCGAGCGGCCAACGGTGCTCCGCCAGGCAGGCCGCCAGATGCGCGTGATGATGCAGGACCTCGGTCAAGGGGAGCGCTTGACGCTGCGCCCAGCGGCGGCCGGCATAATCCGGGTGCGCATCGGCGGCGATGCGCTGCGGCCGGCAGTGATATAGCCTGAGGAAGTGGGCGATGGCGTGCTGCCACTGTTGCTGAACGTCCTCCTGCGCCAGGTGGCCAAAATGCGGGCTGAGGATCGCTTTGTCGCCGCGCACCAGGCAAAAGGTGTTTTTATTGTCGCCCCCGATCGCCAGCAGCGGCGGTTGAACCGGAAAGCCGGGTGGCAGCGGCAGGGCGTCCGGCGCATAACCGCGCGAGCGGCGTAGCATCTCGGTGCCCTGCGTGTGTTGTCGCAGCAAAGAATCATCGGCGCGTTGCAGGATCTCGCGGTTATGCATCAGCCACAAATCGGCAATGCCGGTCAGATCGCGCAGCGCCTGTTCGTTGGTCAACGCCGGCGCGCACCCGGCGGCGTTGCCGGAGGTCATCACCAGCGGGCGTCGCACCGCTTGCATCAGGAGATGATGCAGTGGATTGGACGGCAGCATGACGCCGACTTCGTCCAGATGCGGCGCAACGGCGTCACACAGCGCGGAGTGGGGCCGCTGTGGCACCAGGACGATCGGTGCGGCCGGAGACAGCAGGGTTTCGCTCAGTTGCGCCAGCGAGTGGCTGCCGGTGCAGCGCGTCAGCCAGCCGATATCCGGCAACATTACCGCCAGCGGTTTGCCCGGCCGCCGTTTACGGTCGCGCAGGCGCATCACCGCTTGTTGATCGGTGGCGTCACAGGCCAAATGGAAACCGCCGACGCCCTTGATGGCGACGATTTCGCCGGCGCATAACAGCGCCGCCGCCTGTTGCAACGCCATGTCCGCCAGGTTGATTGCTTTGCCGTCAGCGTGGCAACTGAAGAGCTGCGGCCCGCATTCGCGGCAGGCCACCGGCTGGGCGTGAAAACGCCGGTCCTGCGGCGTGTGGTATTCCCAGGCGCAGTGCGGGCACAGCGCGAACGGCGCCATGCTGGTCGCCGGGCGGTCGTAAGGCATAGAGCGAATCAGGGTGAAGCGTGGGCCGCAATGCGTGCAGTTAATGAAGGGATAACGGTAGCGACGATCGTGCGGATCGTTCATTTCACGCAGGCAATCGGGGCAGGTGGCGGCATCGGGCACGACCTGCGTAGCCATTTGGCTTTGTCGGCTATGGCGAATGGCAAAGTCCTGCGGCGGCTGCAGCCAGTTGAAGGGGCGCAGGCCGATATTATCAATCTGGGCCAACGCCGGTGCCTGGCGCTGCAGCATATGCAGGAACATATCGATATCCACCGGTTGCACCAGCCGAATTTCGACCCCGGCGCTGTCGTTCCAGACTTCGCCACGCAGGCCGAGGCGCTGCGCCAGTTGCCAGACAAAGGGGCGGAATCCCACCCCCTGCACCTTGCCGCTGATGCGAAGCAATAATCCTGACGGTGACTTGGACATCTTACCCACCCAATAAGTAGGGGACGAACAGGTTCGTCCGAGGTTAATAACAGAGTGGTCTTTGAGTCCGAGATACCCGGGCCTAGCGCACCGAGGGGCCATTATGGGACACATCCCTGTGTCCCACCCTCCGGGCCGACATGAAGTCGTTCCAATTTGCTCCCGGCAAATTGGTCGACGGCCAAGGCCGTTACGACCCCTTCGGCACGCTCTCCCTAATAACGGGCTTGGTCAGCTATCTGGAACGAACAGGTTCGTCCCGGTTTGGTTAACGATCACATCACGTCTTCCACCGCCCTGCGCAGGCGGGCTTTCATGTCGCTGTAGCTTTGGCTGGCGTAATTTTCCGCCCAGTTTTGATCGCCGATCGCTTCCAGCTTGACCGCGCAGTACTTGGTTTCCGGCGTTTTGGATATCGGATCGAGGTTCTCCTGCGTCAATTCATTGCAGGCGCCAATCCACCACTGATAGGTCATGTATACCGCGCCCAGGTTAATGCGCTCGTTGTAGTTGGCGCGGGAGATCACCTTGCCGCGCCGCGAGGCGACCCACACCAGTTGTTGATCGCCAACGCCCAGGGCGGCGGCGTCTTGCGGGTTGATTTGCACGAAGCCCGGCTCATCCGCCAGCGTTTGCAAGGCGGCGCAGTTGCCGGTCATCGAACGGCAGGAGTAGTGGCCGACTTCACGCACCGTACACAGCACCAGCGGATAAGCGGCGTCAGGCACTTCGGCCGGGGCGCGCCAGGTGGTGGCGAACAGTTGCCCCTTGCCGGACGGGGTGGTGAATTGATTGCCCTGATACAAATAGGGCGTGCCTGGGCTCTCGAGCGTGGTGCAAGGCCATTGAACGTGGCCGAGTTCGCCCATTTTTTCGTAGGTCGCGCCGTAAAACAGCGGGCACAGCTCACGCATTTCATCCCAGATTTGCTGGTTGTCTTCGTAATGCATCGGATAGCCCAGTTCGGTCGCCAGCAGGCTGATGATTTCCCAGTCGCGTTTGACGTTGTACTGCGGCTCGATGGCTTTTTCGAAACGCTGGAAACCGCGATCGGCGCACGAGAACACGCCACCGTGTTCGCCCCAGGAGGTGGATGGCAGGATCACGTCCGCCCGTTCGGCGGTTTTGGTCATGAAGATGTCTTGCACCACGATAAACTCCAGCGCATCGAACGCGCTGCGCACCAGGCCGAGATCGGCTTCGGTCTGTAACGGATCTTCCCCCATGATGTAATAGGCTTTCACTTTGCCTTCGTGCACCAGGTGCGGCACTTCAGTGATGCGATAACCGATATCCGGATCCATACCGGCGGCGTCAATGCCCCAGGCGGCGGCGAATTTGGCGCGGACGGCGGGGTCGGTAACGGATTGATAACCGGGGAATTCGTTTGGCAGCACGCCCATGTCGCAGGCGCCCTGGACGTTGTTCTGGCCGCGCACCGGGCCGACGCCGACGTTGGCGCGCCCGAGGTTACCGGTCAACAACGCCAGGCTGGCCAGCCCTTTGACCACATCCACCGCCTGGCCGAACTGGGTGACGCCCATGCCCCACATGATGGTGGCGGAAGGCGCGCTGGCGTAGGTGCGCATCGCCTGGCGGATTTGCCGGGCGCTGACGCCGGTCAGCTGTTCCACCGTTTCCGGCGCGTAATCGGCCACTTGCTGGCGATAGGCGTCGAAGCCTTCGGTGTATTTCGCCACATAATCGCGGTCATACAGGTTTTCTTCGATCAGCACGTGGCCGAAGGCGTTAACCAGCGCCATATTGCAGCCGTTGTTGATTTGCAGATGCTGATCGGCGATGCGTGCGGTTTCAATGCGGCGCGGATCGCAGACCACGATTTGCGCGCCTTTCTCTTTGGCCTTCAGAACCCGGCGGGCGACGATCGGGTGCGAGTCGGCGCAGTTGTAGCCGATGATCAGCAAACATTTGGAGTTTTCGATATCGCCGATCGAGTTGCTCATGGCGCCGTTGCCCAGCGTAGCTTGCAAACCGGCAACCGACGGGCCGTGGCAGACGCGGGCGCAGCAGTCGACATTATTGTTGCCGATCACCGCGCGGGCAAATTTCTGCATCACGTAGTTGGTTTCGTTGCCGGTGCCGCGTGAGGACCCGGTGTGCATAATGGCGCGCGCGCCGTGCTGCTGTTTGATGGCTTTCAGCCGCTGCGCGGTATAGCGGATGGCTTCGTCCCAACTGACCGCTTCAAACTTGCCGCCTTTTTCGCGGCGGATCAGCGGCTGCGTCAGGCGCGGCGTCAGCAGTTTGGTGTCGTTGAGAAAGTCCCAGCCGTAGTAACCCTTCAGGCACAGCTCGCCCTGATTGGTTGCGCCGTCGGCGGCTTCTGCGCGCAGGATTTTACCGTTATCCACCACCAGTTTCATTTTGCAGCCTGCGCCACAGTAAGGGCAGACGGTCGTGATTTTTTTCATTGGTTCAGCTCCTAAAACAGAGACGACAGGTTGTCGAGCGCGGCACGGCGGCGTTTCTCGGCGTTCATTTCCTGCAACAAATTGCGGTCGACGCAGTGCAGCGCTTTGGTGGGGCAGGTTTCCATACAGGCCGGGCCGGCGGCGCGACCGGTGCACAAATCGCATTTGTGGGCTTCGGCTTTGTCGCTGATGGCGGTCAGTTGCGCGCCGTTCTGGCGGATCACCGGGCGGGTGATCACCTCCATGGCGCCGTAGGGGCAGGCCACCACGCAGGTTTTGCAGCCGATGCAGCGTTCCTGCATCACCAGCACCATGCCGTTTTGGCGGCTGATGGCGCCGTTGGGGCAGACGTTGGCGCAGGGCGCGTCTTCACACTGGCGGCATAACACGGCGGTACTGACGTTAACGCCTTTAATCACGTGTAGCCGTGGGGCGAAGGTGGCGGCGGTCAACGCCGAAATGTCCTGGGTGGCGCTGTGCGCCATGACGCAGGCGATTTCGCAGGTACGGCAGCCGATGCATTTCTTCGGATCGGCGATGATGAACCGGTTCATCAGGAACTCCTGGTTTACGGGGTGGGCGGTGGCGGTATGACAAGGTCTATTCATAAAGCGTGCCAATCCACTAATATCAATAAAAACAAAAGGTTAGTTTTATGATGACGAAAGAGCCGACAAAAGTGACGATGACGATGTCAGGCCGTCGTCACGGTCAATGACGAATAGCCGCCGTGGGCCTGCCAGTGACCCAGGCGCTGATGCAGGGTTTTCACCGCCTGCTGCACCGCCGGGCCAATGGGGTAGTAAAATGCCACCACCTCCGGTTGAATGCCGATGAAGGTAATGTCCGGTATGTCGGCGCGCAGTTGGTCGATCAGGAAGCTGAGCGGCATATTGTGGGTGGTCATGATGAACATGTCGGCGATATCCGCCGGATCTATCACCCGGGTTTCGCCCGGCGCCAGCCCCATGTCGGTGGCGTCGACGATCACCAGCCGCTGCGGCCGCAGTTGGCGAATGGCGTGAATGTCATTCTCCGGCGCCGCGCCGCCGTCGATCACCGTCCAGCCGGCGGGGGGAGCGGCCTGGCACAGTTCCGCCAGCAGTGGGCCGGCGCCGTCGTCGCCCATCAGGCAATTGCCGACGCATAACAAAACGCTATCCATGGTGCCTCCTGACCATCAGATAAATCGCCGGTTCGTTTTCGATGGACTGCAACAGGGCGATTAACCGTTGGCTCCACTCTTGCTGCTGCTGCGTCATTCGTTCAGCGGCGCGGCTCAGCGCGCTGGCCAGCAAATGGGTGTGGCTGCTGTCGATGCAGATTTCGCCAAAGCGTTCGACACCGGCCAGCTTGCGCCTGGCGGCACCCTCGGCCGGCAGGTGCGCAATCCAGTCGCGAAACGCCGCCAGCGGGCAATCGAGCCTGGCTTCCAGACAGTCGATCACCCCCAGGTGATGGCCGATCGCCAGGCTGTAATAGATCACTTCCTGCGCTTTGGGCGGCGCTTTCTTTTCCTGCACGAACTTGCGGCTGAGGGAATAAAAGGTTACGTGGCAGACCGCGCTCATAGCCGCAACTCCCCGCGCTGCACGCGCTGATAAAGGGCCAACAGATGGCCGACGATCTCCGTCAGCCGCGGGTCGTCTTGCCGTTGCAAATACGTCATCACGCGTTGTTCCGCCGTTTGCGCGTCGGTGGCGGCCAGCAGTTGCAGGAAGCGATCGGCGATTTGCCGGCCGTAGCGATATCCGGCCAGGCGCCGCGCTTCACGATCCACCGCCACGCGCAGCGGCTGCGGCAGTTGCGGGTGCAGTAGCGCGGTGGCCTCGCCCTCGGTTTCATCGTGCCGTTGGCGGTGGATTTTCTGCTCGAGCAGGCCGAGCGCCATGGCGAAGCCGTAAATCGTGGCGGCGGGCGTCGGCGGGCAGCCGGGGATATACACGTCAACCGGTACGATGCGGTCGGTGCCGCCCCATACGCAGTACAAGTCGTGGAAAATACCGCCGCTGTTGCCGCAGGCGCCGTAGGAAATGCAGATTTTCGGATCCGGCGAAGCCTGCCAGGCGCGGATCGCCGGGATGCGCATCGCGCGGGTGACCGCGCCGGTGAACAGCAAAATGTCGGCATGGCGCGGCGAGGGCACCACTTTAATGCCGAAGCGTTCGGCGTCGAACAGCGGTGAAATAGCGGCGAAAATCTCGATCTCGCAGCCGTTGCAGCCGCCGCAGTCAACGCGATAGACGTAGGCGGAGCGGCGGATGTCTTTCAGCAAGGTGGTTTTTAGCTGGGCGATGCTGTCGTCGAGAGTTATCGGCACCGGCTGCCCGTTGGCATCACGCGGGCCAATCAGCGTCTGGCTCATTGGGCGACCTCCCGGGTCAAATGGCGGCCGACGTCGATACGGTCGGCCTGGGTCAGGCTTTGTTGCTGCTTGCAGGCGGGGCAGGTTTCGAACTGTTCGCGGCGCTGCTCGCCGAGTTCGAGCAGCGCCAGGGCGTAATCGATTTCCTTCTGCGGGGCATAAGCCTTGCCGCATTGGCGGCAGTGGCAGAGGGCGAAATCGGCGCTTTCGAGCAGGTCTTCTTTGCGCCATACCGCCAGTTCGAACTGATTCGACAGGCGAAGGGCGGTCGTCGGGCAGACTTCTTCGCAGCGGGCGCAGAAAATGCAGCGGCCCAAAAAGAACTGCCAACGAATGACGCCGTTTTCGACATCGGTTTCCATGGTCAGCGCGTTGGACGGGCAGGCGTTGGCGCAGGCGCCGCAGGCGATGCATTGCTGCGGGGTATATTCCGGCTTGCCGCGAAAGTTGGCGTCCACCGCCAGCGGCTGCGCCGGATAGGCCACCGTGGCCTTGCCGGTTTTCAGCACTTTTTTAATCAGTTTCAGCATGGTGTCGTCCCCTTAAAACGGTGCGTTTTTCCGCTCGATGCCGTAGCGCTCGATTTCCTTGTACGGCACCACGACAGACTTGCGTTTGCGGATGTCGACGATGGTCATGCGGTCGGTGCAGGAGTAGCAGGGATCGAGGCTGCCGATGATCAGCGGGGCGTCGGAAACGGTATTGCCGCGCAGCATAAAGCGCAGCGTCGGCCAGTTGGCGTAGGTGGCGGCGCGGCAGCGCCAGCGGAACAGTTTCTGATTGTCGCCGGTCATGCTCCAGTGAATGTCGTCGCCGCGAGGCGCTTCGGCAAAGCCCAGCGCGAACTTGTGCGGCATATAGGTAAAGCCTTCCACCGCCAGCGGCCCGGCGGGCAGGCTTTGCAGGCCGAATTCGATGATGCCGAGCGAGTTGAACACTTCGTGAATGCGCACCTTCAGGCGCGAATACACGTCGCAGCCGGTTTCGACGCACAGTTCCACCGGCAGCTTGGCGTAACCGGCGAACGGATGATCGATACGGGTATCCCGGCGGTGGCCGCTGCCGCGCAGCATCGGCCCGACGTTGCTGTAATCGCGTGCGATCTGCGGATCCAGCCGCCCGACGCCGATGCTGCGCTGCTCGGTATTCGGCGTGCTGAGCAGAATATCCACCAGATCCTTGAGCTCGCTGCGCATCTCTGCCGCCAGCCGCAGGGTTTGCAGCATGTCGTCTTTCAATATGTCGCGCCGAATGCCGCCGATCAGATTCAGGCCGTAGGTTTTGCGTGCGCCGGTGAGAATTTCCGCCATCTTCATCGATTTCTCGCGCACGCGGAAAAACTGCATGAAGCCGCTGTCGAAACCGACGAAATGGCAAGCCAGACCGAGGTTGAGCAGGTGGCTGTGCAGCCGTTCCACCTCCAGCAGGATCGATCGGATCATTTGCGCCCGTTCCGGCACCTGAATGCCCATGGCGTTCTCCACCGAGCTGGTGTACGCCACGCTGTGGGTGAAACCGCAGATGCCGCAAACCCGGTCGGACAGGAAGGTCACTTCGTTATAACCCATACGCGTTTCCGCCAGCTTTTCCATGCCGCGATGGACGTAGAACAGGCGGTAATCGGCGTCGATAATGTCTTCACCGTCGACGAACAGGCGAAAATGGCCCGGTTCGTCCGAGGTGATGTGCAGCGGGCCAATCGGCACCACGTTGGCCTTGGCGCCGGCTTCGCTGACAAACGGATAGGTTTCGACGTCGGTGGTCGGCGCCGGCCGCTGGCGGTAATCCATCGCGTCTTTACGCAGCGGGTAAAGGTCATCCGGCCAGTCGTCCGGCAGCACCAGACGCCGTTCATCCGGCAACCCCACCGGGCGCAAACCGTACATGTCCCGCACTTCGCGCTCGCCCCACACCGCCGCCGGCACCCGTGGCGTTACCGACGGGAACTCCAGCGTTTGGGCGTCGACTTCGGCGCGCACGGTGATCCAGCATTTGACCCCTTGCTCCATCGACAGCACGTAATACAGCGCATAGCTGCCGCACAGCGTGCGTTCGTCGTTGCCGAACAGCACCGAAAGCCAGCCGCCCTGCTGGTAATACAGCCATTCCACCACCTCCGGCAGCGCATTCAGCTTCACCGTTACCGTGAGCTGATCGGCGGTTTGCCATTCTGCCGCCAGCACGGCTGCCGGGAATTGCCGTTGCAGCGCCGTCAGATAATCTTGGCCCAGATGTTCAGTAATCATGATGTTCCTACTTGTGAATTAGCTGACGACCAGCCAGGAAACCAGCGCCAAAAATGCCAGGCCGAAGCCGGCCCAGGTGGTGCGAGCGGTTTTTAAAAAGCGCAGCCGTGCGACGCTGTTTTCC
Source organism: Serratia sp. C2(1) (assembly GCF_036352655.1). Classification (NCBI taxonomy): domain Bacteria; kingdom Pseudomonadati; phylum Pseudomonadota; class Gammaproteobacteria; order Enterobacterales; family Yersiniaceae; genus Serratia; species Serratia sp. C2(1). The sequence continues at coordinate 43,936 of NZ_JAZFBA010000003.1, read as the reverse complement.
ACTACGGCGACGGCCACCACCGCCAGCAGCAGCTTGCACAGCGATAACGCCAGCGCCGCCGCCAGTGCGGGCAGAGTCAATGTAGTGGCCTGGCCCCAGGGCACGAACATGCCGATAAACAGCTGCAGCACCACCAGTTGCTTCAGGCTGATGCCCCATTTGAGGATGCCGAGCGCCGCGCCGGCGTATTCGGTCAGCGGGCCTTCCTGCAATTCCTGTTCGGCTTCCGCCATGTCGAACGGCAATTTGCCCATTTCGATAAAAGTGGCGAAACCGCAGGCCAGCAACGCCAACAGCAGCGGCGCGCTGGCGTACGGCGGCCACTCCGCGACGCACTGGCTGATGGCGCTGAGCTGGGTAGAACCGGCGACCAGCGCCGCCACCCACAGGCCAAGCAGCAGGATCGGTTCCACCAGAATGCCCAGCACCGCTTCGCGGCTGGCGCCAATGGCGGTGAAGGGGCTGCCGGTATCCAGCCCGGCGAGGGCAAACACGAAGCGCACCACGGCGAACAGATAAATCAGCGTGATGACATCGCCGATCGCCGGCAGCGGAGAGATCTGCAACAGCATCGGCAGCGCGCAGGCAATGGCCAGCAGTGTGCCGGTCAGCAGATAAGGCATGGCGCGGAAGGCGATTCCCGCTGCCGCGGGGGCGAGGGATTGGCGTTTGAGCAACTTGGCGATGTCGCGGTATTCCTGCAATACGCCCGGCCCGCAGCGGCTGTGGAGGCGGGCGCGCAACTGGCGGCTGACGCCGGCAAACAGCGGCGCGATGGCCAGCAGCAACAACGCCTGCACGATGCCAATCAGTAAAGTGGGATAAGTCATCAGGTTCTCCTTAGGCCAGCGCCACGACCAGCAGCACCGCCAGCTCGATGGCGGCGACGCCACGGCAAAACGCGTTGAGAGGCGCGCGATGCAGCCAGCGCTGTAAGGCGACCGGTTGCAAGGTTTGGCGCAGGGCGTACAGCGGCGCGAACATCACCCGCAGCGGCTGAGCGAAACCGGTGGCGGTGATCACCATCGAGGCTTCGTGACCGTAGCCGCAGGCCCAGGCTTCACCGCCCGTGCGGCGCGCCTGGCGTTTCCCCCGATAAACCGCAGCGATCAGCAACGGCAGCAGCGGCATCGCCAACAGCAAAATGGCGATCAGCGGCGGGGAAACCAGCAGATGTGCGCCGAGCGGCGTTTGCGGAGTCAAGGTGGCGGCCAGCCGGGCAAACAGCGGGATCAGCCACGGCGCGCCAATGCCGCACAGCAGGCACAGCAAGGCCGGCAGCAGATGGCTGAGCATCATCGGCCACGTCGCCGGCCGGGCGTTGGCGGCGGCTTCACAGCGCGGCGCACCCAGGCACACCACGCCAAACACTTTGCTGACGCACATCACCGCCAACGCGCCGGTGATCGCCAACGCCACCGCCAGCAACGGGCCAAGCAGCCGGCCGACAAAGGCCGATGCGGCGCTGAACTGGAACAGGCCTTGATAAATCAACCACTCGCTGGCGAAACCGTTGAGCGGCGGCAGCGCCGCCATCGATACCAGCCCGACCAGCAATGCGATGCAGGTCCAGGGCATCAGCCGCGCCAGCCCGCCCATTTTTTCCATGTCTTTCAGCCCGGTTTGCTGTTCGACAGCACCGGCGGCCAGCAGCAATGCCGATTTAAACAGGCTGTGATTGCACAGATGAAACAGGCCGCCCATCAGCGCCAGCGCGGTCAGTTCAGGCAATTGCAGCGCCAGGCCGACCATTGCCCCGCCGATGCCGAGCAGGATGATGCCGATATTTTCCAGCGTGTGGTAAGCCAGCAGCCGACGCAGGTCATGCTCCATCAGCGCATACAGCCCGCCGAAAAAGGCGGTGCCGGCCGCCAGCACCAGCACCAGCAACCCCCACCACAGCGGCGGTGTGCCCAGCAGATCCATACCGATTTTGATCACGCCGAGCAGCCCGACTTTCATCAGCGCGCAAGAAAAGAGCGAGGCCGCCGGGGCGGGTGCGCTACCGTGCGCTTGCGGCACCCAGCCGTGCAGCGGCATCACGCCGGCGTAAATGCCGAACCCCGCCAGCGCCAGCAAGAATGCCCCGTTGCGCAGCGCCGAAGGCAAGGCTATCTCGCGCATGGCGCTGAATTGCAGGCTGTGGGTCTGGCTGTAGATCAACGCAAAAGCGGCGACCAGCAGCAGCGTACCTAAGCGCATCAGCAGAAATTGGCTGTGGCCGGCCTGCTGGCTCTTGGCGTCTTGCCGCCGAACAATCAGGAAATAACCGCACAGCGCCGCCAGCTCCAGCGACAACACCAGCGCCAGCGCGTTGTCCGCCATCACGGCCGCGCTCAGCGCGGCGGGCATCAACAGCATCAGGCTGCCCTGCCGGGTGCGGTTATGATCGTTGAGCGTCGTCAGCCAATGGCAAAGGTACAGCCCCACGAACAGGTTGCTCAGCGCGATCACCAGCAGCAACAGCGCATTCAGACCGCTGATTTCCACCGCATAGTGCAGCCACGGCAGGCGGGCTGGATGAGGCGTGGTGAACAGCCAGGGCAGGGCCGCCACCGTGGCGGCCAGCGACACCAGCAGCGTGCCGATGCCGCAGACGCCGGCGCAAAAACGTGGCCAGATCGCCAGCAGCCAGCACAGTGCGGTCAGCAGCAGCGAACCGCTCAGTGACAGCGTCAGCAACAGCAGCGGATCGGGCAGAAAATCGGTGATCATCGGTTCGGCTCCTTGCGGGCGACGGGGGGGCTGACAAACGGCAACTCGGCGGCTAACGCCTGCATCGCATTACGGCGTTTTTGTTCGCTGGCCTGACGCACATCCTGGTCGGCAACCAGCCGGATGGCGTTGGTCGGGCAGGTGCGAATGCACGCCGGGCCGTCAGGGCTGAAGGCGCACAAATCGCATTTCACCGCCACCGCACGCACCCCCGGTTGGCAATCGAGAAACGCGCTGACCGGGCGGGCGGAGGCGGGGGGCGGCGGTGCCAGCGCGGTCTGGCAATCGCCGGGAATGGCCAGCGGCACGCTGCCGCCAAAACCAATGGCGCCAAAGGGGCAGGCGATGCCGCACAGTTTGCAACTGACGCACAGGCTTTCGTTCAGCACGATGGCGTTATCCCGATGCGTTATCGCGTTCACCGGGCAAACCTGCGCGCAGGGCGCGTCTTCGCACTGGCGGCACATCACCGGCGCGGAATCGCGCGCATTACGCATCACCCGTAAACGCGGCAAGGCTTGCAAACCGGCCAGGCGATGTTCGGTCGCGCAACTGGCCATGCAGGTATTGCAACCCATGCATAATTTGGCATCCGCAATAAGAAAGCGGTTCATGCACACTCCTTGCGACTTCGTCACTTTTGACGAAATCGACAGTAAAAATGACGTTTCGACAGTCACTGTCAGCAATAAAGCGGCGTTATTCAGGCCGGCAGAATAATTTTTTTCAATTCTTCATGAATGGCGCAGTCGCCATGCAACGAATCAAATAAGCATTGGTAAATGACGGCGATCTTATTCAGGTAATGTTCCAGCACGGCCTGCCTGTCACGGTTATTGATTTGGCCGTCAATCAGGCCGCTTTCATCCAGCGTGGCGTGGGCGAAAGGGGCGAAATTTTCCTCTTCGTTTGGCGCGGCCAAATTAATGCTGTAGCAGATGTCGCGGCTGTAAAAACCGTCGCTCAATTGAATGCGCAAGGTGAAGTGATTGAACAGCGTGAAGCGGATGTCCTGCCCCTGTCCGCAGATAAACTCATGATTGATATTCTGTTTTGCGGTAGTTACCGCTTTGACCAACGTGTTGTGGTAATGCTGCCATTGCGCCATTAAACGGTTGTTTTTGCCGGCGATATAATCGGCCTGGCTGGTCAGTTCATTTATTGTGCTCATCAGTGTCACCCGGTGTGTCGACATTTCCTGTGGTGACGCTAATAGGGCATAAATCGTGCCAGCTTGGTTTGGTTTTAATTAATGACTTTAAATTCAATGATGCAGCGAATTATTTTCGCGTGGGGTAACGCGGTGTGGCGCACTGCCGGTCAGTTAAGCCTGACTGGCATTTTTTTATTCGGTCTCTGTGCGTTCGGTGCAATTGGAATTGCCGTCAATATCCCGCATTTCTCTGTAGCCGCAATGAACGGCAATTGTAGGGGCCGTAGGCGCGGCCCCTACACCCGCGCCCCCGCTTAACTCCGTCTGTCTGCTGCGCGGTATTACTCGGCCCATCCCTGGGCCTCGCCCCTTCGGGGCCGCTACGCAGATACCCTCGCTGCACCCGCGTTGTCGGGCGGGTCGGCTACGACAAACGTCCCTGTTTGTCTCGCCTCAACCGGCCTTCCCTGGCCAGTTGCCCTGACAACGCCGTTTTGCTCGGCAGTCGGCGATGCGCGAAAAGGTCAACACCCGAATTTGTTGCCACCGGGCAACATGTCCCTTCGGTTTGATATTACGAGATGAAAGACAGTGAAAAGCGTGAGATGAGCACGGTGTTGGACGCCCATTGAAGACGGCGAACGCAGGAGCGGCGCATAGGCGAAACCGCCATGGACGGCGGTTTCAGGCGAGACAGGCAGGGACGCCTGTCGTAGCCGGCCGTGATGCGACGTGACGGAGGGAGAGTAGTTGGCGCAGCCAACCGGCTGATATAGGGCAAAGGTGCGGGTTGCCAGGGGCCGCGCCTACGGCCCCTGGCTCGGTCGAGGCATCTGGGGCTCATGGTGCCTCGCTCGTGTATCGACCGAAAAGAATCTTGAACTCGCCAGAAAACATCTTAACTGCTCCGCATTGCGGTGTGGCGGCTTTTACTGTCGATGACATCGACACTCGACAAATATGTCGGTGCCTGACTGGCACCGTATTTGCACAGGTATTTTCAGTTGGCCGTTTTATTGCCGTTACCGGAGACCGCATGCACGAAATAACGCTTTGCCATTACGCGCTGGAGATTATGCAGCAGCATGCGCAGCAACAGCAGGCGCGGCGTATTACCGCCGTGTGGATCGAGGTGGGCGCGTATTCCTGCGTCGAGGCGCAGGCGCTGCATTTCTGTTTCGACATGGTGTGCCGCGGCACGCTGGCCGAAGGCTGCACGCTGCATTTGCAGCAACAGCAGGCGCTGAGCTGGTGCCACGACTGCCAATGCGAAGTGACGTTGCCGTTGCCGCAGGTGCGCCTCTGCCCGCATTGCGAAGGCCACAACCTGCGCGTGCAGGCCGATGACGGCATACAAATAAAACGTCTGGAAATCGAATAACCACCGAGGGGAAAGCTTATGTGTAGCACATGCGGTTGCGCCGAGGGCGAATTGACCATTGAAGGCGACGCTCAGCCCGCCAGGGTGCCGTTCCGCCCACGTCAGAACCCGAAAGGCGATTTGCATTATGGCTTTGGCGCGGCCGGCACCCACGCGCCGGGCATCAGCCAGCGGCGCATGCTGGAAATCGAAACCAACGTGTTGGCGAAGAATGACCGCCTGGCGGCGCACAATCGCGAACATTTCGCCGCGCAACAGATCCTGACGCTGAATCTGGTGTCCAGCCCCGGTTCCGGCAAAACCACCTTGCTGACGCAAACCCTGCTGCGACTGCGCGACCGCGTGCCGTGCGCGGTGATAGAAGGCGATCAGCAAACCACCCACGATGCCGAACGCATTCGCGCCACCGGCGTGGCGGCGATCCAGGTCAATACCGGCAAGGGGTGCCATCTGGACGCGCAAATGGTGCATGACGCCGCCCACCGCCTGGCGCTGCAACCCCACAGCCTGCTGTTTATCGAAAACGTCGGCAACCTGGTGTGCCCGGCCGGGTTTGATCTCGGCGAACGGCACAAGGTGGCGGTGTTGTCGGTGACCGAAGGCGAGGACAAACCGCTGAAATACCCGCATATGTTTGCGGCGGCGCGGCTGATGCTGCTGAACAAGATCGATTTGCTGCCGTACCTGGATTTTGATCTCGATGCCTGCATCGCCAATGCCCGGCGGGTCAATCCGCAGATTGAAATCATCACGCTGTCCGCCACCCGCGGCGACGGGATGGATCAGTGGATGAACTGGCTGGCGGCGCAACGATGTGCATAGGCATTCCGGGGCGAGTTGTGGCGCTGGATCCACGGCAACCGCAACATGTATGGGCCGAGGTGTGCGGCGCACGGCGTGAAATCAACATTGCGTTGGTATGCCAGGCCGGCCAGCCGCGTGAGGCGCTGCTGGGCTGTTGGGTGCTGATCCACGTCGGTTTCGCCCTGAGCCGGCTGGATGAACGGGAGGCGGCGGAGATGCTGGTGGCGTTACAGGCGATGGGTGAAGTGGAAAGCGACGTGGCGCTGTTTATGACAGGGGAAGGCAACGATGAAATACGTTGATGAATTCCGCGATCCGCAGCTGGTGAAATCCCTGCTGCAGCGCATTGCGCAGCGGGCGGCAACGCTGCCGTTCAGCGCCGAACGTCCGTTGCAGTTGATGGAGGTGTGCGGCGGCCATACGCACGCCATTTTCCGTTTTGGTCTGGATAAACTGCTGCCGCCACAGGTGGAGTTTATTCATGGACCGGGTTGCCCGGTGTGCGTGCTGCCGATGGGGCGCATCGACGCCTGCCATGAAATCGCCGCCAACCCCGCGGTGATTTTTTGCACCTTTGGCGACGCGCTGCGGGTGCCGGGCAAGCAGGGTTCACTGATGCAGGCGCGGGAACGCGGTGCCGATGTGCGGGTGGTGTATTCGCCACTGGACGCCTTGCAACTGGCGCGCGCCAATCCGCAGCGTCAGGTGGTGTTCTTTGCGCTCGGTTTTGAAACCACCATGCCGGTGACCGCCGTCACGCTGCAACAGGCGCGCCTGGAGGGCATTGGGAATTTCAGCGTCTTCTGCCAACACATCAGCCTGATCCCGACATTGCGCAGCCTGCTGCAACAGCCGGAAGTACGCATTGACGGTTTCCTGGCGCCGGGCCACGTCAGCATGATCATCGGCACCGAACCCTACCGCTTTATCAGCGGCGAACATCATAAACCCCTGGTGGTGACCGGTTTTGAACCGCTGGATATTTTGCAAGGCGTGATGATGCTGATCGAACAGTTCTGCGATGGCCGCAGCCGCACCGAAAACCAATACCGCCGGGTGGTGCCGCAAAGCGGTAACCTGCTGGCGCAACAGGCGATGGCGGAGGTGTTTGCGATCGGCGGCAGCAGCGAATGGCGCGGATTGGGCACCATTGCCGATTCCGGCATCGGCCTGAGCTCCGCCTATGCCGATTTTGACGCCGAACGCCGTTTCCGCCCCCAGCCGCAGCAGGTGGCAGATGACCCGCGCGCCTGCTGCGGCGCGGTGCTGACCGGCCGCTGCAAACCGCGCGATTGCCCGCTGTTCGGCGGAGTCTGCACGCCGCAAAACGCTTTTGGCGCACTGATGGTGTCTTCCGAGGGGGCCTGTGCCGCCTGGTATCAATATCGTCGAGAAACAGAGGAAACCGCCGCATGAATTCGGTTATTACCCTGGCGCACGGCAGCGGCGGCAAAGCTATGCAGCAACTGCTGGAGTCGCTTTTTCTGCCCGCTTTCGCCAATCCGCAGTTGGAACAGCGTGAAGATCAGGCGCGTATCGCACTGGCGTCGTTAATGCGGCAGGGCGATCGGCTGGCGTTTACCACCGACAGCTACGTCATCGATCCGTTGTTTTTCCCCGGCGGCGATATCGGCAAGCTGGCGGTATGCGGCACCGCCAACGATCTGGCGGTCAGCGGCGCGACGCCGCGCTATCTGTCCTGCGGCTTTATTCTGGAGGAAGGACTGCCGTTGGCGGAATTGACGCGGGTGGTGGAGTCGATGGCGGTAACCGCCCGCGAGGCCGGCATTCAGATCGTGACCGGCGATACCAAAGTGGTGCAGCGCGGCGCGGCGGACAAGCTGTTTATCAACACCGCCGGCATTGGCGTGATCCCGCAGAGCATCGAATGGTCGGCGCAGCGCATTCAAGCCGATGATGCGATCATCGTCAGCGGTACCCTGGGCGACCACGGCGCCACCATTCTTAACCTGCGCGAACAGCTCGGCATGGCGATGGACATCACCAGCGATTGTGCGGTGCTAACGCCGTTGATTGCGCCATTGCGGGCGATTGACGGCGTACACGCGCTGCGCGACGCCACCCGCGGCGGCGTGAACGCCATACTGCACGAATATGCCGCTGCCTGCGGTTTCGGCATCGACATCGACGAACAGCGTCTGCCGGTGAAACCGGCGGTACGCGGCGTTTGCGAACTCCTGGGGCTGGACGCGATTAACTTCGCCAATGAAGGCAAGCTGGTACTGGCGGTGGCGCAGGCGGCGGTTCCGGCTGTGTTGGCGGCGTTGCAGGGGCATCCGTTGGGCGCGGATGCGGCGGTGATCGGCCGGGTAACCGAGGGGGGCAAACAGGTGCGGCTGCGCGGAGCCTATGGCATCAGCCGGCTGCTCGATTTACCGCATGCCGAGCCTTTACCTCGCATTTGTTGATCCGGTCGGGGGAAGCGGCTGCCGGTCGGCAGTAAACTTTGCGCCGTAGCTCACATAAAAATAAAAAAATTCAATTACCGCAATCGGATGCCGTGATGGGCAGAGTGATGGTCAATGTCGAATGCAAGCATAGAAAAACAGGAACTGCTGGAAATTACCCGCTTGTTGTTCAGCCAGCGTGATTACGGCGAATTGCTGGCCCAACTGCAACAGATCGTTCGGCGCCGGCAGCTGGCGGACGACATGGCGCTGGTGTTGCTGCACCCGAACAGCGCGCGAGTCAGTTTCCACGGCCAGGACGGGAATGGCCAGCCGCTGAACTATCAGGATGAAACGCTGTTGGCCAATGGGCCGATCGCGTTATTACGCGAGAATGCGCAACCGCTGTGCCTGTGTGGCGCCGATCTGCACCAGCGCTATCCGCAGTTGGCGATGCTGGCATTGTCTCCGCCGCTCAGCCATTACTGCCTGATGCCGCTGCGTGCCGGCGGGCAACTGCTTGGCGGTTGCGAACTGTCGCGTAACGACGGCAAAGCGTTCAGCGATGCGGAGCTTGACTCATTGACTACCCTGATGGAGTTGACGGCGCTGGCGGTGGAGCAGATACAGCTGCACGAAGCCGCCGAACGGCAGCAGCGCCAGTTACGCCATGAGCGCGATGATTTTCGCGTGCTGGTGGATGTCACCAACGCCGTGCTCTCCAAGCTGGATCTGGACGATCTGATTGGCGAGATCTCCAGCGAGATCCACCGTTTCTTCAAAACCGATGCCATCAGCATTGTGCTGCCGGGCGATCGCGACGATCGCGTGACGATCTACGCCACCCATTATCTGCAAGATAACCAGGCTAAACGTCAGCAATACAGCGTACCCCTGGCCGGTACGCTGTCGGAAAAGGTGATGCAGAGCGGCGAAATGCTGCTGCTGAACCTGAAACACTCGGATCCGTTGGCCGAGTATGAGCGGCAGCTGTTTGATCTGTGGCATGAGCAAATTCAGACGCTGTGCGTACTGCCGCTGATTTTCGGCCAGAAGACCCTCGGCGTGCTGAAGCTGGCGCAATGCCAGCCGGATAATTTCAATGCCGCCAACTTGCGGGTGTTGCGGCAGATTGCCGAGCGTATTGCCATTGCGGTCGATAACGCATTGGCCTATCAGGAAATCAGCCGGTTGAAAGAGAGTTTGGTGCATGAAAACCTGTATCTCACCGAACAGATTAATGACAACAACCCGGATTTCAGCGAGATCGTCGGCCGCAGCGCGGTGATGTCCACTGTGTTGAAACAGGTAGAAATGGTGGCGAAAAGTGACTGTTCGGTATTGATCCTCGGCGAAACCGGCACCGGAAAAGAGTTGATTGCCCGCGCCATTCACAACTTGAGCGAGCGCCGCGATCAACGGATGGTGAAGATGAACTGCGCGGTGATGCCGGCCGGGCTGTTGGAGAGCGATCTGTTCGGGCATGAAAAGGGGGCGTTTACCGGCGCCAGCACCCAGCGTATGGGGCGTTTCGAGCTGGCGGACAAAGGCACGCTGTTTTTGGACGAGGTGGGGGAAATCCCGATCGAGTCGCAGTCTAAATTGTTGCGTGTGCTTCAGGAGCGCGAGTTTGAGCGGGTTGGCGGCAACAAGCTGGTTTCCGTCGACGTGCGTTTGATCGCCGCCACCAACCGCGATCTGCAGCAGATGGTCGCCGACCGCGAATTCCGCAGCGATCTCTATTACCGGCTCAATGTCTTCCCGATACTCATTCCGCCGTTGCGCGAACGGCCGGAGGACATTCCGCATCTGGTGAAATTTCTTACCTACAAGATTGCACGGCGCATGAAACGCACCATCGACAGCATTCCGGCCGAAACGCTGCGCCTGCTGAGCCAAATGCCCTGGCCGGGCAACGTGCGCGAACTGGAAAACGTCATTGAACGGGCAATATTGCTGACGCGCGGCACGGTGCTGAATTTGCAACTGCCGGAACTGCGCTATACGCAGCCTTCAATGGCAGCAATCGCAGCGCCATCGCAGGCGATAGCGGGCGAAGATGAATATCAAAGGATTGTGCGGGTACTCAAAGAAACCAACGGCGTGGTCGGTGGACCGCGTGGCGCGGCGCAGCGGCTGGGTCTGAAACGCACGACCCTGCTTTCTCGGATGAAGAAAATGGGCATTTGAGGCAGAAAAGAATTTCCGAATGTTGTTGAATATTCGTATGAAAATTAGGTGGGTAATTGTTTTCAGACTGAATGCTTGATTGTGCAAATAATATTATTTTAGGGGTATTTTTATACGCAATTAACGAATGAATCGGAATCGATTATTTTTTTTGTCGGTTGGCAAGTTGATAATGCATCACCTATAACTAACTGGGTGTTTAATTTATAGGATTGTGAGCATGCTATCAATTCCAAATGTATTAATATCTAATGGACAGGGCGTTTATTTAAAGGATTAGACCAAAGCGGCACCGGCAGTGATTGAAAGCTCGAACATGACCTTTTGGATAGGACGTGTTGCCTTTTTATTGTCATAAATAAGTAAAAACAGTGAGTTGTGCGGTTTTTTTTTGGGTAAAAAAGGGGGTTGTAAGGCTTGGTTTTATTATGGTGAATAATGAATCACTCTTGTTTTTTATGATTTTTCCGTAATCTCACCGGTTGAAACTAATATCTTTAACCGGTTGATGGTCAGTGCGGAATTAGGGTTTTGGTGGACGCTTTGCGTGAGGATATATCGCTGAGTTAATTCTGAAACGGAATTTGCACTTTTTAAATTAGATTCTAGTCTGAATTAGAACCTAATTTAACATCTCCATTAGCTCCTATGGGAGAGTGTCATGAGCAAACCGATCAAGAATATCGTCATCGTGGGTGGCGGCACTGCGGGCTGGATGTCCGCCTCGTACCTCGTCAAGGCGCTCCAACAGCAGGCTAACATTACGCTCATCGAATCTGCGGCGATCCCCCGGATTGGCGTGGGCGAGGCGACCATCCCGAGTTTGCAGAAGGTGTTCTTCGACTTCCTCGGGATACCGGAACAGGAGTGGATGCCCCAGGTGAACGGCGCGTTCAAGGCCGGCATCAAGTTCGTGAATTGGAGAAAGTCTCCCGACCACTCGCGCAACGATTACTTCTACCATTTGTTCGGCAATGTGCCGAACTGCGACGGCGTGCCGCTGACCCACTACTGGATGCGCAAGCGCGAGCAGGGTTTTCAGCAGTCGATGGCGTACGCCTGCTACCCGCAGCCCGGGGCGCTCGACGGCAATCTGGCACCGTGCCTGCACGACGGCACCCGTCAGATGTCCCACGCGTGGCACTTCGACGCGCACCTGGTGGCCGATTTCTTGCAGCGCTGGGCCGTCGATCGCGGGGTGAACCGCGTGGTCGACGAGGTCGTGGAGGTTAACCTGAACGACCGCGGCTTCATCTCCAGCCTGATCACCAAGGAGGGCCGGATGCTGGAGGCGGACCTGTTCATCGACTGCTCCGGTATGCGGGGGCTTTTGATCAACCAGGCCTTGAAAGAGCCCTTCATTGACATGTCCGACTACCTGCTGTGCGACAGCGCGGTCGCCAGCGCCGTCCCCAACGACGATGCGCAAGTGGGGGTCGAACCCTATACCTCCGCGATCGCCATGAACGCGGGGTGGACCTGGAAGATTCCGATGCTGGGCCGGTTCGGCAGCGGCTACGTCTTCTCAAGCAAGTTCACCTCCCGCGACCAGGCTACCACCGACTTCCTCAACCTCTGGGGCCTCTCGGACAATCAGCCGCTCAACCAGATCAAGTTCCGGGTCGGGCGCAACAAGCGGGCGTGGGTCAACAACTGCGTCTCCATCGGGCTGTCGTCGTGCTTTTTGGAGCCCCTGGAATCGACGGGGATCTACTTCATCTACGCGGCGCTTTACCAACTCGTGAAGCACTTCCCCGACACCGCGTTCGACCCGCGGTTGGCCGACGCGTTCAACGCCGAGATCGTCTACATGTTCGACGACTGCCGAGACTTTGTTCAGGCGCACTATTTCACCTCGTCGCGCGAAGACACGCCGTTCTGGCTCGCGAACCGTCACGAACTGCGGCTCTCTGATGCCATCCAAGAGAAGATTGAGCGCTACAAGGCGGGGCTGCCGCTGACCACCACGTCGTTCGACGATTCCACGTACTATGAGACCTTCGACTACGAATTCAAGAACTTCTGGTTGAACGGAAACTACTACTGCATCTTTGCCGGCTTGGGCATGCTGCCCGACCGCTCTCTGCCGCTCTTGCAACTGCGACCTGAGTCGATCGAAAAGGCCGAGGCGATGTTCGCCCGCATCCAGCGCGAGGCCGAACGTCTGCGGGCGAACCTGCCGACGAACTATGACTACCTGCGGTCGTTGCGCGAGGGTGACGCGGGGCGGTCTCGACCCGGGCAGAGGCCCGCGTCGCCGGAGATCCTGTAGTGGAGCGCGCTCTGGGCCGGGTATGTGAATTCGCGGCCACGCACGCTGCCGTGGCGGCCTGCGATCCGCTGCAGGCGCGCTCGTTCGTTCTGCAACTGCCGGGCCTGAACCGTAACAAGGACGTGCCCGGCATCGTCGGCCTGCTGCGCGAGTTCCTCCCGTTGCGCGGCGTGCCCTCCGGCTGGGGCTTTGTCGAAGCCGCCGCCGCGATGCGGGACATTGGGTTCTTTCTGGGATCGCTCAAGCGGCATGGACACGAGCCTGTGGACGTGGTGCCCGGGCTCGAACCGGTGCTGCTCGACCTGGCGCGCATAACCGACCTGCCGCCGCGCGAGACGCTTCTGCATGTAACGGTCTGGAACCCCGCAGCGGCCGACGCGCAACGGAGCTACACTGGGCTCAGCGACGAAGCGCACCTGCTCGAGAGCGTGCGCATCTCGATGGCGGCCCTCGAGGCGGCCATCGCGGTGACCGTCGAGCTGCACGACGTGCCCCTGAGGTCGCCCGCGTTTGCGCAAGGGTGCGACGAGCTGGCGACCTATCTGCAAAAAATGGTCGAATCGATCGTCTACGCGTACCGCTTCATCTCGCCGCAGGTCTTCTACGATGAGCTCCGCCCCTTCTACGAACCGATTCGCGTCGGGGGCCAGAGCTACCTTGGCCCCGGTGCCGTAGAAATGCCCCTTTTCGTGCTCGATCACGTCCTGTGGGGCTCGCAATCGGACCACCAGGCTTATCGAGAATTCAAAGAGACGTACTTGCCCTATGTGCTTCCCGCGTACCGGGCGGTCTACGCTCGGTTCGCCGGGAGGCCGTCGCTCGTCGACCGCGCGATCGGCGAGGCGAGAGTCGGTGCGCAGAGCGAGCCCGTCCGGGCCGGGCTGGCGGCCCTCAACCGGGTCTTCGTGGTCCTGCTGCGCTTCCGGGCACCTCATGTTCAATTGGCGGAGCGGGTGTACGAAGTCGGGCGAAGCGGCCCGGCAATCGGCAGTGGGGGGTACGCGCCCAACATGCTCGGCGATCTGGCCACGCTCACGCTTGCCGCGCGCTCCCGCATCCGCACCGCTCTCAACGAGTCCTGACACGCACGGCCATTTGTTCCATCTCATTAAGGAGATTTGCCCTCATGACTCAGAAGAGCCCCGCGCACGGGCGCGATAACAACCACTTCGACGTGATCATCCTCGGCTCGGGCATGTCCGGCACCCAGATGGGGGCTATCCTGGCCAAACAGCAGTTTCGCGTGCTGATCATCGAGGAGTCGTCGCACCCGCGGTTTACGATCGGCGAATCGTCGATTCCCGAGACGTCGCTGATGAACCGCATCATCGCCGATCGCTACGGCATTCCGGAGCTCGACCACATCACGTCGTTCTACTCGACGCAACGTTATGTCTCGTCGAGCACGGGCATCAAACGCAACTTTGGCTTCGTGTTCCACAAGCCCGGCATGGAGCACGACCCGAAGGAGTTCACGCAGTGCGTCATCCCCGAACTGCCCTGGGGGCCGGAGAGCCATTATTACCGGCAAGACGTCGACGCCTATCTGTTGCAGGCCGCCATTAAATACGGCTGCACGGTCCGCCAGAAGACGAAAGTGACCGAATACCATGCCGATAAGGACGGCGTCGCGGTGACCACCGCCGAGGACGAACGGTTCACCGGCCGGTACATGATCGACTGCGGAGGACCCCGCGCGCCGCTCGCGACCAAGTTCAATCTCCGCGAAGAGCCGTGCCGCTTCAAGACGCACTCGCGCAGCCTCTACACGCACATGCTCGGGGTCAAGCCGTTCGACGACATCTTCAAGGTCAAGGGGCAGCGCTGGCGCTGGCACGAGGGGACCTTGCATCACATGTTCGAGGGCGGCTGGCTTTGGGTGATTCCATTCAACAACCACCCGCGGTCGACCAACAACCTGGTGAGCGTCGGCCTGCAGCTCGACCCGCGTGTCTACCCGAAAACGGACATCTCCGCGCAGCAAGAGTTCGACGAGTTTCTCGCGCGGTTCCCGAGTATCGGGGCGCAGTTCCGGGACGCCATACCGGTGCGCGACTGGGTCAAGACCGACCGGCTGCAGTTCTCGTCGGCCAGCTGCGTCGGCGACCGCTACTGCCTGATGCTGCACGCGAACGGGTTCATCGACCCGCTCTTCTCCCGGGGGCTCGAGAACACCGCGGTGACCATCCACGCGCTCGCGGCTCGCCTCATCAAGGCGCTGCGTGACGATGACTTTTCCCCTGAGCGTTTCGAGTACATCGAGCGCCTGCAGCAAAAGCTTTTGGACCACAACGACGACTTCGTCAGCTGTTGCTACACGGCGTTCTCGGACTTCCGCCTGTGGGACGCGTTCCACAGGCTGTGGGCAGTCGGCACGATCCTCGGGCAGTTCCGGCTCGTGCAAGCCCACGCGAGGTTCCGCGCATCGCGTGACGAGGGCGACCTCGATCACCTCGATAACGACCCTCCGTACCTTGGGTACCTGTGCGCGGACATGGAGGGGTACTACCAGTTGTTCAACGACGCCAAAGCCGAGATCGAAGCGGTGAACGCCGGGCGCAAGCCGGCCGGGGAAGCCGCGGCGCGGATCCATGCCCTCATCGACGAACGAGACTTCGCCAAGCAGATGTTCGGCTTCGGGTACTGCATCACCGGTGACAAGCCGCAGCTCAACAACTCGAAGTACAGCCTGCTGCCGGCGATGAAGCTGATGCACTGGACACAAACCAGCGCGCCGGCAGAGGTGAAAAAATACTTCGACTATAACCCGATGTTCGCGCTGCTCAAGGCGTACATCACGACCCGCATCAGCTTGACTCGGAAGAAGTAGCCGGCCATCGAGGACACAAAAATGATGAACGACATTCAATTGGTTCAAGTGCACGCCGAGGAGCCCCCTTCGAGGGCGTACGACGCGACCACGAGCGTGGCCGCGAGCTGGTACGTCGCGATGCGATCGGATGACCTCAAGGACAAACCGACGGCGTTGACGCTCTTCGGCCGTCCGTGCGTGGCGTGGCGCGGCGCGACGGGGCAGGCCGTGGTGATGGACCGCCACTGCGCGCACCTCGGTGCGAACCTGGCCGACGGGCAGGTCAAGGACGGGTGCATCCAGTGCCCGTTTCATCACTGGCGGTACGACGAGCAGGGCCAGTGCGTTCACATCCCCGGTCACAATCAAACGGTGCGCCGGCTGGAGCCCGTGCCGCGCTCGGTGCGCCAGCCGACGTTGGTCACCGCCGAGCGATACGGCTACGTGTGGGTCTGGTACGGATCCCCGGAGCCGCTGCACCCGCTGCCCGAAATCGCCGCAGCCGACGTCGACAACGGCGACTTTATGCACCTGCACTTCGCGTTCGAGACGACGACGGCGGTCTTGCGGATCGTAGAGAACTTCTACGACGCGCAGCACGCATCCCCCGTGCACGAACTCCCGATTTCGGCCTTCGAGCTCAAACTCTTCGACGATTGGCGCCAGTGGCCGGAGGTTGAGTCTCTGGCACAGGCGGGCGCATGGTTCGGTGCCGGGATCGACTTCACCGTGGATCGGTATTTCGGGGCCTCCGGCATGCTGGCACGTGTGCTCGGCCTGAACATGTCGCAGATGAACCTGCACTTCGATGGCTACCCCGGCGGGTGCGTCATGACCGTCTCCCTGGACGGAGACTTCAAATACAAGCTGCTCCAGTGTGTGACGCCGGTGAGCGACGGCAAGAACGTCATGCACATGCTCATCTCGATCAAGAAGGTGGGTGGCGCCCTGCGCCGGGCGACCGACTACGTGCTGTTCGGGCTGCAGACCAGACAGGCCGCGAAGTACGACGTCAAAATCTGGAACGGGATGAGGCCGGACGGCGGCGGCGCGTACAGCAAGTACGATAAGCTCGTGCTCAAGTACCGTGCGTTCTACCGGGGCTGGGTCGACCGCGTTGAGAGTGAGCGGTGATGCGTGAGTCGGCGGCCCTCACCGAGCCGGTTTCGGACACGACGTTCCGCCAGGCGTTCGCGAACCTGACGAGCGGCATCAGGGTGTATAGCGCGGCGGGCCAGGTCGGGCTCGCCGCTACCGGGTGCGTGTCGGCGTCGCTCTTTCCGAGGTATTCATGACGGTCTGGTTATTGCAACTCGTGTTGGTGATCGCGCTCTGCAACGTCTGCGGCCGCATTGCCGAACGGCTCGGCCAGTGCGCGGTCGTCGGTGAGATCGCGGCCGGTTTGTTGTTGGGGCCTTCGCTGTTCGGCGTGATCGCACCGGATTTCTATGACGCATTGTTCGGCCCAAGCACGCTGTCGGCGATGGGGCAGGTCGGGGAAGTCGGCTTGATACTGCTGATGTTTCAGGTGGGTCTGCATATGGAGTTGGGCGAGACGCTGCGCGGCAAGCGCTGGCGCATGCCCGTCGCGATCGCCGCGGGCGGGCTCGTCGTACCGGCCGCGATCGGCATGATCGTCGCCGCTGTCTCGAAAGACATGCTCGCCGGCGACGCACCGGCGCTGCCCTATATACTCTTCTGCGGTGTCGCGCTTGCGATATCGGCGGTACCGGTGATGGCGCGCATCGTCGACGACCTGGCGCTCAACGCCATGGTGGGCGCACGGCACGCAATGTCTGCCGCGATGCTGACGGATGCGCTCGGATGGATGCTGCTTGCAGCTATTGCTTCGCTATCGAGCGGGCCTGGTTGGGCATTTGCGCGCATGTTCCTCAGCCTGCTCGCGTATCTGGTGCTGTGCGCGCTCCTGGTGCGCTTCGTGGTTCGACCGACGCTTGTGCGGCTCGCATCGACTGCGCATGCGGCGCGCGACCGCTTGGCCGTGTTGTTATGCTTCGTGATGGCGTCGGCACTGGCGACGTCGCTGATCGGATTTCATAGCGCATTTGGCGCACTTGCGGCGGCGCTGTTCGTGCGGCGCGTGCCCGGCATCGCGAATGAGTGGCGGGACAACGTCGAAGGTTTTGTCAGGCTTGTGCTGATGCCGGTGTTTTTCGCGTATGCGGGGCTGCATGCGTCGGTCGGCACGATCGACGACGCGGCATCATGGATGTGGTTCGGTGTATTCTTTGCGGGCGGATTCATCGGCAAGTTCGGCGGCAGTTATCTGGGCGCACGTGCCACCGGGCTTGCGCCACGCGATGCGATGTTGGTGAGCTCGCTGATGAATACGCGTGGCTTGATGGAGCTCATCGTCCTGTCAATCGGTTTGCAGATGCAGATCCTTCCGCCAAAGGTCTACACGATCCTTGTGGTGTTCGCGCTGGTGACGACGGCGCTGACCGTACCGCTGGTTCGATTCACGCTGCGCGTGCAATCGCGCGCGGCGTCAGCAATCCCGGGGGCCGGCAAGTGATGCGCACCAGGTAGGTTACGCCAATTGAAAATTGCCCCTCCGGCGGGTAATGCCGATTGTTTAAGAGTACTTGAACGATCCTGCCAGTAAGAGGCAACCCGGAGTCAGTTCCCTGACGCCTGACGCCGGATTTTTTATGTCTGCACTCGATATCGATTTCGTTCCGGATGTCTTCTCGTCTGAGCTGAATGCCTTTTCCCGTTACCTTGACCTTGCGTGGGTCCATCAAGCTCTCAATGCCTGCCAGAAGGCCGGCATTCGCCCTCGCCGTTTCCCTGCCGAACCGGCCGTTTGGCTCATCGCCTCGTTTCTGCTGCGCCTGACCATTCCCTGACATTGTTTGACCGCTGTTACTTCAGTGCATCTTTTCTGCTGGAATGGCAACCGGCGGGTGGTTGCAGGCCTCGTCGGTACAGGGGCTATCAAACATGTCGATCAGCGTATTGCCCGGCTTGAGCAGGCACGGAAAGCGCTGGCGCCGCAGGATGGCATCGACGTGGTGCAACCACATTAAAACCTTGGCTGAACGACAGGATTCACTCAAGCGACAATATTGGGGCGCTGACGCGAACCAATGGGTTACCAGAGAAGCTTGAGCAGCATCCGACACAGCCAACGTCAGGTTAATCATGGAAGTGGGAAATGGCTGGGGTGTCAGAGCCCATCAGCGAGTAATGCTGCGCGCACTAAGCACAAACTTGTTTCCAGCGTGCTCCAGCAGGCGATAAAGAAACGCAAAGTGTTCCCGACGGATGACGCGGTACGAAAGGTTATTCATCTGGCAATCAAGTATAGTGGGTTGTCCTCACCCCGGTTGGCGATCCTGCTCTCTGGTTGGACTGCCCTCCAAAGGTTAATAGGTAACAAGTGCTGAAGGAGCCATTGATCAAGGATTTCCCAGGCCTGTTAAATGACGCTGAACGCTGGAAATGTCCGGAATTTTTATTGCTATACTGATGATATATTTCAAGGTGAATAAAGAAATGCGCACTCAGTTTGCAGCCCTCAGTATTCATATGTTGCAGGTTTTACATGCCGTTCTGACGACCAGAAATCTCAGTCATGCTGCAGAGAAACTCAACAGTAGTCAGCCGCAAGTCAGCCGGCAGTTAGCGCAACTTCGTGAGGCTTTCGGTGACCCTTTGTTGGTCAGGCATGGCCGGGAATATGTTCTCAGTCCAAGGGGGCAAGAGATCATTTTCCCATTGGAAAAATTAATAAACGAATTAAAAGAATTATCACAGAAACCGGAGTTTGAACCGCTGTTGTGTAGTCGTTGCTTCAGATTTGCATCTTCTGATTATGTTGCTGAGCATATGCTCCCGCAGCTGATTGATTACTTGCAGACAGTCGCGCCGAAAGTATCCGTGGAGTATTTTACCTGGAAGCCAAATGATTACCCACTTTTAGCCAATGCCGAATTAGACTTGGCAACGACCATGATAAAAGAAGCGCCCTCAGGATTGCGGGGAAGAATACTCGGTGAGGATGTTCCTGTTTGCGTGATGTCTGCGCGCCATGTGCTAGCGGGTAAGGCCCTGGAAGCTAAGGATTATGCATCTTGGCGGCATGTAAGAGTTTCAGGCGGAGGGGATAAAGACAGTTTTGTTGATCGTGAATTGAAAGAATATGGAGTATATAGACAGATCGTACTCACGGTTCCTTTTTTTAGTGCGGCGATGGAGGTGGTGTCGAACAGTAATTTATTGGTGACCATTCCAAAACATATCGCGATTATTATGTCTGAGAAATATAATGTGACGTGGTGTCCGATTGACTTTGTTAAAGAAAGCCATCGTTATTGGATGATTTGGCATGAAAGAACACATATGGCACCTGAGCATAAGTGGTTTCGTAATGTGGTGCGTGAAATAGTGGCCGGCTCTAGTTTTGGGATAACGAAATATAACTCGAGTAATATGTAAGACTGGAGTATTTATTTTTGACATGGAAGCTATGATAGTTGGTGCATGTACAGATTATAATGTTTCCCGTATGGTCAAGGACAGATGTTTTATTTGATCTGACTTTGATTCTTACAGGAAGAGCGGAATGAACGTAGAAGAGTTTAGAGCCTGTGCTCATCAACTTATCGATACTATTGCCGATTATCACGCAGGAGTTGCCGATCTGCCTGTAATGTCTCAAGTTATGCCGGGAGAAGTATTAAAGAAGCTTCCAGCTCATGCTCCAGTCAGCGGAGAATCCTTCGAAAGGATTATGGATGATTTTAATTCCTTGATCTTACCGGGTTTGTCGCATTGGCAACATCCTGGCTTTTATGGGTATTTCCCCGCCAACGCTGCTCTTTCTTCAATATTGGGGGATTTTCTCAGTACCGGGCTGGGTGTTTTGGGGTTGTCCTGGCAGTCCAGTCCTGCACTCACAGAGCTGGAAGAAAAGACGGTTGACTGGATGAGAGAACTTTTGGGGCTTTCTAGCCGTTGGAGCGGCGTCATACAGGATACTGCGTCTACGAGTGCGCTGATATCGCTTATTAGTGCGCGTGAAAAAACGTCTCGCTATTCCTTGGTTACTGGCGGGGTTCAAGCTGAGGCGGCGCCTCTTGTTGTCTATACGTCGGCACACGCCCACAGCAGTGTCGATAAAGCAGCCCTTCTGGCCGGCTTTGGCAAAGATAATATTCGCTATGTTCCAACCGACGAGAACTACAGTTTAGATCCGGCCGCTTTGGAGGCTGCGATCATCGCCGACAAAGCCGGCGGTTTGACTCCCTGTGCGGTGGTGGCAACGGTGGGTACTACCACTTCTACCGCGATTGATCCTATTAAGCCCATTAGCCAAATTACGCAAAAATTCGGTATTTGGTTGCATGTCGATTGTGCTATGGCGGGCTCTGCAATGATTTTGCCTGAGTATCGGTGGATGTGGGAGGGGATTGAGCAGGCGGATTCACTGGTGATTAACGCACATAAATGGCTTGGCGTCGCGTTCGATTGCTCGTTGTATTATGTCAAGGATGCACAGCATCTGATCAGAGTCATGAGTACCAACCCTACGTATTTGCAGACTAGCGTCGATTCCGAGGTCAAAAACCTGAGAGATTGGGGCATCCCACTGGGCCGTAGATTCCGAGCGCTTAAACTGTGGTTTCTATTGAGGAGTGAAGGCGTAGAAAAACTCCAGAAAAGATTAAGGCGAGATCTGGA
The DNA here is from genome assembly GCF_036352655.1 of Serratia sp. C2(1). Taxonomy (NCBI): domain Bacteria; kingdom Pseudomonadati; phylum Pseudomonadota; class Gammaproteobacteria; order Enterobacterales; family Yersiniaceae; genus Serratia; species Serratia sp. C2(1). The sequence goes on along the minus strand of NZ_JAZFBA010000003.1, from coordinate 22,495 downwards.
TAATGCTCAGTGGTTAGCTACGGAGATCAAGAGTGCGCCAAACTGGAAATTACTTGCACCTGTTAGCTTGCAAACCCTTTGCATTAGATATGAACCCGCAGGTTTGCACGCTGCGGATCTCGATGCGTTTACGCTTGCCTGGGCTGAGAAATTAAATCGCTCGGGGCTTGCGTATGTCACGCCGGCAACGCTGGATGATCGTTGGATGGTACGAGTTTCCATTGGTGCAATACCGACAGAACACGAGCATGTTGCCGATCTCTGGCAGGCATTGCAGCAAGCTGTTATTTCTTGATTTAGCCGATTTCCCGTGTATTCAAGATACCTGTAACGTTATTTTTAACGACGAGAAATGTTTTTTTCAAACTCACAGTCAATATTATACGTTCCCATCAAAATCTACACGCCGTATAAATAATGGCGGGGAAAAGATGAGTAATAAAACGAGTATCCTCGATGTTACACTCAATCTTACTCATCGTCATATCCAACCGAAAGTCTTCGGGGGTGATGGGGGCTGGGTTTTCAGTGGTTTCGGGTTTGTTGAAATTATTGGCCTCTCTATAATTCAAGGGGGCTAATTGCCGAGTTGTAATGTTGCGTTTTTTACGTCCTTCCCACTTCCATTCCAGGTAAAATTATAAGAGCTGCCGCTTGCGATAGCTTCGCGTAAACTCTGCCGGAGTCAGAATGTTTATTGAAGAATGAGCCACGACATGGCTATATTCTTCTTGCCTGCGTTATAACTCTCCTTAAGTATCTCCCGTCTACAGAAACCCATGGATGTTCAGACATCCTGCCCGCACAGCCGTTATGCCTCCCCCCAAATTTCTTTTTAAAATTATAAAAAGTGACCTCAGAAATACCCATTTTCAGGTAGGCTTCAGCTACATGTGTACCGGCTTCAGCCTGCTTCAGGGAAAAAGTAATTTACGTTTCGCTACTGCGAACCTTTTCATGGCTAAATGGCCTCTCTGTTAAGTAAGTAAAAGAAAGAAGAACTCCAGCTTGGTTGGTGATTATTATTTTTTTCAGATCGGCCGATAGATGTTTGGTGTATTGATTTTTAATTTTCTGATTTAAAAAAATGAATTTTCACCATTTAAATTGACGAATGGTGTAACTAATTGTAACCCTGGAGATACCTGGTGTGCGCTGGTTTGTAATGATTGCAATGCGTTGATATAAATCACTTTTTATACATTTCGGATTAAAATTCTGCGATTTATTTAAAATTAGAAATTAAAATCTATTAATATGTGATAAACAGTTTTACTTGTTTATTGTATTTTTGTTTTTTTATTTTAAGTTTGTATCGCAATTTTTGCTTTTCTTGCTGTTATGTGTTGTATTCAGATTTTTATCTGAATTTAACTGCTATTATTGTTGTTTTTTGTGGTTTTTTATCTTGTTTTTATAGTTGATATCCATTCGAAGTGAAATTTTATACATTAATATTATTGCGGTTACTCATCAGGTCATCAGTCAGAATGATTCCTATGATGGGGGGAGGGGTTAAGGGGCTTTATAAGAGGAGCTTTAGAAGGAACTGAATGTTGAGTCAGATTATTTTTGGTTACTTAATTTCTGGTGAGATTTTATTTGATATGCACAATGGCAGTTTGGTTAGTATCAATGCAAAACGGACTGGAGTTGGAGCGCATAACATTGTTTTAAGAGAGACCATGTATAGGCTGTTAGTGTACTTACTTGATCACGGAGAGAAGGCATCGATAGACATGGATGATCTGTTGTTTCAGGTTTGGGACCAGTATGGCCTTCAATCATCAACTCCACGGCTTTGGCAGGTTATGCAGGCATTAAAGTCTCGCCTTATTTCCGTGGGCGTGCCTGATGATCTTATAGTGCGTCAAGACAGTAAGTCGTACAAGGTAAGAGAAGAGCTTGTTGAGCCTTTATATTTTAATAAAAAATAATATAAACTGCTGTTTTTTATGGTTTTGTTATTTATTGCCGTTTATCGGATTATTTTTTTATTAACATACCATTTTCCGTTGGTTAACTGGTTTACTCTTAACATTGGGCGGGCTAGTGAAAATACATTCTATCTCGGATGACGGTTTTTTTTCGTTGGGATGTGAGGCCATATTTCATATAAATGGCTACAAATTAAATAGCATACCGCCAGAAAGGTCATGGCTTGCCGAATTGAATGAAGAAATCGTTGAAGGCGATATTGTCCTGGTCACCATGGGCTCGCACCTCAGGACGCAAAAGGTGCTCGAGCGGCTTTCGTGCATCGGCGCAGAAGTGATGTTGTTCATTGATTTACCTTGGAAAACCTTTTCCTCGGTGAGCTGGATGCGCGGATTTCTGTCAAAAAAAATACCTGTTAGCCTACTGTTACCCAGTTTTGAAACCCTAAGTTTTCACTCGGGAAACAAGACCAAACTGTTGACACAACGTGAAAAAGAAGTGATGGAGGAAATTCTGAAAGGTCAATCCTTTAAACAGATATCGGAGATCTTCAATATTTCAATGAAGACAGTGTATGCACACCGCCGTAATGCTTTAAAGAAAATAGGGTTAGGGCACGCCAGTTCTTTTTCTTTCGTTGGCTATCAAAACTACATTGCCAATAACAGCATCAAAATGATCAGTTATTAAATACGTGTAATAGCACTATTTTTAATAACCTAATAAATCTAAACCCTTTTGCCATGGCAACGGGGTTCGGGTACGGGTGAGCTTCGAACTCGCACGTTCATTGACATACATTGATATCAATATCCTTATTAAGGAAGTAATCTATATGGCCAGTTTAATTTATCAACAAGAAGCTGTTGCGCTTGCTTATGCTGTTTTAGGCCGCAATTTGGATGAAACAAGCTATGAATATTTTGGCAAGCAGCTTGAGAATGGCTCTCGCACCGCCGATTCCTTTGTCACCGCGTTATTCAGCGGCAGCGAAGGGGCTGGAAAATATGCCGGAAAAACAGATGCCGCTATCTTAAACCAGGTTTACAGCAATATTTATAAAACAACCGCGGACGCCAGTTATATCCAGTCGTTGTTGAATTCAGGCGCAAGCGTTAACACCCTAGTGGCTAAAATGGTGACCGACGTGTTGTATTACAGTGGGTTCGATAGCACCACGCTCACGGCACAACAGACGTTTGAAACACAAATCGAAACCGCATTGTATTCCGCTGCGTCCTCAACGGCGAAAGCGAACGCTGCGGATGTGCAAGCCTTATTCTACGTTGTGGGCGCAACTCAGGTGGCTGCAAGCATCAACACCTACGGGACGCAGCTCGCCAACGGGACCAAGACCCTTGTTCAGTTGGCTACCTCTTTCGTCAACGCGAAGGCGCCGGCCTCCCTGTACAACGATCAACAATTTGTCTCTCTCCTGTATCACAACGCATACCTGCGCGATCCTTCTGCGGTAGAAACCAGCTACTATGTGAACAAATTGGCTGCCGGCACAGCAACCCGCGCCGATGTACTGCTGGAAATCATCGGCACGCTGCGTGGCGTCGTTACTGCGACTGATGCGGCTGCACAGACGCAGTTTATCAATGCGACCCATGTTTACAGTGCCGGTGAATTGCCTGCGTTGTCCTATCAGGAGCAGGTCGCTGCCCTGTATCTGGGGGTGCCGGATCGTGGCGTTGATGCTCAGGGGCTGGACACCTGGAGCAAACAGTTAGCCTATGGCGTCACCTATAATGCGTTGACCACTAAACTGATCAACTCAACCGAGTTCCAGGCCAAGGGTGCCAACCTGACAGGCAGCGCCTTTGCTCAACACGTCTTCACCGCCGTGCACGGCGTAGCGGCAACGGCAGCGCAGTTGGCGACCTACACCGCACTGGGGACAGATAAAACGGCAGTGACTCTGGCCATCATCAACGATCTGCGCAATTCCACCGCAACGGACAACGCCACCGTATCGCAACAGCATGCCTTTGAAGCCGATATCGGTAGCAGCCTGTTGTACAAAACCGCCGCGACGCTTAGCACCTCTGCTGCCAGCGGCAATGCGACCGGCACGGTCAACACCGGCAGCAGCCACGTGCTGAGCAATGCGGAAACTGCCGTGTTGCAGAACGTGATCCTCAACGCCAACGCCGCAACGACCGCCAACCTGCAGTTCGCCGATCACCTGGCCAACCTGACCGTCAACGGCACTGCCGCGTCGACGGTCAATCTGTCAACCGACGGTGTTAACCCTGGTGTTGCAGTTACGGTTAACGACGCCAATGTGATCCTCAACGCCAGCTCTGGCGCGGACAAGGTTACCGTCACCAGCGCGGCAGCGGTCAACACCGGCACCGGTGATTTCAACCTGGGTGCAGGCAACGACTCGCTGAAGTGGGCCGGTAACGCGGCGGCCAACGGCGCCAACACCGTAGGCGCCGGCATCAGCGGCAACGGTGGTGCGGGTACCGACGTGCTTTCCGCCAACTTTATTACCAAGAACGTCAACGTTGGCAATCTGTTCAGTGCCACAACCATCGTCTCCAATGCGGCGCAGTTCACCAACTTCGAGAAACTTGATCTGGCGGGTTACATCGGTAAGGCAACGGTAAGCTCAGGGTCAACCGCGGCAAACCATACCTTCGACTTTGGTGTGTTGACGGGTAGGGCTTCTACAGAAACCAGCGCATTGACCGGGACCGTAAACCAGGCCGCAACCTCAACCACCGGCTCACAGGGCTTCGTATTGTCCGGCCTGGCCGATGCGGTGAAAGTGATCAACGTTGCCGGTGGCACCGTGGCGCAACTGGAAGTAACCGGTAATGCCACCGCAGCCAGCAGCGTTGCCTTTACTTTCTTGCAGGACGCCACCAATAAGTTTGACATTGCGTTCACTGCGACCAGCGATGCAGACGTTAATGCCGGTTCGGTCAGCCTGGCCAGCAGCAGCGCAGCGCTGTTCGGCACAGCGCTGAGTACGGTGAACGTTGCCTCCGGCGGTACCGGCGACTTCGGTAATATCCTGTCATTGACCGGCACCAACACTCAGGTGACTACCCTGAACGTGACTGGCGATCATACGCTGGATCTGACTGTAGGTAGTGGGTACAGCAACGTGCGTACCATCGACGCCAGCGCTAACACCGCCGGCGTGGATATCGACGCTCAGGTCAGCGGCACCGGTTCGGGCTTCATCGCTCAATTTATCAACCTGTTCCCGTTCGGCCCGATCTTCACCACGCTTTTCGGTCTGAATGGCAGCAACGTTAATATCACCGGCACTGCAGCGGACGATACCTTCACCGTGCGCGATAACACCGCGATTAAAGGCAACGGCGGCACCGACACGTTTGAGATCGTTTCCAGCGGCTCGCAATCATCGGTATCCATCAGCGACTACAACTACGCGAAAAACAGCATCCTGGACGTGAAGTCCGGCCTGCTGGTCTCCGATACCGATACCGGTACCCAGGTAGCGGATTACGGCAGCAAGACCGGTCAGGGGTTGGTCGACGCACTCAGTCTTTTCACTGGCACCGCATTCAGCGGTTTCGTTGGCGCACTGTTTGGTCTGAACAACAATACTCTGAGCGCCAAGGTAGGGGTGTCGAGCGTCGACAACACGCACTTCCTGTTAATCGATGAAAACGATAACCACCTGCTGGACACCACCGATACCGTGGTGGCTCTGGTCGGTGGCACCCATACTGACCTGATCAGCAACCTGCACTACGCGTAATTGCGCTGTATCAGCACCGCGTCTACTGGCGTGGTTGCATAAGTAGAACCCAGAGGGGGGGAATTCTCCCCCTCTGTTTTATTTGGGGCGGCCGTGGCCCCTTGTGCCAATCATCCGTCAAGAGATGAGTTCTTTGCCGATTTTCACTTTCCAGAGAGTAAGTTATGAAGTTTTCTGAACTTGTCCAACCCAATGAGATAGTCAACGCTATCCGCAAACACCGCCGCGCCTTCTGGAGCCTTGGCTGTTTTACTGCGGTCATCAACATTTTGATGTTGGTGCCGTCGTTGTACATGTTGCAGGTCTATGATCGTGCGCTACCTTCGCGCAACGGCATGACGCTGCTGATGCTCACCCTGATAGTCCTGTTTCTGTTCATCATGATGGGCGTGCTCGAATACGTGCGCAGCATGATGGTTATCCGCATCAGTAACCATATCGATGCGACGCTCAACGATCGCATTTACACCGCCGCCTTCGAAGCCAACCTGAGATCCAACAGCACCGATGCCGGCCAGATGCTCGGCGATTTGACCACGGTGCGCCAGTTTTTGACCGGCAGTGCCATCTTTGCCTTTTTCGATGCGCCCTGGTTTCCGATTTACCTGCTGGTGATCACTCTGTTCAACGTCTGGCTGGGGCTGTTTGCCCTGGTGGCCGTGCTGTTGCTGATCGCGCTGGCGGTGCTCAATCAGGTCAGAACCAACGCCCCCCTGGCAACGGCTAACCGTTTTTCGATCGAATCCGGCAAGGTCGCCAGCACCGGGCTGCGCAATGCGGAAGTGATCGAAGCGATGGGGATGCTGCCGGCCCTGAAACAGCGCTGGCGTAACCTGCACGATCGTTTCCTTGATACGCAACGGATCGCCAGCGAACGCGCTGCCGGCATCAGCGCCGCGACCAAAGTGGTGCGTACCACACTTCAGTCATTGGTGCTGGGGCTGGGCGGCTGGCTGGCGATAGACGGCCATATTTCAGCCGGCATGATGATCGCCGGTTCTATCTTGCTTGGCCGCACATTGGCGCCGATCGAACAGATCATCAACGTCTGGAAAAGCTGGAGCGGCGCCAAGCTGGCCTATCTGCGCCTGGTCAAGCTGCTCGACGCTTTCCCGCCGCGCAGTGTCGGCATGAGCCTGCCCCGTCCGCAGGGGCATTTGCATGTGGAACAGATCATCGCAGGTACGCCGACAGCCCCGGAAATGGCTGTGTTGCAGGGCGTCAACTTTCAACTGGCACCCGGCGAGGTGCTCGGCGTGATTGGCGCCAGCGGTTCGGGGAAATCCACCCTGGCACGGTTGTTGGTCGGCGTCTGGCCGGTTTCCGAGGGGCACATCCGTCTCGATGAAGCCGATATTTACCAGTGGAACAAGGATCAGCTTGGTGCCGCCATTGGCTACCTGCCACAGGATATTGAACTGTTTGCCGGCACCGTGGCGGAAAACATCTCGCGCTTTCAGCCGGTGGACCCGCAAAAAGTGGTGGCTGCGGCGCAGCTCGCCGGGGTACATGAATTGATCCTGCACTTCTCCGCGGGCTATGACACCCAGCTCGGCCACGGCGGAAACGGCCTGTCCGGCGGGCAAAAACAGCGTATCGCCCTGGCGCGTGCACTTTATGACGATCCGGTGCTCATCGTACTGGACGAACCCAACGCCAACCTCGACGAGGCCGGCGAATTGGCGCTCAATCAGGCGATTATGCAACTGCGCGCGGCGGGCAAAACCCTGGTGCTGGTCAGCCACCGCCCGCAGTTGATCGCTACCACCACCCGCCTGCTGTTGCTCGACGGCGGCAAAATGCTGGCTTTCGGCCCGACGTCACAGGTGATCGCCGCCCTACAACGGGCGAAACCGCAACAGGCCGCCATTAACGACAGCAGTGAGGAGATACCGCATGGTGCAGCCTGATAGCTTGAAGAACTCCGGGCAGCAAAACCCTCCCGCGGCCAACGACGTGCAGCATTATGGCCGATTCGGTTGGCTGGTTTTGCTGTTTGGTCTGGGCGGCTTCCTGCTCTGGTCAATTTTCGCGCCGCTGGACCAAGGGGTGACCGCGCAGGGTATCGTGCAGGTGGCCGGCAACAGTAAAACAGTGCAGTCCTCTGCTGCCGGCACCATTGCGGCCATCAAAGTCAAAGAGGGGGAGCGGGTGCGTGCCAACCAGTTGTTGATCCAGCTCAATACCGTACAGGCGCAGGCGCAAGTCGATACCTATCGCGAGCACTACCTGACCTCCAGTGCCATGGAAGCCCGTTTGCTGGCTGAGCGCGACGGCAAGCCGCGCGTCGACTACCCCGCAGAGTTACAGCAGCAGGTGCAAAACACCCCTCGCCTGGGTGAAATTCTCGCACTTCAGGATCAGCTGTTCTTCTCGCGTCGGACCGCGCTGAACAGCGAACTGGAAGCCTACCGTCAGTCGATGGCCGGCGTGCGCTTCCAGTTGCAGGGCGTAGAAAATGCCCAGGGCAGCCGGCAAGTACAGCTGCAAAGCTTCCGCGAACAACTCAATAACATGGCGAGCCTGGTTGCCGATGGTTATCTGCCGCGCAACCGTTATCTGGAAATACAGCGCCAGTACGCGGATATACGCAGCATCCAGGCGCAATCGCAAGGGCAACGGGGCCAGTTCAAACAGCAGTTGCTGGAGGGGGAGCAAAATATCGCCCGTCGCCAGGCCGACTATCAGAAAGAGGTGCGCACGCAGTTGACCCAGACCCAGATGGATATCGCCGAATACCGCAGCAAGCTGACGATGGCAAGCAACGATCTGCAGTATACCGAAATTCGTGCGCCGCTGGACGGCACCGTGGTCGGCCTGAAGGTGTTCACGGCGGGCGGCGTGGTCAGCACCGGCGAACCGCTGCTGGATATCGTTCCCAGCAACCGCCGCCTCGACGTTGAGGTCCAACTGCCGGTGAATCTGGTCGATAAGGTACAGCCTGGTTTGCAGGTCGACCTGATGTTTACCGCTTTTAACCAGAATGCGACCCCCAAGGTACAAGGTGAGGTGGCGCTGATTTCTGCCGACCGTCTGACCGATCAGCGCAGCGGCGAACCTTACTACAACATGAAAGTGACGGTACCGCAGGCGCAAATCAAGCGACTGGGAGAGAAAACCATAGTTCCCGGCATGCCGGTATCGGTGTTCGTGCGCACCGGCGAACGTTCTCTGCTCAACTACCTGTTTAAACCGGTGGTCGATCGCGCGCATATGTCCCTGACGGAGGAATAAAGAACATGATCCATCGTATTACGATTGGGATAATCGCCGCCTTGTTTGCCGCCTGTTGGTTTTATGCTACGCCAGCACATGCCTTGACGTTGAAAGAGGCCTTTATGCTGGCACTGCACAACGATCCGACCCTGCAGGCGGCGGTGCAGGAGAAGCTGGCCGGCGAGCAAGACAAAGCCATTGGACGAGCGGGCCTGTTGCCGCAGGTTTCCGCCAACTACCAGAATGCACCGCGCAACTGGCAGAACCAGAAATATCAGGCTACTGATATTCTGGGGGACACTCAGGAGCAAAACGTTAACACCCGTTACCGCAGCAACTCGCTTTCGGTGACCGTCACCCAACCGCTGTTCGATTACGAAGCCTGGGCGCGTTACCAGAGTGGGATAGCGCGGGCGCTGATGGCGGACGAACGCTATCGCGGTAAGCTGCAAGACATGACGACGCGCCTGTTGGAGGCTTACATTGATGTGGCCTATCGGCGTGAGAACATCGCCGTGGCGCAGGCGCAAGCCTTTACTTACCGTGAACAACTGTCGCTTAACCAACGGTTGGCCAACCTGGGGGAAGGCACGGTCACCGACGAAGCGGAGACTCAGGCCCGTTACAGCCTGTCTCAAGCGCAGGTGATCGAAGCGCAGGATGCGCTGAACGCCGCTCAGGGCAAACTCGGCAGCATTATCGGCGTGCCGGCGGGCAATATTGATGCTATCGAGGCGCAAAAAGGCCCCTTTGCTCCGCTGACGTTGAAGTTCCCGACGCTGGATGCGTGGCAACGCCAGGCCAGAAGCAACAACCCGGAATTACGTGCCGCACGACAAGGCATCGAGGTGGCGCATTATGAAGTGGAGAGAAACCGGGCCGGCCATTTCCCGCGGGTGGCGCTGTATGCATCACATTCGGAGAACGATTCAAACAGCGACAACACCGTCGGCCAGCAGTACCGCACCAACTCAATAGGCGTGCAGGTGAGCGTGCCGATATATGCGGGTGGCGGCGTCTCGGCCTCGACGGAGCAGGCGGCGGCGCGCTATATGCAGGCAAAATATGAAATGGCGGCGCAGTCAGACAAAACGCTCACCGACCTGCAGCAACAATACAATCTCTGTCGCAGCAGCGAGACCAAGCTTAAGGCTTACGAACTGGCGTTGCAGGCCGCCGACAAACAGGTGGTGGCGACGCGCGAGAGCGTAAAGGCCGGCATGCGGGTGAACGTGGACGTGTTGAACGCCGAACAACAGCGCTATATGACGCAGAAAGAGTATGCGGAAGCTAAATATGCCTATTTGAAGGCATGGGTGGCCCTGCAAAGTTTATCGGGGGAGCTCAATGAGCAGGATATTTCGCAGGTCGCCCGGTATTTTCGTTAGCAATATCAGGTACAACAGATAAAAATGATGCAGGCGCAGTCGCTGATAACGGATAAGCTATCGGTGACTGTTTTTGTTTTCTGAAACATGACTCTTATTCGCATGAACATTCACAGTGTGAACTGAGGCGGTATCAGTTTGTCCGCGGCTCGCAATAATATAAAACTCTAACGAGATCGGTTTTTATCGTATAAGCGTTACTATTGGTTTGTGTGATAAAGTTTTGTGGCACACCGATTTCATTTAAATTTATCTTAAGTGTTTGCATTACCTGCCAAAGTCTGGATGTTGATGATTGTAGATCATACTTATCCCATACATTGAATAAAATGTCTTCTATGCTGATATGTTCACGAGTGCAATTTTCCAGAAGGTAAATCAACAGTCTTGACATGGTTTCTCGCATGCCAGAAAAGGTCGAAACACTTTTTATTTTCTTGCAGTTGATGTTGATTAGGTTGTATTTTTTTATGTCAAATAAAACATTTTCAGCAATTAGGTAGCCAAAGATAACCTCTTTACCGCCTGATTCATTTGGTGTTTTTGATAGCGTATCAATATTTTCATATTTCATGTCATCCAATACTCTATTCATGATATACCTCGGCAGAATAAAAAAGGGTAAACGACCAAGTGCGAGTATTGTCATAATTTAATCTTGATTTATTTAATTTTAGCCACTCATGATCACTTTGCGCAATGGAATGTTTTTTAATCATTGTTCTTTTTATAAAAAAATAGCTTAAAAATAAGATAAAACAGTGTTTTTGACTGTGTTTGATGTTTATACAGTTAATTCAATGCGTTAAATATAATGATGTGACAGTCTGAAGGATAGTGAGTCCTGCCGTGCGGATTGCAACAGTGATCCAAACCGAATTCTGTGAGGGCAGGGTGTTAAACTGATTTTTAATCAGGCGGCTTAATTAACTGTCTACGCCGTTAACTGGTCGGTGCAAAACGGCCAGCGTTAACTTAGCTTTTACGAGGTATTGCCATGTTCAATAAAAAACGAGGCGCAGAGAGAGCCTGCCTCCAAAACCGGATTAAAGGGGCCACGCCCTTATCGAGGGTATATCATTGCGGCGATCATGGTTCTCATGCTGCTGTTTTATAACGTGATGTATGGGTAACCTTCTGATAGGGCGTCGGGTTATCTCCACGCTATCTTTTTATTCTGTACAGTTTTTTCCGCTGCTCTTGGATTAACGGTAATTGCTTTTAAATAAATTAAAAGAGCGTGGCCTGATAAAAGAATATCAGGCCATTAGCGCAGGTCAGCTATTGACTATGATACCGCCGTTAATGTGCAGGGTTTGCCCTGTCATATACGAAGAGTCATTGCATGCCAGATAGACGTAGGCGGCGGCCAGTTCACTGGGTTGGCCCGGCCGTTTCATCGGCGTGTCCTTGCCGAATTTGGCTACCTTTTCGGCGCTGAAGGTCGAAGGAATGAGCGGCGTCCAGATAGGGCCGGGTGCGACAGCATTCACCCTGATCTGGCGTTCGCTGAGCTTGAGGGCCAAAGAGCGGGTAAACGAAGTAATGGCGCCTTTGGTGGAAGAGTAGTCGATCAACGCCGGGTTGCCATGGTAGGCGGTGACCGACGAAGTGTTGATTATCGCGCCCTCAGCCGGCAAATGTTCTAACGCGGCCAATGAGAGTGCCACCATACTGAAAAAGTTGGTCTGGAAGGTTTTTTCCAACTGCTGCTCGGTGATCATTTCCGGTTCTTCAACCGGGTGCTGTTCGCCTGCGTTGTTGACCAAAATGTCCAGGTGGCCGTACTTCTCAATGGTTTTAGCTATGATTTCACGGACAAAACTCCGATCCCGAAGATCGCCTTTCAGCAATAAAACATCGCCGCCATAGCGTTCGGCGCTTTTTTGCGTCTCTTGAGCATCCTGATCTTCGTCCAGATAGACCACCACGACTTTGGCACCTTCTTTGACGTACGCGATGGAAACGGCACGGCCGATGCCGCTGTCGCCACCGGTGACTATCGCCACTTTTCCGGTGAGTTTGCCGCCGGGCCGATAAAGCGGATCGTCATATTTTGGCTCGGGGGTCATGTCGCTTTCCAACCCCGGTTGTCGATCCTGATGCTGCGCCGGTTGTTGTGTCTGTTCCATATTTCCTCCGTTCAAAAAGTAAAGGTGCAGGGAAGAGCGGCTACATCTATGTCGGTTGCTGATAGGGAGTATCGGCTTCGCTTTGCTGCTGCTCGGTTTTCAGTACGATAATGTTTCGTTGCCGATCAACTGATTCAATCCGACACGACAGGGTTTCATCGTTGACGTCGAAAAAAACCTCTTCCCCCTCGCTGAGCGCTTTCAACGTCTCGCTCAGCTCTGGCTCTTGGTCGCCATAGATCAGGATGCTGCTTTTGCTGCTGCCATCCATAGGATGGGGCGAAGGCAACAATTCGGCTCCTTTAACCAGATTGTTTTGATATTTCACTATGTCAGTCATGATTCGTCCTCTGTCTAACGCAATGAAGTCACTTGTGAAACTAATGTGGGCTAAGCCGGGACGGCTGCCGCTTTCTCGCTGCGGCTCCAAATGCGGTGGCCGGCCAGGGCTTCAATAAAACGCTCCATCATTACGCCTTTCACCGTTGGCGATTCGATAATCCCTTCCTCGGCAGCGGATTCGTTCTGCCACAGGGTTTTTAAACGACTCGCATCGCCGCTGAGCCCAATGACCTTCAGATGTTTGTACGCTTCCAGCAGGTAGTGCTTCGCGTCGCCGCTGCGCAATAAGGCCTCCGCCACGCCGCCGGGCACGATGACGGCGTCGAGCGTTATGGATGGCGTGCCGGCGAAGGTCGCGTCAACGGCGATCGCCGAGCCATCGTCCGCCGTTATACGGCCCTGGGTTTGCGCGAGCAATTTGGCATGCACGCCGCGTTTTTTCAGAGCTTTCAGGATCGCCAGCACATCTGCCGACAAAACATGATCCGCCAGCAAAATAGCGACAATACGCCCTTTGACGCTGCCGCCCGGCAAGGCATACAGGCTCAGACTCGGATCGCTCTCCAGTCCGTTAACCGGTTTGGGCGGCAAGGTATTCAATACTTCGGCAGACAGGGTGATACCCAGCTTGACGGCCACCTGGCCGGCCAGGGTGGTATCGATATGCGCCAGCTGTTCTACCACCCGTTCGCGAATGTAGGGGCGTGCCACTTTACCGAGCTCGAAGGAGAAGGCATCCACGATATGCTGCTGTTCAACCGGCGTTTGGCTAAGCCAAAACAACCTTGGATGGGCGTAGTGTTCGAGGAAAGAGTCGCTTCTTTCGCGGATTTTATGGGCATCAACGCGCTCCGGATAGCTGGAGAAACCACCGCCGCTGGCCGCTGCAGGCGTCTCTCTGGGCCAATTATTGTTGAGCGAGTTGGGGCTATAGTTGGCCGGATTGGTATCAATCTCGACGCGGTGCATGCCGTCACGCTGCAGGTTGTGATAAGGGCAGGTTGGGCGGTTGATGGGGATTTCATGGAAGTTAGGGCCACCCAGACGACTGATTTGCGTATCCGTGTAGGAAAACAGCCGCCCCTGCAACAGCGGATCGTTGGTGAAGTCCATGCCGGGAACGATATGCCCCGGATGAAAGGCCACCTGCTCGGTTTCGGCAAAGAAATTATCCGGATTGCGATTGAGCACCATTTTCCCGACCAGTTGCACGGGCACCAATTCTTCGGGAATGAGCTTCGTCGGATCCAATAAATCAAAATCGAATTTGAACTCGTCTTCTTCCGGTATCAATTGCAGACCGAGCTGGTATTCCGGGTAATCGCCGGCCTCTATCGCTTCCCAGAGATCCCGGCGATGGAAGTCTGCGTCTTTACCCGCCAGTTTCTGCGCCTCGTCCCAGAGCAGAGAGGCTTTTCCTGCAACCGGCTTCCAATGAAAACGCACAAAGGTGGCTTTACCTTGGGCATTGATCAACCGGAACGTATGTATGCCGAAGCCTTCCATCGTTCGATAGCTGCGTGGGATCCCACGGTCAGACATCGCCCAGATGACGTTGTGCAAGGTTTCCGGCTGAAGGGAAACGTAATCCCAAAAACTGTCGTGGGCGCTAGCCCCCTGCGGGATCTCGTTGTGAGGCTCCGGTTTTACGGCATGGACAAAATCAGGGAATTTGATCGCATCCTGAATGAAAAATACCGGGGTATTGTTGCCGACGAGATCGAAAATGCCTTCGTCGGTGTAAAATTTAGTGGCCCAACCGCGAATGTCACGTACCGTATCGGCGGAACCACGTGAACCTTGCACGGTCGAGAAGCGCACGAACACCGGCGTCTGTTGGCCCTCGTGTTGCAAAAAGTCTGCTTTCGTGACCGAAGCCAGGCTTTTATACAGCTCAAAGTAGCCGTGCGCTGCCGAACCGCGGGCATGAACGATGCGTTCCGGTATGCGCTCATGGTCGAAATGCGTAATTTTCTCACGCATTATAAAATCTTCCAGCAAGGTAGGGCCGCGTACGCCCATCTTGAGGGAGTTTTGATCGTCGGAGACTTTGGTGCCCTGATTGGTCGTCAGCGGCTGATGCTGATCATATTTACGGTTGTGTTCGAGTTGCCGAATTTTATCGCTCACCGCCCCGGTTTCTTTCATGCTGCCGGGGGCCGTTGGCTGCTTTCCAGGGGGCGTGGGTTTGCTGTCCGGCGTGTGCGCATTGTCTGCAGGTGCGGTATCTTTCAAGTGCAAGCCGTCATTTAATAATTCTTTTTTTTCTTTTTGTAATGAAACAGTTGCCTCTCCACTTTTCGGAGATTTATTTTTACTCGCCATTAACTCACCTCATGTAATTCATATGAAATAATATTTGAATTAATTCGTTGCAGATTTAAGCGTAGGCTAAATAATGAGTTTTCACAACAAGCTAGCCAGTTCTTTGTTTTTTGGTGATTTTTAATTACGTGATGGAAATAATCGGTTTAACTGGGTTTTACGCGTGTCGCTTCTCTTTTGTTCAGGCTTATTTGGAATGAGAGGTAAATCGTCCTATTTATCATGTTATCCATGTTGACAGTGAGTGTATTACGGCGGTATATACGTTTTTTCAACGTTAACTTAATATTTCAATATGTTTTAAAGGATGTCCTGATGTTTTGTTTTTTTGCTTTTACTTGAGAGGGATTATTGTGATTTTTGGATTGCTGATTTTAGGTATGTCTTCAGCCATTAATCTGTTTTCAGCGATGAAGGGGGGCAACTCATTTTCACTGGCGCAGCGACTTCATGAAGTTGATTTTTTCATGAGCAGGCCCCTGTTTTATTGATGTTGTTTATTTCGTTGTTACTCTGCCTTTTTTATACCGCTATTTCGCCAAAAGAAAGATTAAACAATATTGCCGCTGTTGGAAAGAGGGGAGGGTCCCGGCGTTTTAGGGTTTACCATCGAAAAAATTACTGTGCTCTTTACCGAAAAATGGCGATGGAAAACGGTAAGATTTTGCCCAATGAACTTTTAACGTTGAGATGGGGCATCATGAGTCAGCAGGTGGAAAACCTGGCCTATTTTCATCTGGATACACCCGCTCATGGAGGCTCTATCTTCGATTGAGAAAATGTTGCTTTCATCATTGAGCCGATTTATTCGGTATTTTTAAATTTGCTTGAATTTAAAATGGGGGCAACCGTGATGCCATGCAAGACTACGCTGGTGATCACCAAGGTTAACGCCATGTTTACCATGTCAGCGCTGGCGGCGTCCTTCATGCCGTGCAAGTAGGCGTAGGCAATGTAGTTAATGCTGCCGATGCCTCTGATGCCAAACCAGCCGAGTAAAATGCGTCGCGAGGGGGGAATGCGGTTGCCCAGGGTGACAAAAAATACCGTTATGGGACGTATAAACACAAAAAGGATCAAACCTAAATAGAGACCTCTGGGATCCCAATGTTGGGCCAGGGTGACGCCCAGGACGATCACAATGCCGGCGGCGAACAGGCGTTCCAGCGTACCGCCGAAGGATATGGCGTCGCCGACCACTAAGCCGACCGATTTGGCGCGGCCTTTCTTTTGCTGGCTGTGCCGCGTGTTGGGGTTAACCAGTTCTTCGGCGGGCGGAGTTTCGTCATCTTGCGCTATTTCGTCAGGCGGATGGCGGCTGATAATCCTTTTTTCCGCTTGTCGCAATCCCACGCCGGCGGCAAACGCCGCAAGAAAGCCGGAGGCGTCAACGTATTGCGCTGCGGCATAACTGAGTGCAATCAACGCCAGCGCAATCAGATCATTAGGTGTGCTGTCCTGATAAATGTGCCGCATCCGCGCCGCCAGCATGCCGATCAACCATCCTAGTGAATAACCAATCAACAGGCCTGCACACAAAGCCCATATCACATCAATCGCCCCCCATCGGGCAAAGAGCGTCCAGGACCAGGGATCTTGCTGGCTGCCATATAACAGCAGAGCCAG
Source organism: Serratia sp. C2(1) (assembly GCF_036352655.1). Taxonomy (NCBI): domain Bacteria; kingdom Pseudomonadati; phylum Pseudomonadota; class Gammaproteobacteria; order Enterobacterales; family Yersiniaceae; genus Serratia; species Serratia sp. C2(1). Next base: position 5,783 of record NZ_JAZFBA010000003.1, on the reverse strand, counting down.
CAATAAAAAGGGCAGAGCGGACCCGTCATTGAGGCCGGCTTCGACAGAGAGCGAGGAACGGAGCGAGTCATCATCCCGTGCGTTATTCACGGATATCAAACTGGCCAAGACCGGATCCGTAGGGGCAACGATGGCACCAAACGCAAGCGACAATGCCCAGGGAAGGCCGGTCAGGTAATGCACTATGACCATCATCGACAGAACGGTCAGCAACATGGTGGGGAAAGCCAACAGGCAACCGATGCGCCAGGCTTGGGTGCTAAAGGGTTGGCGCAGCTTTAAACCGGTGATAAACAGTGACGCGGCCATGGCGACATCCGTGATCGGCTTCATCGATTCCGCATGCGTGACAACGTCTATCCGAATTAAGTCCAAGACCCAGGGGCCGCAGACAATGCCTGTCAGCAGATATAACCCGAATGACGTGATGGGCCCGCGATGAAGCCAGCCCGATGCCAGCGACATACATAAAAATAGAATGCCTGTTGCTGCGATCCAACCAAGAAAAGTCATGTGCTATCCCGTTAAAAAATGTGGCGCTTGATGATGATCAATAGCATGCGTCAGTTTCTCCTATAGATAAGCGATTTTGAATCAGTGTGATTGGTTGTCATTTAATTGAATGTTTTGACTGAAGCGATAATCAGATGTTAGCGAGAAACTCATTTAGAAAAATAACACCGGCCAGGGTGAAAACATGAGGTAAATAAAGGGTGAACTGTATCTTTTACGTGCTCGGTTTTTCATGTTTTTCTTGCCCCTTGTCTTTTTCCGTCTGCTCGTTTTCTTCGGCGGCCTCGTCGGCTCTTGCCGCAGTATAGCCGGATAAATGGCCGACAATATTGGCATAAATACTGATGATGATGACCCATAATACGCTGTCTTTCCACCAAATGACTGAGGGTATAGCTAAAATCAACCACAAAAATGACATGGAAAGATGCGCTTTTTTGATAAATCTTGGTGTGATGTGTTTCATTTTGTTTCTCATAAGATAACTGTTTGAAAAAACCAGGTGATGGATTAAATATTTGTGAAGGTTAGAGGGGAGACGCTAACCGTTTCGTATCTCTCTTTTTATCATTCATTAATGATAAAAATGGCTTCTTTTACTACTTGTCAATGCAATGAAAATGTTTTTTCCAATTAAAGCGTAGTTCATACGGCACCTGTTAACAACAATCACCTCTATTCTGTCTTACCATCCTTTCATGAATGTGGCTAAGCTGGGTTAATTATAGCACTCAATTTTTTGATGCTATTTTTACGAGGGGGGGTTATTTGTAAGACAATTTATTTGTTGGTTTTTTTATCAGGGGCATAAGCGTTTTTTTTGTTGAACAATAGGGCTGATTGGTCCGTTAAATAAAAATAAGAACCCTGTGGTTACTGCTTATTTCTGCGGATTGAACTATGCTTAATGTTCACTAAAAATATCCTCAGTCTGATCAGAACATACTATTCCCTCAATGATAGGAAGTTAAATATGAAAATCACCACATTGGAAGAACTATTTATTCACGACTTATCAGATGTGTACAGCGCTGAAAAACAAATCACTCGTGCATTGCCGAAAATGGCTCGAGCCGCGACGGATGAAAAACTTATTGCCGCCTTTAAACAACATCTGGAAGAAACCCAGGGCCAGATTGAACGTCTCGATCAACTGGTCGAAAGTGAAGAGGGGCTGAAGATCAAACGTATGAAATGCCACGCTTTAGAAGGGTTGGTGGAAGAAGCCCAAGAGCTTATTGAATCGGTCGAGGCAGGCCCGGTGAGAGATGCGGGCTTAATCGGTGCGGCGCAAAAAGTGGAACACTACGAAATTGCAACTTATGGCACGCTGCGTGCTCTGGCCGCGAAGTTGGGTTACACCAAAGCCGTAAAATTATTGGGGGAGACGCTTGAAGAAGAGAAAGCAACCGATGAAAAACTGACGTTGATTGCCGAGCGGCAGTCCTGAAAACAGGTTGTGTGTTCGGCGCTTTCAGTCTTGCCACCGGTGGCGTCACGGCTGAAGTAATATAAACAGCACCACCTTTGTTGCCTGAAGCCTGCTAAAGCACCCTGTCTATAGCGTATGGGACAAGCGGCCTTTCAGAAAATATGTTCATAATACTGCCTATAATCATTTCCCAATATTAATGGCAGCGGTGATGTTAACTTTATCTCCGACTTTATAAATAATATTTTAACGCTGTCCCTTTCCTCTTTATATACAGTTCTTATTTGTAGGTCTGTCTATGTCAAAAAGAGGGAAGGAAATCCCCGACCATTGAGAGACGAGCGATCCGTATGGCTACCTCATACCCCTAACTGATACGTCGAGTGTAATGCGAAGTGATATCAGGTAATGACTACTGTGTTAAAGAGTGCATGAGAATGGGAGGATTACCGCACACCGTTGAACAGTGGTAACCATCCTTCAGGCCCTTTACCACGTTCTACGATAGGTTTGTCGGCACAGTCGTTCGACAGCGGCCGTTCTTCGATGCGAATATCGTAAAAGAAACCACTTTTGGGGTCGAACATGCAGGTGTTGATGTAGTCAGCAAGCTTATCGGCTTCGGCCCAGAATGTTGCGGCCTTGGCGTTCTGCCCTACAATAGCCGCCATATGGGCCAGATAGTTATTGTCGGTGTACATATAGCTAGCCTGGTCTACGGCTCTCGGCAAAGTTCACTTGCCAGTTTTGTCAGTTGCCGCCATTGCCGCCGCGTTCCGGGCTGAAATTATAGGCAACGAGATCTGGGATGAAGCCAGCATCCCACGGTCGAACCGAATCATTGGGCTGGATCTGGAAGGCGAACACTGCGCGGACATTGTCTTTGGCAATGCTGGGGTTGAAATGTGCCATAGCGTAAGCTTGTTTCCAGGTATCCCAGGGCTAAGCCTGATTGCTGGAAACCAGCGACCTATAGGGCGATACTGATTTATCATCCTTTTCTCCATAGGTGAAGATTCCCTCACTTTCAAGAAGAGGTAATGTCGAACGCTCTTAACTTCGTACGCAGTAAGATGTAACAAGTCTGATAGGTGTTCCAGGAGTTTAAATGGCATGTATATATATTTACGAATTGAATTATTATTCGTTATTTGTGGTTTTTTATTTTCTGGGTTATCCCCTGTCGCTAATTTAACTGTGTTCGCTGCCGGTAGATGAAAGGAAAAATCTAAACGCTAGCTAAATGACATTTCATTACATCACTTTTTTTAATGTTTTTTGTTGCAAAAATTGAATTGTACCTTTCTAAAATTCATCAAATAAAACCCTCTTTTTCTCTGTAGAGTGCTATGTCGATATTGAATTATGACAATTCTCCTGGTCATTTTTCAATCCAATCTTCTCTTTTTTATTCTTTGTGATTGATTTTTAAATTAATTTATCCATGGTGGGCTTTTTGACCAGCTTCTGAGAATAGTCACTAAAGCTGAGTAGAGCGGGGAAAGGGGTATATTTATGCAAATATTTTGTGGGTTGATGTGCTGAGTGTTGTTGTTTTTTCGATGCTTTAGCCTGAAATTGTTATGAGTGTCAGAGTTCTATTTTGTCTTTTTGTGTTTTTTTAGGTGATCAGGGTATTTACAGTACTTAACTGATGTTCTAGTATGCAGACCAAGTTAATGATTAGATTTTTTAATGATTCGCTTTGTTCGTAGTCGTGTCGCGTATAGAAGAAAAGGAGGCAACGAATCAATCCCAATCCTTAGTACATTCCCCTAGGATTGCAACTGTAGCAAGAGCTGGGGGATGTGGAAGGTGAAAAGAAAGCTAAAGGAAACTTTAAATTAGTGATGGTTTAAATTTATCCCTTGAGTTACAACCTAAAAATAAAAAAATCACACTATATTCCTAGGGGAAATATTAATTTTAAACTATTTTCATTTAGGTGAGCTAATGAGTTCAATGAGCGACTATTATTATATTAATAGGTTGACTAATATTGCCGGAAAACATGATATTCATTCTGGCTGGTGTAAAGATATCCCTTGCATTATTTATCGTGAGTGTTTAGGGCTATTTGAAACTCCTCGCGATGCTGAAAAAGAAGCAATAAAACGTGGTTTTGAAAGTGTAGTTACGTGCTCTTGTCATAACTGCCAGAATCCATAGTTTGTAAAAGTGAAGGTGGTTTTTTTATACCTTCACTATTTCAAATCGGTGTTATGAAGGTTGGTGAATTTTAAAAACCAGAAAGAATTTTGGAGGGGAGGGAGTGCAAAAATATTATTACATTACAAAAAAAAGTTATGTTGATATACCCCACTTCATACATGAATCATCTTGTAATAAAAAACCGTGTACTGATAAGTTGGATGCTTTAGGGGTTTTTTTTTCGCCATTTCAAGCAATCAGACAGGCAAAATTGAAAGGATATAAGAATATATCTGTTTGCCTTTGTGATGAATGTCAATCCTCAGAATAAATCTTTAAACATATTTTTGTGCTGGGTAGTGAACATTGATTTTATCTGATCTATTTATTGTTGGCGCTCAGTACGTGTCGATTTTTGTTGTTAACAAAATAATGGTTTGGAGGTGTAGCATGTATGTGACAATGAACCGCTTTAAAATAAAGCCTGAGTATGCAGATGATTATCTTAAGGTTTGGGAGAGGGTACAGTCCAAGCTTCAAGTAAGTGATGTGGCTGGCTTTATGGAGTTCAAATTTTTTAGAATGGATAGTTCGAAAAAAGAGTATGTCTTGTTTTCTTCATATGCAGAGTGGGAGAGCAAGGAGAAGTTCATGGATTGGGTTCATTCTGAACACTTCAAAAATGTACATAAGACCAGTGGTGGAAATCGGCATATGTATATTGATCATCCTAAGTTAGAGTGTTTTGAAGTAATCTGAAAGTGAGAGTTTGTCGGTATTGTTCTAAGGCTGTGTGGGAGTGAAAGTATACATAATTTATGATTGAAACGGTCAAAAATATTCTTTTCCTATAGTGATGTCATTAATTCTGTAACTGTTTTATTTCGATTGAATTAGACTGTTAGCGGGGGATTCGTATTTGGAAGTATGAAATTTTGATGGCATGTTTATTATGGTGATACACTCCCATCTTTTAAGTTGTTTATATTAACTAAATATTTCAAGGAGTAGAAGTTTTGGTGAAGATTTCTTCTGATACTGTTAGCGCTGCCATAGCAGAGCATTCCCTGATTAACCCAGAACAATACCAACAATATTATCAACAGTCGGTGCAAGACCCAGAAGCATTCTGGGGAGAGCAAGGAAAAATTCTGGACTGGATCAAACCTTATAGCCGGGTAAAAAATACCTCGTTCGACCCGGGCCATATCAGTATCCGCTGGTTTGAAGACGGTACACTGAACCTGGCGGCCAACTGCCTCGATCGCCATCTGGCCGAACGCGGTGACCAGACCGCCATTATCTGGGAAGGTGACGATCCCACCCAGTCGAAACAGGTGACCTACAAACAACTGCATCACGATGTCTGTCAGTTCGCCAACGTACTGAAAAAGTTGGGCGTCAAAAAAGGCGACGTCGTGGCTATCTATATGCCCATGGTGCCGGAAACCGCGGTCGCCATGCTGGCCTGTGCACGTATCGGTGCGGTGCATTCGGTCATTTTTGGCGGTTTCTCGCCAGAGGCGGTCGCCGGCCGTATTATCGACTCCAACGCCAAGTTGGTTATCACCGCTGACGAAGGCCTGCGCGCCGGGCGTGCCGTGCCGCTGAAAAAGAACGTCGACGACGCGCTGAAAAACCCTGGCGTGAAAAGCATCACCAACGTGGTCGTTTTCCAACGTACCGG
>NZ_JAZFBA010000002.1:0-549619 GCF_036352655.1 Serratia sp. C2(1) | reverse complement strand
AAAGGTTACTAAATGAATTTTACTTCAGTAGTCACTCTTCAAGACTTGATATTTTTTCGTACCCGAAGGTACTGGATATCGTCTTGTGGAGTGCCCACACAGATTGTCTGATAAATTGTTAAAGAGCGTTCGTTACTGAGATAACTCTCGGTAACGCGGGAGGTGCATATTACGCTTTCCCGCTGAAGAGTCAAGCTTTTTTCTTATTAAGAAACGGTGTTTTCACCGGCTTGCTTCTTCCTGGCTGGGCGACTGGTTCTCGTTAGAGGAGTCGTTGTTCCCGGTCAGTGGAGGCGCATTATAGGGAGTTCTCAGAAGGCCGCAACCCCTAAATGCAAAAAACTTTTCAAGCGTTCAAACATTAACCAATAACGGCTTTTTAGGATATTTGTTAGCCTAAAAAGTGGGATTTTAAGGCTACGAAAGATGCAAACCCCACAAGCCAGGCCAAAAATAGATAACAAAAAGGGAGCGATACTCCGCTCCCTTTTTGTTTATGGCTCTAAATAACCGTTACTGCCTGGCAACGATATGCTCGTTTTCCACATCCAGCGTCACCAGCTTGCCCGGGATCAGCTTGCCAGAAAGGATTTGCTGCGCCAGCGGGTTTTCGATTTCCTGCTGAATAGCGCGTTTCAACGGGCGCGCACCATAAACAGGGTCATAGCCGGTTTGGCCCAACAGTGCCAATGCCGGTTCAGTCATGGTGACTTCGTAACCACGCTCTTCAAGACGCTTGTACAGACGCGCCAACTGAATCTTGGCAATCTCCGCAATATGCTTCTGCCCGAGCGGGTGGAACACTACCACCTCATCTATACGGTTGATGAATTCCGGACGGAAGTGATGCGTAACCATTTCCATAACCGATTCTTTCATCTGTGCATAATTCATCTGACCAAAGTGTTCCTGGATCAGATCAGACCCAAGGTTAGAGGTCATGATCACCACGGTATTGCGGAAATCAACGGTGCGGCCCTGGCCATCGGTCAGACGCCCGTCATCCAATACCTGCAACAGGATGTTGAACACATCCGGGTGCGCTTTCTCCACTTCATCCAACAGGATCACTGAGTAAGGTCGGCGGCGCACGGCCTCGGTCAGATAACCGCCCTCTTCATAACCAACGTAGCCCGGAGGCGCGCCCACCAGCCGCGATACCGAATGTTTCTCCATAAACTCGGACATATCGATACGTACCATCGCATCATCACTGTCGAACAGGAACGACGCCAACGCTTTGCAAAGCTCGGTTTTACCTACCCCGGTCGGGCCGAGGAACAGGAACGAACCGATCGGCCGGTTAGGGTCGGACAATCCGGCACGACTGCGGCGGATTGCATTGGATACCGCAGTGACCGCTTCATCCTGACCAATCACTCGGGAATGCAGCTCCTGCTCCAGACGCAACAGTTTGTCACGCTCGCCCTCCAGCATCCTGGCTACCGGAATACCGGTGGCACGAGCCAGTACTTCAGCGATTTCCGCGTCAGTCACCCGGTTACGCAATAGCTTCATGGTTTTGCCTTCGGCCTGCGTAGCGGCGGCGAGCTGTTTTTCCAGCTCAGGGATCTTGCCGTACTGCAGTTCCGACATGCGCCCCAGATCGCCGACGCGTCGCGCCTGCTCCAGGGTGATCTTGGCCTGCTCCAGCTCCGCTTTTATATTCTGGGTGCCGGAGAGCGAGGCCTTCTCGGCTTTCCACTCTTCTTCCAACTCTGAATATTCGCGCTCTTTCTGCTCCAACTCACTGCTGAGCATTTCCAGACGTTTCTTGCTGGCGTCATCCGACTCTTTGTTCAGCGCCTGCTGTTCCAGCTTGAGCTGAATAATGCGACGCTCCAGTCTGTCGAGCGATTCCGGTTTGGAGTCCATCTGCATGCGGATGCTTGACGCCGCCTCATCGATCAGGTCAATAGCCTTATCCGGCAACTGACGATCGGAGATATAGCGATGTGACAGCGTGGCCGCCGCAACGATCGCCGGGTCGGTGATCTGCACGTGGTGGTGCAGCTCGTAACGCTCTTTCAGGCCGCGCAGGATAGCAATGGTATCTTCGACGCTCGGCTCAGCCACATAGACCTTCTGGAAACGACGTTCAAGCGCCGCATCCTTCTCTATATACTGACGGTACTCGTTCAAGGTAGTCGCGCCGACGCAGTGCAGTTCCCCACGCGCCAACGCAGGCTTCAGCATGTTACCGGCATCCATTGCGCCATCAGCCTTGCCCGCGCCGACCATAGTGTGCAACTCATCGATAAACAGAATGACGCTGCCTTCCTGTTTTGACAGATCGCTCAGTACGCCTTTGAGTCGCTCTTCAAATTCACCGCGGTATTTGGCCCCGGCGATCAGCGCCCCCATGTCGAGGGACAACACGCGTTTGTGCTTCAGCCCTTCAGGCACTTCACCATTAATGATACGTTGCGCCAGACCTTCAACAATCGCGGTTTTACCCACGCCAGGCTCACCGATCAGCACCGGGTTATTCTTGGTACGGCGCTGCAACACCTGAATGGTACGACGGATCTCTTCGTCGCGGCCGATAACCGGGTCAAGTTTGCCCTGTTCGGCACGCTCGGTCAGATCGATAGTGTATTTCTTCAACGCCTGACGCTGATCTTCGGCACCCTGATCTTCCACGCTGTCACCACCCCGCATTTGCTCAATGGCCTTACTGATTTTATCGGCTGTTGCTCCGGCGGCTTTCAGCAGATCGGTCAAGGTTCCGCGATCTTCAAGCACCGCCAGGACGAACAGTTCGGAAGAAATGAATTTGTCCGCCCGCTTTTGCGCCAGCTTGTCGCACAGGTTCAGAACGCGCACCAGCTCATGGGAGGGTTGAACATCACCGCCGGTGCCTTCAACTTGAGGCAGACGTGACAAAGCCTGTTCGATTTCGGTGCGCACGCGCCCGCTATCGATACCGGCAGAAGTTAATAGTGGACGAACCGTGCCCCCTTCCTGAGTGAGCAGAGCGCTCATCAGATGTAACGGTTCCATAAACTGGTTGTCGTGCCCAAGGGCTAAAGATTGGGCATCGGCGAGGGCAAGCTGGAATTTATTGGTAAGACGATCCAGACGCATAACACCTCCAATGTAGGTCAAAATTGCTACTGGAGATTAAATGAGGTCATCCCTCAAATTTTCAAGGTTATTTCGACACTATATTATCAGTACAACGTCATGCGTCAGCGGACCGTCCTAATTCAATAGGTTATATCAGCCAGATTAAACTTGCCATACGTCCGGTTACTCCATCGCGTCGATAGGAGAAAAATTGACTGATTTCGCTAACCGTACAGCGATCGCCGCCGTAGATGAGTTTTACGCCGGCATGCTGCAGGCGCTGGCGAGCCAGCAGGTAGATATCTGCCAGGAACTTATCGCCGTGCGGGATAAAAGCGGCCGCTGCGGCGCTATCCACTGCCATAAATGCGGCACGAACCTCTGGCCCCACTTCAAACTGCTGCGGACCGATTGCCGGACCAAGCCAGGCGCTGATATGGCCCGGCTCAGCGGCAAACGCTGCCAAAGTCTGTTCCAGCACGCCATTGCAAAGCCCGCGCCAACCGGCGTGGGCAGCGGCGATTTCATCACCGGCATGTGAGCAGAACAACACCGGCAGGCAGTCCGCCGTCATCACTGCGCACACCTGCCCCGACACGTTGCTGTAAACAGCATCCGCGCGCAGGTCAGTTGGGGTTTGACCATTCAGCCGCACTACGCGGGTGCCGTGAACCTGTTCCAGCCAAACCGGCATTTGCGGCAGACTCGCGCCCACCACCAACCGTTCACGGTTAAGTTCCACCGCGGATGCAACATCCCCGACATGGGTGCCGAGGTTGAGCGAATCATACGGCGGCAGGCTAATACCGCCACCGCGGGTGGTGCTGCAGGCTTTTACCCCAGCAGGCAACGACCAATCAGGCAGGATAAAGGGATCCATTACCAATTCATCTGATCTTTGAATTCTTCGGTATCAACCTTCAGCGCGTTAATCAGATCGACCATATCCTGAGGAAGCGGCGCATGCCACTCCATCTGGATACCGCTGATTGGATGATACAAACGCAGCATGGTCGCGTGCAGCGCCTGGCGATCGAAACCGCGCAGCGTAGCAATAAACGCCTCCGATGCACCTTTCGGCGGACGCGGGCGGCCACCGTACAGCTGATCGCCTACCAGTGGATGGTTAATGTGCGACATATGCACGCGGATCTGGTGGGTACGACCGGTTTCCAGACGCAAACGCAAACGGGTATGCGCACGGAAGTGTTCCATAATGCGGTAATGCGTCACCGCCGGTTTGCCCATCGGGTGCACCGCCATATGCGTGCGCTTGGTGGAGTGGCGGGAAATCGGCTCTTCAACGGTACCGCCGGCGGTCATGGTACCAATAGCGACCGCTTCGTATTCACGGGTGATTTCACGCGCCTGCAACGCCTCGACCAGACGGGTTTGCGCCGGAACGGTTTTCGCCACCACCATCAGGCCTGTGGTGTCTTTGTCCAGACGGTGTACGATGCCGGCACGCGGCACGTCCGCGATTTCCGGATAGTAGTACAGCAGCGCGTTGAGCACAGTACCGTCAGGATTACCGGCGCCAGGGTGCACAACCAGGTCACGCGGCTTGTTGATCACTAAAATGTCACTGTCTTCGTAGACGATATTCAGTGCGATATCCTGCGGTTCCCAACGGGCTTCTTCTTCTATCTGGGCATCAATGGCGACCGTTTCTCCCCCCAGCACTTTCTCTTTCGGTTTGTTCGTCGTTTTGCCATTAACCTGTACCCGATCGTCCAGGATCCATTCTTTTATGCGAGATCGTGAATAATCAGGGAACAATTCGGCCAAAGCCTGATCTAAACGTTGTCCGAGTTGAGATTCGGCCACCGTTGCGGTGAGTTGTACTTGTTGTGCCATATGCAGCTTCTTCGTTAACGTTGGGTTTTCACGGCGATGCCGTTTAATATAATGTGCTATTGTACCTGGTCTTTGTCGGGAGCTTAACGGACAGTCTCCCGGAATAACACCCTGAGGATAATCAAAACGTCATGACGCGTATGAAATATCTGGTGGCGGCAGCCACGTTGAGCCTGGCGCTGGCAGGTTGCTCCACATCCAAGGATGCGGTTCCCGACAACCCACCTTCGGAAATCTATGCTACTGCCCAGCAAAAACTGCAGGACGGTAACTTTAAGGGCGCGATTACGCAACTCGAAGCGTTAGATAACCGCTATCCTTTCGGACCGTACTCCCAGCAGGTTCAGTTGGACCTGATTTATGCCTATTATAAATCTGCCGATTTACCACTGGCTCAGGCTTCTATCGATCGTTTCATGCGTTTGAACCCAACGCATCCGAACATTGACTACGTGATGTACATGCGTGGTCTGACCGATATGGCGCTGGATGACAGTGCGTTGCAAGGCTTCTTCGGGGTCGATCGTTCAGACCGCGATCCACAGCATGCTCGCGCTGCTTTTCGCGATTTCAGCCAGCTGATTCAGCAATACCCGAACAGCCAGTATGTAACCGATGCCAACAAGCGTCTGGTGTATCTGAAAGACCGCCTGGCCAAATATGAGCTTTCGGTGGTGGAATACTACACTAAACGCGGTGCTTACGTCGCGGTCGTTAATCGTGCCGAGCAGATGTTGCGTGAATACCCGGATACCCAGGCAACGCGCGACGCCTTACCCCTGATGGAAAACGCTTACAAACAACTGCAGTTGAACGGTCAGGCCGACAAAGTGGCCAAAGTGATTGCCGCCAATCCGTCATAAGCGGATTAGTGCTAGCAGAAAAACAAAACGGCAGCTTCGGCTGCCGTTTTCATTTGCTGCGCATTTGACCAAGATTTGAAAAATACACAAGCAAAAACACGGTATTAGCAAGATTGCGCAACCGCTTATCCTCTCAATAATGCGCGTTCTACTCTCAAGACTCAAGCGTTAGATGGCCGTTTCAGACGCTGAATCACAGATTGAACTAACTTTGCAAAAAGTGACAAAAAAACGTGATTTTCATCACGCATTTAAACAAAAAGCGGGGTATGCTGGGGTCATCCAAGACGGAAAGACAGAGAGGTAAGTTATATGACATTGAACATTACCAGCAAACAAATGGATATCACTCCCGCAATCCGCAGTCACGTCGAAGACCGTCTCACCAAACTGGAAAAATGGCAGGCCCAGCTGATTAACCCGCATATTGTTTTATCCAAAGAACCTAAAGGGTTTGTAGCCGATGCCACCATTACCACCCCTAACGGCCCGCTGGTCGCCAGCGCAAAACATGAAGACATGTACACCGCCGTTAACGATCTGATCGCCAAACTGGAGCGTCAGTTAAATAAGGTGCAGCACAAAGGCGAAGCGCGCCGCGCCGCCGCCAGCGTGAAAGACATTGTTCCCGAAGTTGAGCCCGAACAGGAATAACCGTTTAGCGGCTGTTTCACATCAAACGCGCCTGAGGGCGCGTTTTTTGTCTGGTTTTTTATTGACAGAGATAAAAGCCTGCGGTTACTTTAAAACCTGTCTCACGCGCATTTTGGATAACACATGGCCCGCAAACCGTTTTTCTTCGCATTCTTTTTTACCTTCCCCTGATTGGGAGGCGTTTCGTCGTGTGATAAAGAATGCGAAGACGAACAGCAAAGCCTCCTGAAACCAGGGGGCTTTTTTTATGGCTATTTTACGACGTATAAAAATACAAGGCAGAAGCTGATTATGACAGACAACCCGTTACTCGTACTGCGCGAACGCATCAGCGCACTGGATCTCAAACTGCTGGCACTGCTGGCAGAGCGCCGTGAGCTGGCGGTTGAGGTGGGAAAAACCAAGTTGCATTCCCATCGTCCCATCCGCGATAAAGAACGCGAGCGAGATCTGCTGGATGCGTTAATCGCCGCCGCCAAACCCTACGACCTCGACGGCTTTTACGTTACCCGCCTGTTCCAGCTGATTATCGAAGACTCGGTATTGACTCAGCAAGCGCTGTTGCAGCATCAGCTTAATCAAGTCAGCCAGCATTCTGCTCGCATCGCCTTCCTTGGACCTAAAGGTTCCTATTCGCACCTGGCCGCACGCCAATATGCCGCTCGCCATTTCGACCAACTGATTGAATGCGGTTGCCAAAAATTTCAGGACATTTTCACCCAGGTCGAAACCGGCCAGGCGGATTACGCTATCTTGCCGATTGAAAATACCAGTTCCGGATCGATCAACGATGTCTACGATCTGCTGCAGCACACCAGCCTGTCGATCGTTGGCGAACTGACCAATCCAATCGATCACTGCGTCCTGGTGGCCGATAACACCGACTTGAACCAGATCGAAACCGTGTACAGCCACCCACAGCCGTTCCAGCAGTGCAGCCAGTTTATTAACCGCTACCCGCACTGGAAAATCGAGTACTGCGAGAGCACCGCGGCAGCAATGGAAAAAGTCGCCACGTTGAACTCACCTAAAGCTGCAGCATTGGGCAGCGAGGCTGGCGGCGCACTGTATGGCCTGCAAGTACTGGAACACAATCTGGCGAACCAACAGCAGAACATTACCCGCTTCATCGTGTTGGCGCGCAAGGCTATCGAGGTGTCAGAACAGGTGCCGGCCAAGACCACTCTGATTATGGCCACCGGCCAGCAGTCAGGCGCTCTGGTTGAAGCGCTGCTGGTGCTGCGTGACAATGGCATCATCATGACCAAGCTGGAATCCCGCCCAATTAACGGCAATCCATGGGAAGAGATGTTTTATATCGATGTGCAAGCGAATCTGCGTTCTGAAGCGATGCAAAAAGCGTTGAAAGATCTGACGCCGATCACCCGTTCGCTGAAGGTACTGGGATGTTATCCCAGCGATAACGTGGTACCGGTCAATCCATCCTGAATGAGATAAAAAAGGGTTCGGCGCTGCCGAACCCTGATAACTTATTGCCGGCTGTCATTTGCCTGCCGCAACAGCGAGCGGCTTTCTACCAGGAAGCGTTGGGCGTAGTCGCCAAACCAGTCCTCGACCTTCTGGAAACTCTGGATGAACGCCTGTTTATCCCCATGCTCCAGCAACTTTATCGCCTCGCCAAAACGCTGGTAGTAGCGTTTAATCAGCGCAATATTCTCTTCCGACGACATGATGATATCCGCATACAACTGCGGGTCCTGAGCAAAGAGCCGCCCAACCATCGCCAGCTCCAGCCTGTAGATTGGCGAAGACAGCGCCAGCAACTGTTCCAGCTGAACGTTCTCTTCCGCCAGATGCAGCCCATAGGCAAAGGTCGCGAAATGACGGAGCGCCTGGATAAACGCCATATTCTGATCGTGCTCAACCGCGCTGATGCGATGCAAACGCGCGCCCCACACCTGCAACTGCTCCAGCAGCCACTGATAGGCTTCCGGCTGGCGGCCATCGCAATACACCACGACCTGCTTGGCCACGCTGCCCACATCCGGACCGAACATCGGGTGCAACCCCACCACCGGGCCACCATGCGCCGCAAGCATGGCATTTAGCGGACGATTTTTCACCGAGGCCAGATCGACCAAAATACAATCCGCCGGCAACGGCGGCAGCCGCTCAATCACCTGTTCGGTCACGTGAATAGGCACGCTGACAATTACCATGCCGGCGTCTGCCAGCAATGTTTCAGCCTGCGGCCAGTCTTCCTGATCCAGCACCTTGACTCGGTAGCCAGACAGAGTCAGCAGACGGTTGAACAACCGCCCCATTTGACCGTTACCGCCAATAATCACAATCGGACGCAACTGCGGACACAAGGTTTTAAAGCCTTTGTCGTTCTCACTGACATAAGACTCACGCATCACGCGGCGCAGTACGTCTTCGATCAGATCCGGCGGTACGCCAAGGTTTTCTGCTTCTTTACGGCGCGAGGCCAGCATCGCCGCCTCACGCTCGGGAACGTACACCGGTAACCCGTGGTGACTTTTAACCTCGCCCACGTCTGCCACCAGTTGCAGGCGTTTCGCCAGCAGCTGCAGCAGCGCCTTGTCCACTTCGTCGATTTGATCGCGCAACGCGGTCAGTTCAGCCACCATAACTTACTACTCTCCAGTGCGTGCCGTCAGCGCGGCGCCGAGTTCCTGGTGCATATGACGCAGCAGCGTCTCTGTACTCTCCCAGTTAATGCAGGCGTCTGTAACAGAAACTCCGTAGCGCATATCTGCACGCGGTTGCTCGGAAGACTGGCTGCCTTCATGCAGGTGACTTTCCAGCATGATGCCGGTGATCGAACGATTACCCGCTTTGATCTGCTCAACCACGGACTCGGCAACTGCCGGCTGACGGCGATAGTCTTTATTCGAATTGCCATGGCTGCAATCTATCATCAAGGACGGGTGGAGTCCCGCGTCCTGCATCTGTTTTTCGCAGGCTGCAACGTGCTCGGCGCTGTAGTTTGGCGTTTTGCCGCCTCGCAGGATCACGTGGCCATCCGGATTTCCCTGAGTTTGCAGCAAGCACACCTGGCCCGCCTGATTGATACCGACAAACCGGTGCGGCATTGCCGCTGCGCGCATGGCGTTAATTGCCGTCCCCAGGCTGCCATCGGTACCGTTTTTGAAGCCTACCGGCATTGACAGCCCTGAAGCCATTTCACGGTGAGTTTGCGATTCAGTGGTACGGGCACCAATCGCTGACCAGCTGAACAAATCCCCCAGGTATTGCGGGCTGTTCGGATCCAACGCCTCAGTCGCCAACGGCAACCCCATTCCGGCCAGGTCAAGCAACAGGCGACGCGCGATGTGCAAACCTGCCTCAACGTCAAACGACCCATCCATATGCGGATCGTTAATCAGGCCTTTCCAGCCGACAGTAGTCCGCGGCTTCTCAAAATAGACACGCATAACGATATATAGCTGATCGCTCAATTCAGCCGACAGGGTTTTCAAATGACGGGCGTAATCCAGTGCCGCATCCGGATCGTGGATAGAACAAGGGCCGCACACCACCAGCAGGCGGTGATCGCGCCCCTGCAAAATATCGGCGATGGTTTTGCGCGCAGTGGCGATTTCATTTTCATCGTTGGCGCTAAGCGGGAACTGGTTTTTCAATTCTTCCGGAGTGATCAGAATTTGTTCTGCACTGATATGTACGTTATTGAGCGCGTCTTTTTGCATGATGCTATTCCTGTCGTTTGCCGTTATGCGTAAGCGTGAGGAGAACGTTGAGCGTTTCAGAGCCTTACCCTACCATGAACTGTAAAGTTTTCAATCCGAAATTCGTAAATAAAAAATTACCACCGAAATTTTAAGTCAAAAACCCACCATAACCTCGCCAATAAAAACCACCAAATCAATTGATTTTAAATGAATAAAATCAGAAAATCCCAACACCATCGCTCTCTGTTTTAGGGCTCATTCTAAAGAACACCCAGCCTAATAAGTGTAAATTATTTTGTACACAAAATATTACAGTGCAAGGAAGTCAGGCGCGGAGCTTGCGCAAAGCCATAGCTGTGGGTTTTGTTGCCAGCAGGCGACAACCTCACAAAAAAACCCATCAAAACTTAAGGATACTCAGCATGATATGCCAGCGGAAGGGATTAATTAAGTAGAAGAAAAATGAATAAGTGAGGATGAAAAATTTAAAACTTAAGCTAATCGCGGCTATTTTTGTCGCAATGCGGAATCGTTATAATGTGACCGTTATCACCTATAATCACTCTTAACAACTGGATCCAAAATGCTCTCTTTACGCGCTCGTCGCGCTATTCCGCTAGTCATCAGCTGCTTGACTGCCTTCACCAGCATTTCAGCCTTTGCCGACAATACGCTTTTCACCGCGATGGACGATCCGGCCACCGCTAAGAAACCGTTTGAAGGCAATGTCCAGGCCGGGTACAACTCCCAGTCAGGCAACTCACAAAGCTCTACCTTGTTGGCCAATACCAGCATGACCTGGTTTAACAGCGATGCTGCCTACAGCCTGTGGGGAGCCGCCAACAACACTACCTCTTCCAACGTGCGCTCATCGGAAAAGTATCAGGCCGGCGGCCGTACCCGTTATAACCTGTCCGATCGCAACTATCTGTTCGGCCAGGCAAGCTGGTTGAGCGATCGTTTCAACGGTTACGACTCTCGTTCCACTGCAACGGGTGGCTACGGCCGTCAAGTGCTCAACGGGCCACTCAGCGATTTACGGGTAGAATTTGGTCCGGGTGTACGTCACGATGAATACCATGGCGGTGGTCGTTCAACGAAAGCGCTGGCTTACGGCGCAGCCAACTATTCATACCAGTTGACCGACACCACCAAGTTCTCCGAAGGCGTTTCGGCGCTGGCTAACGAAGAAACCACGCTGAATTCCGAGACTGCATTGAGCGTTGCGATTAACGATAAGTTCTCGCTGCGCCTGGCTTACACAGTAACTTACAACAGCAAGCCACCAGCGTCTGCGCCGAAAAACACCGACACCACGACCTCGGTCTCGCTGGTTTACGGTCTGTAATCCTTCTAAGCCTAATCCTACCAAGCCCATCATTGATGGGCTTTTTTTATGTCCAAAGCCTCCCATTAAACATTTTGCTAAAAATAGCATTCACACTATTGACGACTTTAGCAAATAGCTTAATACTGTATGTATACACAGTAGTTATTAAACAAGAGCGGGGCATGGGCAATCTTAATGCTCACAGCGATACATTCCCCATAACGCCGCTATTGCCATCAGGATGGCTCATGCAGGCGCTTCAGGCAAACAACAGTGGGATTGAAGCAATGGAGAAAGTCACCTCATTTATTACTTACGCTATAGCGTTATTTCTCGCTTGGTTGGGCAAGCTTTCCCCCCAGGACCTCGCATTTTTGGTCGGTGCCGCAGTCGGAATTGGCACCTTTCTGGTGAACTGGTATTACCGGCGAAAAAGCCTGCAGGTTCTCAAGGCTATAGAACAAAACGCCGTATCTCGAAGGAGAATTTACGATGAGCTCAATCGTTAAACGTTGTATCGCTGCAACTATTCTGGCGATAGCGATGCTGATACCGCAGTTCGGGCAGGTTAAAACCTCTGAGAACGGGCTAAAACTGATTACCGACTTTGAAGGATGCCAACTGTCACCCTATCAGTGCGATGCGGGCGTGTGGACGCAAGGTGTAGGACACACCGCTGGAGTGATACCTGGTACCACTATCACCGAGGAAAAGGCCGCAGCAGATTTTCTGGCTGATGTTCGACGTATAGAACAGGGTGTGGCGAGTTGTATACCACAAGCTCTACCGCAAGAGATTTATGATGCAGTAATCGCTTTTGCCTTTAACGTCGGCGTAAGCGCCGCCTGCGGATCCACGCTGACCTATTTTCTCAATCAGCATCTGTGGCAACAGGCATGCGATCAGTTACCACGCTGGATCTACATCAATGGCAAAAAGAGTAAAGGGCTGGAACGTCGGCGTGCGGAGGAACGCAAATTGTGTATCAAAGGTGCTGAACGCGCCTCTTGACCAGCATTCTTCGATGCCATTTCGTCGCTTAATCTATTGATTATATTTTAATTTATTGCAAGGGGGTTTCTATGATGCACTGTCCACTATGCGGTAACGTGGCCCACACTCGCTCCAGCCGCTACCTGAGTGAGTCGACCAAGGAGCGCTATCATCAATGCCAGAACATTAACTGCAGCTGTACCTTCGCCACCCATGAGTCGGTTGCGCGGGTCATCGTAAAACCCGGTGATATCATTCCGGCCCAGCCGCACCCGGAGAAAGGCAAACAGCGCGCTGCCGCACTCTAATGCTTAGCCTGCGACAGCAGGCTTTTTTATGCCCGCAAAAATCAACCTTCATAGCGCATTTACGAAAAACAATCTTGCATATGCAACCTGTAAACAACAAGCATAAAAAAAGGGGTTGGCATATTGCCAACCCCTTCATAGCTATTAACTTTTGGATGCAGCGTTAGCCGACGCGGTTCAGACGCTCTTTGATACGAGCAGACTTACCAGTACGCTCACGCAGATAGTACAGTTTGGCTTTACGAACGGCACCACGACGTTTAACAGTAATGCTGTCGATTACTGGGGAGTGAGTCTGGAATACACGCTCAACACCTTCGCCGTTGGAAATCTTACGAACAGTGAATGCAGAGTGCAGACCGCGGTTACGGATAGCGATAACCACGCCCTCGAATGCCTGCAGACGTTTTTTGCTACCTTCAACGACCCATACCTTAACTTCCACGGAATCACCCGGACGGAATGCAGGTACGTCTTGCTTCATCTGCTCTTGTTCAATTTGCTTAATAATGTTGCTCATAATATGTCTCTTACCCTAGGTAAACTGATATATCGGTCCCGTCGAGCCAAATGCTCAGACGTTCCCTTCATAGTCCTGCTGCTTGGCCTGATGTTCCCGTTGGAACTCAGCCAGCAACACCGCTTGCTCGTCAGTCAGAGCTAGGCTTTCCAGAAGTTCAGGTCTTCTAAGCCAGGTACGGCCCAGCGACTGCTTTAAGCGCCAGCGACGTATCTCGGCATGGTTGCCCGACAGTAAAACCGGCGGAACCTCCATCCCTTCCAACACCTCAGGACGGGTATAGTGCGGGCAGTCCAGCAATCCATCGGCAAAAGAATCCTCTTCTGCTGAAGCCTGATGGCCCAGTACACCCGGTATAAAACGGGCGACAGAATCGATCAGGGTCATTGCCGGCAATTCCCCGCCGCTGAGAACGTAATCGCCGATTGACCATTCTTCATCAATTTCGGTTTGGATTACGCGCTCGTCTATCCCTTCATAACGGCCACAAACCAGAATCATCTTCGGGTTAGCCGCCAGTTCGCACACGCCGGTTTGATCCAGCTTGCGCCCCTGAGGTGACAGATAAATCACCTTTGCTCCCTCGCCTGCCGCTGCTTTTGCTGCATGAATGGCCTCCCGCAAGGGCTGCACCATCATCAACATTCCCGGGCCGCCGCCATAAGGGCGATCGTCCACGGTACGATGCCGGTCGTAGGTGAAGTCACGCGGACTCCAACACTGCACGCTCAGCAGGCCATTTTTTACTGCCCGGCCAGTTACCCCATAATCGGTGATCACGCGGAACATCTCAGGAAACAGGCTTACAATACCAATGAACACAAGCCAATCCCCATTCCGTTATTCCACTTGCTTCGACCGTTTAATTCGGAGGTCAAAAACCAGGATCCCAATCTGCTTCAATCACGCGAGCAGTGAGATCGACTTTCTTGATAACCTGCCCATGAAGAAACGGGACCAACCGCTCCTTCATGCCGAACGCATCCTTCAGGTTAGCCTTAACAACCATCACATCGTTCGAACCGGTTTCCATCATATCGACGACTTTACCCAGTTCGTAGCCGGTGGTAGTGACGACCTGGCAGCCCATAAGGTCTTTCCAGTAGTAATCATCACCGTCCAACGCGGGAAGTTGTTCCGAATCCACGATAATCTCACGATTGGTCAGTAGATTCGCAGCATCCCGATCGTCAATGCCTTTGACTTTGATGATCAGGTCCTGACTGTGGCGCTTCCAGTCTTCCAACTCGACAAGCTGCCATTGACCCGCCTGCTGGATAAACCACGGCTGATAGTCAAAAATGCTTTCGGCGTTCTCGGTGGATGAAAATACTCTGAGCCAACCACGGATGCCGTAAGTAGACCCCATTTTACCGAGTACAATCGGCTGCTTAGGTGCTACCGGTTTGAGTTGCTTGCTCATTGCCACCACCGCGACAGATTAAGCTGCTTTCTTAGCGTCTTTGATCAGCGCGTGAACGCGATCAGAAACGGTTGCACCCAGGCCGACCCAATGTTCGATGCGGTCCAGGTCCAGACGCAGTGCTTCAGCCTGACCAGATGCGATCGGGTTGAAGAAGCCTACGCGCTCGATGAAGCGACCATCACGAGCATTGCGGCTGTCGGTCACTACTACTTGATAGAACGGACGCTTTTTAGCGCCGCCACGTGCCAAACGAATTGTTACCATAACATCCTCTTTAGTTAATAAAACAGCCGGGCCCCATTGAGGGAACGGGGCCCGGTTGCAATATAAAAAGCCCGAAAATTTTACTCATTTTGGCGCAAAAAGCAATCTAAAGCGTAGATCACCGTCAACAACTTTTTGCGGCCAGTAATATTTCGGGCGGTTTTTGCCGCGAACGGCAAATGCTTAAACAGGCTCACCCCAGAGGGTAAGCGCCTGTCAGCGGCCTGGGAAGCCTGGCGGCATCATACCTTTCATGCCGCGCATCATCTTCGCCATTCCGCCTTTCTTCATCTTTTTCATCATGCGTTGCATCTCGTCGAACTGCTTCAGCAAGCGGTTAACGTCCTGCACCTGCATGCCGGAACCCATCGCAATGCGGCGTTTACGCGAACCTTTGATGATTTCCGGCTTGGCGCGCTCTTTCAACGTCATCGAGTTGATGATCGCCTCCATGCGCACCAGCACTTTATCGTCCATCTGCGATTTCACATTGTCCGGCAGTTGGCCGGCACCGGGCAGTTTGCTCAGCATGTTGGCCATGCCGCCCATGTTACGCATCTGCTTCAACTGCTCCAGGAAGTCGGTCAGATCGAAACCGTCGCCCTTCTTCAGCTTGTTAGCCAGTTTTTCCGCTTGTTCGCGATCAACTTTGCTTTCGATATCTTCGATCAGCGACAGTACGTCGCCCATGCCGAGAATACGCGACGCCACGCGGTCCGGGTGGAATGGCTCCAGCGCGTCGGTCTTCTCACCCACGCCGAGGAACTTGATGGGTTTGCCGGTAATGTGGCGGATCGACAGCGCAGCACCGCCACGCGCGTCGCCGTCGACCTTGGTCAGCACCACGCCGGTCAGCGGCAGCGCTTCGTTAAAGGCCTTGGCCGTATTGGCGGCGTCCTGACCGGTCATGGCATCGACCACAAACAGGGTTTCCACCGGCTTGATCGCCGCATGCACCTGTTTGATTTCGTCCATCATCGCTTCGTCTACGTGCAAACGGCCGGCGGTATCGACGATCAGCACGTCGTAGAATTTCAGCTTGGCTTGCTGCAATGCGCGGTTAACGATGTCGATCGGCTTTTCTTTGACATCCGACGGGAAGAAATCGATGCCGACACCTTCCGCCAACGTCTCCAACTGCCTGATCGCCGCCGGACGGTAAACGTCCGCAGAAACCACCAACACTTTTTTCTTCTGTTTTTCTTTCAGGAACTTGCCGAGCTTGGCGACGCTGGTGGTTTTACCGGCACCCTGCAGGCCCGCCATCAGCACCACGGCCGGCGGTTGCGCAGCCAGGTTCAGCTCGGTATTCACTTCGCCCATCGCGGCAATCAGCTCGCTCTTGACGATCTTGACGAATTCTTGCCCCGGCGTCAGGCTTTTATTGACCTCATGCCCCACCGCGCTCTCTTTGACGCGGTTGATAAAGTCGCGCACCACCGGCAGCGCAACGTCCGCTTCCAGCAACGCCATGCGCACTTCACGCAGGGTATCCTTGATATTCTCTTCGGTCAGCCGCCCACGGCCGCTGATATTGCGCAGTGTGCGCGACAATCGATCGGTTAAATTTTCAAACATCGTCTCATGCTCAACGTGTAATGACAGGCCGCTTTGGCGACACAATTGCGGCGATGATAACACGAAGCGCACAGGATCTCTGCCTCAGCGTTGGAGATCGGTTGGAGTGGGACGCGCTCAACGCTATACTGGCAATCCAATTAACCATGCCGAAGCAAAATTAAACGCTATGCCAGTTTTCTCCATTGTGGCTTTGATCGCCTACCTGCTCAGCCTTGGACTGATTATTCCCAGCTTGTTGCGGAAGAACAGCGCATACCGTCGGCTTGCTATCGTCTCGGCGGTGGTGGCGCTACTTTGCCATGCCATCGCACTGCAGCAGCGCATCTTTGACGTCAACACCGGGCAAAACCTCAGCCTGCTGAACATCGGTTCCATCGTCAGCCTGATCATTTGTTCGATCATGACCTTTGTCGCTTCGCGCAATCGCGGCTGGTTCTTGCTGCCCATCGTTTACAGCTTTGCGATGATCAATCTGGCCTTCGCCAGCTTTATGCCGGGCGAGTTCATCACTCATTTGGAAGCCAGCCCGGAGCTGATGGTGCATATCGGCCTGGCTCTGTTCTCCTATGCTACGCTGATTATTGCCGCATTGTATGCGCTGCAGCTGGCCTGGCTGGACTACCTGCTAAAAAACAAAAAGCTGTCCTTCAGCGCTGACATGCCACCCTTGATGAGCATCGAACGCAAAATGTTCCACATCACCCAAATCGGCGTAGTGTTGCTCACGCTCACCCTGTGCACCGGCCTGCTTTATATGGATAACCTGTTCAGCAAAGAAAATGTGCACAAAGCCGTGCTGTCCATCATGGCCTGGTTTGTGTACATCGTTCTGCTGTGGGGCCATTATCATGAAGGTTGGCGCGGCCGCCGCGTCGTTTGGTTCAGCTTTGCCGGCGCCTTTTTGCTGACGCTGGCCTACTTCGGTAGCCGTCTGATTCAACAAGTCATGGTGCGCTAACCGCCTCAGGCCATCTTTTTCCCTATATAAGGAATACCGCGTTGGAGCACGTTTCGACAGGGACCCTGATCATTATCCTGGTGATCATGATTGTGGTCTCCGCTTACTTCTCAGCATCCGAAACCGGCATGATGACGCTCAACCGCTATCGTCTCCGTCATCTCGCCAAACAGGGTAACCGCTCTGCGCGCCGGGTCGAGAAATTGCTGCAAAAACCGGATCGCCTGATTGGCCTGGTGTTGATCGGCAATAACCTGGTGAACATTCTCGCTTCGGCGCTGGGGACCATCGTCGGCATGCGGCTGTATGGTGACCTCGGCGTAGCCATCGCTACCGGCGTATTGACGTTCGCCGTGCTGTTGTTCGCCGAAGTGCTGCCAAAAACCTTCGCGGCGCTGTACCCGGAACGCATCGCATTCCCCAGCAGCTTTTTACTAGCGCCTCTGCAGAAGGTGATGTTCCCGCTGGTCTGGCTGCTCAACGGCATCACTACACTGATATTGCGCCTGTTCGGCATTCGCACCAACGTGCGCGTCAGCGATGCGGTGAGCAAGGACGAGCTGCGTACCATCGTCAACGAATCCCACTCGCAGATTTCCCGCCGCAATCAGGACATGCTGATATCGGTGCTGGATCTGGAAAAGGTGACGGTCGATGACATCATGGTGCCGCGCAACGAAATCGTCGGCATCGACGTCAACGACGACTGGAAGTCGATCATGCGCCAGCTTACCCACTCGCCGCACGGCCGCATCGTGCTGTATCGCAGCTCGCTGGATGACGCCATCGGTATGCTGCGGGTGCGTGAAGCTTACCGGCTGATGACCGAGAAAAAAGAGTTTAACAAAGAGAACCTGCTGCGCGCCGCTGACGAAATTTACTACGTGCCTGAAGGGACGCCGCTCAATGTTCAACTGGTGAAATTCCAGCGGAATAAAGAGAAAGTCGGCATCGTGGTGGACGAATACGGTGATATTCAGGGGCTGGTAACGGTGGAAGATATTCTGGAGGAGATCGTAGGCGATTTCACGACCTCCATGTCACCCACGCTGGCGGAGGAAGTTAATCCGCAAAGCGACGGCTCCGTACTGATAGACGGTACTGCCAACGTGCGCGAGTTAAACAAGGCGTTCAACTGGACACTGCCGGCCACCGAAGCGCGCACCATTAACGGCATGCTGCTGGAAGAACTGGAAGAGATCCCCGAGATCGGTACCCGGGTACGCGTAAGTCACTACGACGTCGATATTCTCGACGTGCAAGACAATATGATCAAACAGGTGCGGGTCACACCGATAAAGTCGCTGCAATCCAGCGTTCAACAACACTGATCGCCCACCAGAAAGAGAAAAGACGCGAACCTCGCGTCTTTTTTATTGCGGTAGCCAGGCGTCAAACTAGATATGCAGTTCCTGCAGCTTTTCTTTCGGCAGCGCCAGCTCTTCGTTGTGGTTCACTACCACGTCGTGATCAAGAATGTGCTTGGCGATTTCCTGCGCTTCTTCCAAAGAGTGCATGTGATAAGTTCCGCACTGGAACTCATTCAGCTCAGGAATTTTGCGCTGGTCAGTCACTTTCAGCACGTCAGCCATCGCCGCTTTCCACGCATCGGCAACGCGCTGTTCTTCCGGCACGCCAATCAGGCTCATGTAGAAACCCGTGCGGCATCCCATCGGGGAGATATCGATAATCTCAACGCCCTGGCCGTTCAGATGATCACGCATAAAGCCGGCAAACAGATGTTCCAGCGTATGAATGCCGCGCTCTGGCATCACTTCCAGGTTCGGCCGACAGAAGCGCAGATCGAACACGGTGATGGTATCGCCATGAGGAGTTTTCATGGTTTTCGCGACGCGGACAGCCGGGGCTGCCATGCGGGTATGGTCTACGGTGAAGCTATCCAGCAGTGGCATTTCGTTACCTCCTCGTAAAAGAGTATTTATTTCGAAACTTTTTTAACTAACCAGGAAACCTTTTCCAACCCAGCGAGTCTGAGTATGTGAAAGACGCGCATTTGTTATCATCATCCCTGTCATCAGAGATGCATATTTGGCCACATTGATGTGGCCTTTTTCTTTTTTCAGCCCCCGCCGTGTTGCTTCAGGAACTCTTCAAAGCTTAGCGTATCGCCGGCTTCTATGTTGCGTTGACGCTGCCATGAGGCTTCCTGTTCCTTCGCCAGCTCGGCTTCAGTCAGAATTTCCAACGGCTCTTCCATCAGCATCTGACGGTACTGCTCAGCCAATTGCAGGCCCACTCGGCCGGTTCCCTCTTCCTTCATCGCTTTCAGGATACGAGCAGAGAACGTCAGCTCCGGATCGGCAAACGCCGCAACCAGTTCATCGCAAACTTGCTGGTACTGCCGATCGCCGGCTTCGCTATCCAGTACCTCCGCAACGCGTCGCAGATCGTCAAACAACGCCTTACCGACCTTCTCCAGCGGCTCACGGCTGTCATCACAGCCCATGCCGATGGTCTGCCCAGGCTTGCGCCCTTCGAGGATCACACGGTTCCAGTTCTTGCGCGTGCAAAGCAGCTCATCACTGTTCATCTCTGGCGCATCGGCCAGCACACACCACACCAGGAAGAGGTCCAGGAAACGCGCCTGCACCGCATCCACGCCGATTGGCGAGAACGGGTTGATATCCAGCGAACGTACTTCGATATATTCGATACCGCCGCGCAGCAGCGCATCTGACGGCGTCTCTCCACTTTTGGTCACGCGCTTCGGCCGGATCGGCGCATACAGTTCATTTTCAATCTGCAGCACGTTACTGTTCAATTGCAGGTAACGATCGCCGTCCTTTACACCCAATTCGGCGAACTCTTCGGAAGGCGTGACAATCGCCCGCTTCAGACCGGCGACATAACTCTGCAGATCGTTGAAGGTAATACCCAGATTGCTCTGAGATTTATTGGTGTAGCCCAGGTCACTCAACCGCAGCGAAGTGGCATACGGCAGATAGCACATCCCCTGCTCGGTGCGCTCGAACGGCAATGCGGTTTCACGCCCTTTCAGGAACGAGGAACAGATCGCCGGTGACGCGCCGAACAAATATGGGATTACCCAGCCAAAACGGTAGTAATTGCGGATCAAGCGGAAGTAGCCCGCAGAAATCTGCTCTTTGCCGCTTTCTGCGTCTTTAACGCCGGCCCATGCCTGCCAGAACTCCAACGGCAGCGAGAAATTATAATGCACGCCGGAAATGGTCTGCATCAGTGCACCGTAACGATTTTTCAATCCTTCACGGTACAGCGTTTTCATGCGGCCAATATTCGACGAGCCGAACTGCGCCAGCTCAATATCCTGCTCAGCTTCAATAAAGCACGGCATGCTGAGCGGCCACATGCGTTCATCACCCAGATTACGCGCCACGTGACGATGGATGTCACGCAGGAACGTCAGCAGGTGATCGAGGTTATCGTCAACCGGCGTAATAAACTCTAACAGCGCCTCGGCAAAGTCTGTGGTAATCCAGTGGTGCGTTAATGCCGCCCCCAACTTCTCCGGATGTCCGGTTGTCGCCAGTTTTCCGTCCGCGGTGACACGCAGCGTTTCACGCTCGATGCCGCGACGAATACCTTTTAATGCATGGGGATGGGCTTCCAACCAAGAAAGCGCCTGTGATACGTCCGGGATCAAATTGACCTCCCGCTTCTAAAAACAATAACTCGTAAGCATACTGAATCTGCACCCGAGTGAATATTGAGTTATATTCATTTCGTTAATGCCACCAGGCCATTCCCTGTAACGTTATCATAGTCAAAATGATGTAACGCAGCGCCTTTCCGATACACAGAAACAACGCTACAGGGCCCCAGGGCATGCGCAGCCAACCTGCCAACACGCACAACAAATCGCCCACTACCGGCACCCAGCTGAGCAACAGCGCAGCCGGGCCGAAGCGTTGCATCCACCCGAGCGCTGTCTCCAGCCCTCGCTGCGGTTTCAACGCCGGTAACAAGCGCCCGATAATGACATTGGTCACCCCACCTAGCGTATTCCCCAACGTCGCGGCCAACACCAGTAACTCCGGTGAGACGCGGCTGTTGGTCAGCAAGGCGACCAAAACAATCTCTGAATTTCCCGGCAACAGCGTCGCACTGAGGAAGCTGCTGCCGAATAGCGACATGACCGCCAGCGTACTACTCAAAGCGTGCGGACGTCTACGACAGCCATATTGGCGCTTTTCGCCGCCTGAATACCGAAATCTGCGTCTTCAAATACCACGCATTTTTCCGGCGGTACGCCAATCAGCTCGGCGCAACGCAGGAAAGTATCGGGTTCAGGCTTGTGCCGCAGTACGTCATCGGCACCCACGATCGCATCAAAACAGTGGAACAGGCCCAAATGGCGCAGCAAGGACTCCGCCATGCGATGTTCACTGCCGGTGCCTACCGCCATTGGGCGGCGACCGTGATAGGCTTTGACTACCTCAATCAGCGGCAGGGGGCGCACGCTATCCAGCAGCATAGCTTCCACCGCGCGGGTTTTCTCCGCAGCCAGTTGATGGGGATCGAGATCGGCCTGATGGCGAGTAATAATCGACTGGGCAATACGCCAGCTCGGAGAGCCGTTCAACGCCACCATGGCCGCTTCATCAAACGTCATACCGTAACGGGCCAGCACCTCGTGCCACGCTTTGCGGTGCGTCGGCTCGGTATCAAGAATAGTGCCGTCCATGTCGAAGATCAGACCCTGATAGCGGTCGTACATCGTTACTCCATGATCGTTGAGGAAAGAAAACTACTTTAGCGTAAAGCCGGAAGGTTGTCGCTGATCGCGTAATGGCGGAATGTGCTCTGAGAAAAGCCCGGTAAGAAGAGCAGTGCGGAAAGTATTTTCACAAGGCCGGAAAGCGAAAACCCGCCGAAGCAGGTTTTTCTTAGAGGGTGCATCCAGGAGGATTACTCAGCGTAAACGCTTCGCCCTGCGGGCCGTTGCTGAAGCAACGTTGTCTCGCTTCGCTCGGCTCGAACCTCCAACCGCTCTCCTCGCGGTCGGAAAAGCGAAAAACCCGCCGAAGCGGGTTTTTCTTAGATGGTGCATCCAGGAGGATTCGAACCTCCGACCGCTCGGTTCGTAGCCGAGTACTCTATCCAGCTGAGCTATGGATGCATTACTATTTTTGGTTTGTCTGCTTGAAGAAACAAGTTTGACAGAAAGAATGGTGCATCCAGGAGGATTCGAACCTCCGACCGCTCGGTTCGTAGCCGAGTACTCTATCCAGCTGAGCTATGGATGCACAGGAATTCTTTTTTGATACCGTATGGTACGTTGTTACTACCCCACCATACTGCAAAATATGGTGCATCCAGGAGGATTCGAACCTCCGACCGCTCGGTTCGTAGCCGAGTACTCTATCCAGCTGAGCTATGGATGCAAATGGCGGTGAGGCGGGGATTCGAACCCCGGATGCAGCTTTTGACCGCATACTCCCTTAGCAGGGGAGCGCCTTCAGCCTCTCGGCCACCTCACCATACGCTTCTTTCGAATTGTGCCTAACTTGCTTTGGAGAAGCTCATCGGCACTGCGTGGCGCACATATTACTTTCTCCGACTTTTAAGTCAAACAATTTTTCCCAACTCACGCGCATTTGCACAATTCACGCTCAACATGAGTGATTTCACGGCAAAAAGAGTGTTTTATCAACAGGCAACTACAATCAAACCGCAAACAAAGTGAATGGCTTCAAACAAGAAATGAGTAAGGAGGAAAGCAGAAAGGATAATGATGGGCACAAAAAAGCTCAGTAGCGTCTCGCTAAGCAACGAGACGCTGCTTCGAAATCAGAAGGTCGTCTGTTGAGACTTCTCTGCCTGAATGCGCTGATAGATTTCTTCGCGGTGCACTGACACCTCTTTAGGGGCATTCACACCAATACGAACCTGGTTGCCCTTGACCCCTAATACTGTGACCGTGACCTCATCGCCAATCATGAGGGTTTCACCAACTCGACGAGTCAGAATTAACATTCTTTGCTCCTTGAAAGATTAAAAGAGTCGGGTCTCTCAGTTTCCCCGTCATTATCCATCATATGCTGCGAAAACGTAAGCCATGTAACCCACAATAAGTGTAAGCAGGCTTGGTCTCACCTCAGATAATGATAAGTTTAGCCGACCTGAAAAACTTTGTTCCCGGAATTGTAACTAAATTGTGTTAGCACAGGCTAAAAACGCCATAATCAGCAATGACTTATGGCGTTTATAAGTGCTATTTATTTATATTCACAGTTTCGAAGCCACCCAGGCCTCTACACTGTTTAATGCCGCCGGCAGAGCACTGACATCGGTGCCCCCCGCCTGCGCCATATCGGGGCGCCCCCCCCCTTTGCCGCCAACCTGCTGCGCTACCTGACCGATTAACTCGCCGGCTTTCACCCGGTCGGTCAAATCTTTGGTCACGCCGGCAATCAGGCTAACCTTATCGTCGGCCGTAGTGGCCAGCACGATAATTGCAGAACCCAGCTGATTTTTCAGATCGTCAACCATGGTCCGCAGCATTTTCGCCTCAACGTTATCAAGCCGGCTGACCAACAGCTGCACGCCATTGACCATTTTTGCCTGGCTGGACAACGAAGCGCTTTCCTGTGCCGCCTGCTGATCTTTCAGCTGCTGCAGCTCTTTTTCCAGTGCGCGAGTCCGATCCAGCACCGCACGTACCTTGTCCGTCAGGTTGTTACTGTCACCTTTCACCAGGTGTGCAACGTCCTGTAACAGATCGTTTTGCTGATGAAGGGTAGCAATAGCGCCCTCACCGGTTACGGCCTCAATACGGCGAATACCCGCTGCGGTACCTGACTCGGTCAGAATGCGGAACAGGCCGATATCACCGGTACGGCTAGCGTGAGTACCGCCACACAATTCGGTAGAGAAGTCTCCCATGGTCAGTACACGTACGCTGTCGTCGTACTTCTCACCAAACAGCGCCATCGCGCCCTTCTCTTTGGCATCCTCCAGCGCCATCACGTCGGTTTGCACCGGCAGGTTGCGACGCACCTGCTGGTTAACCAAATCTTCCACGATGCGGATTTGTTCCGGCTTCATCGCTTCAAAATGCGAGAAGTCGAAACGCAGATATTTATCGTTAACCAACGAGCCTTTCTGCGCTACGTGATCGCCCAGAGTCTGACGTAAAGCCGCATGCAGCAGGTGGGTAGCGGAGTGGTTCAGACGAATGCGATTGCGGCGGGCGGTATCGATCTGCGCATCAACGCGATCCTTCACCTTCAGCGAACCCTGGGACAATTTGCCCTGGTGGCCGATAGCCTGGCCATATTTCTGAGTATCGCTAACCACAAAATCAGCGCCAGCGGCTTTCAGCACGCCTTTATCGCCAACCTGGCCACCGGATTCGCCGTAGAATGGCGTTTCATCCAGCACCACCACAGCCTCTTCGCCTGCGTGGATCTCATTCACCGGCTGGCCATCGCGGAACAACGCAGTCACTGTAGCCTGCTGTTCTTCGCGGTCATATCCGCTGAACTGGCTGGCGTCGTCAACGCGGATCATGCTGTTGTAGTCGGCACCGAAGCCGCTGGACTCGCGCGCACGGCGGCGCTGCGCTTCCATCGCCAGCTCGAAGCCGGCTTCATCCACTTTCAAACCGCGTTCACGACACACGTCTGCGGTCAAATCGACCGGGAAGCCGTAAGTGTCATACAGGCGGAAGGCGGCTTCGCCATCTAAGGTATCGCCCTGCAGCTTGGCCAGCTCTTCGTCCAGCAACGCCAGGCCACGTTCCAACGTGCGGGCAAACTGGTCTTCTTCGGTTTTCAGCACTTGCTCAACCAGCGATTGCTGACGCTTCAGTTCGTCGGCTGCCGGGCCCATCACGTCGATCAACGGCGCAACCAGTTTATAGAAGAAGCTCTCTTTCGCACCCAGCATATTGCCGTGGCGGATAGCGCGACGAATGATGCGACGCAGCACGTAGCCACGGCCTTCACTTGACGGCATTACGCCGTCTGACACCAAGAAGGCGCAGGAACGGATATGGTCGGCGATAACGCGCAGGGATTTGTTATTCAAATCAACCGCACCGGTCACTTTCGCCACAGCGGTAATCAGCTTGCTGAACAGGTCGATTTCATAGTTGGAATTGACATGCTGCAACACCGCGGCAATGCGCTCCAGGCCCATACCGGTATCTACCGAAGGTTTTGGCAGTGGCAACATAGTGCCGTCGGATTGACGGTTGAACTGCATGAAAACGATGTTCCAGATCTCAATGTAACGATCGCCGTCCTCTTCCGCGCTGCCCGGCGGGCCACCCCAGATGTGATCGCCGTGATCGTAGAAGATCTCGGTACACGGGCCGCATGGGCCGGTATCGCCCATTTGCCAGAAGTTGTCGGACGCGAAAGCCGCCCCCTTGTTGTCGCCGATACGGATAATGCGTTCCGCCGGTACGCCAATCTGCTTCTGCCAGATGTCGAAGGCTTCGTCATCGGTTTCATAGACGGTCACCCACAGTCTTTCTTTCGGCAGGTTAAACCAGTTTTCACCGGTCAACAGTTCCCATGCGTAGCTGATGGCATCGTGTTTGAAATAGTCGCCGAAGCTGAAGTTGCCCAGCATTTCAAAGAACGTATGGTGACGCGCGGTATAACCGACGTTCTCCAGATCGTTATGCTTACCGCCCGCACGCACGCAACGCTGTGAGGTAGTGGCTCGGGAATAGGCACGCTTGTCCAGCCCCAGGAAAACATCTTTAAATTGGTTCATGCCGGCATTGGTAAACAGCAATGTCGGATCATTGTTAGGTACCAGGGAGCTGCTTGCTACAACCTGGTGGCCTTTACTATGAAAGAAATCGAGAAACGCTTGACGGATCTCAGCGGTGCTCTTGCTCATAATTTTCCCGGAAAGGCTAGAATAACGACACGTGAGCAAGAGCGCGACATCCTGACGATGGCATCTAGCTCACGAACAAAAAGTGGGGATAAGATAAATTTTCTTCAGAGGGAAGTAAAACCCCGTGTGCGTTCATTGCGCAAAATCACGGTAAATTGACTGAATTTCTTCCTGAAAGAAGCCGCGATAGAGCAGATAACGCTGAACTTTGGCTTTCTCTTTCCAGTCCGTTGGCAGCTCGTCACCAAATTTCCGCTGCGCCACCTGCTTAGCTTGTTCACACCAGTCGATATCACAGTCCGCCAGCGCCGTCTGAGTCAGCTCTTTATCCACGCCCTTTTGCATCAGTTCCGAGCGAATGCGCTGCGCGCCGTAACCTTTACGGCTGCGACTGCCGATATAGCTGCGGGCAAAGCGTTGATCGTCCAACCAGTTGTGCTGATAGCAATAAGTAATAACCTGCTCGATAACGGCAGGATCTACGGGTTCTTCAGGGGATGGCGCAGAGGTGGGGAGGGTCTTGGAACCAAATCTGGCTTTCGCCATAAATGGCTGCGCCGCAAGTTTGCGGCGCAGTTCAGCTTCACTATGATCGCGTTGCGACAGCAGGCGCATGGCGCGGCTTAGCAAATCATTCATTATTCAAGCCTGATTTAATCGATGTTGGTGCACCCTAAATGGCACGCACCAACCTCAACAGCGATTAAAACTCTTCGCTGGTTTCAGCTTCGCCATCATCGAAGCTTTCATTGGTAGCAGTAACCAGTTCGCCGTTGCTGTGCAGCAGCAGGTCACGCAGTTTTTTGTCCAGTTCAGCGGCAACCGCAGGGTTTTCTTTCAGGAAGTTGCAGGCATTTGCCTTACCCTGCCCGATTTTATCGCCGTTGTAGCTATACCAGGCACCGGCTTTCTCGATCATCTTGTGCTTAACGCCCAGATCGACCAGTTCACCGCGGCTGTTGATGCCTTCACCGTACAGAATTTGGAACTCAGCCTGCTTGAAAGGCGCTGCAATTTTGTTTTTCACCACTTTAACGCGGGTTTCACTGCCCACCACTTCATCGCCTTCTTTAACCGCACCGATACGGCGGATATCCAGACGAACAGAAGCATAGAATTTCAGTGCGTTACCACCGGTAGTGGTTTCCGGGTTGCCGAACATGACACCAATTTTCATACGGATCTGGTTGATGAAGATCAGCAGCGTGTTGGCGTTTTTCAGGTTACCGGCCAGCTTACGCATCGCCTGGCTCATCATACGCGCCGCAAGGCCCATGTGTGAGTCACCGATTTCACCTTCAATTTCCGCTTTTGGCGTCAGCGCCGCTACGGAGTCAACAATGATCACGTCAACCGCGCCAGAGCGGGTCAAAGCATCACAGATTTCCAGAGCCTGCTCGCCGGTGTCCGGCTGGGAACACAGCAGGTTGTCGATATCGACGCCCAGTTTTTTGGCGTAAATCGGATCCAGCGCGTGCTCGGCATCGATGAATGCACAGGTTTTACCTTCGCGCTGCGCGGCAGCGATAACTTGCAGCGTCAGAGTGGTTTTACCGGAGGATTCCGGGCCATAAATTTCAACGATACGACCCATTGGCAGGCCGCCCGCACCCAGTGCGATATCGAGTGACAGTGAGCCGGTAGAGATCGTTTCTACATCCATAGAACGGTCTTCACCCAGACGCATGATGGAGCCTTTGCCGAACTGTTTCTCAATCTGGCCCAGTGCCGCAGCTAACGCCTTTTGCTTGTTCTCATCAATAGCCATTTTTGCTCCTTCGTTTCGCAATGCCGGTGTTACCCCACACTGCAACGGAATGTATGTTGTGCAGGAAATGTCGCTAATTATACTGTATGGTCATACAGTATCAAGCCTAATTTTACAAAAATTCGTCAAGTGCGGTTTGCAGTGCAAAAATCGTCGCCTGAAGCCGCACCGCATCACGGTCGCCGGCAAATTGCATCTTTCGCGCCAACACTTGTCCAGAGCGTTCGGCAAAACCAAACCATACGGTACCCACCGGTTTTTCCGCACTGCCACCGTCCGGCCCGGCAATGCCGCTGACCGACAGCGCCAGACCGGCCTGCGCCGCATGTAACGCCCCCTGCGCCATCTCGCGCACCACTTCTTCGCTCACGGCACCGTAGGCAGTCAGGGTCGATTCCGCCACGCCCAGCAACTCGTGTTTCGCCGCGTTGCTGTAGGTGACGAATCCGCGATCGAAATAGGCGGAGCTGCCGGCAATATCAGTGATGGCTTTGGCGATGCCGCCGCCGGTGCAGGATTCCGCACAGGTGATCCACAGGCCCTTGGCCTTCAGTTTTTCCCCTACGGCAATGCTGAGTTCCCGCAGCTGATTTTCACTCATAACCCCTCCATAGCGAATCAGGTATATGCGCCCGATAGTAGCATTTATCAAGCTTGACCGACGCCGCAATGACAGAAATGCGCAGCGCCTCGCAGGAGAGGCGGTGTTAAGCCGCGGGTCAAACTGCTAGTATCAAATGTAACGCCCGGGTTAACGAATGGCGTTTCAGGATGAGGGATCTCACAGGGCCGTCTGTGCTGCCGGCATGGCTGGCCCAGGCAAACCAGGACAAAAGATTAGGATGATAGAGTGAAAAAAACGTTAGGCGTCTTCTTCCCGTTGTATACCACCACCCTGCTGATGCTGCTGGGGTCAGGGTTGCTCACCACTTACATCTCCCTGCGTTTAACCTCAATCCATGTAACAGGCGCGCTGATCGGCGCAATTATTGCCGCCAACTACATCGGCCTGGTGATCGGCGGTAAAGTCGGTCATTTCCTGATTGCCCGCGTCGGCCATATCCGCGCTTACGTCTCCTGCGCCGGCATCATTACCGCTGCGGTGTTGGGGCACGGCCTGACGGAGTACATTCCTGTCTGGGTGGTGCTGCGCCTGATTATCGGCCTGTGCATGATGTGCCAGTTTATGGTGCTGGAGAGTTGGCTGAACGACCAGGCGGAATCCAATCAGCGCGGCATAGTTTTCGGTTTCTATATGGCCGCCACTTACCTGGGCATGTCGCTGGGCCAGGTGGTGCTGATGCTGCAGACCAATCTCGGCATCACCACGTTGCTGTTGATCGCGCTGTGTTTTGCACTCTGCCTGGTACCGATCGCCCTCACCACTCGTACCAATGCGCGTCACATGTCACCGGCGCCAATGGAACTGCGCTATTTTGTCGGCGCTATTCCCAAGGTACTGGCGACCACGCTGGTGATCGGCATGGTAGTAGGCTCTTTCTATGGGCTGGCACCGGTCTACGCCAGCATGCAGGCACTCACTACCCAACAAACCGGCCTGTTTATGGCGATCTCCATCTTTGCCGGACTGGTGGCACAGTTCCCGCTCAGTTGGCTGTCAGACCGCTATAACCGTACGCTGTTGATGCGCATCAATGCCATTTTACTGATCGTGGCGGCATTGCCGCTGGCCCTGGTACCGCACATTGATTTTCCTGTGCTGCTGGTTGTGGGATTTATCGTCAGCATGCTGCAATTCACGCTGTATCCACTGGTCGTGGCATTGGCGAACGATCTGATCGAGCCTGAGCGGCGCGTATCGCTGGCAGCCTGTTTGCTGATGGCGTTCGGCGTCGGTGCCAGTATCGGTCCGCTGGCGGTCGGTGCGCTGATTCAGCCGCTGGGCGGCAACATTCTGTATGCGTTCTTCTCGCTTTGCGGCGTATTGCTGGTGGCCTTCAGCCGTACGGTAAAAGAAGACGAATCGCAGTTTGTGCAGGATGCGCCATTACCGCATATTCCCCTGCCGGACAGCCTGACCAGTTCGCCGCTTTCCCCAGCATTGAACCCAACCTTCGATGAGCAGATCATCCACGATACCATGCCGCCTCCGGAGGCCGCACCGGATCCGGTAGATGATCAACCCAGCGAAACGCCGGCAGCGGAGGACCCCATCCCGCAGGGCGCCGATCCCGACGAGGATACGGGGTTGAAAAAGGCCCACTCGATGCTTTAATCATTGTCCCCTCTTTGAGCGCGATACCCTAGCGTCACAGATCCAGGAAGGATCCCAGGCGGTAACCGCGCTCCGCAATCGCGTTTTTGATGCCTGGCGCGGTTAAAACATCCACTTCAGCAAGCCGCGGGTAGCAGTATTTGCTCTCCAGAAGGGTTTTATCCAGAAATGCAGGGTGGCACATCATCTCTACTGAACCGGCGCTGCGTTCGTCGGCCCGCTCAAGCACCTGCAAAAACAGCGCTTCGGATATGGCCTCACCATAAAAGCCCGCATCAAACCACTCGGTGCTGCGATCATAACGCAGCGGAATTTTTTGCTGCTCCACTGCCCGCCGGTCAATACGCAGCGGAATGGATTTGGACTGAGCGAAGGCTTCCACCAACGGATAGATCTGCGGCAACATATGCGCATGATGGTGGCTGTCGATATGAGTCGGCGCTTTGCCGAAAACGGCCACAAACCTGTCGTATTGCCCCACCAGCTCATTGTAGATTTCGTCCAAATCCAGCATCGCAGACTCGGCCCTTTCCCACAGCCACTTACCGAGCTCCCCCCGCTCGTTGACCAATGACGGCATCAGGGTCAATGGGCGCCCATGAGTCAACACAAAATGCAACCCCACCCGCAACCCGGGAAACACCTTGCTCAATTTCGCCGCGTGATACACGTCCTCGCCGTTCACCATGGCGGTAGTTGAAGAGACAACCCCGTAGTGAAACGCCTCGATAACCCCGTAGTTCTGGCCCTTGCTCAAACCAAAGTCGTCGGCATTTACTATCAGTAACTTTTCCATTTTGGTATCCATTTAACAAATTTTTGGCAAGGGAAAGCCGTCCGTCAGGTACGGCAGGTCCCCTTCGCGTATGCAAAAAAATTATTTAATCAGGTTATGGGTGGCCTGAAAGGTATTCGGAATATCGGCGTTAATACTTATCGGGAGCGGCCCTAAACAGGGCCGTAGAACTTTTTTCGGTAATTACCCGGCGTGACTTCGGTGAGTCTTTTAAAGTTTTTAATAAACAGGCTCACGTCGCCGTAACCTGAATCGAAGGCGATATCCGACACGGAATAATTCGTCACCTCAAGCTGCGTTTTGGCGAAGTTGACGCGGATTTCATTAATTACCTGCATCGGGGTTTTATGGTAGTAGCGCCGCATCGCCCGGGTCAGGTATTCCTGCGTTTTCCCCGACAGCTCAACCATATTCAGCAGCGCCTTTTCACCAAACATCGCTTTATCATGCATGCCCGCCAGCGTGTTCTTCAGCCATTGGGGAATATCATCGCCTTCGCCGCACTCTTCCTTGTAATGACGGATGCGGCTGACGATATAAAAAGTCAGCGTTTCCAGGAACTCGGCAAAGTCGTCTTCGCGAAACTGAGGGGAACCGACCACCGACTCGATATAGGCCAAAAACTCGTTCTTCAGGCTATAGGCCTGCGAGGCAACAAAACAGCGCGGTAAAAGCTGCAGGTAGTGCTCCTCAAAGAAGACCTTGCCGACCGCCACGTTGAAAATTTTCGCGGCGCCAAACTCATAAAAGCTCTGGTGCCGCGAGCCGATAGGGATAAAGACAAAGTCTCCCCGCTCCAGCAGCACCCGCTTGCCGTTGATCTCCTGATAGCATTTACCGCTCAGGACGATGGTGAACTCATAGTAGTCATGCTGATGCAGCCCGGTTGCGCTCTCCACCTTGTTATAGATAAACAGATGAAAGTCTTTGCAGTTAAAAAAATCCTGCTCCCGAATCAGCTTAACGTCGTTCGCATTCAGCGAAACCTGATTATCAGTCACCGCGTGCGCTCCCCTTAGTCAAAACCGTTTTGTTTGGCCGTTTCGGCAAACCAGTAGCCACTCTTTTTAAGCGTGCGCCGTTGGCTTTCCCGATCCAGTCTGACTAGCCCGTAGCGATTCTTGTAGGCATTGAGCCAGGACCAGCAGTCGATAAAGGTCCACAAATGATAACCTTTACAGTTGGCCCCCTCCGCCAACGCCTGATGCAGCCATTTCAGATGTTCGCGGATAAAGTCGATGCGATAATCGTCCTCCACCCGCCCAGCGGCGCCGATAAAGGCCTCTTCACCCTCTACGCCCATACCGTTTTCTGAAATATAGCAGGGAATGTTGCCGTAGTTTTCCTTCAGATCCGTCAGGATGTCATACAGCCCTTTTTCATAGATCTCCCAGCCTCGGTGCGGGTTGATCTTGCGGCCAGGCATGTCGTAATAGCTGAACAGATCTTCCGGCATCGTCACCTTATCGGTGGTCCGGAAACCTTCCTTCGCTTTAACCCTGCGAGGCTGGTAATAATTGACGCCCAGGATATCCACAATCCCCTTGGCGATCAGCTGTGCGTCCTCTGGATCCGTCGGTGGCTGCAGCCCATTGGCTTTCAGCAAATCCACCAATTCTTGCGGATAACGCCCTTTTGTTACTGGATCCAGGAAGCTCTTGTTCAGCAGCAAATCCGCATAGTTGGCCGCCACAAGGTCTTCCTGGCTGGTCGACCGGGGATAGGTTGGGCTCAGGTTCAAAATAATGCCTATCGTGCCCTCGTTGCCCACCGCTCTGAAATGGCTCACCGCTTTGGCGTGCGCCAGAACGCTGTGGTATGCCACCACGACGGCCCTTTTGAAATCGACCACGCACGGATAGTGCAGGTCGTTCAGATACCCCGCTTCCACCGGCACAATCGGCTCATTGAACGTGAACCAGTGGGTGACTCTGTCGCCGAACAGGGTGAAGCAGGTTTTGGCATAGCGAGCATAGGCTTCGACTACCGCCCGGCTTTCCCAACCGCCTTTCTGCTGCATGCACAGCGGCATGTCGAAATGGTAGAGATTGATAAATGGCGTGATGCCTTGGGCCAGCAGGCTATCAATCAGCGCGTTATAAAAAGCGACGGCTTTGGGGTTCACTTCACCATCGCCATCAGGTATCAGCCGGGACCAGGAGATGGAGGTTCTGAAGGTGTTATGCCCGAGTTTTTTTAACAGCAGGATGTCTTGCTGGAAATTGTCATAAAACGTGGACGCCTCGGAGGGGCCAACCTGATGATGAAAACGTTCGGGGGCGGTTTCATGCCAGTAGTCGAAGATGTTGCGGCTTTTGCCATCCCGCGCAGAAGCCCCTTCAGACTGCGGCGCAGAGGTGGCGCTTCCCCACCAAAAATCGTCAGCAAATTGATATTTCATCCAAACGCCCCTAAAACCGGGGCAGCAGACGCTGCCCCATTCCGACAGTTAGAATTTCAGCGCCTTGGCGATATCTTCTTCGCTCTCGGTCGCCTGATCGATCTGGCTCTGCGCCTTGTTGGAGATCATCACAAACGGCAGGTAAATCAAGGTCGCCACGCCCAGGTTGAAGAAACTCAGCAACATGGCGACAATGCTGCCATTGGTGTTGAAGAACGCCCCCAGCCCGACCGGCATGGTCCATGGCGCAATGTTGGTGATGGGCGGGATCATCCCGGTGTAATAGGCCACCGTGGTGATAATCGTCAATACCGGTTGCACCAGGATGAACGGAATAAACATCACCGGGTTCATTATCACCGGCAGGCCAAACAGGATAGGTTCATTGATCTGGAAGATACCCGACGGGGTCGCCAGCTTGGCGACCTGACGGTAGTCTTCACGGCGTGAGGCGATAAAGATGGCGATAATCAGCCCCAGCGTCGAACCGGTCCCACCCAGGTAAATGTAAGAGTCGACGAACGGCTTCGCCCACATGTGGAACTCTTTGCCCGCAGCAACCGCCGCCTCGACGGAACCGTACTTGTTGTAAAGCTCCACGTTCTCCAGCGCGAAGGGCGTCATGATGCCGCTGTCCAACGCCGCCAGCGCCATCGAGCCATGCACCCCAAAGAACCACAGCAGCGAGGAGAACATCACATACACCCACCCCACGACGCTGCCCATTTTCGCCAGCGGAGCCGAGATGCTGTCCATAATGATTTGGTGGAAGTTGGTGCCCCACAGCGTCAGGCAATAGGCCAGCACGCCCATAATCGACAGAATCAGGAAACCGGGGATCAATGCAGAGAAAGAACGTGATACCGAAGAAGGCACGCTGTCCGGCAGGCTGATCACCCAATTGCGGCGCACCACAAAGGCAAACATCTCCGCCACCACCAGGCCGATCACCATACCGGAAATGATGTTGGCGCCCCCAAGCCAGTTAGCGCCGACGGCATAAGCCTCACCAACGCTGAACGGTGTTAACGTCATAAAGGCGGCAACCGCCAGCAACGCGGCCGCCAGCGGGTCAACCTTACGTTCTTCCGCTAAAGCCATACTGATAAAAAAGGGCGTCATCAGGGACATGATCCCCAGGGTGCCGTTATACACGCTGCCACCGATGCTTTTCAGGCTATTCAGCGTTTCAATGGTGGATGCATCCAGCCGCACTCCCAGAGAGAAGAAGAACGATCCCTCACCGAAGCTGAGAAACACGTTGTTGATCAGAACGAACATCGCCCCGGTCAGCGTCAGCGGCATTAACCGGATAAACCCGTTTTTAATGGCATTAACATGGGGTTGCTTACCAATTTTCACGGCAAAGGGCAGAATGACCTTTTCCAATGAGGCAATTAACGTATTCACGGCAACGCCCCTTATTGGTTAGCTTTTTTTATTGTGGCAACCGCCGCCTTCAGCACCCCAAGGCCATCGAGTTTGCCGTACAAAACGGAGTCGATCACTTCGACCGGCTTATGCGGCAACTGTTTTTGCACTTCGGCAAGCGTGTAGGCAATCTGTGGCCCCAGCAGGATCACATCTGCCTCAGCGCCTTTCTCCGCAGCCAGAGCTTCGGGATAAGCGGCAATGATCACCGGCACCTCGTACTTCTCCGCTTGCGCTTTCATTTTTGAAACCAGCAGAGAAGTGGACATACCGGCAGAACAAAACAGATAGATTTTTTTCTTTTCCATACCAAGCACCTCAAGATAATCCAAAAAACCCCGTGTCATTTGTATGCCAGATGCAATCAAGATTGCCTCACGCACATTCCTTATGAAGTTTCCGTTACGTTGCCCTGGTTGCCGACAGTATACGGAGACGGTGAAGCGGACCGATAAGCCACTGGCCAATAGAATCGTCTATCCTTGACCTGCCGGCTTGACCCTCTTCACATTTCACATAAAAAAATAGTGTGACTGACCTCTCAAATAACCCTTTAAAACTCGTTTAAGTCGTCAAAAACCAATAAATAACAATTATAAACAATAAGTTAAAAACACACAGGATATTTATGGATAACTTTTGGCGTAACAGAGCCGGCAACGGACGGATGAGGGAAAAATAGTGCACCCTTGATTAGAGCGAGGCACAAGAAGGGAGCAAATTCCGCCGACGGAGAATGAGAGAAGGACAAGAGGAAACGCGCCCGGCTGCAATGCAGCGATTTCAGCCGGGGAAACGCAGCATATCTATTACCGTCGTTAAAGCGACCGGATGGTTTCTGCGGTTGGGATAATACAGATAGAAACCCGGGAATGCCGGGCACCAGTCCGCCAACACCCGCTCCAGGCGCCCGGTGGCAAGATGCTCCGCCGCCTCATTCTCGATGGCGAAGGCAATACCGACATTCTCTAACGCCGCCTGCAGCATCAGCCTGCCGTCATCGAGTATCAACGGGCTATTTACCGCGACGGAAAGTACCTTGTCCCCTTGGCGAAACTCCCATTTATAGAGTTCGCCGGAAGAGATCTTGCGCCATCCGATGCAGCGATGATTTAACAGATCGCTGGGCATATCTGGCTTCCCATGGCGTTGGAAGTATTCCGGGGTCGCGACAATGGCCAGCCGCAAATCCGGCGACACCCGTACAGCCCGCATGTCGTTGTGCAGGTCTTCTCCCAGCCGGATGCCGGCGTCAAATCCCAGTTCGACGATGTTGGCGAACCCCTCCTGCGCCACAATCTCCAGCGTAATGCCGGGACAATCGCGAGCCAATCGCCCCAAATGCGGCAACAGAACCAGTTCGATCGCCGAACGGGGAGCATTGATCCGCACCAGCCCGCGCGGCTGCTCGCGAAAGGTATTCAGACTTTCCAGCGCAGCGTCGATATCGGTAAACGCGGGCACCAGTCTGGCCAAGAGATGCTCGCCGGCTTCGGTCGGCGACACGTTGCGCGTGGTTCGATTCAGTAACCGCAGGCCGACCTGCTCTTCCAGTTCACGCATCGTGTGGCTGAGGGTCGGCGGAGTAACGCCAAGCCGGGCGGCGGCGCGTCTGAAGCTACGTTCATTGGCGATCGCTACGAAAGCCGCCAGGCCGGACAATTCGAGTTTCTTCATCGGATTGATATAAATAATTTAATAGTGAAATGAATTTTTAACGGATAGTTATCTTTTTGGCAACAACATAGCATGGCCGTGTGCTCAATAACCCAGAGTCCATATCATGACTATACATACTGATTCAGCTCGCACCCTGCAAAAACGTTTGGAAGGAAAGGTGGTCCTCGTCACCGGCGGAGGCACGGGCATCGGGCGTGCCGCAGCGCTGGCCTATGCCCGCGAAGGCGCTCAAGTGGCGTTGGCCGGGCGTCGTTCGGCAGAGATCGAGACCACCGCCGGCGAGATCATCGCCGCTGGCGGAGAAGCCTTGTCCGTGGTGGCCGATGTTTCGCTTGAAGAGGATATCCGTCGGCTGATCGCTGCGGTAATCGCCCGTTACGGACGGCTCGACATCGCCTTCAACAACGCCGGCATACTTGGGAATTTTTCACCCATCACTCAACAAAGCAGTGCGGATTTCGACCAGGTGATCGCCGTCAATCTCAGAGGAGTGTGGCTGGCGATCAAATACGAGATAGAGACTTTCCTGGCGCAAAATTCTGCCGGTGTCATCATCAACACCTCTTCCTGGCTCACCCACGGTGCGCTCGCCGGCTCGTCGAGTTACTCCGCCAGCAAAGGGGCGATTGACGCGTTAATCCCCGCAGTGGCACTTGAATACGGACGCCAGGGTATCCGCATCAATAACATTAATCCCGGTATCATCGAAACACCGATGGCGCACAGCAGCGTCGCCGATGCCGGCGATTTCGCGCCTTTTATCGAACACACCCCCGTCGGGCGCATGGGGCAACCGGAAGACATCGGCGATGTGGCGGTCTGGCTTGCAACGGACGAAGCCCGTTTTGTCACCGGGCAAAGCCTGCTGGTGGATGGCGGCTACACCATCGCCGGCATCCGCTGAGGAACCGCATAATGAACTACGTACGCCTCGGCCACAGCGGCCTGAAAGTTTCCCGGCTCTGCCTGGGCTGCATGACCTACGGCGATCCCGCCTGGCGCCCCTGGGTGCTGAAAGAAGAGCAGGCTCGCCCTTTCATCCAACAAGCGCTGGAAGCCGGCATTAACTTTTTCGATACCGCCAATATCTACTCCACAGGCGAGAGCGAGCGCATTCTCGGCCGTGCGCTGAAAGACTTTGCTCGCCGGGAGGATATGGTGATTGCCACCAAGGCGTTCTTCCCTATGAGCGCACACCCCAACAATCGCGGCCTGTCGCGCAAACACATCATTCAAAGCGTCGAGGCTTCTCTACAGCGCTTGAAGACAGACTATATAGACTTGTTCGTCATGCACCGTTTCGATGAGGAAACCCCGATTGAGGAAACGGCCGAAACGCTCGATACTCTGGTGCGTGCAGGCAAGATCCGTTACCTGGGCGCGTCTTCTATGCATGCCTGGCGCTTTATGAAAATGCTGGATTTTCAGCGACACAATAAACTGGCCACCTTTATTTCCATGCAAAGCCAGTACAACCTGATCACACGCGAAGATGAAGAGGATTTGATTCCGCTGTGCCAGGAGGAAGGCATAGGCCTTACTCCCTGGTCGCCGTTGGCTCGGGGCACGCTGGCCGGAGCGAAAATCACCGGCACACTGCGTGCCGAAACGGACCAGCAAAGCCCACTCTGGTACGGCGGCAGAAGCGAAGTAGAGCAATCCATCCAGGCAGTCGAATGCATCGCCGCCGATCGAGGAGTGCCTGCGGCTCAGGTATCCCTCGCCTGGCTAATGTCCAAAACGGCGGTCGCGGCCCCCATTGTGGGCATGTCCAAATCGCACCATCTCCAGGATGCCCTTCAGGCGCTGTCTCTCACGCTGTCCAATCAGGAAATCGCAACGCTTGAGGCGCCTATGAAAGAACAAATTCGCCCTCCACGGTGGTAACACTCCCCCCATCATCCAGAACAAGAGAGGCATCATGTTATACATAATGAAACATCACCCTGCACGGGCCGCGCTAACAGCCCTGGCGTTCGCCATAATGACGTCTGCGGTTTCCGCTTCCGCCATCACGCCCATCTGCACATCCACCAGCCTGACGCTACCGCCTGGCGAGCGCTATCCTAATGGCATAGCCCGTGCCTCCGAC
This sequence comes from Serratia sp. C2(1), assembly GCF_036352655.1. Lineage (NCBI taxonomy): Bacteria > Pseudomonadati > Pseudomonadota > Gammaproteobacteria > Enterobacterales > Yersiniaceae > Serratia > Serratia sp. C2(1). The sequence goes on along the minus strand of NZ_JAZFBA010000002.1, from coordinate 510,862 downwards.
GGAACGCTGTATGTGGGGTTGATCACCAGTGGGCATATCCTGCGAAAACGTCCGAACGAGGATTGGGAAATCTTCTTTGCCGGGGCCGACACCGTTTTCTCCTCGACCACCCTGAGGCTGGATGAACAACATGGGCTGTTATGGGGAAATTCCCCGGATTTCCTGCCTGCAGGGCAAACCCGCCCTCACCGCATTTTCGCCCTAAACGTCTCAGATGCTACGATCAATCGAAGTTTAACTTTGCCTGAAGGGGGAATGGGCAATGACCTGGTCGTCGCCAAAGATGGCACGGTTTACGTAACGGAAACCAAAGCGGGCAGCATCATGAGGTTACGCCCGGGAGAGAGCGAGTTTAAGATCATATTTCGCGATAAACGCCTGGCCGATCCAAGTGGCCTCGGTGCCGCAGGTATTGTCTTGATAAACGATCAAAACATGGCAATCAGCAATTTTGGCAGTGGGAAACTCTATAGCCTGAGCTATGGGGAAAAGACGCCAAGGCTGTTTGAAATCCTATTGCCACGCACCATCGAGAACCCAGACGGCATGAGGTTAGCCCCGGACGGAGCGTTGATCGTGCTCGAAAATGGCATTAAAAGTGGTCAGGGCAGGATCCTGCGCATTGCGTCCCCTGGTACCACGGGCATGCACGCTATTGAAGTCATTCGCGAAGGAATGGAGTCGCCGGTCAATCTGGATATTACGCCGCAGGGCTGCGCCTTCGTCAGTGAATCTCGCATTCGCCACCGTCTGCTTCCTGGACGCGCTGCCGAAGTGCCCGACAGCTTTCGCATCTATCAACTCCAATTGCCTCTCTCCGCCACTCACTGACACTAAACTGCTTCTGGCTTGCGGGGGAATAGACTCCCCAAGCCCACCAATGGGGATCCCCTACCTGGTTTTTTACCTTTCACAAGCGACCCGCAACAATAATGCGTCCTGTGCGCTGTAACGACATCCCTCGCATTACAAACCCACTTTGCGCAAGGCTTCCCATTTTTACCTGTGACAGCGGATTGCCCGCTGGGCTAGTATAGCGTCGGTATAAAAAGCTTATTGATCCCACCGCCGGTAGCCGCGGCTCCATCCGTTCCGTGCCGTTTGGGATCGGTGATAAATGGCTTTACCTTGCCCTGTGGCTGCCTGACAAGCGTGATTTTTTGTGAAACGGCGTGATACCTAATGATGACAATGAAGATCACAATTAAATTTAAATTCAATGGATTGGAAACAGTAATCTTATGAATAGCACCGACAAGCTCGATTCGCATACGCCGATGATGCAGCAGTACCTGCGCCTTAAAGCGCAGCACCCCGAAATTCTGCTGTTCTACCGCATGGGCGATTTCTATGAGTTGTTCTACGATGACGCCAAACGCGCTTCCCAACTGCTGGATATTTCGCTGACCAAACGCGGCGCTTCGGCGGGTGAGCCAATTCCCATGGCCGGCGTACCGCACCACGCGGTAGAAAACTATCTTGCCAAGCTGGTTCAGCTCGGTGAGTCCGTTGCCCTTTGCGAACAAATCGGCGATCCGGCGACCAGCAAAGGCCCGGTCGAGCGCAAGGTCGTGCGTATCGTCACGCCCGGCACCATTACCGACGAAGCGTTGCTGCAGGAACGCCAGGATAACCTGTTGGCGGCTATCTGGCAGGACGCAAGAGGCTTTGGCTACGCCACGTTGGACATCAGCTCCGGCCGTTTTCGCGTCGCCGAACCGGAAGACGTTGAAACCATGGCGGCCGAGTTGCAGCGCACCAATCCCGCCGAGTTGCTTTATCCGGAAACCTTTGAACACATGGCGCTTATCGAGAAACGCCATGGCCTGCGCCGTCGTCCATTGTGGGAGTTTGAACCCGAGACCGCACGCCAGCAGCTTAACCTGCAATTCGGCACCCGCGATCTCACCGGTTTTGGCGTGGAGCAGGCCCATCAGGCATTGCGCGCCGCCGGCTGCCTGTTGCAGTACGTCAAGGATACTCAGCGCACGGCATTGCCGCATATCCGTGGCATCACCATGGAACGTCAGCAGGACGGCATCATTATGGATGCCGCAACGCGGCGTAACCTTGAACTGACCCAGAGCCTGTCTGGTGGCAGCGAAAATACGCTGGCGGCCATTCTCGATTGCACCGCAACAGCGATGGGCAGCCGTATGCTCAAGCGTTGGCTGCATATGCCGACCCGCGACATCAAGGTACTGAACAACCGCCAACAGGCGATTGGCGCGCTACAGGATTTGTATGCCGATCTGCAGCCGTCGCTGCGGCAGGTGGGCGATCTGGAACGCATACTGGCGCGTCTGGCATTGCGTACCGCCCGTCCACGCGATTTGGCGCGCATGCGCCATGCATTCCAGCAGTTGCCAGATATCCACGCGCTGCTCCAGGGTGTGGCAACCCCGCATGTGCAGCATCTGTTGTCGCAAGTCGGCCAGTTTAATGAACTGCAGGATCTTCTGGAACGGGCGGTAGTTGAAGCTCCGCCTGTGCTGGTGCGTGACGGCGGCGTTATCGCCCCCGGTTACAACAGCGAACTGGATGAGTGGCGCGCATTGGCCGACGGTGCCAGCGACTACCTGGACCGTCTGGAGATCCGCGAACGCGAAAAGTTGGGGCTGGATACGCTGAAGGTGGGGTTCAACGGCGTGCACGGTTATTACATTCAGGTCAGCCGCGGGCAAAGCCACCTGGTACCGATCCACTACGTGCGCCGCCAGACGCTGAAAAACGCCGAACGCTATATCATTCCCGAACTGAAAGAGTATGAAGACAAGGTTCTGACCTCCAAAGGCAAAGCGCTGGCGATCGAGAAAAGCCTGTATGAAGAACTGTTCGATTTGCTGCTGCCGCACCTTGGGGAATTGCAGCAAAGCGCCGGTGCGCTGGCTGAACTGGACGTACTGGCTAATCTGGCGGAACGTGCGGAAACGCTGAACTATGCCTGCCCGACCATGAGCGAGCAGCCGGGTATGCGCATCACCGAAGGCCGCCATCCGGTGGTGGAGCAGGTGCTGAGCGAGCCATTTATTTCCAACCCGCTATCGCTGTCACCTCAGCGTCGAATGTTGATCATTACCGGCCCCAACATGGGCGGTAAAAGCACCTATATGCGTCAAACGGCGCTGATCGTTCTGATGGCGCACATCGGCAGCTATGTGCCGGCAACCAAGGCCGTTATCGGCCCGGTGGACCGTATCTTTACCCGCGTCGGCGCAGCAGACGACCTGGCCTCTGGCCGCTCCACCTTCATGGTGGAAATGACCGAGACCGCCAATATTCTGCATAACGCCACCGAGCATAGCCTGGTGTTGATGGATGAAATCGGTCGTGGCACCTCGACCTACGACGGCCTGTCTCTGGCCTGGGCCTGCGCGGAGAATCTGGCCAGCCGCATTAAGGCCATGACGCTGTTCGCTACCCATTACTTCGAGCTGACGACCTTGCCGGAGAAAATGGAAGGCGTGGTCAACGTTCACCTGGATGCGCTGGAACATGGCGATACCATCGCTTTCATGCACAGCGTGCAGGATGGTGCCGCCAGTAAAAGTTATGGTCTGGCGGTTGCGGCGCTGGCCGGTGTGCCGCGAGAGGTGATCAAACGTGCGCGCCAGAAGCTGCGTGAGCTGGAATCCATCTCCAGCCATACCGCCTCCGGTACCGTTGACGCCACCCAGATGACGCTGCTGAATGAGGAAACCTCGCCGGCGGTAGAAGCGCTCGAAGCTCTTGATCCGGATTCTCTGTCACCACGGCAGGCGCTGGAGTGGCTTTACCGCCTGAAGAAGATGGTGTAAGTCCCGCCGCGTTTCAGGCATAAAAAAACGGTGAGCATAATGCTCACCGTTTTTATTTTGTGATGCGATTCAACTGCCGACGTTATTCGCGGAACAGCGCCTCAATGCTCAGGCCCTGCAACTGCAGAATTTCACGCAGGCGACGCAAACCTTCAACCTGGATCTGGCGAACACGTTCGCGAGTCAGGCCAATTTCACGGCCCACATCTTCGAGCGTTGCCGCTTCATAGCCTAACAGACCGAAACGACGAGCCAATACTTCACGCTGCTTGGCGTTCAGTTCGAACAGCCATTTAACGATGCTCTGTTTCATGTCATCGTCTTGCGTGGTGTCTTCCGGGCCGTTGTCTTTCTCGTCAGCCAGAATGTCCAGCAGCGCTTTCTCTGAATCACCGCCCAACGGCGTATCGACAGAAGTGATACGTTCGTTCAGACGCAGCATACGGCTAACGTCATCGACCGGCTTGTCGAGTTGCTCGGCAATCTCTTCAGCGCTCGGTTCATGATCCAGTTTATGAGAAAGCTCGCGCGCGGTGCGCAAATAGACATTCAGTTCTTTAACGATGTGGATAGGCAAACGAATGGTTCGGGTTTGGTTCATTATCGCCCGTTCAATCGTCTGACGGATCCACCAGGTTGCGTAAGTTGAGAAACGGAAACCGCGTTCCGGGTCAAACTTTTCCACTGCGCGGATCAGGCCGAGGTTACCCTCTTCAATCAGATCCAGCAGCGCCAGGCCGCGATTACTGTAGCGGCGGGCGATTTTCACCACCAGCCGCAGGTTGCTTTCGATCATTCGGCGGCGAGACGGCACGTCACCGCGCAGTGCTCGCCGCGCAAAATAAACTTCTTCCTCTGCAGTCAGCAGCGGAGAATAACCGATTTCGCCCAGATAGAGCTGCGTCGCATCCAATACGCGTTGGGTAACGCCTTGAGACAACAACTCTTCTTCTGCTAGATCACTCTCACTGGCCTCTTCTTCGACCAGTGCTTTTTCGTCGAATGATTCCGCTTCCGTTGCGTTCTCGTCGAAATCTGCATCATCCTGTAACTCGTTAACTTTCAGCGTATTTTGGTTCATATGCTGCTCCTACCCGTGATACCGCGAGCAGAATATCAGCGTATTCTGCCCAATCTATCGCTGCGGAAGAAAACGCAGCGGGTTTACGGATTTCCCCTTGTAACGAATTTCAAAATGCAAACGTACTGAACTGGTTCCGGTGCTACCCATGGTTGCTATTTTTTGACCCGCCTTCACTTCTTGTTGTTCCCGGACCAGCATTGTGTCGTTGTGAGCGTAGGCGCTCAGGTAATCATCATTGTGTTTGATGATGATAAGATTACCGTAACCCCGTAAAGCATTGCCTGCATACACTACGCGGCCATCGGCGGTAGCGAAGATAGGCTGCCCACGAGAACCGGCGATATCGACACCTTTATTCCCACCTTCTGATGAGGAAAAGTTATCAATGATCTTACCGTCAGTTGGCCATCTCCAGGTACTCACTGGCGAGCTGTTACTGACGGTGCTGCTCACTGGTGGAGCAACGACCGGCGCGGTAACAGGCGCTGCTGCGGTGGTTGCCGCTACTGCACCTGCTGCAGGTAACATCTTACCTACATTCTGTTTACCCGAATTATCAGAATACGCGTTAGTTGATGGAGAATCAACCGTTGCAGTTTGTATCTGCGTAGTGGATGGCGGCTTCGGAACACCGCCGCTGGTTGCGTCTGTCGCCGCCAGCATGCCACCGTTTCCGTTGGCAGAACCATTACCAAGCTGAATGCTTTGACCCACATTCAAACTGTATGGCTCAGGAATATTATTACGTTGCGCCAGGTCACGGAAATCGTTCCCGGTGATCCACGCGATGTAAAATAGCGTATCGCCTCTTTTTACCGTGTAGGTATTACCGCTGTAACTCCCTTTGGGAATTGAATTGTAACTGCGGTTGTAAACGATGCGCCCTTCAGGGCTTGCGTTTGCTCCGGCATTACCGGATGCAGCGGCTCCGCCACCGCCCACACTACTGATAGGGGCTGATGTCGATGCATCATTCGTACAACCCGCCAACCACAAACTTACCATCGTACACACCGCAACCCGGCGTAAAGTAATCATTGGGCTTCCCGTGCTCATGCTTCCCCCATGACAGCAATATCAGCGATATATCCAAAATACCCTTTACATCGTAGCTGAGCTTTTACCACTCTCTCAGTTTCTGCGATGAAAGGTGCCCGCGGCCGATCCCTGAATGCCAGGAAATCTCCTGCCGGAGCCTCAAAACAGCGCGCCAATGCTAACCACATTAGCGGTGCCGCACCATAAGACAACTACGCAGAAAGGCAATTGTATTGAAAATTAACTTTATTGAAACGTTAAAACCTTAACCGGAGGCGATGAAAGTGCAACAGATTTCATTTCGCGCCTAAAATTCAGACAATCCTTAGGCCAGTTCACCCTTCACCAGCGGAACAAAACGCACCGCTTCGACGGTATCGATGACAAAATCATTGCCTTGGCGTTGAATCCGCTTGAGGGTTTGGGCCTGTTCCCCCACCGGCAGCACGAGAATGCCGCCGTCATCCAGTTGTTCCATCAGCGCCGGCGGAATTTCTGGCGGTGCCGCAGTCACAATGATGGCATCAAACGGACCGCGCGACGCCCAACCCTGCCAGCCGTCGCCATGACGTGTAGAGACATTGTGAAGATCGAGCTGCTTCAAGCGGCGCTTGGCCTGCCATTGCAGCCCTTTGATGCGTTCGACGGAACAAACATGCTGTACCAGATGCGCCAGAATAGCGGTTTGATAACCGGAACCTGTGCCGATTTCCAATACTCTGGAAGTTGGCGTCAGATTTAACAACTCGGTCATTCGCGCAACCATATAAGGCTGGGAAATAGTTTGGCCGGAGCCGATGGGCAGCGCAGTATTTTCATAGGCTTTGTGTTCAAGCGCCTCGTCAACAAAGCGTTCACGCGGCACCGCTTCTATCGCTTGCAGCAACCTTTCTTCCCGGATCCCCTGCTGACGCAGCTGCGTCAGCAATGTTTGCATACGCTTGTTCACCATTCCCCGCCAACCCCTGCTTTGGTTAACCACGTTTTTACCACGTCCTGGGCTGCATAGGCGGTTAAATCCACCTGTAAGGGCGTTATCGCCACATACCCTTGCTCCACAGCAGCGAAATCAGTGTCCGGCCCGGCATCAAACTTATCACCCGGTGGCCCGATCCAATAGAGGTTTTGCCCACGCGGATCTTGCTGGCAGAACACTTTGTCGGCCGGGTGGCGGCTGCCGCATCGGGTCACGCGAATGCCTTTTATCTGGTCTAGCGGCAAATCCGGCACGTTAATATTCAGAATTTTCCCCGTACGCAACGGTTCACGCTGTAAAGCGCGCAGCACGCGGCAGGTGATCGCCGCAGCAGTTGCGTAATGCTGATGGCCGTTCAACGACACCGCCAACGCGGGCAAGCCCAGATGACGCCCCTCCATGGCGGCGGCTACGGTACCGGAATAGATAACGTCATCGCCAAGATTGGGTCCGGCGTTGATACCGGAAACCACGATGTCCGGCGCAGGCTGCATCAAGGCATTCACACCCAGATACACGCAGTCGGTCGGCGTTCCCTGTTGCACTGCAATGTCACCATTGGGCAACGTCAGGGTGCGCAGCGGCGATTCCAGCGTCAGCGCATTGGAAGAACCGCTGCGGTTACGATCGGGTGCCACAACCTGCACCTCAGCGAATTCTCGCAGAGCCGCCGCCAGCACCTGAATACCTGGGGCGGTAACTCCGTCGTCATTACTCAGCAATATCCGCATAAGAGGTTGTCTTCTTTTTATCTCTCTCGCCCATGCAGCGTTTAACGCAGCTTGGCATTTAAATACTCGGAATGACCACCCAAAAGGCGGCACTTAACCAGCAGATATTATGTTTACTCCCCCCGACGTGTCCAGTAACCAAAGGGAAGGCCGAATTTTGACCGGTCAGCCACTGGCCGGTCAAAAGAGCATAAGTTTCACGCGGGTCATTTGCCCGACGAAAAAAAACCTGCAAATGCAGGTTTTCTTTATTATTCGCCAATGTCCGCGTCACCGCTATCTTGCCGCATGATTTCGCGCACCACGCTGGTGGCAAAACTGCCGGCCGGTAGCCAAAAACGCAATTCGACGGTGGCATCATCCCACCAATTCCACTGCATCTGTTGCGGCAACAGCAACAGCGCACGACGGGCCGGATCAACGCGTTCACGCTTTAACAACGCCATCAGCTCCGGCTGTTCCACTAAACACTGCTGTTCAAAATCCAGCGCTTCCCCAGCGGTACCCGGTTCGCCGTCGCCCGGCAACGGCGCGGTAATCAGCAGCTCGCCGGCATCCAGCCGCTGTTGCAACTCGGCCAGCTCATCCGATTTGGCAACAAACCAACTGCCGCGGCCATGGAGTTGCAGCGCATCCCCTTCCAGTACCCTACGGTGCTGTTGATTGGCCAAGCGCCGGCTGGCGATCAGATTAAACAGCGCACTACGGCTAGCGGAAAGATAAAAACTGCGCTTGCTGCGTTCTTTAACCCGGATCTCATCATTCGCCCAGCGGCGTGCCATGACCAGGTTATTGCCACCGCGACCAAAACGCTGGCTGCCGAAGTAGTTCGGCACGCCACCCGCCGCAATGGCCTGCAGACGCTGTTCGACATCCTGACGATCGGAGATCTGGCGCAGTACCAGAGTAAAAGCATTGCCTTTTAGCGTGCCGATGCGCATTTTTCGCAGATGTCGTGCACTGGCCAACACTTCGCAACCCTCCAGCGCGAACTGGCTGAAATCGGGCGTTTCCTTGCCCGGCAGGTGCAAACAGAACCATTGTTCGGTCACCGCATGGCGATCTTTCAGGCCGGCATAGCTTACCGAACGGGCGTGAATGCCGGCAAAACGCGCCAGATAATCGGCGACGAACTGGGTGTTACACCCGCTCTTGCGGATGTTCACCAACACATGCTCGCCTTCACCGTCCGGTTCGAAACCCAGATCTTCCACCACCACGAAATCTTCCGGGCTGGCTTTCAGCATCCCGGTGCTTTGCGGTTGGCCATACAGCCAGGTCAGATTAGCCATATCCATGCGTTATTCCTTGATCAACAAGGCAACCGCTTCACAGGCAATGCCCTCGCCACGCCCGGTAAAACCAAGCTGTTCGGTGGTCGTGGCTTTAACGTTAACGTCGTCCATATGGCACTGCAGATCTTCCGCCAGGAAAATACGCATCTGCGGAATATGCGGCGCCATTTTGGGCGCCTGGGCAATAATGGTGATATCCAGGTTCCCCAGGCGGTAGCCTTTGGCGCGAATGCGCTTCCAGGCTTCACGCAGCAGTTCACGGCTGTCGGCGCCTTTGAAAGCCGGATCGGTATCCGGGAACAGTTTGCCGATATCCCCAAGCGCCGCCGCCCCCAGCAGAGCATCGGTCGCCGCATGCAGGGCCACGTCACCGTCCGAGTGGGCCAGCAAACCTTTCTCATAAGGGATGCGAACACCACCGATCACCAGCGGCCCTTCGCCACCAAATTTATGTACGTCAAAACCGTGACCGATACGCATGATGCGCTCCTTAATCGTCCAACTGGGTTAAATAGAACGCCGCCAGCGCCAAATCCTCCGGCCGCGTGACTTTAATATTGTCCGAGCGCCCTGCGATCAGCAGCGGGTGATAGCCGCAATGCTCCAGCGCAGAGGCCTCATCGGTGACCACCGCGTCATCGTCCAGCGCGCGCTGCAAGCAAAGTTTGAGCAATTGCAGCGGGAAAAGTTGCGGCGTAAGCGCATGCCACAGGTCCTGGCGTTCAACGGTATGGGCGATAGTTTCCTGGCCAGGCTCCCCGCGCTTCATGGTGTCGCGCACCCTTGCCGCCAGAATGCCGCCAACTTTGCTGTGTTCGGTGATCGCCAGCAGGCGATCGAGATCTTCTGCATGCAAGCAGGGGCGTGCGGCGTCATGCACCAATACCCACTCGGCTTCACCGGCCAGTTGCAACCCGGCCATCACCGAATCGGCGCGTTGGCGGCCGCCGACGGTCACTCGCACACGGGGATCCTTGGCAATAGGTAACTGGCAAAACTGCCGATCGTCAGGGCCGATCGCCACAATCACCTGCAGGATACGCGGATGACGCAGCAGAGCGTGGATCGCGTGTTCGAGAATGGTTTGCTTACCGATGGTGAGATATTGTTTCGGGCAATCCGCCTGCATGCGGCTGCCGACACCGGCAGCGGGCAAGATGGCAATCACCGATGGAAAGGTGCCTGCAGAAGAGTGATTCATTCGTTACTTTTGTACGTTATTTTGCGAGGAGGACGTCGCGTTGCGTCTTGATTGATCCGGAACCAGACGATAGAAAGTTTCACCGGGCTTAATCATGCTCAGTTCATTGCGCGCACGCTCTTCGATCGCTTCCTGACCACCATTCAAATCGTCTATTTCGGCAAACAACTGATCGTTACGCGCTTTCAATTTAGCATTGCTGCCCTGTTGGAGCGCAACGTCTTCATTGACCCGCACGTAATCGTGAACGCCATTTTTACCCAGCCACAGTGAATACTGTAACCAACCGAGCAATGCCAGCAATAGCAGCGTAAGTTTTCCCATCTCCGCCCCCTGAAAAACCGACCAATCATCCCACAACTTTTCGTTGGACTCCACACTGAGAGCGGCATTCACCGCCAAATTCAGAGTAAGGATGAGAATTTCCTGAGTTTATAACCTAAATTCACTTCGAAAGCGGCAAAAAAAAACACTTTCACCACAGAAAAACCAGCCGACGCCACAACATTCTCCCCTTCAGCGTTTTGCCGGTTATGCAGTAAGAAAAACTGGCTGCTTGCCAATTTCACCAAATCTTCCGCCAGCCATGATCGAAAAGTGAATATTTAACACCATTGAAAATTTCACTATCAGGTAGTGGTTGTATTTCTATTCATTAAATATTATTTTTATGCACTCATAGTGCATAAATAAATCCAATAGATAACGTTAATTACCGGGGATAGCGATGTTTAAATCTTTAGTTGTGCTTGGCGCCTGCCTGGCCGCCACCCTGTCGGCCTCAGTCCTGGCGGCAGAACCTACCTACGTCGTCGGCTCTGGCGGCACCTACCGCCCATTTGAATTCGAAAACAGCAGCAAACAGCTGGAAGGCTTTGATATCGATATCATCAAGGCAGTGGCCAAGGCCGAAAACTTTCAGGTCAAACTGGTGAATACGCCGTGGGAAGGCATCTTCGCTACGCTGAATTCAGGCGATCGCGACATCATTATTTCCGGCATCACCATTACCGACAAACGTAAACAAATGGTTGATTTCTCCGCGCCTTACTTCCCGGCAGAACAGGCGATCGTAGTACCTAAAGACTCCAGCGTAGACTCCATCGCCGCACTGAAAACGCTGAAGGTCGGCGTCGTGAACTCCAGCACTGGCGACATCGTGGTGTCCGACGTGTTGGGTAAAAACAGCACCGCCATCAAACGCTTCGACAATACCCCGTTAATGCTTCAAGAGCTATATGAAGACGGCATCGGCGCAGCCGTAGGCGACGTCGGCGTGGCCAAGTTCTATATCAAAACCCATCCGGAAAAAGAGTTCAAACTGGTGTCTGACGCCAAATTCGAACGTCAGTATTTCGGTATCGCCGTAGCCAAAGGCAATGACGAACTGCGCGGAAAAATCAATGCCGGCCTGAAGAAAATCGTCGCCGACGGCACCTACGCCAAAATCTATCAGACCTGGTTTGACAGCAACGTGCCGACGCTGCCGGCCGAATAATCGACTGGCGCTCGTCAGCGCCTACGCTGATAAACGGGCGTAGCGAGCCAAGTCATATTGGGTACGGACAGCGTACAGCCACCGGCGTGGACACGTAGCCCATGAGGATGGCGGGTACTGTCCAATCCCAAGGTGACGACGCGCAGTAGCCTTAACATTCTTAAATAAGGATCAGATCTTGAATTTCCGTTGGGAGATTATCCAGGAATACGCCCCGCTGTTTATGGAAGGCGCCTGGATGACCATCAAATGCACCATTATCTGCGTGGTATTGGGCACCACCTGGGGGCTGATCCTCGGGTTAGGCCGCCTGGCGCAAGCACCACACGGTATCTGGAAACCGATACTGCATTACGGCGTTCAGTGGCCGGTGCGCATCTACATTAGCGCCTTCCGCGGCACACCGCTGTTTGTACAAATTATGGTGGTTCACTTCGCGCTGGTACCGCTGTTTATCAACCCGCGTGACGGCCTGTTGGTCACCAACGGTCTGATGAGCACCGATTTCGCCCGCGCGCTGCGCTCCGACTACGGCGCATTCCTCTCCTGCGTCGTGGCGATTACGCTCAACGCAGGTGCCTACGTCTCGGAAATTTTCCGCGCCGGCATTCAATCTATCGATCGTGGCCAGATGGAAGCTTCGCGTTCGCTGGGCATGAGCTACGGCAAAACCATGCGCAAAGTGATCCTGCCGCAAGCGTTCCGCCGCATGCTGCCGCCACTGGGCAACAATGCCATAGCCATCGTCAAGGACTCCTCACTGGCCTCCGCCATCGGTCTTGCCGATCTGGCCTATGCCGCCCGCACGGTTTCCGGCGCCTATGCCACCTATTGGGAGCCCTATCTGACCATTTCGCTGGTCTATTGGGTCCTCACCTTCCTGCTTTCGCTGATGGTGCAACATATGGAAAAGAGGTTCGGGAAAAGTGATTCGCGTACATAACCTGCAAAAACAATTCGGCGAAAGTCACGTACTGCGCGGCATCTCCTGCGAGATTGCAGCGAACGAAGTGGTCTGCGTCATCGGCCCGTCCGGCTCAGGAAAAAGCACTTTCCTGCGCTGCATCAACGCGCTCGAGACCCTGTCCGGCGGTGAGATCCTGGTCAACGGTTTTGCCATACACAGCCAGAAAACCGATCTCAATAAAATGCGTGAGAGCGTGGGCATGGTGTTTCAACGCTTTAACCTGTTCCCGCATATGACGGTGCTGGAAAACATCATCATGGCACCTATCGGCGTGAAAAAACTGTCGCGCGCCGATGCCATAGTACGGGCAGAGGCGCTACTGCAAAAGGTGGGGCTGCTGGACAAAATTGATGCCTATCCCAACAGCCTGTCCGGCGGTCAGCAACAGCGGGTAGCCATTGCCCGTGCGCTGGCGATGGAGCCGAAAATCATGCTGTTCGACGAACCTACCTCCGCACTGGATCCCGAGTTGGTGGGTGAAGTGCTGACGGTGATGAAATCATTGGCGCACGAAGGCATGACGATGGTAGTGGTGACGCATGAGATGGGCTTTGCCCGTGAAGTGGCCGATAGGGTGTTGTTTATCGATCAGGGGATCATTCAGGAAGAAGGCTCGCCGCAACAGATTTTCAACCAACCGACCAATCTGCGCACTCAGGCTTTTCTGAGCAAAATTTTGTAACCTTCCGCACCGCTTTGCAATGCTGCGGGCGCAGGCTACTGCGCCCGTTCCCTCACCAGCCGGTCAGAAAACTGAATACCAGCCAGAACAGACACAGCACGATGGCGCCGGTCAGCAACAGCGTCAGGAGGAGCCTGCCGCGCAGCAGCATGCTGAGCGTAATGCCTATCAGCACCGAAACCGGCATCAGGGCCAGGAAGAACGGCCAGGTGTAGAGCAGAAAAAACAGGGTGTTAGAGCCGTAAACCAGAAACGGCACCGCGAACGCCAGCCAGTAAAAAACAAAGCCGCAGACGCCGCCCAGGAAAGAATACGAGGGTTCTTCTTTCTCAAGCGTTGAGTCGATCAAGACGGGCGAGACATTTTGCATAGTAATCCCTGGTTATTCGGCGCGCTCTGCGGCGGGCTTAGCGTAAAAAGCGTGTGGCGCAACAACGCCACACGCTTTTTTGAATTCAGGGTTTGATAATAGCCCGACCACGCAACACGTCTAACAATTGCGCAATCAAATTTGTTACCAATTGTTGGCCATCAAGGTGAATATCAGGCTGCTGCGGCGCCTCGTAAACCGAGTCGATCCCGGTGAAATTACGCAGTTCGCCGGCACGCGCTTTTTTGTATAAGCCCTTCGGATCTCGCGCTTCGCAAATCGCCAGCGGGGTATCGACAAACACCTCGATAAAACGATCGCTATCGAGCAGTTCACGCACCATTTGCCGTTCAGCGCGATGCGGGGAAATAAACGCGGTCAGCACCACCAACCCCGCATCCACCATCAGCTTCGCCACTTCGCCAACGCGACGAATATTTTCACGCCGATCGTCATCGGAGAAGCCCAGATCGCGGCACAGGCCGTGACGCACGTTATCGCCGTCCAGCAGATAGGTACTGACGCCAAGCGCATGCAGCGCCTGCTCCAGCGCGCCGGCAACGGTGGATTTACCCGAACCGGACAACCCGGTAAACCACAGCACCACGCCTTTATGGCCGTTGCGGGCTTCGCGATCCGCACGCGCTACCGCATGCGGATGCCAGACCACATTGTCATCATCCGGCCCGGTGGGCCGTTGTTGATCCTCGGTCACGTTATTTGCCCCCAAGCAGGTCGCGCGCACCCCAATGCGGGAAGTGCTTGCGCACCAGGGCATTCAGTTCCAGCTCGAACGCGCTATGTTCCCCCGCCGACGCCTGCGCGCCATGCAAGGTTTCGCGGATCAGGCCGGCACCGACCGTAACGTTGCTCAGGCGATCGATAAAGATCAGCCCACCGGTATCATGGTTGCGCTGATAGCTGTCCAGCACCAGCGGCTCGTCAAAGGTCAGCTCCACCAAACCGATGCCGTTCAACGGCAGGGTATCCGCCTGATGCTGCGCCAGCGAGTTGATTTCTACCTGGTGGCGAATGCCTTCCACGCGCGCACGGGTCTTTTTACCCGCGACTTTAATGTCATAGCTCTGGCCCGGCAGAAGTGGCTTTTCAGCCATCCACACCACGTCGACCAGCGCGCTTTGCGCCGCCTGCAGGGTTTCCCCGGCATCGACCAGCAGATCGCCGCGGCTGATGTCCACTTCGTCTTTCAGCACCAGCGTAATGGCTTCACCCGGTACCGCTTCCTGCAAATCGCCATCAAAGGTGACGATACGCGCTACGGTGGATTCCACGCCGGAAGGCAATACCTTCACGCGCTGGCCCACACGCACCACACCGGCCGACAGCGTGCCCGCGTAGCCGCGGAAATCCAGATTCGGTCGGTTGACGTACTGCACCGGGAAGCGCAGCGGCTGCGCTTCGCGCTCGCTGATCACATCCACGGTTTCCAATACCTGCAGCAGCGTCGGGCCGCTGTACCAGGGCATATGCACGCTTTCGGTCGCGACGTTGTCGCCGTCGAGCGCCGACAGCGGCACAAATTTGATGTCCAGATCGTTCGGCAACTGTTGTGCAAAGGTCAGGTAATCCTGTTTGAACTGCTCGAACACCGACTCTTTATAGTCCACCAGATCCATTTTGTTGACCGCCACCACAAGGTGACGAATCCCCAGCAGCGTAGCGATAAAGCTGTGTCGGCGGGTTTGATCCAATACCCCTTTGCGCGCATCGATCAGCAGGATCGCCAGATCGCAGGTGGAAGCGCCAGTCGCCATATTGCGGGTGTACTGCTCATGCCCCGGGGTGTCGGCGATAATAAACTTGCGTTTTTCGGTCGAGAAATAACGATAGGCCACGTCGATGGTGATGCCCTGCTCGCGCTCGGCCTGCAGGCCGTCCACCAACAGCGCCAGATCGAGCTTCTCGCCCTGGGTGCCGATACGCTTGCTGTCACTGTGCAGCGTAGACAGCTGATCTTCGTAGATCTGGCGAGTATCGTGCAGCAGGCGGCCAATCAGGGTGCTTTTACCATCGTCGACGCTGCCGCAAGTCAGGAACCGTAACAGGCTTTTATGTTGCTGCGCATGCAGGTAAGACTCTACCCCGCCCTGCTCAGCGATTTGTTTGGCAATTGCCTGGTTTTGCGAAACTATAGTTTTCATCCGGCGGCTCCTTAGAAATACCCTTGACGCTTCTTCAGCTCCATCGAGCCGGACTGATCGCGATCGATCATCCGTCCCTGGCGCTCACTGGTGGTGGATACCAACATCTCTTCGATGATCTCCGGCAGCGTTTCCGCCTCCGACTCCACCGCACCGGTCAGCGGCCAGCAGCCCAGGGTGCGGAAACGCACCATACGCTGGCTGATCTCTTCGCCCGGCTGCAGATCGATACGATCGTCGTCCACCATCAGCAACATGCCGTCACGCTCTACCACCGGACGCGGTGCCGCCAAATACAGCGGCACGATGTCGATTTTTTCCAGGAAGATGTATTGCCAGATATCCAGCTCAGTCCAGTTCGACAGCGGGAACACACGAATGCTCTCACCCTTGTTGATCTGACCGTTGTAGTTGTGCCACAGCTCCGGGCGCTGGTTTTTCGGATCCCAGCGGTGGAAGCGGTCGCGGAATGAATAGATGCGCTCTTTGGCGCGCGATTTTTCTTCGTCACGACGCGCGCCGCCAAAGGCGGCGTCAAAACCGTACTTGTTCAGCGCCTGCTTCAGGCCTTCGGTTTTCATGATATCGGTGTGCTTGGCACTGCCGTGCACGAACGGGTTGATGCCCATCGCCACGCCTTCCGGGTTTTTATGTATCAGCAGTTCAAAACCGTATTCTTTCGCCGTGCGGTCACGAAATTCGTACATTTCACGGAATTTCCAGCCGGTATCCACATGCAGCAGCGGGAACGGCAGCGTGCCCGGATAGAACGCCTTACGCGCCAGATGCAGCATCACGGAAGAGTCTTTACCGATGGAATAGAGCATCACCGGGTTGCCGAATTCAGCGGCGACTTCACGGATGATATGGATACTCTCCGCCTCCAATTGCCGCAAATGAGTGAGTCGTTTTTCGTCCATAACAGATCCTTAAGCCAAATTCACGACGGCAGGGCGTGATACCCCTTCCGCCTGCGGTTGATGCCCAAACCAGGCGATTTGGTGATGCAGTTCCACCACTTCGCCGATCACCAGCAGCGCCGGTAACGGTGCCTGTTGAGCCAATTGTTCGAGTTGTTGCAAGGTGCCGATCTGCACCTGTTGGTCCGCTCGCGTGCCACGGCTGATCACCGCGACCGGCGTACTGGCCGCGCGACCGTGGGCGATCAGACGCTGGCTGATATCCGCCGCCTTCATGGTGCCCATGTAAATGGCCAGCGTCTGGCGCGCACGCGCCAGATCGGCCCAATCCAGCCCATCGCCGTCGGGACGACAGTGCCCGGTAATAAAGGTAACGCTCTGCGCATGATCTCGGTGCGTCAGCGGGATACCGGCATAGGCCGTCGCCCCGGCAGCTGCGGTTACGCCCGGCACGACCTGGAACGGAATGCCTGCGGCGGCGGCCACCTGCAACTCTTCGCCACCGCGGCCAAAGATAAAGGGATCGCCCCCCTTCAAGCGCACCACGCGTTTGCCCTGCTGCGCCAGTTCCACCAACAGACGGTTGGTTTCCTCCTGAATCACCGAGTGCGCCCCGGCGCGTTTACCCACGCAGATGCGTTCGGCGTCGCGACGCACCAAGTCCAGGATCTCGTCGCTCACCAAGTGGTCATACAACACCACATCGGCCTGCTGCATCACCTGCAACCCGCGCAGGGTCAGCAGCCCGACGTCGCCGGGGCCGGCGCCCACCAGCGCAATTTCACCCTGGGTGCCTTCGCTGCCCAGTGCAAACTGCTGCAAGTCCTGTTCCAACTGCCGTTCCGCCTGCGCCTGCTGGCCATTGGCCACCAGCGTCGAAAAACGGCCACCGAAGGTTTTCTCCCAAAAGCGCCGACGTTCGCCGATCGAATTCAGCCGTTGTTTCACCTGGCCGCGCCAGCGCCCGGCCACCTCCGCCATCTGTCCCAGGCTGGCAGGCAACAGCGCTTCGAGCTTTTCGCGCAGCATGCGCGCCAATACCGGTGCCTGGCCGCTGGAAGAGACAGCCACCACCAGTGGTGAGCGATCGATAATCGACGGGAAGATAAACGAACAGCGCGGCTGATCGTCGACCACGTTGGCCAGCACCCGGCGTTTGTCCGCCTCGCTAAACACCTCGGCATTCAGCGCGCCGTCGTCGGTTGCGGCAATCACCAGGAAAACATCGTCCAGCTGTTGCGCGGCAAAGGCCTGCCCCAGCCAGCGGATATGCCCCTGCTGGCGTCGATGTTCAAGTTCCGGTGAGAGCGACTGCGCAACTATCCGTATTTCAGCCCCAGCACGCGTGAGAAGTTCAACTTTGCGCGCAGCCACTTCGCCGCCGCCAACGACCAGTACCGGGCGTTGTTTCAGGTCGGCAAATATTGGTAGATAGTCCACAACAGCCTTTTCATATATGCAGAATGATAGGGTGACTATACGGGCTGAGATTTAGCCTCTGAAATGACGAAAAGGAATTAATAGTTCCTTTATGGAATATAGGCCGCATTGCAGGGTTCAGGGGGTGATAATCGGGCCGGAAGTTTGCGCGCCGGCACCAAAATTAGGAGCCGAAGAAATTGTGTAATGCCGCGTGTCGTCTCATACTGGACACCGCAAAAAAATCATCGGTATCGCCGATATCAAAGAAGGATTTTTCGGTATGTTTTCCCGCGTTTACCTGAAGACGAGCCTGCTGATGGCGGCGCTCGGCGGCGTTTTCAGCGTTTCGGCAGCTATCCCGGCAGTGAAAGAAGCCCCTGTGGGTAAATTCGCCGCCGACCAGATTCGCCATATCGCCACCTATTTCCCCGGTCGCATGGCGGGTAGCCCGGCGGAACTGCTCACCGCAGACTACCTCAAGCAGCAGTTCGGCAAGATGGGCTATCAAAGCGATATCCGCAGCTTCAACACCCGCTATCTCTACACCAGCAAGGACGGCAAAAAGAACTGGAATAACGTCACCGCCAGCTCGGTGATCGCCGCAAAAAATGGCAGCGGCCCGCAACAAATCTTGATCGTGGCGCATTTTGATACTTACACCCCGCAAAGCGATGCCGATCTGGACAACAACCTCGGCGGGTTGACGCTACAAGGCGTCGACGACAACGCCTCAGGCGTTGGCGTGATGCTGGAGTTGGCGGAACGCCTAAAGAACATCCCCACCGCTTACGGCCTGCGTTTTGTCGCCACCAGCGCCGAGGAGATCGGCTCTCTGGGCGCACAGAACTACCTGCAGCGCATGAGCGCGGAAGAAAAAAACAATACCGTGCTGGTGATTAACCTGGACAGCCTGGTGACCGGTGATCGCCTGTACTTCAATGCCGGCCGCAATACGCCGAAGAAGATAGCCAAACAGAGCCGCGATCGCGCCCTGGATATCGCCCACCGTTACGGCATCGCCGCCGCCACTAATCCCGGCAGCAAACAATGGCCGAAAGGCACCGGTTGTTGCTCGGACCAAGAGGTGTTCGATAACGCGGGCATACCGGTGCTTTCGGTCGAAGCCACCAACTGGTCGCTGGGTGATAAAGACGGCTACCAACAGCGCGCACTCAGCCCGCATTTCCCGCAGGGTATCACCTGGCATCGCCCGCAGTACGACAACCTGCAGTATCTGGAGCGTTATCTGCCGGGCCGGATCGACAAGCGCAGCCGCGAGAGCGTGCAGATCCTGTTGCCGCTGATCAAAGAATTGGCGCAGGCGCACCCGGTTAAGCCCGTGCAGCAGAAGAAGAAATAAGGTCTGCGTCCGGCCATAATGCTGGTCAGTTAAACCTGACCGGCATTTTTTCTGCACCAACCCCGTGAGGCCGAGCCTCTCAATTACTCCTTAGTCCGCTCTGTATCATCAGACGGCAGACCCGTCCTGAGCCGATACGGTAAACATCCGGCAGATCTCCGCACTGTGATTAGTGGCTCTCAACCACGTCCGTTTAAATAATGCCGCTCCCTTATTTTATTAATTCCAGACTTGGCGTGGCTATTATTGGGATTAAATTAATAACAATAGATCCTGCTTTCTGCCTATAAAAATACAGTTATAAACAATAGAACATGGTGAACAAGACTCTATTTAACTGGAGAGAAGGTCATTAGCGAATATGATTTATAACTTATGCGTTAAATTGACAACTAATGTGGTCTGCTCTCCAAACAGCACAATAAGGCTGCTGAGCATAGCCGCTATTATGGCACGATTTGATCTCAAATTTTGGTGAGTCAGGCTTGCCAAAAGTACAGTGAAGTAGCTTCCAGACATCAAGTGAAGATCAACTATGAAGGGAAAATCATGCGCAAAATTAAAGCAAAGCCTTGCCTGCTCGCACTCTGTTTCGGTCTCTCCTGGCAGGCCATCGCCGCTCCAGATGTTGCCGATTGCGGTGTTCCACAACTGACCCACTGCCCGGCCCCCGTAGATAAACAACTCCCTGATGTGAAAGATATGTTGACCTGGAATCAACAGCAACGCGTGCTCGGTTTTCGTAACGACTACCGCGCCTATCCTGGCGATATATTTAAAGCCGCTAAAGCGGTGCCGATCCCGGTGGCGGTTCGCGATCTCTCTTCCGCTACCTACGATTACCAAGGACATAAATACGGGCTAAAAGATTATCTCAAACGAAACAGTGTGACGGGGATGATGGTAATTAAAGAGGGCAAGAAAGTCTGGGATTATTATGGCAGTGGTAATACCAAAACGACACTGTGGACCTCACGTTCGGTCGGAAAGTCTGTTGTTTCCACTTTGGTCGGTATCGCTTTAAAAGAGGGGAAAATTGCCTCGCTGGATGATGAGATTGTCAAATATAACCCAGATGTGAAGGGGACAATCTGGGAACATGTAACGGTGCGTCACTTACTTCAACATACTTCGGGTGTTTCTTGGAATGAAAATTATACGGACCCAAAATCTGACTTTTCACAACTAACCCAATGTGAAGCGAATAAAAACACTTACGATTGCGTTAATAAGCTGGTGAATAGCCCACAACGCAAGAGTTACGCTAAACCTGGCGAGGTTTGGTCATACTCTTCAGGTGGCGCCTGGTTGCTGGGAGATACGCTTGAAAAAGCTACCGGTGAACCACTTGCGCAGTACCTTCAGGAAAAAATCTGGCAACCCTACGGGATGGTGCACGATGGCGTATGGCACAGCTATCTGCCGGGTAGACATGATGTAGGGGCACACGGTTTTAACGCTACGCTGGAAGACTGGGGGAAATTTGGGCTGTTTATTATGAATAATGGCATGTTGCTCGACGGAAAAAAAATGCTGCCGGATCATTGGATAAAAGACGCCCGAACCTGGAACAAAGCGGAAAAATCGGTCACCCCGTCTTACCCTGATGGTAAATATGGTTATGCCTGGTGGAACAATAGCGTACCCGCGAATGCAAAAAACCTCAGCCCAAAACAGGGGTTATCAGGCCAAGATACGATGTGGGCATTAGGTATCTTTGGGCAGATGATTATGGTGAACCAGAAAGAGAAGCTGGTGATTGTACAGTGGTCGGTCTGGCCTGAAGCGGAACCCTCTGCTAACGCCCAGCCTCTGGAGGCTTCACTGATGTTTAACGCGATCGCAAATACCTTGGCGACTCGCCATATTGACCGAACCTAAAGCCTATTCTATGCCCTGGGTTCCCAGTTGACTCAGGGCATTGACGCAGTGATTATCCTTCGTGCAGACCGCATTCGCGCTTGAGGCCGAAGAAACGGGTTTCTTCTTCGCTCATGCCCGGTTCCCATTTCTGCGTGGTGTGGGTATCCCCGACCGACAGATAGCCTTGCTCCCATAGCGGGTGGTAACTCAAGCCGTGATCGGTCAGGTACTGATAAATCTTGCGGTTATCCCAGTCGATAATCGGCAGAATTTTGAATACGCCGCGCTGCACCGCCAGCACTGGCAAGTTGGCACGGCTGCCGGATTGTTCGCGGCGCAGGCCGGCGAACCAGGTCTGCCCGCCGAGGGTCTCCAGCGCGCGGTTCATGGGTTCAACCTTGTTGATTTGGTTGTATTTCTCGATACCTTCAACGCCCTGCTCCCACAGTTTGCCATAGCGTGCCTCCTGCCAGGCAGGCGACTGCTCGGCACGGAACACCTGCAGGTTCAGCTTGAGCTTATCGACCAGTTGATCGATAAACTGGTAGGTTTCCGGGAACAGATAACCGGTGTCGGTGAGGATCACCGGGATATCCGGCTTGATCCGGGTGACCAGATGCAGACATACCGCCGCCTGAATGCCAAAGCTTGAAGAAAGCACAAACTCGCCGGGCAGATGTTCCAGCGCCCATTCCACACGTTGCTCGGCGGAAAGCGCTTCAAGTTGACCATTGACGGCCCCCAGCTTCAGCGCCTGTCCAGACTTGGGCAACGCATTCAGCGCCGCCAGATCGAATTCAGCCATGTTGCCTGCCTCCTGATTCTTGAATTCTACCGCGCTGTTTGGCCCCTTCGCCGAGGGGCCAAACAACGTCAGTCCCAGAAATCCTGTGCCGGATCCACTACCGGTCTGACAATGCCGGTGCGGATAGTGAAATCGCCAAAACCTTCGCCCGCAGTGCGCTCTTTCGCCCAGCGGCCAACCAGTTGGTCGATCTCCTTGAGGATTTCTTCTTCATTAATATTTTCACGGTACATGCGCGGAATGCGCGTGCCTTCGCGGTTGCCGCCCAGGTGCAGGTTATAACGGCCAATTGCCTTGCCCACCAGGCCCAATTCCGCCAGCAGCGCGCGGCCGCAGCCGTTCGGGCAGCCGGTGATGCGCAGCACGATGTGTTCGTCGCCCACGCCGTGCCGATGCATGATCCCTTCCACCTTGGTAACAAACTCCGGCAGAAAGCGTTCGGCCTCCGCCATCGCCAGCGGGCAGGTAGGATACGACACGCAGGCCATCGAGTTTTTACGCTGTTCGCTGATCCCATCGTCGATCAGACCATGATCGCGCGCCAGGGCTTCGATCTTCGCCTTCTCGCTTTCCGGCACGCCGGCAACGATCAGGTTCTGATTGGCGGTCAGGCGGAAATCCCCCTTGTGGATCCGGGCAATCTCGGCGATACCGGTTTTCAGCGGGCGGCCCGGATAGTCCAGCAGGCGGCCGTTTTCAATAAACAGCGTCAGGTGCCATTGATTATCAATGCCTTTGACCCAACCGATACGATCGCCACGGCCGGTGAATTCGTACGGACGAATAGGTTCAAAGGTAATGCCGGCGCGTTTTTCCACTTCGGCGCGGAAGACATCCACGCCGACGCGTTCCAATGTATATTTGGTTTTGGCGTTCTTGCGATCGGTGCGATTACCCCAGTCGCGCTGGGTGGTCACCACCGCTTCGGCTACCGCCAGCGTGTGTTCCAGCGGGATGTAACCGAACTCGCTGGCCTGACGCGCATAGGTTTTTTTGTTGCCGTGTTCAATCGACAGACCACCGCCCACCAGCAGGTTAAAGCCCACCAGCTTGCCGTTCTGAGCGATCGCCACAAAGTTCATGTCGTTGGCATGCAGATCGACGTCATTCTGTGGCGGGATCACCACCGTAGTCTTGAACTTGCGCGGCAGATAGGTGGCACCGAGGATCGGCTCTTCGTCGGTGGTCGCCACTTTTTCCTGATCCAGCCATACCTCCGCATAAGCGCGGGTGCGCGGCAGCAGATGCTCGGAAATTTTCTTCGCCCATTCGTAGGCTTCCTGATGCAGCTCGGATTCCACCGGGTTCGAGGTGCAAAGCACGTTGCGGTTCACGTCGTTGGCCGTAGCCAGCGCGTCCAACCCCAGACGGTTCAGTAATTGGTGCACCGGCTTGACGTTGCCTTTCACAATGCCGTGGAACTGGAAGGTCTGACGGTTGGTGATGCGAATGCTACCGTACAGCGTACTTTCCTGTGCGAACTTGTCGATGCCCAGCCACTGCTGCGGGGAAATAATCCCCCCCGGCAAACGGCAGCGCAGCATCATCGCATGACGCGGTTCCAGCTTCTGCTCGGCACGCTCGGCGCGGATATCACGGTCGTCCTGCTGGTACATGCCGTGGAAACGGATCAGCAAGAAGTTGTCGCCGTTGAAACCGCCGGTCAGGCCGTCCTTCAAGTCTTCGGCGATGGTACCGCGCAGGAAGTTGCTTTCTTTCTTCAAACGCTCGGCATCGGACAGTTTGCCTTCGACCACCAGAGGCCCCGGGTGTTTATCACTCATCAGTAAACATCTCGCTGATAACGGCGCTCAAGGCGCAGCTCGCTTAAAAATTCATCCGCCTGCTCGGTATCCATGCCACCGTGCTCGGCCACCAGTTCCAGTAATGTGTTTTCCACGTCTTTCGCCATGCGGTTCGCATCGCCACAGACGTAAATGTGCGCGCCTTCCTGAATCCAGCGCCACACTTCCGCGCCCTGTTCGCGCAGTTTGTCTTGTACGTAGACTTTATGTTGCTGGTCACGTGACCAGGCCAGATCAATGCGGGTCAGCAGACCCTCTTTGACATAGCGCTGCCATTCGACCTGATACAGGAAATCTTCGGTGAAGTGCGGGTTGCCGAAGAACAACCAGTTCTTGCCGCCGGCACCCTCGACCTCACGCTGTTGCATAAAGGCGCGGAACGGCGCGATACCGGTGCCAGGGCCAATCATGATCACCGGGGTTTCCGGGTTGGCCGGCAGGCGGAAGTTGTCGTTATGCTCAATGAAAACCCGTACGTCGCCATCTTCTTCCAGGCGATCGGCCAGGAAGCTGGAAGCCCCGCCGGCACGGGCGCGACCGTCGATGTCGTAGCGTACGACGCCAACGGTGACGTGCACTTCGTTTTCGGTCTCAGCCTGCGAGGAGGCGATGGAATACAGACGCGGCGTCAACGGGCGCAGCAGGCCGATCAACTGCTCGGCGCTAAGATCCGCCGGGGCCTGGCGCACCATGTCGACGATCGGCGTATTGTGCGCATAATGCTGCAACGCGGCTTTATCCGCCAACAGACCAATCAATTTTTCATCACGCGACAACGCGGCATATTTGTCGACAATCGGCGTGGTGTTTTGCGTCAGTTCGAAGTGGCTGCGCAACGCTTCTGCCAACGGCAGGGTTTTGCCTTCCACTGCTACCGGCTCGTCGCCTTTCAGCCACAGCAACTGAACCAGTTCGTCCACCAACGCGGGATCGTTATCGAACCATACGCCCAGTGCATCGCCCGGTTTGTAGCGCAGGCCGGAATCGCCCAGATCGATCTCGATGTGGCGTACGTCTTTATCGGAGCCGCGGCCGGTGATTTTTTGCTTCACAGCCAGTTGCGCGGTCAGCGGCTGTTCCTTGCTGTACGGGCTGCTGTCGAGCAGGTCAACCGCTCCACTAGCCAGCACGCCTGGTGCGGCGTTTTCCGCTGGCGCACGTGCTTTCAGCACCTCTACGACCTGCTTGCGCCAGGCCGTGGCCAGTTCCTGGTACTCCACATCGGCGTCAATGCGTTCCACCAGGCGTTCGGCGCCCAGTTCGGCCAGCTTGCCGTCGAAGTCTTTACCGGACTGACAGAAGTTCTCGTAAGACGTGTCCCCCAAACCGAAGACTGCGAACGCCGTCTCGGTGAGTTTGGGTGCTTTCTTCGAGAACAGGAATTTATGCAGCGCAACCGCCTCTTCCGCCGGCTCGCCCTCCCCCTGCGTGGAGGCGACGATCACCAGCAGGCGCTCTTGGGCAATCTGCTTGAATTTGTAGTCGCCGGCGTTCACCAGCGTGACGCTCAGCTTGGCGGCCAGCAGATCGTCGCGCAGCTGCTCCGCCAGGCGGCGCGCATTACCGGTCTGAGATGCAGAAATTATCGTGATGCTGGCGGCAGCGGGTGCAGCCGGCGTAATGGCTACGGCTCCAGGTTGTTGGTTAACCATTCCCCAGAAATAGCCTGACAGCCACGCCAGCTGCGTCGGTGAATATTCACCAATCGCCGCCTGCAGGCGCGCCAGCTGTTCGGGCGTCAGCGGGAGCAAAGATGTTGGAGGAGCCTGAGTCGTCATCGCAGTACTTATTTCCTTACTTATAGCCTATGAATTTCAAGCTGCAGCCAAGGGGCCAACTCGCTTACCTCAGTCGCTTACTTAGGTAAGTCACTGGGGTGAGCGAGCGCAGATAACAATGCTGCAGTTTGAAAGGCAACGGGTATGGCACCTATCCAGCCAGGTGCTCGCCAGTGTCAGTCGCTGTCTTTTCGTTCAGTTGGGTCCTGAAAAGATCAGGTGAGTTTGTAAGGTTACCGAGCACAATAGCAACGATTAAATAAGGGATAGCAATAAATAATAACCAAAATGACTAAGCGGTTTTTCTGGTAAGTGATAACGGTTAAAACGCTAAAGAGAGTTTTTTATCTTATTGAAAATAAATCCGTTTTTTTGACGATTCTTGAATGAATCGCATTTACCGCTGAGTACCCCATCCGATAGGTGCAACACGGACCAAACAAAAAAAGTGCTAACGCCGGTTAAAGGGCGTACCGGTAGACTAAAGCAGTATAAATGGCAAGCAGGCGCGCTTTCCGGTACTATGCGGCGGTTTTTGAGTCAATGAGGCCGTAATAATGGCAACCACGCTGTTTAAAGATTTTCAGTTTGAAGCCGCACACCGCTTGCCGCATGTGCCGGAGGGCCATAAATGCGGCCGTCTGCACGGGCATTCGTTTATGGTGCGTCTGGAAGTGACCGGTGAAGTGGATGCACACACCGGATGGGTGATGGATTTCGCCGAGCTTAAAGCCGTGTTCTCCCCGATCTGGGAGCGCTTGGATCACCATTATCTGAACGATATTCCAGGATTGGAAAATCCCACCAGCGAAGTGCTCGCCGCCTGGATTTGGCAACAGCTTAAACCCCAGCTGCCGGAACTGAGTGCGGTAATGGTCAAAGAAACCTGCAGCGCGGGATGCGTCTATAAAGGTTGATCTCCTTCATACTTGAAGTGGCATCGGTGTTGGCTGCGCTCACTCACCCGAATCACTGACCCATGTCAGCTCATCGGGCTTTGTTTGCTGGCCGCCTTGATGCCACTCCAATTATTTTGTAGATCGGGTTTAACCGTTCTTAAGCAATATTCAAATACTTATGCGTCTGCATCGACAAGCGCCAGTTGCGCGCAATGCAGGTTTCAATGCACAGGCGAGTCGCCTCTTCCTTTTGACTGATTGGCTGCAACGCGATAATCCGCGGCTTTTCGTCATGCAACGTCGCCAATAGCGCATCCAACGCTTCAATATCACGCTCGCGTCCAACCGGATGCTTCACCTCGTCCGCACGCTGCAAAGCCTGATCCAGCACCTTCATGCCGCCACGCATATTCACCTTGGGGGAAACCGTCACCCAGGTTTTCGCCGAACACCGGACCTCATGGGTACCGCTGGTTTCAATCTGGCAGCCATAGCCGTTGTCTTCCAGCAGCTGGGTCAGCGGGATCAAATCGTAAATACACGGCTCGCCGCCGGTGATCACCACGTGACGCGCGGTATAGCCTTGCTGACGGATAACCGCGAGCAGTTGTTCCGCACTGGCGCTGCCCCAGGCGTCGCTCTCTTCGGTTTTTACCAGGATCCGCTGCATATCCACTTCCCGATTGGCTTCCTTTTCCCAGGTATGTTTGGTATCGCACCAGCTACATCCTACCGGGCAGCCCTGCAGGCGGATAAAAATGGCCGGAACGCCGGTAAAAAAGCCTTCGCCCTGCAAGGTTTGGAACATTTCATTAATCGGGTACTGCATCGGTTTCTCAATCAGGATAGGAAAAAAGCGATTATCTCAGATTACGGCCCGGCAACCAAACCGGCTAAAGTGTATTAAATTTTATCTTTTAGCCATGGCCCAGCCTATCCCACCGCCTATCTGCTTCATTTATTACGTTTATCGGTGTCAGCCGCCACATTGGCGATGCATCCTGCGGCGTAAAAACAACATACAGATAACAAATCAGACAAATATATTTGACATAAACCGTCGCGGCGCAGATGTATATACAGGCAAGCACAAGTTGGGCATCAGTTCCGGCAGTGCATCCACCAACATCACATCTGCGTTTAGAGGGTGCCATGGCTCATTCCACCGAGTTGAATATTCAGCAGGCCATCGACGACAGCAAATTCTCGCTGTTTCATTGGACCTTAATCATTTTGGGATTCCTGATCCTTGCCATTGACGGCTTTGACACTGCGGCAATGGGTTATATCGCCCCTTCGGTCGCCAAAGATTGGGGAATTGTGAA
Organism: Serratia sp. C2(1); assembly: GCF_036352655.1. Classification (NCBI taxonomy): domain Bacteria; kingdom Pseudomonadati; phylum Pseudomonadota; class Gammaproteobacteria; order Enterobacterales; family Yersiniaceae; genus Serratia; species Serratia sp. C2(1). The sequence goes on along the minus strand of NZ_JAZFBA010000002.1, from coordinate 482,884 downwards.
ACAGGATCTCGGTCCGGTGCTGAGCGCCGCGCTACTGGGATTGTCACTCGGCGCGCTGGTGGCCGGACCGATTTCCGATCGTATCGGCCGCAAGCGAGTGCTGGTGTTTTCGTGCCTGTTCTTCGGCCTGTCCAGCCTGGCCACCGCCTATGCCGGCTCGCTCAACAGCCTGACGCTGTGGCGCTTTTTGACCGGGCTGGGCCTGGGCGCGGCGATGCCGAACGCCATCACGCTCATTTCCGAATATGCGCCGCAGCGCTGCCGTTCGATGGCGATTAATACCATGTACTGCGGTTTCCCGCTGGGTGCCGCCGGTGGTGGCGCCATCTCATCGTGGCTGATCCCGGCCTATGGCTGGCACAGCGTGCTGCTGCTGGGGGCGATCGCCCCGCTGATCCTGACGGTATTGCTGATCCTGTTCCTGCCGGAATCGGTGAAGTACATGGTGAACCGCGGCAAGGACGCGATGAAAATCAGACGCATCGCCCAGCGCTTCGTCAGCCAAAATATTGATAACGTCACGCGTTTCTATCTGTATGAAGAGAAGCTTGCGCAGTCAAAAACCAGCGTCGGCCTGCTGTTCACCCGTCCCTATCTGGCCGGCACGCTGATGCTGTGGCTGACCTACTTCATGGGGCTGGTGATTTATTACGTGCTGCTGAGCTGGATGCCGATCCTGATGCAGGGGCTGGGTTATCAGCTTGAACAGTCGGCCATTCTGACCTCGCTGTTTACCTTTGGCGGCACCCTCGGCATTCTGATGGCCGGCTGGCTGATGGACCGCTGGAACGCCCATAAAGTGGTGTCGAGCGGTTTTGTCATTACCGCCCTGCTGATTGTGGCGATGGCGACCGAGGACAGCCACATCGTGCTGCTGGGGACCTTTATCTTCCTGATGGGCATCACCATGAACGGCGCGCAGTCGGGCCTGCAAACGCTGGCCGCCACCTTTTACCCCACCCACAGTCGCGCCACCGGTATCGCCTGGATGCAGGGCATAGGTCGCTTTGGGGGCGTAGCGGGCACCATGATGGGCGCACAATTGCTGGCCATGCACTGGGAAGTGCAAAGTATCCTGATGTTCCTGTGCGTACCGGCGCTGATCGCCGCCATCGCTACGGTCTTCAAAATGACCCGAAAAGCGGTGCTGCAACCGGCAGCCTAAGGCTAACGCCCCCTTGAAGGGATACCTTCCTGTGTCCCGTCATGGCGGGCGTTTTGCCGTCAGCGATATGATTTTTTTATCACCGCCGCCAACTTGTAATGGACATGTAAAATTATTGTGATTTAACGCTCAAAAATGACCCATTTTTAATTCATTTTTGTTGAATAGCTCACTGTTCTCCTGCGCCAACCTAATGACTCTGGCACCCAAAACAAAATCATCTATTTGATAATAAACAAAAATAACTTTCTCTTATGCCATTTAAGGCATTCACTGGTCAGTGTTGCATATGCTTGTACATACAAGTATATGTTAATAAACCCTACGCATAGTTATGACGTGGTGATTGACCCCACCGCGTTATGGAATCTGCACCGATACTGTTTGAGGAAAATGCTGTGACTGCAAATAACAAAGTTCGCCATGTCGATGTACGCGCGCCACGCGGCACACAATTAAATGCAAAAAGCTGGCTGACCGAAGCGCCGCTGCGCATGCTGATGAACAACCTCGATCCTGAAGTAGCGGAAAACCCGCATGAACTGGTGGTGTACGGCGGTATTGGCCGCGCTGCGCGTGACTGGGATTGCTACGACAAAATTGTCGCCACCCTGAAAACGCTGGAAGACGACGAAACGCTGCTGGTGCAATCCGGCAAGCCGGTCGGCGTATTTAAAACCCACAGCAACGCGCCGCGCGTCCTGATCGCCAACTCTAACCTGGTGCCGCATTGGGCCACTTGGGAACACTTTAACGAACTGGATGCCAAAGGCCTGGCCATGTACGGCCAGATGACCGCCGGCAGCTGGATCTACATCGGCAGCCAGGGCATCGTGCAGGGGACTTACGAGACCTTCGTGGAAGCCGGCCGCCAGCATTACGACGGCAGCCTGAAAGGCCGCTGGGTCCTGACTGCCGGTCTGGGCGGCATGGGCGGCGCTCAGCCGCTGGCTGCCACGCTGGCCGGTGCCAGCTCGCTGAACATCGAATGCCAGCAGAGCCGCATCGATTTCCGTCTGAAAACCCGCTACGTCGATGAACAGGCCAAGGATCTGGACGACGCGCTGGCGCGCCTCAAGAAATACACCGCCGAAGGCAAAGCCATCTCTATCGCCCTGTGCGGCAACGCGGCGGATATCCTGCCGGAACTGGTGCGCCGTGGCGTGCGTCCTGACATGGTCACCGACCAGACCAGCGCTCATGACCCGCTGAACGGCTACCTGCCGAAGGGCTGGAGCTGGGAAGAATACCGCCAGCGCGCACAGACCGAGCCTGCGCAGGTGGTCATCGCCGCCAAGCAGTCGATGGCCGAACACGTGGAAGCCATGCTGGCCTTCCAGAAGATGGGCGTGCCGACCTTCGACTACGGCAACAACATCCGCCAGATGGCGAAAGAAATGGGCGTCAGCAACGCCTTCGACTTCCCGGGCTTCGTGCCGGCCTATATTCGCCCGCTGTTCTGCCGCGGCGTAGGCCCGTTCCGCTGGGCTGCACTGTCCGGCGATCCGCAGGACATTTACAAAACCGACGCTAAAGTTAAAGAGTTGATCCCGGATGACGAGCACCTGCACCACTGGCTGGATATGGCGCGCGAGCGCATCAGCTTCCAGGGGCTGCCGGCGCGTATCTGCTGGGTCGGTCTGGGCCAGCGCGCCAAGCTGGGCCTGGCGTTCAACGAGATGGTACGCAGCGGTGAACTGTCTGCGCCGATCGTGATTGGCCGCGACCACCTGGACTCCGGCTCGGTCTCCAGCCCGAACCGCGAAACCGAATCGATGAAAGACGGTTCAGACGCCGTATCCGACTGGCCGCTGCTCAACGCCCTGCTGAATACCGCCAGCGGCGCGACCTGGGTTTCTTTGCACCACGGCGGTGGCGTCGGCATGGGCTTCTCGCAGCATTCCGGCATGGTCATCGTTTGCGACGGCACCGATGAAGCCGCCGAGCGTATCGCCCGCGTGTTGCATAACGATCCGGCGACCGGCGTCATGCGTCATGCCGATGCCGGTTACGATATCGCCATCGAATGCGCCCGCGAGCAGGGTCTTAACCTGCCGATGGTCGCCGCCACCCAAGGAGGCAAAGCATGAAAGCGCTGACTATTCGCCCAGGCCAACTGACACTGGCGCAACTGCGTGAGGTGTATCAACATCCGGTTAGCCTTCAGCTTGACGACAGCGCCTATGCCGCCATTCAGCAGAGCGTCGCCTGCGTAGAGCGCATCGTTGAAGAAAACCGCACCACTTACGGCATCAATACCGGTTTCGGCCTGCTGGCCTCCACCCGCATCGCCCGTGAAGATCTGGAAAACCTGCAGCGTTCGATCGTGCTGTCCCACGCCGCCGGCGTAGGTGCCCCGACCGACGACAACCTGGTGCGCCTGATCATGGTGCTGAAAATCAACAGCCTGTCGCGCGGCTTCTCCGGCATCCGTCTGGAAGTGATCCAGGCACTGATGGCGCTGGTGAATGCAGAAGTTTATCCGCACATACCACTGAAAGGCTCCGTTGGCGCCTCCGGTGACCTGGCGCCGCTGGCTCACATGAGCCTGGTGCTGCTGGGTGAAGGCAAGGCCCGTTATCAGGGCGAATGGCTACCTGCCACCGAGGCGCTGGCCAAAGCGGGCCTGAAGCCGCTGACGCTGGCCGCCAAAGAAGGTCTGGCGCTGCTGAACGGCACCCAGGTTTCCGCCGCCTTTGCCCTGCGCGGCCTGTTCGACGCGGAAGATCTGTACGCTGCGGCTACGGTCACCGGCAGCCTGACGGTGGAAGCCGCTCTGGGTTCACGCAGCCCATTTGACGCGCGTATCCATGCGGTGCGCGGCCAGCGTGGCCAGATCGACGCCGCCGCCGCCTACCGCCACCTGCTCGGCGAACGCAGCGAAGTGTCCGATTCGCACCGCAACTGCGAGAAAGTGCAGGATCCTTACTCCCTGCGCTGCCAGCCGCAGGTCATGGGCGCCTGCCTGACGCAGATCCGCCAGGCCAGCGAAGTGCTGGAGATCGAAGCCAACGCGGTATCCGACAATCCGCTGGTGTTCGCCGAGCAGGGCGATGTGCTGTCCGGCGGTAACTTCCATGCAGAACCGGTAGCCATGGCCGCCGACAACCTGGCGCTGGCGTTTGCCGAAATCGGCTCGCTGTCCGAGCGCCGTATCTCGCTGATGATGGATAAACACATGTCGCAGTTGCCGCCATTCCTGGTGGACAACGGCGGGGTGAACTCCGGCTTTATGATCGCCCAGGTGACCGCCGCGGCGCTGACCAGCGAGAACAAGGCTCTGGCCCACCCGGCCAGCGTCGACAGTATCCCGACCTCCGCCAACCAGGAAGACCATGTCTCCATGGCACCGGCCGCAGGCCGCCGCCTGTGGGAAATGGCGGATAACGTGCGCGGCATTTTAGCCGTCGAGTGGCTGGCCGCCTGTCAGGGGCTGGATCTGCGCAAGGGCCTGAAAACGTCGGAAGCCCTGGAGCAGGCGCGCCGCACGCTGCGTGAACACGTCAGTTACTACGACAAGGATCGTTTCTTCGCCCCCGACATTGAAGCCGCCAGCCTGCTGTTGGCGGCCGGTCATCTGACATCGCTGATGCCAGCAGCGCTGCTGCCTAGCCAGGCATAAATAAAACCTACCACGCAGTTTGTTCTGTCCCACCGGGTGCCTTCCACCCGGTGCGGATAGCGCGTGCCTGTTCGGCAATAAAAACTCAACGGGAAGCAACATGCGTAACGAAACAACTCAACTCAGACGCGGATTAAACGCGCGGCATATCCGCTTTATGGCACTCGGCTCGGCCATAGGTACCGGCCTGTTCTACGGCTCCGCCGGGGCGATCCAACTGGCCGGCCCAGCCGTGCTGCTGGCTTATCTGGTCGGCGGCGCAGCGGTGTTTATGGTGATGCGCGCGCTGGGTGAAATGGCGGTGCATCAACCGGTTTCCGGTTCGTTCGGCCACTACGCCAGCCACTATCTTGGCCCGCTGGCCGGTTTCCTCACCGGCTGGACCTATACCTTCGAAATGGTGATCGTCGCTCTGGCGGACGTCACCGCCTTCGGCATCTATATGGGGCTGTGGTTCCCGGACGTCGCCCAGTGGGTGTGGGTGCTCAGCATTATCATGTTTATCGGCGCGCTCAACCTGTGCAGCGTGAAAGTGTTCGGCGAAATGGAATTCTGGCTGTCGCTGATCAAGGTCGCGGCTATCGTGGCGATGATCGTCGGCGGCGCGGCGGTGATGCTGTTTGGTTTCGGCCAGGCCCAGCATGCCACCGGCTTTAGCAATCTGTGGCAGCACGGCGGCTTTATGCCTAACGGCATCGGCGGCGTGATCGCCTCGTTGGCGGTAGTGATGTTCGCCTTCGGCGGCATCGAGATCATCGGCATCACCGCCAGCGAGGCGAAAGACCCGGCGAAGGTGCTGCCGAAAGCGATCAATGCGGTGCCAGTACGCATCCTGCTGTTTTATGTACTGACGCTGCTGGTGCTGATGGCCATCTATCCGTGGAACAGCATCGGCCAGAACGGTAGCCCGTTTGTGGAGATCTTCAGCAATCTGGGTATCAGCTCCGCCGCCAATGTATTGAACGTGGTGGTGATCACCGCCGCCATTTCCGCCATCAACAGCGACATCTTCGGCGCCGGCCGCATGATGTACGGCATGGCGCAGGATGGTCAGGCACCGAGAAGCTTCTCCAAACTGACCGCCAACGGCGTGCCCTGGATGACGGTACTGGTGATGTCTGTCGCCCTGCTGCTGGGCGTGGTGCTTAACTACCTGATGCCAAAACAGGTGTTTATGATCATCGCCTCCATCGCCACCTTCGCGACCGTCTGGGTGTGGCTGATGATCCTGCTGTCGCAGGCAGCCATGCGCCGTACGCTGACGCCGCAGGAAGTCAGCAAACTGAGTTTCCCGGTTCCCTGGTGGCCGATAGCGCCGGCGCTGGCGACGGTATTTATGCTGTTCGTCATCGGTCTGCTCGGTTACTTCGAGGATAGCCGGATCGCCCTGTACGTCGGGCTGGTGTGGGTCGCTTTCCTTACCCTGGCATACTGGTTGTGGGTACGTAAAAAAGGCGGGGGTTCCCCCGTCACAAGCTCGCCTCAGTATTAACGCTCAAACCCGCCACAGGCGGGTTTTTTATTACACCTGCGCCAGCGCCTGTTCGATATCGGCGCGCAAATCTTCTATGTCTTCCAGGCCCGCCGACAGGCGAATCAATCCATCGCTGATATGATGGCGCTGCCGCTCTTCAGCGCTGTAGGCCGAATGGGTCATGCTGGCCGGGTGTTGCGCCAGGCTTTCACAGTCGCCCAGACTGACCGCTCGCAGTATCAACCGCAGCGCATTGAGGAAGCGAATGCCCGCCGCCATACCCCCCTTAAGCTCGAACGCCAGCATACCGCCCGGCCGCGCCATTTGTCGCTGCGCCAATGCGTACTGCGGGAAGGTTTCGAGGCCGGGATAGTCAACCCGCTCCACCGCCGGATGCTGCGCCAGCATCTCCGCCAGCCGCTCGGCGTTGTCGCAGTGGCGCTCCATGCGAAGCGGTAGCGTCTTCAGGCCACGCAGCAACAGTGCAGCATCCTGTGCCGACAGTACCGCGCCGTTCATATCCTTCAGTCCCACCAGCCGGATCGTCTGCGCCAAATCCTGAGTGGTCACCACCAGTCCGGCCAGCAAATCCCCGTGGCCACCGATATATTTGGTGGCGGAATGCACCACGATGTCAGCCCCGAGCGCCAACGGCTGTTGCAGATAGGGAGTGCAATACGTGTTATCCACCAGCAGCAGTGCCTGCTGCCGATGAGTCACCTCCGCCACGGCAGCAATATCGATCAACCGCATATTGGGGTTGGCCGGCGTTTCGCAGTACACCAAACGGGTACGTGGACTTATGACTGCGGCCAGTTTTTCCGGCTGCGTCAGATCGACGTGCGTGATCTTGACGCCAAAACGCGCCAGACCCTGATGAAAATAGCTGAAGGTGCAGCCATAAATGGTTTCATCGACGATCAGCTCATCTCCCGGCGCCAACAGCGTCCAGCAACAGGCGGTTATCGCCCCCATGCCGGAAGAAAACGCCACCGCCGCCTCACCGCCCTCCAGGTTGGCTATCCGCTGTTCCAGCAGATTTAGCGTCGGGTTGGCGATGCGGGAATAAAAATAGCCCGGCTCACTGCCGGCAAAACAGGCACCGCCGTATTCCGCCGTGGGAAAGGTAAAGGTCGAACTCATAAAGACCGGCGGACAAAGCGCCCCCAGATATTGCCGAGGATCGTAGCCGTGATGGATCGCACGTGTGGCAAAGGCGTGCCGGATAGTGACAGACATAACAACTCCTTACCTGATTGAGTAAAACAATTCCCGTCATTCCGCAGTGGCGTCAGGCGGCAACGTGCCGGTACGTATGCGCCCGCCGATGATTTGCAAGGTACGCAGCACCAACATCAGGCCCAATAACGTATCCGGCTGGCGCAATAAGGCATACAGCGAACGAAAATTGGCAGGCGGCGGATCCAGCTGCAGTTCCGTGTGCGCCATCCGCAGCGCCATGCCGCCTTCCCATCCTGCAGCTACTACACCTTCAAATAGGCCGGCCAGCTTTTCCACCAGCGCGTTATCCGCGATATCCACCCCATCGGACAGCAACGACAGCAAATCGACCACGTTATCGAGCCGCCCACCGGCCAACAGCGGTTCCAGTTTCTCCAGCAATGCCGCCAGAGATTCATGTTCAGGTGAGTTCATCAGTGGCCCTCGTTATATCAACCCGCGTACCGTCGCCCAATAGAGCCCACGGTTAAACCCGTTGCGCAGCATACCGCCCACCTTGGTCGGCGGCGTCGGCAGCACATCGTGTCGGTAGTCATAAACCAGCGGCATACCCGCATGCAGCCCCATCTGGGCGATCGCCTGCACCTTGCCGTCGTAGTGGCTGACGGTCTGGCCCAACCTCAGTTCAGCCACAATGTTATCGGCAATCACCGGCGCCTGATTGTGGCAGGAGCCGCCGGCCTTGCTGACCGGCAGATCCACGGTATCGCCAATCACATAAACCCCCTGCTGGCCGTACACCTGCAGCGTCTGGTGATCGGTCGGCAGCCAGCCTTCTCCATTTTTAATATCGCTCAGCCCGGTATTGCGTACCGCTTCGACCGCACGGATCGGCGGCGTAGCCATCAGTATGTCGAACGGCTGCTCCTCGCCTTCGGCGGAATACGCTATTTTCCGTCGCTCGTCCACCCTGCTGAGGGTAAAGCCACGCTGATGGCCGATATCGCGTGCCGCAAATATGGCAGGCAGCGCTTCGCCGGTAGGGCGCTGCAGGAACAGGCAATTACGCAGTAACTGGGAAATTGTCGGATAGGTATAAACGATTTCTACCGCCTTGCGCACGCCGCGCCGCCGCAGGTAATCATCCAGCATCAGTGTGGTTTCTATCGGCGCAATGCCGCATTGATGCGGCACGTTGGGCGTTTCAGGGAAGGAAACGGTAATAAAAATGCGGCCTTTTTCGATCGTCGCCAGCTTTTGCGCCAACTGCCGGGCAGCCTGATACTGATAGAAGTGATCCCCCGCCGGTGCCAACCCCTCGATACGCTCAGGCCAAGGCACGCAACCGGTAGCAAACACCAGAAAATCGTAGGCATACTGTTTGCCGCTACGGGTATGGATCAGCCGCTGGGATAAATCGAACCGCTCCGCTTTATCGACAACAAACTTAATTTCCGGGCTCAGCAAACTTTGTTGCGGACGCATTAACTCCTGTTTAAAAAAAGCGTTAAATGCCACGTACATAAATGCCGGTTTATAATAATGAATCGGAGAGTCCGAAATCATTAATAACTCAACTTTATTATTTAATATTTCCCGGTGCAATTTAGTGGCCAGTAAATTGGCCAATATCGTCCCACCGGTTCCTCCGCCGACAATCACAATCCTGTTCCGCATCAAGCCCTCACCCAGCCGCCCATAGGGCAGCGATTTTGTAGGAAACTCAAAGAGGCAGGACAGCGGGTAATAGCTCTGCCTTACAGGCAGTCTAGTAACTAAAAGATATAAAGCAATGAAAAATGTAATTTATAAAAAGGAAATTTATTATTATAATTAAATTATAGAGTTAAAATCCGCCATTAAAATATTAATTCAATACCAATAAATAACATACTATAACTCCCGTAAATAATGAGTATTGAAAAATAGCGATAAAAAAACCCGCCGCAGCGGGTTTTTATTTAGCAACGAACCAAGCCGTTATTACTGACCTTTAACTTCTTTCAGGCCGTTGAACGGTGCGCGGTCGCCCAGCGCTTCTTCGATACGGATCAGTTGGTTGTATTTGGCAACGCGGTCAGAACGGCTCATGGAACCGGTTTTGATCTGGCCAGCCGCAGTACCTACCGCCAGGTCGGCGATGGTTGCATCTTCGGTTTCACCTGAACGGTGAGAGATCACCGCGGTGTAGCCTGCGTCTTTCGCCATCTTGATAGCAGCCAGAGTTTCGGTCAGAGAACCGATCTGGTTGAATTTGATCAGGATGGAGTTAGCGATGCCTTTATCGATACCTTCTTTCAGGATCTTGGTGTTGGTAACGAACAGGTCGTCGCCCACCAGCTGGATTTTGTCGCCCAGCACTTTGGTCTGGTATGCGAAACCAGCCCAGTCAGATTCGTCCAGACCATCTTCGATAGACACGATTGGGTACTGTTTGGTCAGGTCTTCCAGGAAGTGAGTGAACTCTTCGGAAGTGAAGGCTTTGTTGCCTTCGCCGGCCAGAACGTATTTACCGTCTTTGTAGAACTCGGAAGCTGCACAGTCCATCGCCAGGGTCACGTCTTTGCCCAGCACGTAACCTGCCGCTTTTACCGCTTCTGCGATAACAGCCAGCGCTTCGGCGTTAGAACCCAGGTTTGGCGCGTAGCCGCCTTCGTCACCGACCGCGGTGCTCATGCCTTTGGCCTTCAGCACTTTCGCCAGGTGATGGAACACTTCAGAACCGATGCGAACGGCTTCTTTCAGGGTCTTCGCGCCAACCGGCTGAATCATGAATTCCTGAATGTCGACGTTGTTGTCAGCGTGCTCGCCGCCATTGATGATGTTCATCATAGGCAGTGGCATAGAGAATTTGCCTGGGGTGCCGTTCAGTTCAGCGATGTGCTCATACAGCGGCATGCCTTTGGAGGCAGCAGCCGCTTTGGCAGTAGCCAGGGAAACCGCCAGAATGGCGTTTGCACCGAATTGAGATTTGTTTTCAGTGCCGTCCAGGTCGATCATGATCTTGTCGATGTTAGCCTGGTCTTTGGCATCTTTACCCAGTACTGCCTGAGCAATCGGGCCGTTTACTGCAGCAACGGCTTTCAGTACGCCTTTACCCAGGAAACGAGACTTGTCACCGTCACGCAGTTCCAGTGCTTCACGGGAACCGGTAGAAGCACCTGACGGCGCAGCAGCCAGACCTACGAAACCGCCTTCCAGATGCACTTCGGCTTCAACGGTCGGGTTACCGCGGGAGTCGATGATTTCACGACCGATGACTTTAACGATTTTGGACATTAGGTTTTCCTCAGTACAAGTTAAACTAAAACTCCAGACAAACAACGCGCGGTTCTCACCGCGCGCCGCTTACCAAATATTTTATTTCACCTGGCGCTTCTGGTGCTCGCCGGCGGCCTTCACGAAACCGGCGAACAACGGATGACCATCACGCGGCGTTGAAGTAAATTCCGGGTGGAACTGACAAGCTACAAACCACGGGTGATTCGGCAGTTCAATAATCTCAACCAGCTTGTTGTCTGCAGAACGGCCGGCAACACGCAGCCCGGCGGCTTCGATCTGCTTCAACAGCATGTTGTTGACTTCATAACGGTGGCGATGACGTTCAACAATGGTCGGTTCGCCATACATCTGGCGCACCAGGCTATTGTCGGTCAGGTGGCATTGCTGGCCACCGACACGCATCGTGCCGCCCAAATCGCTTTCTTCAGTGCGCACTTCAACGTTGCCGTCTTCGTCACGCCATTCGGTGATCAACGCGACTACCGGGTACTTGCAGTCTGGCACAAACTCGGTTGAGTTGGCGTTCTCCATACCCGCTACGTTGCGGGCGAACTCCATCAGCGCCACCTGCATACCCAGGCAGATACCCAGATAAGGGATGTTGTTTTCACGCGCATAACGCGCGGTCATCACCTTGCCTTCTACACCACGGTAGCCAAAGCCGCCTGGGATCAGAATCGCGTCCAGACCTTTCAGCACTTCCACACCGCGGGTTTCGACATCCTGCGAGTCGATCAGCTTGATGTTCACGGTCAGACGATTTTTCAGGCCACCGTGTTTCAAAGCTTCAATCACCGACTTATACGCATCCGGCAGTTCGACATATTTGCCCACCATACCGATGGTCACTTCGCCGCCCGGATTGGCTTCTTCGGAAATCACCTGTTCCCATTCGATCAGGTTAGCTTCCGGTGCGTTGAGGCTGAATCGTTTACAAATATAGTCGTCCAGGCCCTGAGATTTCAAGAGGCCTGGGATTTTATAAATGGAATCAACGTCTTTCAGGGAGATAACCGCTTTTTCCGGCACGTTGCAGAAAAGTGCGATTTTCGCACGTTCGTTAGCAGGAACGGTGCGATCAGAACGGCAAATCAGCACATCAGGCTGAATACCGATAGAAAGCAGCTCTTTTACGGAATGTTGGGTAGGTTTGGTTTTCACTTCACCGGCGGCGGCCAGGTACGGCACCAGCGTCAGGTGCATGTACAGGGTGTGCTCACGGCCCACTTCGACCGCCATCTGGCGGATGGCTTCCAGGAACGGCAGCGATTCGATATCGCCGACGGTACCGCCGACTTCCACCAATACCACGTCGTGGCCTTCGCCGCCTTCGAGGATGCGCTCTTTGATCGCGTTGGTGATGTGCGGGATAACCTGTACGGTGGCGCCCAGGTAGTCGCCACGGCGTTCTTTACGCAGAACGTCGGAGTAAATGCGACCCGTGGTGAAGTTGTTGCGGCGCGACATTTTAGTGCGGATGAAGCGCTCGTAGTGGCCCAAATCCAGATCGGTTTCTGCCCCGTCTTCGGTGACGAAAACTTCCCCATGCTGAATCGGGCTCATGGTGCCCGGATCCACGTTGATGTACGGGTCCAGTTTCATGATGGTAACGTTGAGGCCACGGGCTTCAAGAATAGCCGCCAGAGAGGCTGCGGCAATGCCTTTACCCAGAGAGGATACGACCCCGCCGGTCACAAAAATATAATTAGTTGTCATGCTGAACCTGAGAGTTTAGGTTTAAAGACGATGGAAGTACCAAGACGGGAAAGTAGTATACCCGAACCTCTCCAGACCTACAAACGATCGTTTTGCTGTCCATCATCTCTGTCACCACCGGGAGTTCATCAGGGTTTAATCCGTCGGCACCTTGCCCACTGCCTTTTAAAAACAATGAGTTAGCATGTAAAATTTTCTTTTACCGCCCTTTCATGGCAATAAAACGCCTTAAATTTCAGTTTGTTGGCATTTTCTTGCCGTTCTCTCGTCGTTCAGCAAACCATGGCTCTCAGCTTAACCGTTTCAGCTTAAGCGAACCTTGTCGCCGATCAACATTGCGACCCACATCGAACAACTTTAGGACAACGCCGCCCGGGATTAGTTTTCCCGACGTTTAACCTGTTGCCAGGCCTCTTCCATCTGCTCCAGCGTAGCCTCTTCCATCTGCTCCAGCGTAGCCTCTTCCATCTGCAACCCGCGCTGTTTGACAATCTCTTCCACCTGCCGGAAACGGCGTTCGAACTTGCGGTTGGCCGCCTGCAGCGCGTTTTCCGCCTTGTGCCCGAGATGGCGCGATAAATTTACCGTAGCGAACAGCAGATCGCCAATTTCCTCTTCCAGCTTCTGTTCATCGACCACCGCTTGCCTGGCTTCGTGCATGACTTCGTCGATCTCTTCGTACACTTTGTCCAGTACCGGCCCCAGGGTATGCCAGTCGAAGCCGACCGAGGCGCAACGCTTCTGGATTTTGTGCGCCTTCATCAGCGCCGGTAATGCCTGCGGGATATCGTCCAACACCGAATGCAGCTCTTTTTCGGCGCGCTCGCCGGCCTTCAACTGCTCCCAACGCGCCGCAACGGCTTCGCTGTCTGTTGCATCGGCATCGCCGAAAATATGCGGGTGGCGGCGTTCCAGCTTATCGCTGATGGCGTTACACACTTCATCGAAGTCGAACAGCCCCTGCTCCTGGCCCATCTGAGCGTAAAACACCACCTGGAACAGCAGATCGCCCAACTCATCGCGCAGATCGGCGTAGTCCTGACGCTCGATGGCGTCCAGCACTTCGTAGGTTTCTTCCAGCGTGTAGGGCGCGATGGTGGCGAAGGTTTGCTTGCGATCCCACGGGCAACCGGCTTGCGGATCGCGCAGCGTTTTCATGATGTTCAGTAAGCGTTGCAGCGGAAAAGAGGGGGTCATATTGGCATCTCTGACAAAAGGACGGGCACGGATTATTATGCCCTATAGTATGAATACCCACTGGATTTCGAGTCGCATTCAGGCGGCAAGAACGCCAATCCCCCGGAGCTTGCAGGGATGAACGTTCCGCAGCCAACAACGATACGGCTCGAAAGACGCAGGAGATTTAGCTGCCGTGCAGGCGTTTGGCGTCAATCACATCCGGCAGCTGATTAAGTTTGGCCAACACCCGGCCGAGCACCTGCTGGTTGTAGATTTCAATGTCCATATCGATGGTCGCCAGCTGCTTTTTGGTGTCGCTCCGGCTGGCCACGCCCAGCACGTTGACCTTTTCATTGGCCAGAATGGTGGTGATGTCGCGCAGCAGGCCGCTGCGATCGTTGGCCATCACCCGCACCACCAGCGAATAACCGCTGGAATAGCTTTCGCCCCACACCGCGTCAACGATGCGTTCCGGCGCGTGCGACTGCAAATCCACCAGTTGGTCACAGTCCGCACGGTGGATGGAGATGCCGCGCCCCTGGGTGATAAAGCCGACAATGTCGTCGCCCGGGATCGGCTGACAGCAGCGGGCAATGTGGTGCATCAGGTTGCCTACCCCTTCCACCACCACCCGGCCGTTGTCCTTGCTGCGGCTCACCGGCGGGGCTTTATGCTGCACCAGTTGGCGCAGCGCTTCGCGATCCTGTTCCTCGGCGCTCGGCTTGTTGAACTTGCCTTGCAGGAAGTTCACCATCTGATTCAGACGGATATCGCCACCGCCAATCGCCGCCAGCACTTCATCCAGCGAGTTCATGTTGTAACGCGGGATCAGCAGCTTCTCGGCTTCTTTCAGGCTGATGCCTAGGTGCTCCAGCTCGCTGTCCAGCATCTGGCGGCCGGCCAGGATATTCTTGTCGCGATCCTGCTTGCGGAACCAGTTATGGATCTTGGAGCGGCCACGGCTGGTGGTGACATAGCCCAAGTTCGGGTTCAGCCAGTCGCGGCTCGGGTTCGGCTGCTTCTGGGTGATGATTTCAATCTGATCGCCCATCCGCAGCTGATAGGTAAACGGCACTATGCGCCCGCCGATCTTGGCACCGATGCAGCGATGGCCGACGTCGCTGTGAATATGATAGGCAAAGTCGAGCGGCGTGGAACCGGCCGGCAGATCCACCACATCGCCTTTCGGGGTAAACACGTACACCCGATCGTCGAATACCTGGCTGCGCACCTCGTCGAGCATCTCGCCGGAGTCCGCCATCTCTTCCTGCCAGGCGATCAGCTTGCGCAGCCAGGCGATGCGTTCTTCATAGCCGGAGCGTACCGTCGCTACCGCGCCTTCTTTGTATTTCCAGTGCGCGGCCACGCCCAGCTCCGCGTCTTCATGCATCTGCCGGGTACGGATCTGGATTTCGAGCGTTTTGCCGCGCGGGCCCAACACCACGGTGTGGATCGACTGATAACCGTTGGGTTTCGGGTTGGCGACGTAGTCGTCGAACTCATCCGGCAGATGGCGGAAGTGGGTATGCACAATCCCCAGCGCCGCATAGCAGTCTTGCAAGCGTTCGACCACCACACGCACCGCGCGCACGTCAAACAGCTCGTCGAAGGCCAACGCCTTCTTCTGCATTTTGCGCCAGATGCTGTAAATATGTTTCGGGCGGCCGTAGATATCCGCTTTGATACCCTCGTCGCCCATCGCATTGCGCAGCGAGGCGACGAAGTCGTCGATAAACTGTTCGCGATCGATGCGGCGTTCGTGCAGCAGCTTGGCGATACGCTTGTATTCATCCGGGTGCAGGTAACGGAAGCAGAAATCCTCCAGCTCCCATTTCAGTTGCCCGATGCCGAGGCGGTTGGCCAGCGGCGCATAAATATTCGAACACTCTTTTGCCGCCAGCACGCGCTCGTCTTCCGGCGCATCCTTCACTTCGCGCAGGTGGGCGATACGCTCAGCCAGCTTGATTACCACGCAGCGGAAATCCTCCACCATCGCCAACAGCATGCGGCGCACGTTGTCGACCTGTTCGGAGGCCATGGAGTCGTTTTGGGTGGCTTTCAGTTGGCGGATGGCGTCCATATCGCGCACGCCGTGCACCAGGTAGGTGATGCCCTTGCCAAACTCTTCGGTCAGGGTTTCTTCCGGCACGATGCCGGCGTCCACCAGCGGGAACAGCAGCGCGGCGCGCATGCTGTCGTTGTCCATGCTCAGCGTGGAGAGGATTTCCACCATTTCCAGTCCGCGCCACAGCAGCAGCGACGCGTCAGGGTGGTTCTGGGTCTGTTGCTCACAGTAGCGCCAGGTTGCGGCTAATCGCTCACATGACTGCGGGTTAGGTAGCCCCAAGCTGGCAATCCACTCGTCGAGAGCAAATTCACCAGCCGTGTTCAGATGTGCACTTCTTACCGCAACCATACCCTCTCCCTACTTTGCAGCGACCCCAGGCGTGTTGTCTTTAATAAACAGCGCCATTGACTCAAGATGCCCCGTATGCGGAAACATATCCAACATCCGCACACGTGCAAGACGATAACCGGCATCCAGCAATATTTTGCTGTCGCGTGCCAGCGTGGTGGGGTTACAAGAAACGTAAACCACCCGCTCTGGCGCCAGTTTTACAATATGTGACATCACGCCGGCCGCACCCGCACGGGCAGGGTCCAGCATCACTTTATCAAATCCTTGTGCTGCCCAAGGTTGCCGCTCAACGTCGTCTTCCAGATTTTCATGGAAGAAGGCGGCATTATTCAGTTTATTCTTATGTGCATTATATTGCCCATTCGCTACCAGCGTGGCAACACCTTCTATCCCCACCACCGCAGCGGCACGTCGCGCCAGCGGCAGGGTAAAATTGCCCATGCCGCAGAACAGATCCAATACCCGATCATTGGGCTGAATGTTGAGCCATTCAAGGGCCTGCGCCACCATTTGCTGATTTACTGTGTCATTGACCTGTATAAAGTCGCGCGGGCTGAAGTCTAAGCGTAGCCCGTCGACCTGATAATACGGCGTTTCGCCGCACAGTTTTTCGACCCTGTCGCTGTCCGGCGCCAAATAAATAGTTACGTTTTTTTGCTGCGCAAAGGCCTGCAATGCCAGGCGATCGTCATCTTTCAACGCGTCCAGATGCCGTAAAACCAGCAACGGGCCATTATCCGCCTGTACAAGCTCCGCATGCCCCAGACGCCGGGCGGCGTGCAGCCCGTTAAGACAGGCGCGCAGCGGCGTCAGCAAATGTTCCAGCTCGGGATGAAGGACCGGGCACTGCGTCACCGGCACCAGATCGCTGGAAGCCGCCTGGCGAAACCCCATCACCAGTTGTTGCTGTTTGGGTTGCCACATCAGCCCCAGACGGGCGCGGCGACGGTATCCGTATTGCGGGCCGGCGATCACCGGCTCCTGCTGTGGCGTAATGCCGGTTTCACGGGCGATCATGCGCACCAGTGCGGCAGATTTGCTCTGCTGTTGCAGGCTTTCATCCGCGTGCTGCTGCTGGCAACCGCCGCAAACGCCAAAGTGCGGGCAACGCGGCTCTACACGTTGCGGGCTGCGGCTCAACAGGCGTTTCAACCGGCCTTTGGCAAACTTGCTTTTTTCTTCCGTCAGCTGGATTTCCGCCTGCTCGCCCGGCAACACTCCCGGCACAAACACCGCTTTGCCGTTGTGGCGCGCCACGCCCTGGCCAAAGGGATCGAGATCGCTCACCGTTACGGTGAATATTTGTAGGCTTTGCCGGGTCGTCACGCGGCGTTTGGGAGAGTAGAATTGCGCCATATTTGTCGATTGAGTGCTGGTTCATTAAAGTAGAGAGTGTCCGGCAATTCTCCCACATTGGAATCCCATGACCAAATACAGCTTGCGTGCGCGCATGATGATCCTGATTCTGGCCCCAACGCTGTTGATTGGTCTGCTGCTTAGCACCTTCTTCGTGGTGCACCGTTACAATGAGCTGCAAGAACAGTTGGTTGATGCCGGTGCCAGCATTATCGAACCCCTGGCGGTGGCCAGCGAGTATGGTATGACATTCCGCAGCCGCGAGTCGGTCAGGCAGTTGGTCAGCCTGTTGCACCGCCGTCATTCAGATATTGTGCGTTCAATTACGGTGTTCGATGCGCAGAATAATCTGTTTGTCACCTCCAATTATCATCACAATTTTGCCCAATTGCAGCTGCCGAAAGGTGTGCCAATGCCCACCGATCTGATGCTGACGCGGCGCGGCAACTCATTGATCCTGCGCACGCCGATCCTGTCGGAAAGCCAGTACCCGGATCAAAATGCCACCGACCCGGTTCCGCAGGACAATAATCTGGGTTATGTGGCGATCGAACTGGATCTGCAGTCGGTACGGTTGCAGCAGTATAAAGAGGTGTTTATCTCTACCCTGCTGTTGCTGCTGTGCATGTGCATCGCCATCCTGTTCGCTTACCGTCTGATGCGCGACGTTACCGGCCCGATCCGCAACATGGTGAACACCGTCGACCGCATTCGCCGCGGCCAGCTCGACAGCCGCGTCGAAGGCTTTATGCTCGGCGAATTGCATATGTTGAAGAACGGCATCAACTCGATGGCGATGTCGTTGACCGCCTATCACGAAGAGATGCAACAGAATATCGATCAGGCCACCTCAGACCTGCGTGAAACGCTGGAACAGATGGAGATCCAGAACGTCGAACTGGATCTGGCGAAAAAACGCGCTCAGGAAGCGGCGCGCATCAAATCCGAGTTTCTGGCGAACATGTCGCATGAGCTGCGCACCCCGCTCAACGGCGTGATTGGCTTCACGCGGCAGATGCTGAAAACCGAGATGAGCGTCACCCAAACCGATTATCTGCAAACCATCGAACGCTCGGCCAACAACCTGCTGACCATCATCAACGACGTGCTGGACTTCTCCAAGCTGGAAGCCGGCAAGCTGGTGCTGGAACACATTCCGTTCTCGCTGCGTGAAACGCTGGACGAAGTGATTGTGTTGCTGGCGCCCAGCGCCCACGAGAAAGGGCTGGAACTGACGCTGGACGTGCATAACGACGTGCCGGAGCAAGTGATCGGCGACTCGTTGCGGCTGCAACAGATCATCACCAATCTGCTGGGCAACGCGATCAAATTTACCGAAACCGGCAACATCGATATCCGCGTCGAGTTGCGTGGCCTGCAAGATCGCCAGGTCGAGCTTGAAGTGCAAATCCATGACACTGGCATCGGCATCTCCGAACGGCAGCAGTCGCAGTTGTTCCAGGCGTTCCGTCAGGCGGACGCCAGCATTTCGCGCCGCCACGGCGGCACCGGTCTGGGGTTGGTGATCACCCAAAAACTGGTGAAAGAGATGGGCGGCGATATCTGCTTCCACAGCCAGTTGAACCGCGGTTCGACCTTCTGGTTCCATATCACGCTTGAGTTGCACGAAGGCATGCTGTCGCTGCCGTCAAGCCTGCCGGACCTGCGCGGCAAGACGCTGGGGTATATCGAGGCCAACCCGATGGCGGCGGAAGCCACGCTCAACATGCTGAGCGTAACCTCGCTGGTGATCACCCATTCGCCTACGCTGGCCCAGTTACCGAAAAAGGATTACGACTTCCTGCTGGTGGGAGTCCCGATCCCGTTCCGCGATAACCTGGCACAGCACGAAAGCAAGCTGAAAGCGGCGCTGAATATCGCCGGTCGGGTGATTTTGGCGCTGCCCTGCCAGTCGCAGATCAACGCCGAACAGCTTAAACAACAGGGCGCTATCGGCTGCCTGATCAAACCGATCACCAGCAACCGCCTGTTCCCGCTGCTGCGCATGGAACCCCCGCAACGCCTGCTCGCCGCGCCGGAACGCAAACGCCTGCCGCTGACGGTGATGGCGGTCGACGACAACCCGGCCAACCTGAAGCTGATCGGCACCCTGTTGGCCGAGCAGGTGGAAAAGACCCTGCTGTGCGAAAGCGG
Organism: Serratia sp. C2(1); assembly: GCF_036352655.1. Lineage (NCBI taxonomy): Bacteria > Pseudomonadati > Pseudomonadota > Gammaproteobacteria > Enterobacterales > Yersiniaceae > Serratia > Serratia sp. C2(1). The sequence goes on along the minus strand of NZ_JAZFBA010000002.1, from coordinate 463,335 downwards.
GGAAGAGGCGCTGGCGCTGGCGCGCGATAACGTGCTGGATCTGATCCTGATGGATATCCAAATGCCGAATATCGACGGTATCCGCACCAGCGAACTGATCCGCCAACTGCCGCACCACAACTCTACGCCGATCGTCGCGGTTACCGCCCATGCGGTGAGCGGCGAGCGCGAGCATTTGCTGCAAGCGGGAATGGACGATTATCTGGCCAAGCCGATTGACGAAGCTATGCTGACCCGCGTGCTGGCCCGTTATTACAGCGGCGAACCGGCCGCCGAGCCGTTGCTGTCGTTAGACTGGCCGCTGGCGCTGCGCCAGGCGGCGAACAAACAGGATTTGGCGCACGACCTGCTGCAGATGCTGCTCGACTTCCTGCCGCAAGTCAGCGAACGGGTGCAGGCGGTACTGGACGGCACCCCAGACGACAGCATTCTCGATTTGATCCATAAATTGCACGGCAGTTGCAGCTACAGTGGCGTGCCGCGCCTGAAGCAGCTGTGCTTCTACCTTGAACAGCAGTTGCGCAAGGGCGTCGGCAACGAGGAGCTGGAGCCGGAATGGCTGGAACTGCTGGATGAGATCGAGCTGGTGAGCCAGGCGGCCCGCAGCCATCTGGAGAACGATCGCCCAACGACAAGCTGAGGGTTACCCCTCAGCAGCATTGGCGGAGCCTATATCAGCTGCGACAGCCTTATGGTCGCCGCAATATTGCGTGCGGTCATGCGCACGTTGTCGGCGGCATTCTCCAGCGCTTCCTCGAGCGTGCAGATGCTGTACAGCACGCTGAACACCGCATCCAACCCGTGCTGATGCACCACCCCGACGTCGGCCGTCAGGCTGCCGGCGATGCCGATCACCGGCTTGTTGTAGCGTTTGGCGACGCGCGCCACGCCGATAGGCACCTTGCCGTTGATGCTCTGACTGTCGATGCGCCCTTCGCCGGTGATCACCAGCGTTGCGTCGCGCACCAATGCGTCCAGCCCCAACGCTTCGGTGACGATCTCAATCCCCTGACGCAGATCGGCATGGCAGAACGCCAACAGCGCCGCCCCCATACCGCCGGCCGCACCCGCACCGGGCACCCCGCCCACCTCAATCGCCATATCCTGTGCGATCACCTGCGCATAGTGCAGCAGACAGCGATCAAGTTGCGCCACCATCTGCGGCGTCGCCCCTTTCTGCGGGCCGAAAATCGCCGAGGCGCCCTCTTTGCCGGTTAACGGGTTAGTGACGTCACAAGCGACCTCGAATTTGCACTGGGCAATGCGCGCATCCAGCCCGCTGACGTCGATCGCGACGAGGCGTTCCAACTGCGCACCGCCAAAGCCAATGTCGTCGCCGTTTTTATCCAGCAACCTCGCCCCCAGCGCCTGTACCATGCCGGCGCCGCCGTCGTTGGTGGCACTGCCGCCGATGCCGATAATGCAATGTTTTACGCCGTGATCCAGCGCCGAACGGATCAGTTCGCCGGTACCATAAGAGGTGGTGTTCAGCGGGTTGCGCTGCCGCCCCGGCACCAACTCCAATCCGCTGGCGGCGGCCATCTCGATAAAGGCGCTTTGCCCATCGCCGGACAGGCCGAAAAAGGCCTGCACTTTTACGCCCAGCGGCCCGGTGACGTCGACATCCACTTTACGCCCGCCGGTAGCGGCAACCATCGCCTCCACCGTACCTTCCCCACCGTCGGCTACCGGCAGTTTGATGTACTCGGCATCAGGAAATATCTCGCGAAAGCCCGCTTCAATCTGGGTCGCCACTTCCAGTGCCGACAGACTTTCTTTGTATGAGTCCGGCGCGATCACTATTTTCATATACGGTCCGTTTCCTCGACTGCACTCGTCCTTTGATTCGCCAACCGGCGCATCGGCACCCTCGGCAGAGGCTGAGCCTGCTCACCTGACCAGACGGCCCCTATCGGCTCACTTCCGCCTTGGCTAATTTCTCATAATAGCAGGCCAGCGCACTGTGATCCGCCGCCCCCAGCCCGTCGGCCCGCAGCGCCTGCATCATTTCCATTACTGCGGCGGTGAGCGGCAACGGTGCGCCGACGCCGTGCGAGGTATCCAGCGCGTTGGCCAAATCCTTGATATGCAGCTCAATGCGAAAGCCCGGCTTAAAATTGCGATCCATCACCATCGGCGCTTTGGCGTCCAGCACCGTGCTGCCGGCCAGCCCGCCGCGAATGGCCTGATAGACCAGATCCGGGTTGACGCCCGCCTTGGTTGCCAGCACCAGGGCTTCGGACATCGCGGCGATGTTCAGCGCCACAATCACCTGATTCGCCAGCTTGGTGACATTCCCGGCCCCGATTTCCCCGGTGTGCACGACCGAACCGGCCATCGCCTTCATGACCGGCAGGCAGCGCTCAAATACCGCCTTGTCGCCGCCGACCATGACCGACAAGGTCGCGTCGATGGCCTTCGGCTCGCCGCCGCTGACCGGCGCGTCCAGCATGGCAATCTGTTTTTCCGCCAGCGCGGCGCTGATTTCACGGCTGGCAAGCGGCGCAATCGAGCTCATGTCGACAAGCACGCTGCCCGGTCTGGCGCCTTCGATAATGCCGTCCTTGCCCAATGCAACCTCTTGCACCTGCGGCGAATTCGGCAGCATGGTGATCAGGATATCGCTTTGCTCAGCCACCGCTTTCGGCGTCTCGGCGGCGGTGGCGCCCAACGCAACCAGCTCGGCGGTGGTCTGGGGATGATGATTGAGCACCACCAGCGAATAACCGGCTTTCAGCAAATTTTTACTCATGGGTTTGCCCATGATACCCAAGCCAATAAATCCAATTTTCATGCGGTTAACCTCTTTGCAAAGTGGAAAGCAGAACGTTACTTTTTAAACCGATCGCACAGCGCTTGGGTGGCCGCGCGGAACACCCCAAGATCGCTCCCAACAGCGACAAACGTGGCCCCCCATTCCAGGTATCGGCGCGCATCGGCCTCCGCCGGCGCCAGTATGCCGCTCGGTTTGCCGTGCGCCTTGGCGCATTCAAAGATATGGCGGATCGCCGCCTGCACCTGCGGGTGATTGGGCTGGCCGAGGTAGCCGAGTGCCGCCGATAAATCGCTTGGCCCGACAAAGATGCCGTCAACGCCGTCCACGGCGGCAATCTCATTCAGGTTATCCACCCCGGCCTGGTTTTCTATCTGGACCAGTACGCTGATGTTGTCGTTGATGGTGGTGAAATAATCCGCCACCGTGCCGTAACCGTTGCTGCGATGAGAGACCGACACGCCGCGAATGCCCGCCGGCGGATAACGGGTGGAAGCTACCGCCAGCCGCGCCTGTTCCGCGTTTTCCACAAAGGGGATCAAGAAGTTGTAAAAACCGATATCCAGCAGGCGCTTGATAATCACCGGTTCGTTGCACGGCGGCCGCACCACCGCCGCGCTGTCGCTGTCTTTCAACGCCATCAGTTGCGGCACGAAAGTGGTGATGTCGTTAGGCGCATGCTCGCCGTCCAGCACCAGCCAGTCGAAACCGGCCAGCCCCAGTACCTCGGTAGATATCGGGTTGCCCAGCGCCGACCAGCAGCCAATCAGGGTTTCGCCCTGCAACAGGGACTGGCGGAAGCGGTTGGGGAGAAGGCTAGTCTTCATGGCGTTTCCTTGGGTTAAGATTGAAATGTTATGCACCGGGGCCTTAACGCACCAGGCATGGGCGCTTGGGATCAAAGACCCAGCCCGGCACCAGATATTGCATGCCCTGAGCATCGTCTCGGGCGCCCAATCCGTTGGCCTTGTACAGCTCATGGGCCTTCATCAACCGATCGCGATCCAGTTCTATGCCCAGCCCCGGTTTCTTCGGCACCTCAATGCGGCCGCCGACAATCTGCAAGGGTTCGCGGGTCAGGCGCTGATCGCCCTCCTGCCAGATCCAATGGGTATCGATAGCGGTGATTTTGCCCGGCGCGGCGGCGGCGACATGAGTAAACATCGCCAGCGAAATATCAAAGTGATTATTGGAGTGAGAACCCCAGGTCAGCCCGAACTCGTGGCACATTTGCGCCACCCTCACCGAGCCTTGCATCGTCCAAAAATGCGGGTCCGCCAGCGGAATGTCCACCGACTGCAATTGCAGCGTATGGCCCATCTGCCGCCAGTCGGTCGCGATCATGTTGGTGGCGGTCGGCAAGCCGGTGGCGCGGCGAAACTCCGCCATCACCTCGCGGCCGGAGAACCCTTGCTCGGCGCCGCAGGGATCTTCTGCATAAGCCAGCACGTTGCGCAGCTGCCTGCCAAGGGAAACCGCTTCGTCCAGCGACCAGGCACCGTTGGGATCAAGGGTAATGCGCGCCTGCGGAAAACGCTCGGCCAGCGCGGTCGCCGCCTCGGCTTCTTCTTCCCCGGCCAGCACCCCGCCCTTGAGCTTGAAATCGTTGAAACCGTATTTTTCATAGGCCGCCTCTGCCAGCCGCACCACACTCGCCGGCGTCAGCGCCTCTTCATGCCGCAGTCGGTACCAGTCGCAGCGCTCATCCGGTTGGCTGCGATATGCCAGCGGCGTCTTGTTGCGATCACCGAGGTAGAACAGATAGCCGAGCATTTCCACCGAGTCGCGCTGCTGGCCGTCCCCGAGCAGCGCCGCTACCGGCACGTCGAGAAACTGCCCGAGCAAATCCAGCATCGCCGCCTCAATGCCGGTCACCACGTGAATGGTGGTACGCAGATCGAAGGTTTGCAGACCACGCCCACCGGCATCACGCTCGGCAAAGCGGCTGCGTACCGCCGCCATCACGTTTTTGTATTCCCCCAAGGTTTTGCCCACCACCAACGACCGGGCCTCTTCCAGCGTGTGGCGGATTTTCTCGCCACCCGGCACTTCGCCCACGCCGGTGTGGCCGGCATTATCCTGCAGGATCACGATGTTACGCGTAAAAAATGGCGCATGAGCGCCGCTCAGGTTTAGCAGCATGCTGTCATGGCCGGCGACCGGCACGATCTGCATGGCGGTTATTTTGGCTGCGGTACTGAGTGAAATCATAAGGTTATCCTTTAAGAAAAATCAGCGGCCAAAGGCCGGGCGTTTGGCATCGAACTGCCAGCCCGGAACCAGGTACTGCATGGCAACCGCGTCGTTGCGAGCGCCTGACGGAAGTTGCTGGTGCAACCGATGCGCCTGTTCCAGCGCGGCCCAATCCAGATCAACCCCCAGCCCCGGTCGATCCGGCACGGCAATGCGGCCGTTGACGATCTGCAGCGGGTTTTTCGTCAGGTGCTGGCCTTCCTGCCAGATCCAATGGGTGTCGATGGCGGTGGGATTACCGGGTGCGGCGGCGCCGACATGGGTAAACATCGCCAGCGAAATATCGAAGTGATTATTGGAATGGCAGCCCCAGGTCAGCCCCCAATCGTTGCACAGCTGGGCTACCCGCACCGCGCCGTGCAGGGTCCAGAAATGCGGATCCGCCAGGGGAATATCCACCGCTTGCAGCATCACCGCATGGCACATCTCGCGCCAGTTGGTGGCGATCATGTTAGTGGCGACCGGCAAGCCGGTGGCGCGGCGGAACTCCGCCATCACTTCACGACCGGAGAACCCCTGTTCGGCACCGCAAGGATCCTCGGCATAGCTCAGAATGCCCTGCATGCCCTTGCACAAGGCGATAGCCTCGTCGAGCAGCCAGGCGCCATTGGGATCAACGGTAATGCGGGCATCCGGGAAATGCTTCGCCAGGGCGCACACCGCGTCAATTTCCCGTTCGCCCGGCAACACGCCGCCTTTCAGCTTGAAATCCCGGAAACCGTAACGATCCCTGGCTGCCGCGGCCAGTTCGACGATCGCCGGCGTATCCATTGCCTGCTGATGTCGCAGTTGGTACCAGGGGTGCCGGCCGCGTTGAGCGGGTTGATAGGGCAAATCCGTTTTCCCGGCGTCGCCGATATAAAACAGGTAACCAAGCACCGCCACCTCGTCACGCTGCTTGCCGGGGCCGAGCAACTCCGCCACCGGCACGCCGAGGAACTGGCCGAGCAGATCGAGCAGCGCGGCCTCCAAAGCCGCCACCGCGTTCACCCGCAGTTCAAAGGTCCAGGCCCCCTGGCCGAAGGCGTTAAAATCGGCTTCCTGATTGCCGCTGTGAATGTCGTGTATCAACCGGTTCATGCGCGCAACCTGCTGGCCGATGACCCGGGGAATAACCCCCATCAGCGTGCGATAAATCACTTCGCCGCCCGGTGCCTCCCCTACGCCGGTATGGCCTGCGCTGTCGGTCAGCACCACGATGTTGCGGGTGAAACAGGCTCCGTGCGCGCCACCGATATTCAGCAGCATGCTGTCGTACCCGGCCACCGGGATCACGCGCATTTCGGTGATCACCGGCGTGCTTTGCGTGTTGCTCATGCTCATTTCCTCACCCGTGCAAGGGTTTCAATTCGATGCGTTTGATTTCGCCGACAATGAACAGGTAGCTCGCCACCGCCAGCAGGGCGTGGATACCGACATACACCAGCGCACCGTTAAAGGATCCCGTGGTGCCGATGATGTAGCCGATAGCGATCGGCGTGACGATGCCGGAGACGTTGCCGAACATATTGAACAGCCCGCCGCTCAGGCCACTGATCTCTTTTGGCGCGGTATCCGCCATAACCGCCCAGCCGAGCGCCCCCACCCCTTTGCCGAAGAACGCCAGCGCCATGATGCCGACCACCATCCATTCGGTGTCGACGTAGTTGCAAAACACCATCGACATCGACAGCAGCATCCCCAGCACAATCGGTGCCTTGCGGGCGAAGGTCAGTGACTGCGTGCGGCGCATCAGGTAATCGGAGATCACGCCGCCGAGCACGCCGCCGACAAAACCGCAGATGGCCGGCACCGAAGCCACCATCCCGGCCTTAAGGATCGACATGCCGCGCGCCTGCACCAGATAGACCGGGAACCAGGTGATGAAAAAATAGGTCAGTGCGTTAATGCAGTATTGGCCGATATACACCCCGACCATCATGCGCGACTGCAACAGCTGTTTGATCTGGTGCCACTTCTCGCCCTTCGCCTTCACCTGCTGCGACCGCGGTTGATCCATGTTGATCAGCGCGCCGCCGGCCTCGATATAGTCCAGCTCGGCCTGGTTTACGCCGGGATGCTCTTTGGGATTATGGAGCACTTTCAGCCAGATAAAGCTGAGCACGATGCCAAGCCCGCCCATAAAGAAGAACACGTGCGACCAGCCCACAGCGTGGGTCAGCCAACCCATGATCGGCGCGAAGATCACCGTGGCGAAATATTGCGCCGAGTTAAAGATCGACACCGCCGTACCGCGCTCGTGCGCCGGAAACCAGGCGGCTACAATGCGGCTGTTGCCGGGGAAGGACGGCGCTTCCGCCAGCCCTACCAGGAAACGCAGGGCGAACAGCGCCACCACGATGCCAAAGCCGCTGAAGATATCCACGAATCCCTGCAACAGGGTGAACAGCGACCAAATGAAGATGCTCCAGAAATAGACGCGCTTCGATCCGAAGCGGTCGAGCAACCAGCCGCCGGGGATCTGGCCGATGACGTAAGCCCATGAGAAAGCCGAGAAGATATAGCCCATCCCAACGGGATCCAGACCGATATCCTTGGCCATCGACGAGCCGGCGATCGACAGGGTGGCGCGATCGCCGTAGTTGAACGAGGTAACGATAAACAGCATCACCACGATCCAGTAACGCGCATGGGTTCTTTTAATCGAACTCGTTGCGGAGCTGATGGTAGACATTGTGTTCTCCTGAATGATAGCGGCTTGCTATATTCATCCTGAACCACAGATATATCCCCTATGGATTTCAAGTGGCCGCCAATCGGCCATTCGCACATTTCATGCAATTGAAATACAACGGGCATGTAAATATCTCAGAACGAAATCGATTAAATTAGATTGCGCCAACAATGAGCGGTGCGGTTAATACGCCAGCGACAATATTTAAATCCAATGAATTTCACTACGCAGAAAAGTATATGCGCCGTAAATTCATATCTCATCAGGCAATACAACAAGGATTACGGGGATATCGCGGGTAATTTATGGCATTTGCCCAATGCAGTGGCGACTGGCTCACGAAACGCCGCCCATGAAGCTTTCCTGCCCTCTGGCGTTCAATCTGCAACCCGGCCGCCGCCTGGAAGTGAAGGGGTATCCGTGAGCCGCCTCACAGCAGACTGGTCCGATGCCAAAGAATCCATGCCGAATGCCCGCTAATCCCGGTCATTTGCATAATGCCCCTCGGCCGTACCGCACATATACTGTTTAATGAGCAACCGTGCCGGTTATTACCTACAGCCTACCCAAAATAAATCGACTCAGGATAATAAGCATGTCCGATATAAACGAGAGGCCGCTTTATATTAAGGTTCACGACTCGGATAATGTCGCCATCGTGGTAAACGATCGCGGCTTGCCGAAAGGCGCATTATTTCCCTGCGGGCTGCAATTGCTGGAACATGTACCGCAGGGGCACAAGGTAGCGCTGAAAAACATTGCCGCCGGCGGCGAGATTGTCCGCTACGGCGAGATCATCGGTCATGCGCAACGTGCCATTTTGCGCGGCTGCTGGATCGACGAATCGCTGGTATCGCTGCCGGAGGCCCCCGAGCTGCAGCGCCTGCCACTGGCCAATAAGGTTCCCGCCCCGCTACCGCCACTCGAGGGTTACCGCTTCGAGGGCTACCGCAACGCCGACGGCAGCGTCGGCACCAAAAACTTGCTCGGCATTACCACCAGCGTGCAGTGTGTCGCCGGCGTGGTTGACTACGTGGTGAAAATCATTGAACGCGATCTGCTGCCGCGCTACCCCAATGTGGATGGCGTGGTCGGCCTCAACCATCTTTACGGTTGCGGCGTGGCGATCAACGCACCGGCGGCGGTGGTGCCGATCCGCACTATCCACAATCTGGCGCTGAATCCCAATTTTGGCGGCGAGGTGATGGTGGTCGGCCTGGGCTGTGAAAAACTGCAGCCGGAGCGCCTGTTGCAGGGCACACCGGACGTGCAGGCGATCTCGCTCGACGAGGGCCAGATTGTCCGTTTGCAAGACGAAAAGCATCGGGGTTTCAGATCGATGGTTGACGACATCCTGACGCTCGCCGAGCGCCACCTTCAACGCCTGAATCGCCGCCAGCGCGAAAGCTGCGCAGCCTCAGAATTGGTGGTCGGCATGCAGTGCGGCGGCAGCGATGCGTTTTCCGGCGTGACGGCCAACCCGGCGGTAGGTTTCGCTTCCGATCTGCTGGTACGTTGCGGCGCGACGGTGATGTTCTCTGAAGTCACTGAAGTGCGCGATGCGGTGCATCTGCTGACGCCGAGAGTGGCGGATGAACAGGTTGGCAAGCGCTTGCTGGAGGAGATGGCCTGGTACGATGCCTATCTCGAGGCCGGGCAAAGCGATCGCAGCGCCAATCCGTCTCCGGGCAATAAAAAAGGCGGGTTGGCCAACGTGGTGGAAAAAGCATTGGGGTCGATCGCCAAATCAGGTACCAGCGCTATTGTAGAGGTACTGTCCCCCGGCCAGCGCCCCACCAAGCGCGGCCTGATCTACGCCGCCACGCCCGCCAGCGACTTTGTCTGCGGCACCCAGCAGTTGGCCTCCGGCATCACTATCCAGGTCTTCACCACCGGACGCGGTACGCCCTACGGCCTGACCGCCGTGCCGGTGATTAAAATGGCGACCCGCAGCGCGCTGGCGGATCGCTGGTACGATTTAATGGACATCAACGCCGGCACTATCGCTACCGGCGAAGCCACTATTGAACAGGTGGGCTGGCAACTGTTTGAACTGATTCTGGATATCGCCAGCGGGCGCAAGAAAACCTGGTCGGATCAATGGGGGCTGCATAACGCGCTGGCGGTATTTAATCCGGCACCGGTGACCTAGATCAGGCGTCAGCATCCAGTTGCAACCCGATATACAACAGCAGACGATCGTCAAAACTGGCGAGGTTCAACCCGGTCAGTTCTGCAATGCGGTTGAGCCGATACTCCAGCGTATTACGATGAATATACAGTGCCTTGGCGGTGACGGTCGGTTGTACGTTATGCAGGAACCAGGCAGCCAGCGTACGGCGCAGCAGGCCGTTGCCGTCCATCGCCTTGAGCTTCATCAACGGGCGGGCCAGCTCATCTGCCTGCCAGCCGCCGCGCAGGCTATCCAGCAATACCGGCAACATCAGATCCTGATAGTAATAAGTGCGTTGATCCCCCATCCTCTGCTTGCCGACCATCATGGTGGTGCGCGCGGTGCGATAGGAGCGGGCGATGCTGCCCGGTCCGGTGAAGTAATTGCCGAGTGCGATGCGCACCCGCAGCCGGCTGCTCTCATTCATCCTCGACAACAGGTTATCCACCCGTCGCCGGTGATCTTCCGCATCCCAGCGCCCATGGCCATTGAGCGCAGGTTTCAGCACCACCATTTCGCTCAACGAAACGATGGCGATCAGGTTGTCGCGCTCCGGCATGGTCAGCAGCGTCTGCAATTGCTGCAGTTCGGCCATTGCACTGTCTACGCCAAGCTGGCCGCTGTCCACCTCCACCACCGCCGCGACCCGCGGCTGGTTGGGATCGATCCCCAGCCGCTTCGCCCACTCCATCAGCGCCGGAGTGAGTTCGTCGGTACGGATCAGGTTCAGCACCAATTCTTCCCGCAGCCGGCTGTCCTGCGCCAGCATATGCAACAGCCGAGCCTGCTCCAGCATCATTTCGGCGGTCATGCAGACCAGCTCGCCATACTGCCGCAGCTGGCCAGGATTGCCGGTCAGGCCGATAACCCCGACGATGCGCCCGTCAATGCGCAGCGGCAGGTTAACGCCGGGGCGCACGCCATGCAGGTGACGCGCCACCGCTTCGTCAATATCCACCACCCGCGCCTGTGACAGCACCAGCAGCGCACCTTCGTGCAGTTCCCCCACCCGCTCACGATCGCCGCTGCCGATAATCTTGCCGCGCGCGTCCATGACATTGACATTGCTGTCGATGATCTGCATGGTGCGCGCAACGATCTCTTGCGCCAGTTTGCCATCGAGATGGTATTCCGACATGCCGTTTTCTCCTGCCCGGAAAGGTGCCAATTCTTCAGCATACCGACGGCGATCCTCTGGCACATTGTGCAGTTGCACAAAGCTTGGTGACCATTGCTGAAGTTGCGGCAAGGTTCACAGTTTTCATGACATAAAAAAGGCACGCCGTGGCGTGCCTTGAGAGCGGAGACCGGGAAGAAATTACTGCATCAACAGATACAGCTGGGTATCGCCGCGTTGGATGTTCAACGCCAGCACTGATGGCTTGCTGTCGAGAATTTTGCGCAGTTCGCCCAGGTTCTGGATAGGCTGCTGGTTAACCCCGAGGATAATATCGCCTTTTTTCAGGCCGATGCGCGCAGCGGCACTGCCGGCTTTGACGTTATCCACCTTCACGCCTTTCTGGCTGCCGACCTGGGCATTGCTCAGTTCGGCCCCTTCAATGCCGGTGTAGATATTGCCGGACTCAACCTGAGTCTGGGCGCTTTGCTCCAGCGTGACGTCCACGGTGACCGGTTTGCCGTCGCGGATGATGCCCAGCGACATTTTGCTGCCGACCGGCAGCGTACCGATTTCCGCACGGAACGAGGCAAAGCTGGAGATGGCTTTACCGTTCATGGTGACGATAACGTCACCGGCCTTGATGCCCGCCTTGGCGGCGGAGGATTTCGGCATCACCTGGCTGACAAAGGCACCGCGCTGGGCGTCCACCTTCATCGCTTTCGCCAGTTCAGAGTTCAACTCGGTGCCCATAATGCCCAGCTCGCCGCGTTTCACCTGGCCGAACTCAACCATTTGCGCCGTCAGGTTTTTCACCATGTTGCTCGGGATGGCGAAACCAATGCCGATGTTGCCGCCGTCCGGCGCCAGGATCGCGGTGTTAATGCCGATCAGTTCACCGTTCAGGTTAACCAGCGCGCCACCGGAGTTACCGCGGTTAATCGCCGCATCGGTCTGGATAAAGTTTTCGTAGTTTTCGATATTCAACCCGCTGCGGCCCAGGGCGGAAACGATACCGGAAGTCGCGGTTTCGCCTAATCCGTACGGGTTGCCGATCGCCACGGTGTAATCGCCGACGCGCAGTTGCTCGGAATCCGCCATCTTGATTGCCGTCAGGTTTTTAAAGTCTTTCAGTTGGATCAACGCGATATCGGAACGCGGATCCTTGCCTATCACCTTGGCGTCAAACTTGCGGCCGTCGCTCAGTTGCACCTGAATTTTGTTGGCATTATCTACCACGTGGTTATTGGTCACCACATAGCCCTTGGCGGCATCAATCACCACCCCGGCGCCCAGCGCCTGGAATTTTTCCTGGCTGCCTTGGCCAGGCGCCCCCGGCCCACCGCCCTGACACATCGGCGAAGCCTGGAACGGCGAACCGTCCTGGCAGAAAGGCGAATCTTCGCCGAAGAACTGTTGGAACTGCGGCGGCATCTTCTGCGCATTGACGGTGGTGCTGCCTTCAACGTTAATGCTCACCACGGAGGGCATCACTTTTTCCAGCATCGGCGCCAGGCTGGGCAGTTGTTGGGTGCTTGAAGAGGCGGTTTCTGCGGCGCCGGCCGTCATCGGGCCCATTGCCATACCAATACTGAAAGCCAGGGCGCTAAGAACTAATGCGGTTTTTTTCATCTGTGTGTCTCTTATAAAGTCGTTCAGAAAGTATTGCGTTCTTTGTGCATAGTCAGAGCTTATTAATAGCCCGAAGTTCCGGCGCAGGTTATTGGTAATAGTAAACAAATATTGTCCGTCTTTACAAAACTCGAAATATTCACTGTGACCTGCAACGCAAGCGTTCAAATAATATTTATTAACTGAATGAATTATTCAGCTGCCATTAATTTTCTATATTCGTCGTAGGCATAAAGATCGGTCATGCCGCTGATATAATCTTGCAGCAAACGTGCGCGGAAATAGTATTCCCGGATCGCCTGTTGCTCCGGCGACAGGTGCTGCAACCCTTCAACCGCTTCGACATACGCCAACCGATGTTTGGTGGAGAGCTTGTGGAACAGCCGCGTTTCGATCGGGTAAGCGCGATGGCTGTCTTCCTGCACCAGCTGGGTAAAATCCGCCAGCGACATCGCCAGCAAGGGGCTGTAGATGTCCAGCAAGCCGCTGATCACCCGGTAACCCTGCAGCTCAAGCTGCTCCACTTCGGGGTGGTTGAACACGTGCTTGAAGGCCACATTCTTGAAGATCTTCAGCAGTTGATACGCCGGGCTGGAGTCTTCCAGCAACGCCTGATTAAAGTTGCCCTGATAAACCGCATCCAGATTATCAATAAAACGCTGCGCCGCATGCGGCACCAGCCGCGCCACGGTGAACACCCGCAAATACATGAAGAACTGATCTTCGCTGCTGCGCCGCGCGCCGCCGCGATCGATCTTGCGAAAAGCGCTGGCCACGGTTTTATCAAACAAATCGCCCGGCGATACCTCGCCCCATTCCTGGGTTAAATGCTGATAAAGTTGTTCAACGGTGAAAATGTTTTTTTCCACCGCGTCTTCCAGATCGGCGACGCAGTAAGAAATATCGTCCGCCGCCTCCATGATATAAGTCAGCGGGAAACGATCGAACTCGCCCATATTCAGCTCGCGCCGCAAGCGATCGACAAATGCCTCTTCCGCCAGATAAAAGCCCGGTTTTTTCATCAGGTAGCTGTGGCTGGCGGGGATCTCGCTGGCCCAATACGCCGGACGGGTATATTTCAGAATGCAGCCCACCTGCGCATAGGTCAGGTTGAGCTTCAGTAACGTATGCACCAGCCTAATCGCCTGGGCATTGCCCTCGAAATGGCTGAGATCGTGGCGGATGCGACTGCGCAGGCGGTTGAGATCGCCTTCGCCTTCATGCAGGCGCAGCACGCCGATCTGGCAACGATCGTTGCTGGCGGGCTCGATTCCGCAGCTGGCGGGATCGAGCCGCTGGGCAAACCAGTCGTTAATCGCCGACTCGCCGAAGTGCCCAAACGGCGGGTTGCCGATGTCATGCATCAGGCAGGACATTTCAACTATGCTTTCAAAAGGATCGAGTAATTTGGTCAGACCGAGCGCGTCGATCCGCCGTTCCTGTTTGAAACGGTTGAGGATCTCTTTGGCAATATGCCGCCCGACCTGCTGCACCTCCATCGAGTGCGTCAGACGGCTGCGCACCGCGGCGTTGCGCTCCAGAGGGAACACCTGGGTTTTTTGCTGCAGACGGCGAATGGCGGCCGAATTGACAATACGCCCGCGATCGCTCTCAAACTGCCGCACGATGTCATATTCTTCCTCAGCTTCAATAGGCTTGCTGAAAGGCCGCTGGAAACTGATTTTTTGCTTAAAGTCGATCCCGGACATCTGTTTCTCCTCCGTTGCGCCCAGCCCCCGTGATAACAATTCCCGACGGCATATGCAACGGATTATCTCTCTATGAGAGCCATGATAGACTATGACGCAATTCCCACACCCAATCAGCGAGTGTTATTTATGAAAGTAGGCATCATCGGCGCCATGGAGCAGGAAGTTACCCTGCTGCGCGAACAAATTGAAAACCGTCAGGCCATTCAACGCGCGGGTTGTGAAATTTATACCGGCCAAATCGGCGGCGTTGACGTGGCACTGCTGAAATCCGGTATCGGTAAAGTTTCTGCGGCACTGGGCACCACCCTGCTGCTGGAACACTGCAAGCCGGATCTGGTGATCAACACCGGTTCCGCCGGTGGCCTGGCCGCCACGCTGAAAGTGGGCGATATCGTGGTTTCCGAAGAGGTGCGCTATCACGACGCCGACGTCACCGCCTTTGGTTACGAGCCAGGCCAGATGGCCGGCTGCCCGGCGGCGTTCGTGGCGGACGAAGCGCTGATCGCGCTGGCGGAAAGCTGCATCAAGCAGTTGGATCTGAACGCGGTGCGCGGCCTGATCTGCAGCGGCGACGCCTTCATTAACGGCGCAGAACCGCTGGAACGCATCCGTACCACTTTCCCAAGCGTTGCCGCGGTTGAAATGGAAGCCGCCGCCGTCGGCCACGTTTGCCACCTGTTCGGCACGCCGTTTGTGGTGGTGCGCGCCATCTCTGACGTTGCCGACAGTGAATCGCACATGAGCTTTGACGAGTTCCTTGTCGTGGCCGCCAAGCAATCAACGCTGATGGTCAACGCGATGCTGCAAACCCTGGCCAAGCGCGGTTGATGTGAAACCCTGCTTTTCAGCCCTGCTGTGGCTGCTGACATTTTGGGTGGCGCTGCCTGCCGGTGCCGCTCAACGCGTGATCAGCCTGGCGCCCAATACCACCGAACTTGCCTATGCCGCCGGCATGGGCGATACCCTGCTGGCGGTGAGCGCCTTCTCCGATTACCCGCCGGCGGCCAAGAAGCTGGAACAGGTAGCGTCCTGGCAGGGGATCAACCTGGAGCGGGTGCTGGCGCTGAAGCCGGATCTGATCCTCGCCTGGCGCGGCGGCAATCCGCAGCGGGTACTGGATCAGCTCGCCGCCTTCGGCATCCCGATTTTTTATGCGGATGCCACCACGCTCGATGACATCGCCCAGTCGCTGGATGACCTGGCCAAATACAGCCCGCATCCGGAGCAGGCACACCAGGCTGCGGGCACCCTGCGCCGACAGATCGCCGCGCTGAAAGCCAAATACCCGCGCAACCAGCCGCGCCGGGTCTTGTTGCAGTTTGGCACCCAGCCGCTGTTCACCAGCTCCGGCGCCACCCTGCAAAGCCAGGTGCTGTCGCTGTGCGGAGCGGAGAATATCTTTGCCGACAGCCGCATGCCATGGCCGCAAATCAGCCGTGAGCAGGTGCTGGCCCGCCAACCTCAGGCCATAGTGATTACCGGCGAGGCAAAAGAGATTGCCAGCGTGAAGGCCTTTTGGGCGCCACAGCTGCAAGTGCCGGTGGTTGCGCTGAACGGCGACTGGTTCAACCGCGCCGGCCCGCGCATCATGCTGGCCGCACAGCAACTGTGCAGCCAACTGGCGGAACTCCGCTGATGTTGGTGTTTTGGCTGGATATTCTCGGTACCGCAGTATTTGCTATTTCCGGCGTCTTGCTGGCCGGCAAGCTGCGCATGGATCCGTTCGGCGTGTTGGTGCTCGGCGTGGTCACGGCGGTCGGCGGCGGCACTATCCGCGATATGGCGCTGGCCAATGGCCCGGTATTTTGGGTGAAAGACCCGACCGATCTGGTGGTGGCGATGATAACCTGCGTGCTGACGCTGCTGCTGGTACGCCAGCCGCGACGCCTGCCGAAATGGATCCTGCCGGTGCTGGATGCCGTCGGGCTGGCGGTGTTCGTCGGCATCGGCGTCAATAAAGCCTTCGCCGCCGATACCGGCCCGCTGGTGGCGGTCTGCATGGGCGTCATTACCGGGGTTGGGGGCGGTATTATCCGGGACGTCCTGGCGCGGGAAATTCCGATGATCCTGCGAACCGAAGTTTACGCCACCGCCTGTATTGTCGGCGGTATCGTCCACGTTACCGCTTTCGCCACCTTCGGTATGCCGCTGCAGCAGGCGATGATGCTTGGCATGAGCATCACGCTGGCGATCCGGCTGGCGGCCATCCGCTGGCACCTGAAGCTGCCGGCGTTTATCCTCGAACAGTAACGATTGCCGGCCGCAATCGAAACGATGCAGATCCGGTTCGGGCCAGAGTGAAATGGCGACCATAAAAAAACCCGCAAACCGGTGAGGTTGGCGGGTTTTATGCTGCTGCAGGCGGGATCAGACGCTGAACGAAGAACCGCAGCCGCAGGTGGTTTTGGCGTTAGGGTTGGTTACCACGAAACGTGAACCTTCCAGCCCTTCGGTATAATCGACCGAACCGCCCACCAGATATTGCAGGCTCATCGGGTCAACCACCAGCGCAACGCCCTGCTTCTCGATGGTCATATCGCCGTCGTTGACCTTGTCGTCAAAAGTGAAGCCGTACTGGAATCCGCTGCAGCCGCCACCGGTAATGTAAACCCGCAACTTCAGATTCGGATTTTCTTCGTCAGCAATCAGGACCTTAACCTTGCTTGCTGCTGCCTCGGTAAATTGCAGGGGCAGTGCTGTTTCATCACTCATACTCTTTACTCCCAACATTGTTCTGCATCAGGCCGCTACAATGGCAGCCTGATTAATGTTTTGATTATCCAATACCTGAGTGCTGCGTTCAAGTATTCACCGCATTTGTTGTATTTTCTTTACCTGTTTTATCTGCCGCCTCACGCGCCTGCAACGCTTCCTGCCGTCGCAACGTACGGGCCAATATCGACGAATACAACGGCTTACCCCCGAGAAACTGCGCCACCAGCGTAGCACCAAAGCAGGTAATGATCATTGGCAGTATGCGCTGATAATTATCGCTCATCTCCAACACCGGTACGATCCCGGTCAAGGGTGCCGGCGACATAGCGGCAAAGGTGTGCCATCCCAAAATAGGTATCTGACTGTGATCGTTTCATATCGGCGAACACTTCACTAGAATAGCGCGGTCAAATCATTCAAAAGAGAATCCAGGAGCCGATTTATGAGCTTACACAGCAAGTCCGAAAGTCTGTATGCCCAGGCACAACAGGTTATCCCAGGTGGGGTTAACTCTCCGGTGCGCGCATTCAGCGGCGTTGGCGGTGTGCCGCTGTTTATCGAGCGGGCAGACGGGGCTTACCTGTTCGACGTCGACGGCAAAGCCTATATCGACTACGTCGGTTCCTGGGGCCCAATGGTGCTGGGTCACAACCACCCGGCGATCCGCAACGCGGTCATCGAAGCCGCACAGCGCGGCCTGAGTTTTGGCGCCCCCACCGAGATGGAAGTCAAAATGGCGGAGCTGGTAACCGAACTGGTGCCGACCATGGATATGGTGCGAATGGTGAATTCCGGCACCGAAGCCACCATGAGCGCCATTCGCCTGGCACGCGGCTATACCAACCGCGATAAAATCATCAAGTTCGAAGGCTGCTACCACGGGCATGCAGACTGCCTGCTGGTAAAAGCCGGTTCCGGCGCGCTGACCCTGGGTCAGCCGAACTCGCCGGGCGTGCCGGCCGATTTCGCCAAGCACACGCTGACCTGCACCTACAACGATCTGGAGTCGGTCCGCACCGCTTTCGAGCAGTACCCTTCCGAGATCGCCTGCATCATCGTCGAGCCGGTTGCCGGCAACATGAATTGCGTGCCGCCGCTGCCGGAATTCCTGCCCGGCCTGCGTGCGCTGTGCGACAAATACGGCGCATTGCTGATTATCGATGAAGTGATGACCGGCTTCCGCGTCGCGCTGGCCGGGGCGCAAGCCTATTACGATGTGAAACCCGACCTCACCTGTCTGGGCAAAATCATCGGCGGCGGCATGCCTGTCGGCGCGTTCGGCGGCCGTCGCGAAGTGATGGCGGCATTGGCGCCAACCGGCCCGGTCTATCAGGCGGGGACGCTGTCCGGTAACCCGATTGCGATGGCGGCCGGTTATGCCTGCCTGACCGAGGTTTCGCAGGTCGGTATCCATCAGACGCTGACCGAGTTGACCGATATGCTGGCGGCAGGCCTGCTGGACGCAGCCAAAGAAGAAAACGTCCCGTTGGTCGTCAACCACGTCGGCGGCATGTTCGGCCTGTTCTTTACCGATGCACCGGCGGTGACCTGCTACCAGGACGTGATGCAGTGCGATGTGGAACGCTTTAAGCGCTTCTTCCACCTGATGCTGGATGAGGGGGTTTATCTGGCGCCTTCCGCCTTTGAAGCCGGCTTTATGTCCGTTGCGCACAGCAAGGAAGACATTCAACGCACCATCGATGCTGCACGCCGCTGCTTCGCCAAACTGTAATAGTTCGCGGCCAAACAAAAACGGGCGCCAGTGTGAACTGAGCGCCCGTTTTTATTTTCATCATTAAAATTAGAGCAAGGTACCGTAAATCGTCAACAGCGCCACTACCACTACAATAATCATCGTCACCTTACGCGCCAGAGTGACCGCCGCACGTGGAGTTTGCACCGGGTCCCGATGCGGCTCACGCGCCAGAGAGAATTGTGCCAGGCGAGTCAGTACCTGATATTGCGAGGTATGGCGATCGCCCAACGACGCAAACCATGCCGGCAAGGCTTTTTCACCGTGCCCCAGCAGCGCGTAGGCCACGCCTGCCAGGCGCACCGGGATCCAATCCAGCCAGTGCAACAGATGATCGATGCCGGACTGCGAACGCTCCAGCGGGGTATTGTGGCGCGCCAGCCAGGTTTGATAAGCACGCAGGAAAGCATAACCCGCCAGTGCGATTGGCCCGTATGGCCCACACACCACAAACCAAAACAGCGGTGCCAGATAATAACGGAAGTTAATCCACAGCAGCGCATTTTGCAGTTCGCGCAGGCGCAACTCTTCGCTGCAATCCACCGGCAAACCGTGGATCAGCGCCAGCTCCTCCGCCATCTGGTCGCTGGCATGAGCATCTCCCTGCCGTGCAGCCTTAAGGTAGGCACGATAGTGTTTGCGCTTGATACCGGCGCCTACACACAGCAAATCAATAATAATCCACAGCAGCAGCGTCAACACGCCGAAAAACAGCCCGTTAGCCAACCACAGAATGCCCCACACCACCACCATCCAGGCAACGGTCAGCAGCAGCGTCTGCGCCAGCGAAACTCGATGCAGCCGATGGAAGACCACTTCCAGGCGATGATCCAGCTGCCAGTGTTCCCCCAGCTTGAATAAACGTTCCCACGCCAGAACCAGTAACAGCGTAAACAGCGTCATTAGCGACTCCTCTCCCTTTCCATTTTCCCAAGCATAGCGCCATCGGGCTCGCCGGGTTGTTCCAGAGATGCCAGATAAAAACCCCAGTCAAACGCCGGGCCTGGATCGGTTTTGCGGCCAGGGGCAATGTCACTGTGCCCGGTAATGCTCGCCGCCGACATCGGATAATACCTGATTAGCAGCGCGGTCACCGCTTGCAGGCTCTGATATTGCTGTGGCGTGAACGGCAGTTGGTCGGTACCTTCCAGTTCAATGCCAATCGAAAAATCGTTGCAGCGTTCGCGCCCCTGATACTCGGAAACGCCGGCGTGCCAGGCGCGCTTGTCGAACGGCACATACTGAATGATTTCACCCTCGCGACGGATCAGACAATGCGCCGAAACCCGAAGCTGATGGATACCGGAAAAATAAGGGTGTTCTGCGGGATCGAGCGTGCCGGTAAACAGCCGATCGATATAGGGGCCGCCAAACTCGCCGGGCGGCAGGCTGATATTGTGGATCACCAACAGCGAAGGGGCTTCATCATTCGGGCGAAGATCGCAATGCGGCGAAACAACCCGTTTCACCCCCACAATCCAGCCATGTTCTAACTGCATCAGACACCTCTCTGCGGTGGTACTTATCACGGCAACAGAGTAGCATGTTCCCCCTACGATCTTACCGTCCATTTCGGAGTTTTCCATGCCGACACGCCGCTACGATGCCGACAGTCGCCGCACCGAGCTTCTTGAACGAATTGAAAGCGATATCCCCTATGCCGTTGCCCAGGCGCTGCGCGAAGACCTGGGAGGCGAAGTCGATGCCGACCGCGATATTACCGCACAATTGTTACCGGCCGACAAGCAGGCAGAAGCCACCATTATCACCCGTGAACCCGGCGTATTTTGCGGCCGACGCTGGTTGAGCGAGGTCTTCATCCAACTGGGCAACCAGGTGAAGGTGGAATGGCTGGTGGCGGATGGCGATAGCCTGGTGCCTGACCAGCCGCTGTGCAAGCTGAGCGGTCCGGCGCGGGTGCTGCTGACCGGCGAGCGCACCGCGCTGAACTTTGTGCAGACGCTTTCCGGCGTAGCGACCGAAGTCCGCCGTTATGTGGCGCTGTTGCAGGGGACGCAAACCCGCCTGCTGGATACTCGCAAGACGCTGCCAGGGCTGCGCACCGCGCTGAAATATGCGGTGTTGTGCGGCGGCGGCAGCAACCACCGGTTGGGGCTATCCGATGCCTTCCTGATCAAGGAAAACCACATCATCGCCTCCGGTTCGATCAAAAATGCGGTCGAGAAAGCGTTTTGGCTGCATGCCGATGTGCCGGTCGAGGTGGAGGTTGAATCCCTCGAGGAGTTGCAGCAGGCGCTGGACGCCGGCGCCGATATCGTCATGCTGGATAACTTCAGCGTCGAGATGATGCGTGCCGCCGTGGCGCAAACCCAAGGCCGCGCACAGCTGGAAGTCTCCGGCAACGTGACCAGCGAAACCCTGCGCACCTTCGCCGAAACCGGCGTGGACTACATCTCCGTTGGCGCGCTGACCAAACATGTCACCGCGCTCGATCTGTCAATGCGCTTCAAATAATCTCTGCCATTCACACCGCCCTGGCAAACTGGGGCGGTGCTTTTGCGTCAACATTGCGAACCCCGCCGCAACTATTTTCATGCCGCTGCAAACTGAACAACTTGCCATGGAAGCGTGCCGCAGAGCGCTGACTCCCCGCTAGAAGCCCGCCGCCTGAGCCGCTACCGTTACCTCCACATTCACAAGGAGGTAATAACAAATGGAAACACAGCGCGGTTTTACTCTGATCGAACTGATGGTGGTGATCGCCATTATCGCGATATTGAGCGCCATAGGCATACCTGCCTACCAACGCTATATCCAGAAAGCGGCGATGACTGACATGCTGCAAGTCATGACGCCTTACAAGCTGGCCGTGGAGCTGTGCGTGCTTGATGGCGGCGCACCAGCGGGTTGTAATGCCGGCAGTAAAGGCATTCCTGCCGGTGGCACCTCACGTTACGTCAGCGCCGTTAAGGTCAGCCAGGGCGTGATCACACTGACCGGCACGCAAACGCTGCAAGGGCTGACAGTAGCGCTAACCCCCACCCAAAACGCCAGCGGCCTGACGCGCTGGACACGCCAGTGCACCAGCGAGAACGTCAATCTGCAGGAGACCTGCCAGGAAGTCTTCCGCTTTGACGATACGGCGAAGGGGGCG
This sequence comes from Serratia sp. C2(1), assembly GCF_036352655.1. Lineage (NCBI taxonomy): Bacteria > Pseudomonadati > Pseudomonadota > Gammaproteobacteria > Enterobacterales > Yersiniaceae > Serratia > Serratia sp. C2(1). The sequence goes on along the minus strand of NZ_JAZFBA010000002.1, from coordinate 441,418 downwards.
TAGCAATGAGCATCGGTATCAGCGATGAAATTCACGCCCTGTGCCAACGCTACCAAGCACTGGCACTCAGCGAAGACGACGACAGCCTGACCGTGGCTCTGAGCGCTGACGTACCGCAGGGGCTGCTGCCGGCCCTGCGTTTCGCCACCGGCAAACGCATTCATCTTGAGCAGTGGCCTGCGGCCCGGTTGGAGCTGGAACTGAACCGCCGGCAGATGCAGGGCGACCGGCTTGGGCAAAACACGCAGGAGGCCAAACCGGACGCGCCCTCGTTGAATGACGACAACGACGCACCCGTGGTGCAGTTTATCAACCAGACGCTGCGCATCGCCCTGCAACGACGCGCCTCGGACATTCATTTCGAACCTTATCAGCAGACACTGCGTATCCGGCTACGTATCGACGGCGTGTTGCAGGCCGTAGCTTCACCGCCTTTCCCGCTTGCCGCCCCCCTTGTCGCCCGGCTGAAGATCATGGGGCAGTTGGATATCGCCGAGCGCCGCCTGCCGCAGGATGGGCAGCTCAGCGTGCAACTGGATAACGCCGGTTACTCGATGCGCATCGCCACCCTGCCGACGCTGCACGGTGAGAAAGTGGTGCTGAGGATCCTGCAAACCGAACGCCAGGAGCTGCCGTTGGATCAATTGGGTATGAGCCAAACGGCGCTGGCGCAGTATGCTGAGGCTCTGTCTTGTCCGCAGGGCATGATCCTGGTCACTGGCCCGACCGGCAGCGGTAAAACCGTCACGCTGTACAGCGGCCTGCGGCAATTGAATGACGCGCAAAGCAATTTATGCAGCGTCGAGGACCCGATTGAAATCCCGCTGTTCGGTGTTAATCAAACCCAGATAAACCCCAAGACTGAGTTGGATTTTTCTCGCGTATTGCGCGCCTTGCTGCGCCAGGATCCGGACGTCATCATGATCGGTGAGATCCGCGACCGGGAAACGGCGGAAATCGCAGTGAAAGCCGCTCAGACCGGTCATTTGGTCCTCTCGACGCTGCACACCAATTCCACCAGCGAAACCCTGACGCGCCTGACCCATATGGGCATTCCGGGTTATCTGATCGCCGCCTGTCTGAAGCTGGTTATCGCCCAGCGACTGGTACGCAAACTGTGCAGCCACTGTCGTTATCAACAGAACCAGCCAGTGCACTTTCCCGCCGCCATTTGGGCCACTCCCCTGATCCCCTGGCAGGCTGACGGATGCGAGCACTGTTTTAGCGGTTACTATGGCCGTACAGGGGTTTATGAACTGCTGATGATCACACCGGAAGTGCAAGCCGGTCTGTTGCAGGGCGCAGCTCCCGATCGACTGGCCGATATCGCCCGACAACAAGGGCAGATAACGCTACTGCAAGCTGGATTAACGCTGGTTTCTCAAGGCCTCACTTCGCTGGAAGAGGTATATCGCATTGTCGGCTTCTCCGCCGAAAGCGGAGCCGCACCGTGAAAACACAACGCCTTTTCCTTTGGCAAGCCGTCGATCCGCACGGCCAGTTGCGCCTGGGTGAACGGATGAGCGACGAAAAACAACGGGTCAGCCAGTGGCTTATTGAACAGGGATTGCAGCCCTGCCAGATCAATAGCGGGAAACGCATTTCCCCCGCCCACTGGCGTGGCGAACCCATGATCCAATTCACCCGCCAGCTCGCCACCCTGCTGCAAGCCGGGTTACCGCTGGTCAACGGATTACAACTGCTGGCGGAGGAACATCCGTCTGCCGCCTGGCGCTGCCTGCTGCGCGAGATAACCGAACAGGTACGGCAGGGGCAACCCTTCTCCGACGTTATCGCCGGACAACATGCCATTTTCCCGCTCATCTACCGCCAGTTGATCGCCATCGGGGAACTGACCGGCAATCTTGACGCTTGTTGCCTGCAACTGGCCCAACAACAAGAGGCGCAACAAAAACTGCAAAAAAAGGTGATTAAGGCGCTGCGTTACCCGCTGTTTATCTGCGCAGTAGCACTGTTGGTGAGTATTCTGATGCTGGTGATGGTGCTCCCGGAGTTTGCCGGCGTTTACCAGTCGTTCGATGCGCCATTGCCCTGGTTTACCCAGGGGCTATTGAACCTGTCCGCGATCTTGATCCGCAGCGGGCCATGGTTGGCGTTGATAATGGCCGGCGCGGTGCTTTCTTATTTCCGTTGGCTGCACCCACAGCCACAGTGGCGAAGGCGCGAACAGGCGACCCTGTTGCGCTTGCCGCTGATCGCGCAGCTGATCAAGGGTGGCTGCCTGAGCCAAATATTCCGTATCCTGGCCATGACGCAGCAGGCGGGGCTAACGCTGGTTGAGGGGCTGAACGCCGCAGCGCTGTCGGTAGACAGCCTGTTTTACCGCCAGGCGATTGAGACAGTTAGGCAACAGATTGCACAGGGGCATACCTTCTACAGCGCCCTGGGCCAACAGGTGCTCTTTCCCCCATTATGCCAACAGTTGGTGCGGGTGGGCGAAGAGTCCGGCTCGCTTGACACCTTGCTGGGCAAGCTGGCGCTGTGGCATGAGCAGCAAACCTTTGAACTGGCCGATACGCTGGCGCAAACGCTGGAGCCGATATTGATGTTGGTGGTGGGCGCAATAGTCGGGACGCTGGTGATCGCCATGTATCTGCCGATCTTTCAATTGGGGAATGTTTTGGGATAAGCAGAGCGGTCTGGAGCACAGCAAAATATGAACTGTGCCCCAGGAAGTAACTCCCCTACAGGTTACTTAGCGCCAAATACGCGGTTTTCCTGCTCCGCTACGCGGATGAAGGTGGTGCGCTTGGTCAGCTCTTTCAGGCGTTCTGCGCCAACATAGGTGCAGGCGGAGCGCAAGCCACCGAGGATATCACGCACGGTAAACTCAACCTCACCGCGCAGGGGCAACTTGACGGTTTTTCCCTCGGCGGCACGGTATTCGGCAACGCCGCCCACGTGGCGCTTCATCGCCGACTCGGAGCTCATGCCGTAGAACAGCATGAATTTTTCGCCGTTCTCTTCCACTACTGTGCCTTCACATTCGTCATGCCCGGCCAACATACCGCCCAGCATGACAAAATCAGCACCGCCACCAAAGGCTTTGGCCACGTCGCCCGGCACAGAACAGCCTCCATCGCTGACGATTTGACCACCGAGACCGTGTGCCGCATCGGCGCACTCAATCACAGCAGACAACTGCGGATAACCTACACCGGTTTTTACCCGAGTGGTGCAAACCGACCCCGGGCCAATGCCGACTTTTACGATATCGGCGCCGGACAGGATCAGTTCTTCCACCATTTCGCCAGTGACCACGTTACCGGCGCAGATCACATGGTTCGGGCAAGCTTCGCGCGCTTTCTGCAAGAAGGCGACAAAATGCTCCGAGTAACCGTTGGCCACGTCGATGCAGATAAACTTCAGATCCGGTGACAGTGCCAGAATCTGCTTCATCTTCACAAAGTCGGCTTCTGAGGTGCCGGTTGAAACCATAACATGGCGCAGCAACGATGTCGGTACGCGCTGCACGAATGCGGCCCATTGTTCAACGGTGTAGTGTTTGTGTACGGCGGTGAGAACATCGAAGGAAGCCAGGGCTTCTGCCATGCTGAAGGTGCCGACCGTGTCCATGTTGGCGGCAATAATCGGCACACCGGACCAGTTCCAGCCAGAATGTTTGAAGGTAAACTGACGCTCCAGTTCAACCTCAGAACGGCTTTTCAACGTGGAACGCTTTGGGCGAATCAGCACATCTTTAAAGCCTAACTTCAAATCTTCTTCAATACGCATGACTTATGATTTCCTGGTTTTTGGCGACGGATCGCAAGAACGCAATGGCTTGAAAAGCGACGGGGTATACCCTAAATAATTCGAGTTGCAGGAAGGCGACAAGAGTGAGAGTCCCGATGAGCTTACTCACGTAAGTGATTCGGGTGAACACTCGCAGTCAACACACCTGCAACTTGAAGAATGACGGGTATAGATTAATGCCAGTTCCAGTGACGCTATCATACGCGGGAAAAATCACCGGACAAGACTGCGAATTCACCTTTATTTACGTTACAATCCGACAAATTTACCTACGAACATGCGGTGTGATTTATCACTCATTTTCCTGTCCCTGTCGCGTTTTTTATCACCATACAATGCAACCTGCCAGGCTAGCGCTCCCTACCGACTTGCACTTCTGCACGATCGCTTTATGATTCGTCTATTATTTTTTTATGAATATCGGATGCATTTTATACCATGGCCTACATTGTAGCGTTGACAGGGGGTATCGGCAGCGGTAAGTCCACCGTAGCAGACGCCTTTGCCCGCCACGGCGTGGAGATTGTCGACGCTGACGTCATTGCACGGCAGGTGGTCGAACCCGGCACCCCGGCTTTAGCCGCTATCGCCGAACGTTTTGGTAATGAAATGTTGCTGGCTGACGGCACGCTTAACCGTTCCGCACTGCGTCAACGTATATTCAGCAACCCGGATGAAAAACGCTGGCTGAATCAATTGCTGCATCCGCTGATTCATCAGGAAACCCAACGCCGGTTGGCGCAGGTCGCCAGCCCCTACGCGCTGTGGGTAGTGCCGCTGCTGGTGGAAAATAACCTGCAAGCGCGTGCAGATCGCGTGCTGGTAGTCGATGTCGACAGCGAAACGCAATTGGCAAGAACCGTCACTCGCGACGGAATCAACCGCCAACAGGCGCAAAACATCATGTCTGCACAGGCCACGCGTGACCAGCGCCTGGCCGTTGCAGACGACATAATCGATAATAGCGGTACCGCTCAGGGGATAGAGCCATTTGTTGCCGCACTGCATCGCCGCTACCTTGAACTGGCGGTATCAGCGACCCGACAGGATTAAACTGAATGAATGATGTTTTCCCAAGCGTTCTTTTTGAACATCCGTTGAATGAAAAAATGCGCACCTGGCTGCGTATCGAGTTTTTACTGCAACAATTGCATGGCCAGCGGGCATTGAGCGAAACCGCCATTGCGCTGACCTTCTTCCGCACCGTTTCGGACCTGCTGGACGTATTGGAACGCGGCGAAGTGCGCACCGAGCTGCTGAAAGAGCTGGAGCGTCAACAGCAGAAGCTGTTGGCATGGGCCGATGTGCCGGGCGTCGATATGTCCGTGATGGATCAGCTGCGCGGCCAACTGAAGGAACGCGCTGCGGCGCTGATGTCCGCGCCGCGTCTCGGGCAGGCGCTGCGCGAAGATCGGCTGATTAGCCTGGTGCGCCAACGTCTGAGCATCCCCGGCGGTTGCTGCAGCTTTGACTTGCCCACGTTGCACATGTGGATGCATGCGCCGCAGCAAGAGCGAGATACCGACGTCACTGATTGGCTGCTGACCCTGGAGCCGTTGAATCTGGCGCTGACGATGGTGCTGGATCTGATCCGTCAGGCCGGGCCATTCCGCAACCAAATCAGCTTGAACGGCTTCTTCCAGGATAACGCTGAAGGCGCCGATCTGTTGCGTTTGCGCATTAACCTGGCACACCAGCTTTATCCGCAGATTTCCGGCCATAAAACACGTTATGCGATCCGTTTCCTGCCGTTGGACAGCGAGCTTGGCGTAGTGCCGGAACGGTTAACCTTTGAGTTGGCCTGTTGCTAACCCAATGATATAAAACCTTTCACGCGTGGAAGGGAGTAAGGAACAGAAGATGACTACCGTAGTGAAATGCCCAACCTGTGGCAAAGGCGTGGTATGGGGTGAAGTGAGCCCGTTCCGCCCATTTTGCAGCAAACGCTGCCAGTTAATCGATCTCGGCGAATGGGCCGATGAAGAGAAGCGCATTCCCAGTAACAGCGATCTGTCGGAAAGCGAAGAATGGAGTGAAAAGGACGATCTCTGATCGTCCCTGCGGGCCCGGCACCCGCCGGGCCTTTGGTCTTATTGCGCTGCGGTGGCCTGCTGCACCAGCAGTTTGATAATGCTGATATTGGCTTCGGGGAACTCTTCCTCACGCAAATCCGCCTGCTTCACCCAGCGCATGGGCTGGCCTTCCCGGCCAAACGGCTCGCCCTGCCAACTTTCTACCAGATAGAAGTTCAGCGTGACGATGCGGTCGCTAAAGCGGTGTTCCAGCACTTCCAGCAGCGCTGCGCGTTCGGTTTCAATACCGGTTTCTTCGCGTAATTCGCGGCTCAGCGCCTGTTCTGGGGTTTCCCCTTGCTCAATTTTACCGCCGGGAAACTCCCAGAAACCGGCCATATGCGAATCGGCAGCCCGACGGGTGATAAAAATTTCCTGCCGGGCATTGCGAATGATACCGACGGCGATGTTCAGATGCTTCATCGCATCCTCCTGATTGATTCATAAGGGCGCGGGCTTTGGCCCTAAAAAACAGGGGCTCAGCATGCTGAACCCCTGGGTTTGAGTCGTTAAAGGCTACCGGGCTTACTTCTGCAGGCGGCCGTGGCACTGTTTGTATTTTTTACCTGAACCGCACGGGCAAAGATCGTTACGGCCTACCTTGCGCTCCGCGCTTGCAGGCGCATTAGGATCCTCGGTGACCAACGAATTTTCTTCGTAGTGGCTCAACTGTTGCTGTGCCGCCAGGCGCTCCGCTTCTTCACGGCGCTGCAGCTCCATTGCCTCAACCTCTTCCGGCATCCGCACCTGCACTTTGCTCAATACGCTGATCACTTCGTATTTCAGCGATTCCAACATGGTCGCAAACATGTTGAAGGATTCACGCTTGTACTCTTGCTTCGGGTCTTTCTGCGCATAGCCACGCAGGTGGATGCCCTGACGCAGGTAGTCCATTGCCGCCAGATGCTCCTTCCACAGAGAATCCAGCGTCTGCAGCATCACGCCCTTCTCGAAGTTGCGCATCATATCCGTGCCAACCACTTCTTCTTTGCGCAGATACTCTTCCTTGGCCTTTTCCAGAATACGCTCACGCAGCGTTTCCTCGTGCAGATCCGGCTCTTTATCCAGCCATTCGGCGATAGGCATATCCAGGTCGAAATCGTTTTTCAGGCGCTCTTCCAAACCCTGAATATCCCACTCTTCTTCCAGCGACTGCGGCGTAATGTAGCTGTCAATGGTGGTCTTGAAGACGTCTTCGCGGATGCTGGCAATGGTTTCGCTCACGTCGGACACGTCCAGCAGCTCATTACGCTGGCTGTAGATAGCGCGACGCTGATCGCTGGCCACATCATCGTATTCCAGCAGTTGCTTACGAATATCGAAGTTACGGCTTTCCACTTTACGCTGTGCGTTGGCAATCGCCTTGGTGACCCACGGGTGCTCAATGGCCTCACCCTCTTTCATGCCCAGTTTACGCATCATGCCGGAAACGCGATCCGAGGCGAAAATACGCATCAGAGCATCTTCCATCGACAGGTAGAAGCGAGATGAACCGGCGTCACCCTGACGACCGGAACGGCCGCGCAGCTGGTTATCGATACGGCGCGATTCATGGCGCTCGGTACCGATGATGTGCAAACCACCCGCCTTCAATACCGCTTCATGGCGGATTTTCCAGGCTTCTTTAATCGCCGCGATTTGCTCTTCGGTTGGCTCTTCCAACTGGGCAATCTCTGCCTGCCAGCTGCCGCCCAACACGATATCGGTACCACGGCCCGCCATGTTGGTGGCGATAGTCACCGCACCTGTCTGGCCAGCCTGCGCCACGATGTCCGCTTCCATGGCGTGGAATTTGGCGTTCAGTACCTTGTGGTCGATGCCGGCCTTCGCCAGTTCGCGGGAAACGACTTCGGATTTTTCGATCGAGATAGTCCCCACCAGTACCGGCTGGCCGTTGGCGGTACGCTCGCGGATATCTTCAATGATGGCGCCAATCTTCTCCAGCTCGGTCATATAGACCAGATCCGGCATGTCTTTACGCAGCATCGGGCGATTGGTCGGCACCACGATGGTATCCAGCTTGTAGATGGAGCTGAATTCGAACGCTTCGGTGTCGGCAGTACCGGTCATGCCGGCCAGCTTCTCGTACAGACGGAAGTAGTTCTGGAAGGTGATGGAGGCCAGCGTCTGGTTCTCGTTCTGGATTTCTACGCCTTCTTTGGCTTCCACCGCCTGATGCAGACCATCGGACCAACGGCGGCCCTGCATGGTTCGGCCGGTATGTTCGTCAACGATGATCACTTCACCGTCTTTCACGATGTAGTCAACGTCGCGGGTGAACAGCACGTGCGCGCGCAAAGCGGCGGTCACATGGTGCATCAACATGATGTTGGTCGGTGAGTACAGTGACTCGCCTTCTTCCATAATGCCGGCTTCCACCAGCATTTCTTCGATCAGGATCAGGCCGCGTTCGGTCAGGTGCACCTGGCGCGCTTTCTCGTCTACCGAGAAGTGGCCTTCGCCCTGGAAGGAGTCTGAATCCTCTTTTTCCTGACGGATAAGTTTTGGAATCAGCTTGTTAACCTTGATGTACATTTCTGAGCTGTCTTCGGCCGGGCCGGAGATGATCAGCGGAGTACGGGCTTCATCGATCAGGATGGAGTCAACCTCATCCACCAGCGCATAGTGCAGCTTGCGTTGAACGCGCTCTTCCGGGCTGAACGCCATGTTGTCGCGCAGATAGTCGAAACCGTATTCGTTGTTGGTGCCGTAGGTAATATCGGCGGCATAGGCTTCGCGCTTGGCCGGCGCAGGCATGCCCGGCAGGTTGATACCGATGCTCAGGCCAAGGAACTCGAACAGCGGGCGGTTGTTTTCGGCGTCACGCTGTGCCAAATAGTCATTGACGGTCACTACGTGCACACCGCGGCCGCTCAGGGCGTTCAGGTAGGCAGGCAGAGTTGCGGTCAGCGTTTTACCTTCACCGGTACGCATTTCCGCGATGCAGCGATCGTTCAATACCATACCGCCGAGCAGTTGCACGTCGAAATGGCGCATCCCGAATACGCGCTTGCTCGCCTCGCGTACCACGGCGAAAGCTTCCGGGAGCAGATTTTCCAGCACTTCGCCCTTTTCCAGGCGCGCACGGAACTCGTTGGTCTTGGCTTTCAGTTCGTCATCGGACAGCTTTTCCATGTCCGGTTCCATGCGGTTGATAAGTTCAACCGACTTGCGCATGCGACGCAGTGTACGATCGTTACGGCTACCAAAAACTTTGGTCAATAATTTCACTAACATGATGTTTAATATCTCTGTCATGACGGCCAACACAGGCAGTCAACTTGCTGTTATTTTTAGGTTTTTTGTCGCCCAGAGGGCAAAGAATCAGCTTGACGCCATCGGCCCGGCGCGGATGCCCCGCACCTGCGCGAGCCACAAGCCGGTCTGATGCTGCGCAAAAGCGGGCAGCACGGCATGATGGGTATTACGAATGATGGTCGGCGGCTTCGGCTCATGCGTCAGCAGCGCGTTGAGTGTGGAAAGCAGCGCCAGCTGCGCCACCTGCAGCGGAGGTTCAGCGACTTCCACCTCGCTTTCCTGCACCCGTGCGTAAACTGCCTGCGGCGCAAGCGCAAAAGAAAGGTGACGAATGACGGTACGAAGCGCATGCTGGTGCCAATAGTCGACGCTGAAGGTCGGGCGACGGTGCGCTTCTTGCAGCAACGCCAGGCTATTAAAGGCGCCGCTGGCGGAATTTTGCCGGTTCAGGCTGGACGAGGTGCTCGGCAGAGCGGCTTGATCGGAGTTGCCTGACAGATTTGAAGGTACGCCAAGCGTGGCCGCGACCATCCCTAACAGGAGATGGGGCCAGAAATAACGTCTGCCAAATTGTCGCCAACGATTTAGAATACCGATCACGAGTTTATAATCCGCCGGAGCCCATTATGCGCGATAGCCGTCCACAATTATTAGATGTCCTGTTCGACGACGCGTCTGCAGAAGACAAAGGGCCGCTGCATAACGTCCAGCAACGCGCTGTGGCGCTGCTTAAGCTTAACCGTGCAGTGAAAGGCGTATTGCCCGTTCAACTGCATCCCTGGTGCCGCGTCGCGAATTTCCGACAGGGTATTTTAGTGCTAGAAACGGCCAATGCCAGCTGGTTGATGCGCCTGCGCTACGAACAACCGGCTCTATTATCTGCACTACGAGCGCAAATTCTACCATCATTGTCGTCGATCGACATCAGGATTAATCCGGCCTTGATGGCAAAAGGGAGCAACCTTGTGCAGGACGCCGCAAAAACCTTGGGAAATACGCAGACAAAAGTGCCCATGCGGCATCTGAGTCAGGAAAGTGCTGAGGAATTAAGAGGATTGGCGAGCCGGAGTCCGGAAAAACTGCGCAAGGTATTGGAACGACTGGCGTCGTTGGCCGGAGAGAGTGCCAACGCTACCAGTCGTAAGAAGTAATCAGCGGTATCGGCTTATGCCAATACGGTGGACGGGGCTTTGAATGCCAAGGGCATTTCGGCTTCGTCCTGGAAGGTGACGTATTCCCACGCTTCCTGTTTCGCCAGAACGGCTTGCAGCAGCTTATTGTTCAGCGCATGACCAGACTTGTACGCGGTAAACGCGCCAATGATGTTGTGGCCGCACATGAACAGGTCGCCGATGGCGTCCAGCATTTTGTGGCGTACGAATTCGTCTTCAAAGCGCAGGCCGTCTTCGTTCAGAACGCGGTAGTCATCTACCACGATGGCGCAGTCAAAGCTGCCGCCCAGAGCCAAACCACGTGACTGCAAATACTCGATGTCACGCATAAAACCGAAGGTACGCGCACGGCTGATTTGACGCACGAACGAGTCGGCGGAAAAATCCAGGCGGTAGCGTTGCGTGCTGGCGTCGATCGCCGGGTGGTTGAAGTCGATGGTAAAGTCCAGACGGAACCCGTTATGCGGGGACAGTTCTGCCCATTTGTCGCCATCTTCAACACGCACGGTGTCTTTCAGACGCAGGAATTTCTTCGCTGAGTTCAGTTCTTCGATGCCGGCGTCCAGCAACAGATAGACGAACGGACTGGCGCTACCGTCCATGATTGGGATTTCGGCGGCGTCAACTTCAATAATGATGTTGTCGATACCCAGCCCAGCCAGCGCAGCATTCAGATGCTCAACGGTAGAAATACGCACGTCATGCTCATTGACCAGGCAAGTACAGAGCATGGTATCACGCACGGATTTTGCATCAGCCGGAAAATCAACCGGTGGATTCAAGTCAGTGCGACGATAGATGACCCCGGTATTAGCCGACGCTGGGCGCATTGTCAGCGTGACCTTCTTGCCGGTATGCAAACCGACACCAGTCGCCTGAACAATACGTTTTAATGTCCTTTGTTTGATCATCGTTTTATCTCGCAATGTTATCCATCCTACCGACCAAGCATACAGCATGGCCGGCGGGACAGTTTAGCACAAAGAGCGGAGATTCCAAATTCTCAGGATATTCTTAGTCCGCCTGCTTGCGCAGGAAGGCAGGAATATCAAGATAGTCGGGCTCTTTATTAGGCTGCGCAGTCGGATCGTTGACCACCTTGGCGGCTGGTTTCACTTCCTGCGGCAACGGCGACATGCCGTGCTGCTGGTAGCGATGATCCATCACTGGCTGGCTAACCTGTTTATTGGTCACCAGAGTGATTTCAGGACGTTTGTCCATGCCGATACCGGTCGCAACCACGGTCACGCGCAGTTCGTCGTTCATTTCCGGATCCAGCGAAGTCCCGATAACCACGGTAGCGTTGTCGGAAGCGAAAGCACGAATGGTGTTACCCACGGTTTCGAACTCATCCAGACGCAGGTCGAAGCCGGCGGTGATGTTGACCAGAACGCCGCGAGCGCCGGACAGGTCGATGTCTTCCAGCAGTGGGCTGGAGATCGCCATTTCCGCCGCTTCTTCAGCACGGTCTTCACCACAGGCAACGCCGGAACCCATCATCGCGTAGCCCATTTCGGACATCACGGTGCGCACGTCGGCGAAGTCGACGTTCATCAGGCCCGGACGGGTGATCAGCTCGGCGATCCCCTGCACCGCGCCTTTCAGCACGTCGTTGGCCGCGCCGAACGCGTCCAGCAGAGAAATGCCGCGACCCAGAACTTTCAACAGCTTGTCGTTCGGGATAGTGATCAGTGAGTCCACATGCTTGGACAGCTCTGCAATACCCTGCTCAGCGAACGCCATGCGTTTCTTGCCTTCAAAATTGAAAGGCTTGGTAACCACGGCCACTGTCAGAATACCCAGATCTTTAGCAACTTCAGCCACAACAGGTGCTGCACCGGTACCGGTACCGCCGCCCATGCCGGCTGCAATGAAGACCATGTCTGCACCATCGAGCGCGGCGCGCAGAGCTTCACGATCTTCTTCCGCTGAATTGCGACCCACTTCAGGGTTCGCGCCAGCACCCAGACCTTTGGTAATACCGCTACCGATCTGGATGGTTTGGCCAACTGCCGTTTTACGAAGCGCCTGAGCGTCTGTATTAACGGCGAAGAATTCAACACCTTCGATGCGCTCGCGCACCATGTGTTCAACGGCGTTGCCACCGCCACCGCCGACGCCGATGACTTTAATCACCGCGTCATTGGTTAGTTCCATTGGTTCAAACATAGTTTCTCTCCGTTTTGTGCCTGTCGCTGCGAGATCATAAAAAGATTACTCAGCATGATCTCTTTGTTGAAACATTAAAACTCTTTTCTCAGCCAGCTATTGATACGTTTAAACCAATTGCCCACCGAGGCGCGTTTTTCTACTTCTGCCTCACCACTCAGGTGAGACTCTTTTCCATAGTGCAGCAGACCTACCGCCGTAGAGTAGTAAGGCTCCTGCGCATAATCCGTCAGACCCGTGATGTTCAAGGGTTGGCCGATGCGTACCTGGGTGTGGAACACCCGTTGCGCACAAGCTGCCAGGCCATCAATTTGGGCGGCGCCACCGGTCAGCACAATGCCCGCTGCCAGATGATGCTTCACCCCTTGCTGACGCAGTTGCTCCTGCAATTGCAAAATTTCATCGTTAACCAGATTCAACAGTTCGGTGTAGCGTGGCTCAATCACTTCAGCCAGTGTCTGTCTTTGCAGACTACGAGGAGGACGTCCCCCAACGCTTGGCACCTCTACACTTTCATCCTTGCTAACAATCGACCCAAGCGCACAGCCGTGTCGAACTTTGATCGCTTCCGCGTCTGTCGGCGGCGTGCCGAAGGCGTAAGCGATATCGCTGGTGACCACGTTCCCGGCGTAAGGGATCACTTTGGTGTGGCGCAGCGCACCGCCGGTGTACACCGCCATATCCATGGTGCCGCCGCCGATATCCACCACACAAACGCCAAGTTCGCGCTCATCCTCGGTCAGTACCGCATAGCTGGCGGCCAGACCGGCGAAAATAAGTTGGTCAACTTTCAGACCACAGCGTTCTACCGCTTTGACAATATTCTTTGCCATATCGTTATGGCAGGTAATCAGGTGCACCTTGGCCTGCATGCGCACGCCGGACAACCCAACCGGGTTCTTGATGCCTTCCTGATAGTCGATGGCGTATTCCTGAGGGATAACGTGCAGGATGCGGTGTTCGTCACGTACGCGTACCGATTTAGCGGTATGCACCACGTTCTCCACATCTTCCTGCGTCACTTCCTCTTCGGAAATAGGAACCATCCCTATCTCGTTTTGACAGCTGATGTGTTTGCCCGATAATGCCAGGTAAACCGAAGAAATCTGGCAATCCGCCATCAGCTCGGCCTGATCGATAGCACGCTGTACGCATTTGACTACCGACTCCAGGTCGTTAACGCCACCCTTATCCATACCGCGAGACGGGCAACTGCCCACCCCGATAATGTTGACCATGCCATCGGGCAGAACTTCCCCTACCAATGCGGAGACTTTTGCAGTACCGATCTCCAGTCCAACTACCAGTTTTCTGTCCGTCGACTTGATCATTGTTGTTTTGCCTGTGCCTGATTCTGTTGCTGATTACTGTTCTGCTGACCGCCTACCGCCTGCGGGTCGATCAATATCGGCGTCCAACCTACCGAGGCGCCGGACTCGTAGCGCAAATCGACATAGTTGACGCGCTTGCTTTCTGCCTGCCCCTGCTGCAGCAATACCGGATAGAGCTCGATAAACCGCTGCAGGCGTCCGGTACGATCGTCGCGTCCCAGCTCCAGCCGAACATCATTATCCAAAGCCAGCTGCCAGGAATGGCGGGCGCTCATGGCCGCCATTTTCAGCGTAAATTTGCTGGCCGCTAACATGTTGCTCATGGCCTGATAACCTTCCAGAACATCCTGTTCGCTCCCTTCCGGGCCATAGAGCAACGGCAATTTTTGTTTGCCGATTCGTTCTGCCGGTACGCTGAAGGATTTGCCTTCGGCGTCCACCATATGTAAATCATTCCAGCGCGCCACCGGGACATACTCGACCAGGTGGATCTTCAGCTCGTCCGGCCACTGCTTGCGCACGCTGGCCTGCTTGATCCACGGCAGGCGTTCAATCTGCTGCTGGATGACATCGACATCCTGCGTCATGAACGTGCCCGGTGCTCCCAGCGCCAGAATCGCCTGGCGAATATCATCGTTAGTGGTGTAATGGCGCTCGCCGGTAACCACCAACCGTGAGAGCGGCAGCCGACTGGCGTCTTTCATCCAGCCAATGACCATCCAGCCACTCCACAGGACCGTTCCCAGCACCATCAGCAGGAAAACCATTCCCGCCAATTGGGTTCCATTGCTGCGGCGCGGGTTGTTATCCACCTCGCGTTCACGCGCATTCAGGGCAGCTTGCGACATATCAGTCGGCCAACTCCAAAATTCTCGCTACCAGCTGCGAGAAGCTTAAACCAGACTGGCGCGCTGCCATCGGCACCAGGCTATGACTGGTCATGCCCGGCGAGGTATTCACCTCAAGCAGATAGAAGCTGCCATCGCTATCCTGCATCACATCCACGCGGCCCCACCCGCTGCAGTCCAGCCCACGGTAGGCACGTAAGGCCAATGCGGCCATTTCGGCCTCTTGTTCAGCGCTCAGGCCACTTGGACAGAAATACTGGGTATCGTCCGAAATGTACTTGGCTTGGTAGTCGTAAAATACGCCGGCCGGCTGAATGCGAATAGAAGGCAGCACCTGGTCGCCCAGCATGGCTACGGTGTATTCAGGGCCGCTCAGCCACTTCTCCACCAGCACGTCGTCGTCATGTCGGAAACCTTCTTCCAACGCGGCCTCAAGGGCATCGCGTTCGGTTACCTTGCTCATGCCAACGCTGGAGCCTTCGCGGCTCGGCTTGACGATCAGCGGCAGGCCCAGAGCCTCCACGCGAGCAATCAGGCTCTGTTTCTCTGCGCCGGCATATTGCCGGCGGTTCAGCGCCACATAAGGTGCGACCGGCAGCCCCATCGACTGCCACACCATCTTGGTGCGCCACTTGTCCATGGTCAGCGCCGACGCCATCACGCCGCTGCCGGTATAAGGCAGTTCAAGGAATTCCAACATCCCCTGCAGGGTGCCATCCTCGCCGCCGCGCCCGTGCAGCGCGATAAACACTTTGGTAAAACCATGTTCTTTAAGCTGGGTTACCGGGAAATCGCGGATATCGATGCCGTGGGCGTCGATACCGGCTTCCCGCAGCCCTGCCAGCACGGCAGCGCCCGATTGCAATGACACTTCACGTTCGGCGGAGGTGCCACCCAGCAGTACGGCAACTTTATCAGCCATGATGTTCCTCCTCTTTTTTCTGTGGCTGCAGCTTCAGCTCAGCCAGTTTACGGGCGATTTTGCCCACGTTGCCGGCGCCTTGCACCAGCACCAGATCGTCGGCTTGCAGCAGTTGCGCCAAAGTTTCCGGTACGATGTCCGCATCGGAAACCAGGATCGGATCCAGCTTGCCGCGGCTGCGTATGGTGCGGCACAGCGAGCGGCTGTCCGCCCCCGGAATTGCCGCTTCCCCCGCGGAGTACACATCGAGCATCAGCAGCACATCGACCTGTGACAGCACGTTGGCGAAGTCGTCGTAGAGATCGCGGGTACGCGTGTAACGATGCGGCTGGAAAATCATCACCAGACGTTTTTCCGGCCAGCCGGCGCGTGCGGCTTTCAGCGTGACGTCGACTTCGGTCGGATGGTGGCCATAGTCGTCGACCAGCATCGCGGTGCCGCTTTTGCCGTTCACCGGCTCCAGCGGGAACTCGCCCAGGAAATCAAAGCGGCGACCGGTGCCCTGGAAGCCTGCCAGCGCGCGCAGGATATCCTCGTCGTCAATGCCCTCTTCTGTCGCCACCGCCACTGCCGCCGCTGCATTCAACGCGTTGTGGCGGCCCGGAGCGTTCAGGGTCACCGTCATCAAGGGTTTATCCTGGCGGCTCAGAGTAAAGTGGCCCTGCGGCCCAACCTGGCGATAGCTCTCAATGCGCACATCGGCATCTTCGTTGAAGCCGTAGGTAGTGATATGGCGGCCCACGCGTGGCAGCAGTTCGCGCACCACCGGGTCATCAACACACATCACCGCACGGCCGTAGAACGGCAGGTTGTGCAAAAAGTTGATAAACGTCTGCTTCAGATTCTCGAAGTCGCCCTGATAGGTATCCATATGGTCGGGTTCGATATTGGTGACAATCGCCACCATCGGTTGCAAATGCAGGAACGACGCATCGCTCTCATCCGCTTCCGCGATCAGGTAACGGCTGGACCCCAGACGCGCATGGGTCCCGGCCGCTTTCACCAGCCCGCCATTGACAAAGGTCGGGTCCAGACCGGCTTCGGCGTAAATGCTCGACACCATCGCCGTGGTCGTGGTCTTGCCGTGCGTGCCGGCGACGGCAATGCCGTGACGGAAACGCATCAGTTCGGCCAGCATCTCCGCACGGCGGATAACCGGGATACGCGCTTCACGGGCGGCGACAATCTCCGGGTTGTCGGCGGAAATCGCGGTGGAGACCACCACGACGCTCGCATCCTGCACGTTTTCCGGGCGGTGATGGAAATAAATCGTCGCCCCGAGCGCGCTCAACTGTTGGGTTACCGGGTTAGGCGCCAGGTCGGAGCCGCTGATCTGATAACCTTCGTTAGCCAACACTTCGGCGATACCACCCATGCCGGCGCCACCGATGCCGACAAAGTGAATGTGCCGGACGCGTCGCATCTCGGGCACGATAGTACGTAGTTTCGCCAGTTGTTGTGTATTCATCACTCTCTCTAATCCGGGTCCGGCATGCCGGGCCCCTACATGACATTTCTTTGATTCAGGCCCGGCGTACCGAACCCCTGCATTATTTATTTGGCAACCCGCACCAGCTCAGCCGCCACACGCTCGGTGGCGTCCGGAATCGCCACGGCACGCGCTTTTTCTGCCATCGCCAGCAACTGCGGGCGATCCCAACCTGCCAGTAACTCAGCCACCGCATCAGCATTGAACTGCGGCTGTTCGATGATCTTCGCCGCGCCGGCTTCTTCCAGCGGGCGGGCATTCCAGTACTGCTGCCGGTCTTTATGTTGGAACGGCACAAATATCGCCGGCAGGCCAGCGGCAGCGATCTCGCTGACGGTCAGCGCGCCGGAGCGGCAAACCACTACGTCAGCCCAGGCGTAAGCTGCGGCCATGTCATCGATAAACTCGGTCACCTTATGCTGCGTCTGCCCTACCCTCTCGTAGTCGCGCAGCACGTTTTCCAGTGCACCTTTGCCTACCTGATGCCAGAGCGTAATTCTATCGCCCAATCTCGCCGCGACTTCAGGAACTGTCTGATTCAGCACTCGCGCGCCCTGACTTCCGCCAATCACCAGCACGCGGATGGGCCCTTCACGTCCGGTCAGTCGTTCTGCCGGCAGCGGCAGCGCCAGTACGTCGGTACGTACCGGGTTGCCCACGACGTCCGCGTTCGGGAACGCGCCAGGGAACGCCTGCAATACTTTTTTGGCGATGCGCGCCAACCAGCGGTTGGTCAGCCCGGCAATGCCGTTTTGTTCATGCAGCACCACCGGGATACCGCACAACCACGCCGCCAAACCGCCAGGGCCGGAAACGTAGCCGCCCATGCCGAGCACCACATCCGGCTGGTAGCTGCGCATAATCGCCTTCGCCTGGCGTACCGCATGCCAGATACGCAACGGCGCGCTCAGCTGTGCTTTCAGTCCTTTGCCGCGCAAGCCGGAAATACGGATGAAATCAATCTCGATCCCGTGCTTTGGCACCAGATCGGCTTCCATTCGGTCTGCGGTTCCGAGCCAGCGCACCTGCCAGCCCTGCGCCATCAGATGATGCGCGACCGCCAGTCCCGGGAACACGTGTCCGCCGGTACCGCCTGCCATCACCATTAAACGCTTAGGTTTCCCGCTCATCCCTTACCTCTTCACAAACGCCTGGGCTTTGGCCAGACGCGTTTCATAATCAATACGCAGTAACAGCACGATCGCCGTCGACATAATCAACAGGCTCGAACCGCCGTAACTTATCAGCGGCAGCGTCAGCCCTTTGGTTGGCAGCATGCCGGCTGCGGCGCCGACGTTGACCAGTGCCTGGAAGCTGAACCAGACGCCGATCGAGCAGGCCAAAAAGCCGGAAAAGCGCTGATCGATCTCCAGCGCGCGGCGGCCAATCGACATAGCGCGAAAAGCGACGAAGAATACCATTAACAATGCGAAAACCACACCGATATAGCCGAGTTCTTCGCCCAAAATCGAGAAGATAAAGTCGGTGTGCGCTTCAGGCAAATACTCGAGTTTCTGTACCGAGTTACCCAGCCCCTGCCCCCAAAATTCACCGCGGCCAAAGGCCATCAGCGACTGGGTCAACTGGTAGCCGCTGCCGAACGGATCGGCCCACGGGTTCCAGAACGACGTCACGCGGCGCATACGGTAAGGTTCGGCAATGATCAAGAGCACCACCGCGAAGGCACCGGAGCCGATAATCGCCAGGAACTGCCACATTTTAGCGCCGGCCAGGAACAGCATTGCCAGAGTTGTGATAAACAACACCACCACGGTACCGAGGTCCGGCTGCGCCAGCAGCAGTACCGCCAGCACTACCATTACGCCCATCGGCTTGCAGAAGCCCCAAAAGTTGGTACGCACTTCTTCTACCTTGCGCACCAGGTAGCTCGCCAGATAGCAAAACAGCGACAGCTTGGACAGCTCCGCCGGCTGAATACGCAACGGGCCCAGCGCGATCCAGCGTGATGCGCCGTTTACCGAGCTGCCGACCACCAGTACGATCAGCAACATCACAATCGACAACAGCAGCATCACATTGCTGTAGCGCTGCCAAACTTCCATCGGGATGCGCAGCGTCACCATCGACAGGCCAAAGGCCAGCCCGAGATACAGCGCATCACGCTTGGCAAACAGGAAAGGATCGTCCGCCAGGCGCTGGCCAATCGGCATTGACGCCGAGGTCACCATAACAAAACCGATAATGGCCAACCCGAAGGTCAGCCATAGCAGGGTACGGTCGTACAGCACCATATTCACGGAATCGTTCTCACGCGATCCCATCACCCAGTCTTTCAGTCTTTCGGTCAACCCGAACGTCGGCACCCGTAGTTTCATCCGCCAAGCTCCTGTGCCAGGCGGGCAAACTCGTCGCCACGCACTTCAAAATTACGGAACTGGTCCAGGCTGGCGCACGCCGGTGACAGCAGCACCATATCGCCTGGCTGCACCCGGCCGGCGATCGTTTGCATCGCCTGTTCCATCGTGTCGGTCAGCGTAGCGATTTCCGGCCGCAGCTCTGCCAGTTGTTCGCCATCGCGGCCGAAGCAATACAGGCGGACATTATCGCCCTGCAGATAGCGCCCCAACGGGGAGAAATCGGCAGACTTGCCGTCACCGCCCAGCAGCAGGTGCAAGGTGCCGTCCACCTGCAAGCCATTCAACGCCGCTTCGGTGCTGCCGACATTGGTGGCTTTCGAATCGTTAATCCAACGTACGCCGTTATGTTCCCAGGCCAGTTGGAAACGGTGCGCCAACCCGGTAAAGGTGGTGAGCGCTTTCAGGCTGGAGGCGCGCGGGATATTCACCGCATCGGCCAACGCCAGTGCCGCCAGCGCATTGGTGTAGTTGTGACGGCCAGTCAGCTTCATCTCGCGGGTATTCAGGATTTTCTCACCGCGCACGCGCAGCCAGGTTTCGCCCTGTTGACGATTGAGGTGGTAGTCGCCCACGTCGGCACCGAAGCTGATGCAGCGTTGGTCTGCGCCGCGCACCGGCATGGTCAGCGCGTCATCCGCGTTAACCACGCACAGGTTGGCATTTTCATAGACCCGCAGTTTGGCGGCGCGATACTGCTGCAGGCCAAACGGATAGCGGTCCATATGATCTTCCGTCACGTTCAGGATGGTCGCCGCAGCCGCTTTCAGGCTGAAGGTGGTTTCCAGTTGGAAACTTGACAGTTCCAGCACATACAGTTGGCATTCCTGGCGCAGCAGGCTCAACGCAGGCAGGCCAATGTTACCGCCCACGCCCACCGCCCAACCGGCCGCTTTCGCCATCTCGCCCACCAGAGTGGTGACGGTGCTTTTACCGTTAGAACCGGTAATCGCTACGATCGGTGCCTGGGCTTCGCGGCAGAACAGTTCGACGTCGCCGACGATCTCCACACCTGCATCCGCTGCAGCGCTCAACGCCGGGTGAGCCAGCGCCATGCCCGGGCTGGCAACGATCAAATCCGCCGCCAGTAACCAGTCCAGATTCAAATCGCCCAAATGCCGTTCAACGCTTTCAGGCAGCTTGTCCAGCCCCGGCGGCGAAATGCGGGTATCCATAACGCGCGGCGTTACGCCACGCGCCATAAAGAAATCAACACAGGACAGGCCGGTGAGGCCTAACCCGATGATGACCACTTTTTTACCCTGATAATCCGCCATAATTACCGTACCTTCAGCGTCGCCAGGCCAATCAGCACCAGCATCAGCGAAATAATCCAGAAGCGCACGATCACGCGCGGTTCCGGCCAGCCCTTCAATTCATAATGGTGGTGAATCGGCGCCATGCGGAAAATACGTTGCCCGCGCAGCTTGAACGATCCCACCTGCAAGATCACCGACAACGTTTCGACCACGAACACGCCACCCATAATCAATAACAGGAACTCTTGACGCAGCAGCACCGCGATAGTGCCCAGTGCGCCGCCCAGCGCCAGTGAGCCGACATCTCCCATAAAAACCTGTGCCGGGTAAGTGTTGAACCACAAAAAGCCCAGACCGGCGCCGACGATGGCGGTACAGACGATCACCAGCTCACCCGCATGACGCAGATAAGGAATGTGCAGGTAGTTGGCGAAATTCATGTTACCGGTCGCCCAGGCCACCAGCGCAAAGCCCGCGGCCACGAACACCGTTGGCATGATCGCCAGGCCATCCAACCCGTCGGTCAGATTGACCGCGTTGCTGGTGCCGACCACCACAAAGTACGCTAACAGTACGTACAACAGGCCGAGCTGCGGCATGATGTCCTTAAAGAACGGCACAACCAGCTCGGTGGCTGGCGTGTCTTTTCCTACGGCATACATGGCGAAGGCGAAAATCAGCGCAATCACCGACTGCCAGAAGTATTTCCAGCGGGCAATAAGCCCCTTGGTGTCTTTACGCACCACTTTGCGGTAATCATCGACAAAGCCGACGATGCCGTAGCCCACCAGCACGAACAGTACGCCCCACACGTAAGGGTTGGACGGATAAGCCCACATCAGCACCGAAATGGTGATGGAGGTCAGGATCATGATGCCGCCCATGGTCGGCGTACCGCGCTTGCTGAAATGCGACTCCGGGCCATCGTTGCGCACGACCTGGCCGAAGGACATCTCCTGCAGGCGTTTAATCACCCGCGGGCCCATCCATAAGGAGAGAAACAGCGCGGTCAGCAGGCTGACAATGGCCCTGAACGTCAGATAGGAGAAGACGTTGAAGCCGGAATAATATTTGACCAAATGCTCGGCCAGCCAAACTAACATGGTGCTTTCTCCTGTAACGCGCGTACTACCTGCTCCATTGCGGCACTACGTGAACCCTTGATTAACACGGTAATTACCGCATGTTCCGACAGTAATTCCGCCACGCGCGCGATCACTGCTGCCTTGTCCTGAAAATGTTCGCCGTTACCGGAAGCTGCGCACAGCGCCTGGCTTAACGGGCCGATACCTATCACTTTATCGACGCCGGCCAACCGAGCGGCTTCACCCACCTGACGGTGACATTCTTCCGCATCCGCCCCCAGCTCAGCCATATCGCCAACCACCATTACGCGGTAGCCCGGCATCTCTGCCAGCACCTGCGCTGCGGCGGTCATAGAGCCGACGTTGGCGTTATAGCTGTCATCGAGCAGCAGTTTGTCTTCGGCAAGCGCAATCGGGAACAAACGCCCCGGCACCCCCTGCAATTGTTTCAGCCCCTGACGCACGGCTTCGAGCGATGCGCCAACCGACATAGCGAGCGCCGCAGCGGCCAGCGCATTGGCCACGTTATGGCGGCCCGGCAACGGTAGCGTTACCGCCGCAGTGCCGAACGGGCTGTGCAGCGTAAATTGCGTGCCCCGGGCGTTCACCAGCACGTCGCTGGCAAAGAAATCTACGCCTTCCGCCGCCTGAGGAGAGAAGCGCCAAACGGTTTTATCGTTCAGCATGCTCTGCCAGTGTGGCCAGTCATTATTGTCAGCGTTGATGATTGCCACGCCGTCAGCCGGCAAGCCGGCAAAAATTTCACCTTTCGCCTGGGCGACGCCGGCCAAAGAGCCAAAGCCTTCCAGGTGGGCAGCCGCCAGATTATTCACCAAAGCAGTCTGTGGCCGCGTCAAGGCCGTGGTATAGGCAATCTCGCCAATATGGTTGGCACCCAGCTCAATCACGGCAAAATCATGCTGCGGCTGCAAACGCAGCAGCGTCAGCGGCACGCCGATATCGTTATTGAAGTTGCCCGCGGTATACAGCACTTCACCGCATTCGCGCAAAATGGCAGCGGCCATTTCTTTCACCGAGGTCTTGCCCGATGAACCGGTTAACGCCACGACGCGGGCCGGCACTTGCCGGCGCACCCAGGCAGCCAGTTGCCCCAGCGCCAGACGCGTGTCTTTCACCACCAGTTGCGGTACGTCCACCAATAAGCGCTTACTCACCAGCAGCGCCCCGGCGCCTGCGGCTACAGCATCTGCAGCGAAGGCGTGAGCATCGAAACGCTCGCCTTTCAGCGCCACAAACAGGCAACCTGCGGTTACCTGGCGGGTATCTGTCGTCACCTCAATAATTTGGCAATCGGCGCCGATCAACTCAGCGCTCAATACATCGGCCAGTGCCTGAAGGGAGACAGGAATCATGCTATTACCCCCAGCAGACGTGCGACGGTGGTACGATCGGAGTAATCCAGGCGTCGGTTGCCCACCAATTGGTAGTCCTCGTGACCTTTACCCGCCACCAGCACCACATCTTGTTCTTTAGCCTGCATAATCGCGCTGGTTACCGCTTCGGCACGGCCGTGGATCACCAGTGCACGCCCGGCATCCAGCAGCCCGGCCAGGATATCGGCGATGATCGCCTGCGGCTCTTCGGTGCGCGGGTTATCGTCGGTGACCACTACGCGATCGGCGAACTGCTCGGCGATGCCGCCCATCAGCGGGCGCTTGCCTTTGTCGCGATCGCCGCCGCAACCGAACACGCACCACAGCTGCCCCAGGCAGTGCAGGCGCGCCGCTTCCAACGCTTTTTCCAGCGCGTCCGGGGTGTGGGCGTAATCCACCACTACCGTCGGTTTGCCTGGCGCGTTGAACACCTCCATACGGCCACACACAGGTTGCAGCCGATTGCCGGTTTCTACCAGTTTGTCCAGCGGATAGTCCAGTGACAGCAACGTAGCCAGCGCCAGCAACAAGTTGCTGACGTTGAAGGCCCCCATCAGGCGGCTTTCAATTTCGCCGTCGCCCCAGCTTGAGCTGAAGCGGACGGTGGCGCCATTATCGTGATAGCTGACCGCAGTGGTTTTCAACCAGCGGCCATGGCAACCCGGTTGCAGGTTATCCTGCATGGTGACCGCCACCGCATCCGGCAATTTGCTCAGCCAGCGCTGACCCACTTCGTCATCGGCGTTGATGATCGCCTGCCCCACTTCGTGGCCGGCAAACAGCGACCACTTGGCCGCCTCGTAATTGGCCATGTCGCCGTGGTAATCCAGATGATCGCGGCTCAGGTTGGTGAACACCGCGGCGGCAAACGGCAGCGCCGCCACGCGGTTTTGCACCAGCCCGTGGGAAGAGACTTCCATTGCGGCGAAGGTGGCGCCCCGATCGACCAGCTCGTTTAATACGTGTTGAACATCCACCGCAGAACCGGTGGTATTCTCAGTCGGGCACACCTGGCCCAGCAAACCGTTACCGACGGTGCCCATCACTGCGCTGGTTTCACCCAACAGTTGACTCCATTGCGCCAGCAGTTGCGTGGTGGTGGTTTTGCCGTTGGTGCCGGTCACGCCCACCAGACGCAGGCGCTCTGCCGGTTGATGGTAAAAACGCCCGGCCAGGGCGGACAAGCGCTGGTTAAGCTGGCTTAGGTAAATCACCGGCACACCGTGCATTTCCGTGATCGTGCCGTCTTCGGCCTGGCCTTCAGCTTCGGCAATCACTGCGGCGACACCCTGCGCGATAGCCTGCGGAATATAGCGGCGGCCATCCGTCTGATGGCCTACAACGGCGACAAACAGATCCCCGGCAGCCGCAATACGGCTGTCTAATGTCATTTCCCGCAGCGCGCGCCCGGGCGCCGTCGGCACCCATGGAGCGAGTAAATCGCGCAAATTACGATCTGCCACCTGAACCCTCTTTTTTATTAATCACTAATTCGCTTTTATCAGCGGTGGGCAACGCGTCCGGTTCGACGTTCATGGTGCGCAATACGCCGCCCATGATGGCGCCGAACACCGGTGCGGAAATTGCACCGCCATAGTACTTCCCACCCTGTGGATCGTTAATCACCACCACCAGAGCGAAACGGGGATTACTGGCCGGCGCGACGCCGGCGGTATAAGCGAGATATCGGTTGACGTATTTGCCATCCGGGCCGACCTTTTTGGCGGTACCGGTTTTAATAGCGATGCGGTAACCCTTGATGGCGGCTTTCACGCCGCCGCCGCCCGGCAGGGCCACGCTTTCCATCATGTGCACCACGGTGCGCACCAGAGGTTCAGGGAAGATGCGTTCGCCGGCAACCGGAGGGTCAACCTTGGTGATCGACAACGGGCGATACACGCCCAGGCTGCCGATCGTTGCGTAGACTCGCGCCAACTGTAACGGAGTTACCATTAGCCCGTAGCCGAAAGAGAAGGTGGCCCTCTCTATGTCAGACCACCGTTGTTTTTTTGGGTATATGCCACTGCTTTCTCCGACCAGCCCCAAATTGGTCGCTTTTCCCAGTCCAAAACGAGAGTAAGTATCTACTAACGCCGAGGACGGCATCGCTAACGCCAGCTTGGTAACGCCAACGTTACTCGACTTCTGCAAGATCCCGGTAACCGACAGCTCCGCATAACGCGCCACGTCTTTAATTTCGTGGCCCTGAATGCGGAAAGGAACGGTGTTCAGCACGCTGTTTTCTTTTACCACACCGTTATGTAACGCTGTCATCACCACCATCGGTTTCACGGTGGAGCCGGGCTCAAAAATATCGGTAATAGCACGGTTACGCATGGTGTCTTTCGGCGTACCGGCCATATTGTTCGGGTTGTAGGACGGGCTGTTGGCCATCGCCAGCACTTCGCCGGTGTTCACGTCGATCAGCACCGCCGTGCCGGATTCAGCCTTGTTGAACGCCACTGCGTTGTTCAGTTCGCGATACACCAGCGCCTGCAGGCGTTCATCGACGCTCAATACCAGGTTATGCGCCGCCTGGCTGTCGACCGAGGAGATATCCTCAATCACCCGGCCATAGCGGTCTTTACGCACGGTTCGTTCACCCGGTTGCCCGGTCAGCCAGCGGTCGAAGCTCTTCTCGACGCCTTCGATGCCCTGGCCGTCAATGTTGGTCACGCCGATAATGTGCGAGGTGACCTGGCCGGCCGGATAGTAACGACGCGACTCCTGACGCAGGTAAATCCCCGGTAGCTTCAGCTTGCGAATGTAATCGCCTACCGCCGGATTCACCTGGCGTGCCAGGTAAACAAAGCGCCCTTTCGGGTTGGCGTTAACTCGGGTAGAAAGCTGATCCAGAGGGATATTCAACGCGTCGGACAGCGCTTTCCAACGGCTGTCCAGCGTAATGCCGCCACGCTCGTTCAGCTCTTTAGGATCCGCCCAAATGGCGTTGACCGGTACGCTCACCGCCAACGGCCGGCCGGCGCGATCGCTGATCATGCCGCGTGAGGTGGGCACCTCTTGAACACGCAGCGAACGCATGTCACCTTCTTTCACCAGGCGGTCCGGATTGATGACCTGCAGATAGGCCACGCGCAGCATCAATCCCACCAGCGCCAGCAAAATACAGCCGCACAGCAACGCAAAACGCCAGCTTACAAAGCTGGCCTGATTTTCCGGGCGTTTCAACTTACCGGGGCGTGCTGCTTTCATGCGTTCCCTTTCTTCTCCGTGTCATGATTTCAGTTAAACTATTCATTGTTTAACTATGATGTTTTCCTGCGATGGATCAACATGTTGCATCTGCAGTTTCTCGGTGGCGATACGCTCGACCCGGCTATGGTCGCCGAGGGCGTTCTCCTCCAAAATCAGGTTGCGCCATTCAATATCCAGAGCATCCCGCTCAAGCACCAACTGCTCGCGTTCAGCGGTCAGCAGGCGGGTACGGTGTGCGGTCGTCACCACAGAAATCGCAGAAATCAGTGAAGCGACCAGTAAAATCAATGGGATCTTGGCATTACGCAGCAGATCGCCGCCAATCACCCCCACTAAACCGTGGCGTTCGTTGCCAATCACGCGGGCATCCTCTCGGCAATGCGCAGTACTGAACTGCGCGCACGTGGGTTTTCCGCCACTTCATCTTGCGAAGGCATCATCTTGCCCAGCGCTTTCAGCGTACGCCCGCCCATACTGCGCAGTTGCTCTTCCGTCAGTGGCAAACCTGCCGGCACCTGGGCGCCACGACTGTGGTGACGCATAAAGCGTTTAACGATGCGATCTTCCAACGAGTGGAAGCTGATGATCGACAGGCGGCCCTGCGGGGCCAGCACTTCCAGCGCACCGTCCAGCGCACGCTCAATCTCTTCCAGTTCACTGTTGATGTAGATGCGAATCGCCTGGAAACTGCGCGTTGCCGGGTGCTTGTGTTTTTCCCGGAACGGACTGGCATTGGCGATCAGATCGGCCAGCTCTTTGGTGCGCGTCATCGGCTCGACACGGTTTCTTTCCACGATCGCGCGGGCAATGCGCTTGGCGAAACGCTCCTCACCGAAGGTTTTCAGCACCCAGGCAATGTCTTCCGCTTCCGCTTTCAGCAACCATTCGGAGGCTGACTGGCCGCTTGATGGGTCCATGCGCATATCCAGTGGGCCGTCACGCATGAAGGAGAAACCGCGTTCTGCGTCATCCAACTGCGGCGAAGAAACGCCCAGATCGAGTAAGACGCCATCAATCTGCCCCACCAATTCGCGTTCCCGCACATAGTGTGACAAATCTGAAAATGGGCCGTGTACGATGGTAAAACGAGGATCTTCAATAGACTTGGCGGCTGCAATCGCCTGTGGATCGCGGTCAATTGCCAACAAACGTCCTTCCGGCCCCAGTTGGGACAGAATCAGACGAGAATGGCCACCGCGACCAAAAGTACCGTCGATATATATGCCGTTACTGCGAATATTGAGACCATTGACCGCCTCATCCAACAGTACGGTGGTGTGTTTATAGTTTTCCAACATGCTTATAGCGACAAGTCCTGTAGCCGCTCAGACAACGGTTCCTGAGTCGACTGTTCTGCGTCAATATCATCCTTGACTTGTTGATACCAGGTCTGTTCATCCCACAGTTCAAACTTGTTGAACTGCCCGACCAGCATCACTTCTTTTGTAAGCCCGGCGTGTTGACGTAGCGTAGTAGCTAGCAACAACCGACCGGCGCTATCCATCTGACACTCACTGGCATGCCCCAACAATAAGCGCTGAACGCGGCGCTCTGCGGGATTCATGCTCGACAGACGGGATAATTTTTGTTCAATAATTTCCCATTCGGGCAATGGGTAAAGCAGCAGGCAGGACTGATGGAGGTCAATGGTACAGACCATTTGGCCTTGCGATTGCTCGTTCAGCAAATCCCGATAACGGGTGGGTACGGCAAGCCGCCCTTTGCTGTCGAGATTAACCATCGTTGCCCCACGGAACATTCCTGAGCTACCCCTTCATGACCGTTTTCACCACTTTACACCACAAATTCCCACATAAGGGAGTTTACGGAGGGTATGAAAACCTTGTCAAGCCAGAGCACCGGCGCTTTGGCAATATTTCTCCCGTCATTTTGGGAGCTGACTCGCGAAAGGAACGTTCTTTATTCAATGAATAAAAATTAACACCCTGATAAACGGGGAGAATTTTCTTAGCGGAAAGAGGGTGATTAAAAACCTGACAAATTGGCGATTAATTAACTCATTACTTCCTTCTGCAATCGATGTCTCATTTTTTAGCTCGGCAATCACAATGCTGTAACCCGCCGCGACCCGCACCGCCCAAGGCCCGGCGTTAACTCCCGCCGTTGACGAAATACGGCATAAGCCATTGAGTTAATAACGCTCAAGGGTTATTGCACTTTAGGTCGGGCGCTATTTTACTTCAATTAAAGCGCCAGTGATAAGCCCGATGAAAAAATAAATCACTCGGATATTACGAGGCTAGCTATTTTCGATTTAAATCAGTTTGGTAAGATTATTCTCAAAATACCTGTTTACAATTATGGTTTCATTTCCTTACATCATTTATTCCCACAATTTTTGCCGTAAAAAAGCCCTTTATAGAGAAAACAAACGTAACGATTTGTTTTTTAATGACAAAACTAAAAAAACTTCATTTTAATCCTTTCGCGCCAGATTCTACCGCCCTCTCCCAGGATAGAAATCAGCCAAGAGCTATAAATAAAAATATTCAGCCACAAAAAAAATATAATCACAGAAAATAGAACCATAAAAATAACAAAAAAAAGAATAAATAACTTAAATAAACAAAACAAACAGAATATCAACCTGCAATTACCGAGGTTTCACCATGCTTTCGCCTGTCTCTTATTGGCGCAGCACCGCCGCCGATACTTTTGCGCTGGGGGTGTACTGCTTCATCGTCGGCATGGCGATAGAAATCCTGGTTTCGGGCAGGCGTTTTCATCAATCACTTTAGTCACTTTCCTCCCGCCTGGTATCGATCCCGGTGAATACCCTGATCGCCTGGCTCTATGGGCACTACCGCGACCTGTCATTCGTCTCGCGAAACGCTTTCATCGCGGGCTATGGCTACAGCGCAACCTCGCCGATTTGCTGGCTTAGGTCAGTTTTCAATCACCAGCGTATGGTGCCATATTATGGAGCCTAGGTGCAGACGAGCAGTAAATTATGACTGCGGTGGCCGGGAATGCAGTGGTATCGATGGTGATGGGCGTAGCCTATGGCTACTTTCTTGACGACTGCAGAAAGCTGTTTCGGGTAACCGGCTATGTGTAAAGCGAAGAGGCAGGCCGCTACGTAGCTATCCTGCCTGTAGTATTTATTTACGGCTCAGACTACCGCGACGGAACAAATTGCGCCGAATGCGCGTCAGGCCAGGTTTAGGCTTGCGCGGCTCATCCAGGCTGGCCAGCACCAGTTCCAGCACCCGTTCAGCGACATCACGGTGGCGCTGCGCTACCGCCAGTACCGGGCACTCAAGAAAGTCCAGCAGTTCGTGATCGCCGAAGGTGGCGATCGCCAGATCGGTCGGCAAACGACCGCGCTGTTTCAACGTCACATCCATGACTCCCTGCAACAGAGAGAACGAGGTGGTGAAAAGCGCCTGCGGCATCGGATGAGTTTTCAACCATTCAGCAAAGAGTACGCCGGCAGCCTCGCGTTCATAACTGTTGGCGTACAGGTAATCGACAGGCCGTTCATCGCCTTCCCATGCCTGGCGAAAACCCTGCTCACGCAGGAAACTGACGGAAAGCTCCGGCAACGCACCCAGATACAGCACCGACTCCGCAGGAAAAGTGCGAAGTTCCTGCGCCAGCGCGAAGGAATCCTCTTGGTCGGCCCCCACCACGCTGATGAAATGCTCGCGATCCAGTGCCCGGTCCAGAGCGATAATCGGCAAAGGATCCTTGGCCCAACGCTGATAGAACGGATGTTCCGGCGGTAAGGCAGTGGAAACGATAATGGCGTCGACCTGGCGTTGCAGCAAGTGTTCAATACAGCGCATTTCGTTATCCGGCTGATCTTCCGAACAGGCAATCAATAGCTGGTAACCGCGCTGACGTGCCTGACGCTCCAGGTAGTTGGCGATGCGGGTATAGCTGGTGTTTTCCAAATCCGGTATCACCAGGCCGATAGAACGCGTTCGTCCGGCGCGCAACCCTGCCGCGACGGCATTCGGGTGATAGTTATGCTCCCTGACCACGGCCATCACTTTTTCGACGGTTTTATCGCTGACACGATACTGCTTCGCTTTGCCGTTGATGACATAACTGGCCGTAGTGCGCGAAACGCCCGCGAGACGCGCGATTTCATCCAGTTTCACGTTAACCCCTTAATGACGCTGAAAATAGAAGTGAAAGCTATGCTCGGATTAACCATCGCATCCCGTGCGGTTATTCAATCCAGCCTCTGCGATCTAACAGCAGAAAACACTGCCTAGCAACCGCTTTTGCCGAAAGGTGCCAGCTAACAGACAAAAAACACCGAAAAACAAAAGGCGCAGCCATGCCGCGCCCTCAGATTATGCCAATATCACGCCTCAGCGCATGATTTTATCGCCGCGCGACACGCCGACGACGCCGGAACGTGCCACTTCGACAATTTCAGCCACTTCACGCACCGCATTGAGAAAAGCATCCAGCTTGTCGCTGGTGCCGGCCAGCTGAACGGTGTAAAGCGTCGCCGTGACATCGACAATCTGCCCACGGAAAATATCGGCGCAGCGTTTTACTTCTTCACGACCATAACCGCTGGCCTGGAGCTTCACCAGCATGATTTCGCGTTCAACATGCGCCCCCTGCACCAATTCGCTGACGCGCAGCACGTCCACCAGCTTATGCAGTTGCTTTTCGATCTGCTCCAGCACTTTCTCATCGCCGACGGTTTGGATGGTCATGCGTGACAGCGTGGGATCGTCGGTCGGCGCCACCGTCAAGCTTTCAATGTTGTAACCACGCTGGGAGAACAGCCCCACCACACGCGACAACGCGCCGGATTCGTTTTCCAGCAATACCGATAAAATACGCCGCATGATCAGGTCCTCTCCGTTTTGCTTAACCACATTTCGTCCATGCTACCGCCGCGGATCTGCATGGGGTAAACATGCTCGGTCTCATCGACGGTGACATCGACAAACACCAGTCGTTCTTTCTCGGCCAATGCCTGAGCCAGTTTGCTTTCCAGCTCATCCGGCGTGCGAATGGCGATGCCAACGTGACCGTAAGCCTCCGCCAGTTTGACGAAATCAGGCAGGGAATCCATATAAGATTGCGAATGACGGCCGGAGTAGATCATGTCCTGCCACTGCTTCACCATGCCCAAATAGCGGTTGTTGAGGTTCACCACGATCACCGGCAGGTTGTACTGCAACGCGGTAGAAAGCTCCTGAATGTTCATCTGGATACTGCCGTCGCCGGTCACGCATACGACGGTCTCATCAGGCAACGCCAGCTTCACGCCCAGCGCAGCCGGCAGGCCGAAGCCCATGGTGCCCAAGCCGCCGGAGTTGATCCAGCGACGCGGTTTGTCGAACGGGTAGTAGAGCGCAGCGAACATCTGGTGCTGGCCCACATCGGAGGTGACGTAAGCGTCGCCTTTGGTCAAACGATGCAGGGTTTCGATCACTGCCTGCGGCTTGATGGTACCGCTGTTTTTGTCATAGCTCAGGCAATCGCGCGCGCGCCATTGCTCTATGGACTGCCACCAGTCGCGCAGCGCATCGAAATCCTGCACCTTATCGTCCTGCGCCAACAGTTCCAGCATCTGGGTCAGCACCTGTTTGGCATCGCCCACAATCGGAATATCGGCGTCGACCGTCTTGGAGATCGAGGTAGGATCAATATCGATATGCAGTACGGTGGCATCCGGGCAGTATTTTGCCAGGTTGTTGGTCGTGCGATCGTCAAAACGCACGCCGACGGCAAAGATCACATCGGAATGGTGCATGGTTTTGTTGGCTTCATAAGTGCCATGCATACCGAGCATGCCGACGCTCTGGCGGTGCGTACCGGGGAAGGCGCCCAGCCCCATCAGGGTGCAGGTCACCGGCAGGTTCAGCTTCTCGGCCAGTTCCAGCAATTCTGCGTCGCAGGCCGAGTTGATCGCCCCGCCGCCAACGTACATAACCGGCTTTTTAGCCGCCAAAATGGTTTGCAGCGCACGCTTTATCTGCCCGCGATGGCCCTGCACCGTCGGGTTATAGGAGCGCATACTCACTTCCTGCGGGTAGGCGTAAGGCATTCTGACCGCCGGGCCAACGATATCTTTCGGCAGGTCGATCACGACCGGCCCCGGGCGGCCGGTTGAAGCCAGATAAAAGGCTTTTTTCAGGATGCCGGGGATATCTTCGGTGCGCTTCACCAGGAAACTGTGCTTTACCACCGGACGGGAAATCCCGACCATGTCGCACTCCTGGAAAGCGTCATAACCAATCAGCGAGCTTGGAACCTGGCCGGAGAGCACCACCATCGGGATAGAGTCCATATAAGCGGTCGCAATGCCGGTAATCGCATTGGTCGCACCAGGGCCGGAAGTCACCAGCACCACACCTACCTCACCGGTTGCGCGCGCATAGCCATCGGCCATATGCACTGCGCCCTGCTCATGACGCACCAATATGTGATCGATTCCTCCGACCGTATGCAGGGCATCGTAAATATCAAGTACCGCCCCGCCCGGATATCCGAATACATGCTTAACGCCCTGATCGATCAACGATCGGACGACCATCTCGGCTCCTGACAACATCTCCATGGGTTTGCCTCCAGGCTTACTTATTCTTGTCTGGCGCCGGAACGTAGCGCCTGTTATGGGGCAATGCCCCAAAATTTTTGTGGATTGATTCTAACTGATTAACATAACGTCAGAATATTGGGCAGGCAAACGGCAAAAAAACTCAACAATAGAGTGGTTATTGCCATGCAGCTGGGGATCAGGGGTTTACAAAAACAATGCACTAGCCGCTGGCGGATCGGGCTAGGCATTGTTTCGAGCAGGCAGGGAATTACAGAACTATATCAGGCAAGAATTATGCTGTTTTTTTAGCCGGACTCGTTGCCCGGCGGCATCCTTAAGCCTGATCCCGGTACATCGAGTCAATTTCATGCTGGTAGCGCTGTAGAATCACCTTACGGCGCAGCTTCAGCGTTGGGGTCAGCTCCCCCAACTCCATCGAAAAGGCCGCCGGCAGCAGGGTAAACTTCTTCACCTGCTCAAAGCGCGCCAGCTCTTTTTGCATGTCGCGCAGGCGGTTCTCGAACATCTCTATAATGTGGCTATTGCGCAGCAGCTCAAGCCGATCCTGATATTTCAGATTGATGGATTTCGCATACTCTTCCAGCGACTCAAAGCTGGGTACTATCAAGGCCGAAACGAATTTACGCGCATCGGCGATGATCGCCACCTGCTCGATAAAGCGATCCTGAGCCAGCGTGCCTTCGAGCATCTGCGGGGCAATGTATTTTCCACCGGAGGTTTTCATCAAATCCTTCAGACGTTCGGTAATAAACAGGTTACCGGCCTCGTCAATCGCCCCGGCGTCACCGGTTTTCAGCCAACCGTCCTCGGTAAAAGAAGCGGCGGTTTCCAGTGGCTTATTGAAATAACCACGCATCACAATGGGGCCGCGTACCTGGATCTCATTCTCTTCGGCAATACGTACCTCAACTCCCGGCAAGGGTTTGCCGATGGATCCAAAGCGGAAATTGCCCTCTTCCCAGCAGGAAACGGTAGCGCAAGTCTCGGTCATGCCGTAACCGTATTTGATGTTGACGCCCATCGCCTGGAAAAAAAGAATGACATTGTCGTCAAGTTTGGCGCCTGCCGCCGGCAAGAAACGCACCCTTCCGCCGAGGATCCCGCGCAACTTGCTCAAGACCAGCTTGTCGGCCCAACGGTGTGAAAGGCTGAACAACTTGCCCAACGGCTTACCGGCGCGCTCCTGCAGGAACTTGCGTTCACCACAGACGATCGCCCAATGGAACAGCGCACGACGCAACCAGGGCGCATGCGCTACCTTTTCATGCACCGCACTAAATATTTTTTCGTAGAAACGGGGTACCGCGCACATCAACGTCGGGCGTACCGCCGTCATGGCTTCACGCACCCAGTCAGTATTCGGCAGATACACATTCTGTGCGCCACTGTGCATGATGAAGAAGCTCCAGATGCGCTCAAATACGTGTGATATAGGCAGGAAGCTGAGGGAAACATCCTCCTCGTTCACCGTTAGCCGTTCGTCATGCAGATAAAGTTGCGCGGCCAAATTGCTGTAATCCAGCATCACTCCCTTTGGCTCGCCGGTGGTGCCGGAGGTATAGATCAGGGTGAACAGATCCCGCAAATCGCATTCCGCAACACGCTGCAGCAGCTGAGGTTTGAAGGCCTCAACATCTGCCCCGCGCTCAAAGGCGCTCAGGCGTTGAGCAATATCGCACCCGCGCAGATCGGTAGCGTCGTCAAACACGATGATATGTCTCAACTGCGGGCATACGCCACGCAGCGCAATGGCCGCATCTAACTGCGCCTGCTCGCCGACGAAGAGAATGCGGATATCCGCATCATTAATGATAAATGCCGCCTGGGCAGGCGTATTGGTGGCATAAAGCGGTACGCTCACCGCCCGCAATTGCAGAATAGCCAAATCCGCCAGCGACCACGCCATGCCATTATTGGCAAAAATCGCGATGCGTTCTTGCACTTCTGTCCCCAGCGCCAGCAATGCACTGGCGATGCGGGTAATGTGGGTATCGACCTGCCCCCAGGTGAGTTGCGTCTCGCCATCAGGAGACCATTGGCGAAAAGCTGTGCGATCGGCACGATGGGAAACTTGGCGCTGTATACGCTGAGTCAGATGGTATTGCAGCAAATTATTGATCATAGCGCTCTAAGCCTGAAATGAATCAAACAGTTAACCTCGAACAGAACATTTCACTCTGCATCTCAGCTTACACGTGTTTACTTTTTTCGCGCAGTCTACCTACTCTCTGGCGGGGGGAAAAGAGATTTCAGCGTAGAAGTGTGAGCCAAAACTCAGCTTAAGTTCATCCTCCTTCAGATTGGGCAAAGCGGCAGTGAAAAGATTTTATACCGGCGACAAAATGCGGCCCCTGCGGGCCGTCGATTCGAATCAGTTTAAAACACCAATAAAAATAATAAATACAGAATATAAATTCATGTTAATTATTTTTCATAAAATAGACACATCAGCCGTAAAAAAGTTATTTCCCTGACTAAAAACCAGAAACATCTTAATAAAAAGCAAGATAGTTCCTAGCTTTTAAACACGCGAATACTCCCTCATGGAAATGTTGTCTTTCTTTAGGAAGAGTACTTCCTGAATTTATCCTGGATTGCCGGCCTCAGTCAGAACGGATTTCATCCATTGATGCCCTTTATCACGCTCGGAAGACTCATGCCAGGAAAGATAGCAGGTCGCTTTATTGCTTGTCATACATAAAGGAACCGCTTTTATTTTCAGTGATGCAGCTTGTTGCTGTACCAACCATGCAGGAGCGATGGCCACCATTTCCGTTTGGGAAACCAGGTTTAATACACTATATAAATCGGTACACTGCTGAGTAACGGCACGCTGCATGGCCTCCTCTATATAATAAGGCTTGCTGAAAGCCCCATAACTTTCCAGAGAGACCACAGCATGTTGCTCAGACAAAACTTGCTCAGGCGTGAGACTGGAAGTTATTCTCGGGTGTGCCTGCGCCACTGCCAGCACCAGTTCATCGTCGAACAACGCCACACTGCGAAACTCCATCGATTCAAATCGACTGTAGCCAATAACGAATTCAACGTCCTGATAGCGTAGCTGATGCTCAATATTATTGTTAATATATGACTTAATTTGCAAATTAAGCTGAGGGGCAATCAGTCTGACATGGTTGATTATCTTGGCCCCCAATCGCAAATCAAGCGGGCTGCAGAGAGACATTGAGAAAACCCGCGAGCTGGTAAGCGGTTCAAACTCCGAGCCAGGCAGCTCATTTTGCACCAATTGCAGCGCCTGGCGCACCGGCCCAAACAACTGCCGGGCCCGCAGAGTGGGTTGTATCCCCCGCCCGCTGCGCACGAACAGCTCATCATTGAACATCATCTTCAGGCGTGCAACGGCATTGCTCACCGCCGGTTGCGACATCCCCAAAGAAGTAGCGGCCCGCGTAATATTCTGCATTTGCATCACCGCGTCAAAAACAGTCAGTAAATTAAGATCGACGCTGCGTAAATGAATGTCCGCAGGCTCTTTTACCATGGCAACTTCTGAATCATATTCAGCCATATATCACTCCACTAAATCCTGTGTAGATAATCCTATCCCTATGCAGGACAAACAATGTGAAACCACACTGTGTTATTCCCATAAGATAAAATCAGTTATTCCTTCAATCGACCGATAGAAACCATCGTTATACTGCCGTGGCGCAAGCCGCATATGGGGTGCATATCAGAGAATTTCGCCGCAGCGGGGAGAAATGGCACCAAGACACTACTACTAAATAGGTATCAAAAATGATCAATACTATTAAGCAACGAAGTTTCATTTTTAAGCCATACTATAAAAACATACCACTAACCGTCTAAAACAGAAATTTGCTTATGTAAAATGGGTTAATTTGTTATCTTTCTTTCAACTGATAAATAAATCATATCTTTTATAATGAAACCATTTACCAGGAAGATACCCCCTGCGCCCTCCGATTGTCAGATATCTTTACCGTTTCACGATAAATTTTAACCCAATAAGATGCAGAAGCAATTACCGCTGCCTATATTCGATTAATTTATGCTAAGTAGCGCGCAAAACCCCACCTGTTTTTTCGCTAACCAGAAGCGTTTTCACCGGATTATCCTCTACTGGCATCGTTGTCCAATTCACGGACAACGGATTGCCCTTTATTCAATCAGGTGTTGACATCGCCAGGCCAATAACGTATCAAATTAGGAACGACACAATTTAAGAGAAGCTGAACCCTCATGATCCGTACTCACCGTCTACTAAGCCTACTACTTAACGCATCTTTTTTGCGCGGTATGCTGGTGGACAGAGTTCAGAGCTGATTCAGTCCCTCACTCATAACAAACCCGCGCTACTGCGCGGGTTTTTTTTTACCCGCTTAGCGTGAAATAAACACGATAAGGAACGCCCTGATGAGCCAACAAGTCATTATTTTCGATACCACGCTGCGTGATGGTGAACAAGCGCTGCAAGCCAGTCTGAGCGTAAAAGAGAAGATTCAGATAGCCATGGCACTGGAGAGAATGGGCGTCGACGTAATGGAAGTCGGTTTCCCGGTTTCCTCTCCGGGTGATTTTGAATCGGTGCAGACCATCGCCCGCCAGATCAAAAACAGCCGCGTATGTGGCCTGGCCCGCTGCGTAGATAACGATATCGACGTCGCCGCCGAAGCGCTGCGCGTCGCCGAGGCCTTCCGCATTCACGTGTTCCTGGCCACATCGACCCTGCACATCGAATCCAAATTGAAGCGCTCGTTCGATGAAGTGCTGGAGATGGCGGTACGCTCGGTGAAACGCGCCCGCAACTACACCGACGACGTGGAGTTCTCTTGCGAAGACGCCGGCCGGACGCCAATCGATAACCTGTGCCGTGTCGTGGAAGCCGCCATCAATGCCGGTGCCACCACCATCAATATTCCGGACACCGTCGGCTATACCACGCCGAACCAGTTCGGCGGCATCATCACCACCCTGTATGACCGCGTCCCGAACATTGATAAAGCCATTATTTCGGTCCACTGCCACGACGATCTGGGCATGGCGGTCGGCAACTCCATCGCCGCCGTACAGGCAGGTGCGCGCCAGGTAGAAGGTACGTTGAACGGTATCGGCGAACGCGCCGGCAACACCTCACTGGAAGAAGTGATCATGGCGATCAAAGTGCGCCAGGACATCATGAACGTGCACACCAACATTAATCATCAGGAAATCTTCCGCACCAGCCAATTGGTCAGCCAACTGTGCAACATGCCAATTCCGGCCAACAAAGCGATCGTGGGTTCCAATGCCTTCGCCCACTCCTCCGGCATTCATCAGGACGGCGTGCTGAAGAACCGCGAAAATTACGAAATCATGTCGCCGCAGACCATAGGTCTGAAAGACGTGCAGTTGAACCTGACCTCCCGTTCCGGCCGCGCTGCGGTAAAACACCGCATGGAAGAGATGGGCTATAAGGAACAGGACTACAATCTGGACACCCTGTACACCGCGTTCCTGAAACTGGCAGACAAGAAAGGCCAGGTATTCGATTACGACCTGGAGGCTTTAGCCTTCATTAACAAGCAGCAGGAAGAGCCGGAGCATTACAGCCTGGGCTATTTCAGCGTGCAGTCCGGCACCAACATCATGGCCACCGCCTCGGTGAAACTGATCTGCGGCGATGAAGAAAAAGCCGAAGCGGCAACCGGCAACGGCCCGGTCGACGCGGTTTATCAGGCCATCAATCGCATTACCGATTACCCAATCGAATTAGTGAAGTATCAACTGACCGCCAAAGGCCAGGGCCGCGATGCGCTGGGCCAGGTTGATATCGTGGTGTCCTACAACGGCCGCCGCTTCCACGGCGTGGGTCTGGCGACCGACATCGTGGAATCCTCCGCCAAGGCGATGGTTCACGTATTGAACAATATTTGGCGCTCCCAGCAGGTAGAAAAAGAAAAACAGCGTCTGCAGCAAAGCAAACATCAAAATAATCAGGAAACGGTGTGAACATGACGAAGACTTACCATATTGCCGTCTTGCCCGGAGACGGAATCGGCCCGGAAGTAATGGCTCAGGCGCACAAGGTGTTGGACGCAGTGCGTCAGCGCTTTGATATCCGCATCACCACCAGCGAATACGACGTCGGTGGCATTGCCATCGATCGCCACGGCAGCCCGCTGCCGCAGGCTACCCTCAGTGGGTGCGAACAAGCCGATGCGATCCTGTTCGGCTCGGTAGGCGGCCCGAAATGGGAACACCTGCCGCCGGCAGAACAGCCTGAGCGCGGTGCATTGCTGCCGTTACGCAAGCACTTCAAACTGTTCAGCAACCTGCGCCCTGCCCGTCTGTACCAAGGGTTGGAAGAGTTCTGTCCGCTGCGTGCCGACATCGCCGCCCGTGGTTTTGACATCTTGTGCGTGCGTGAGCTGACCGGCGGCATCTACTTCGGTCAACCGAAAGGCCGCGAAGGCCAGGGCATGCAGGAACGCGCCTTTGATACCGAGGTGTATCACCGCTTCGAGATCGAACGCATCGCGCGCATCGCCTTTGAGTCCGCACGCAAGCGCCGTAACAAAGTGACCTCTATCGATAAGGCCAACGTCCTGCAAAGCTCCATTCTGTGGCGCGAAGTGGTGAACCAGGTTGCCAAAGACTACCCGGACGTGTCGCTGTCGCACATGTACATCGACAACGCCACCATGCAGCTGATTAAAGATCCGTCGCAGTTCGACGTGTTGCTGTGCTCCAACCTGTTCGGCGATATTTTGTCCGACGAATGCGCGATGATCACCGGTTCGATGGGCATGCTGCCTTCCGCCAGCCTGAACGAACAGGGCTTTGGTCTGTATGAGCCGGCGGGTGGTTCTGCGCCGGATATCGCGGGTAAAGGCATCGCCAACCCGATCGCCCAGATCCTGTCCGCGACCCTGTTGCTGCGTTACAGCCTGGGGGCCTCCGAGGCGGCCGACGCCATTGAGCGCGCGATCAACCAGGCACTGGAACAAGGTTACCGCACCGCCGATCTGGCCGGTGAGGGCAAGGCCATCAGCACCGATGAAATGGGTGACGTCATAGCCCGCTTTGTAGCTCAGGGGGCATAACATGTCGAAAACGTTATATCAGAAATTATATGATGCCCACGTGGTGTACGAAGCGCCGAACGAAACGCCGCTGTTGTATATCGATCGCCACCTGGTGCACGAAGTCACGTCTCCGCAGGCGTTCGACGGCCTGCGCGCCATGGGCCGCAAAGTGCGCCAGCCGGGCAAAACCTTTGCCACCATGGACCACAACGTGTCCACCCAGACCAAAGACATTAACGCCAGCGGCGAAATGGCCCGCATTCAGATGCAGGAACTGATCAAGAACTGCGCTGAGTTCGGCGTTTCGCTGTACGATCTGAACCACCCGTTCCAGGGCATCGTGCACGTTATCGGCCCAGAGCAGGGTATGACGCTGCCGGGGATGACCATCGTCTGTGGCGACTCCCACACCGCCACCCATGGCGCCTTCGGTTCTTTGGCGTTTGGGATCGGCACCTCGGAAGTTGAACACGTGCTGGCGACCCAGACTCTGAAACAGGGCCGCGCCAAGACCATGAAAATCGAAGTGACCGGCGTCGCTGCGGAAGGCATCACCGCCAAGGACATCGTGCTGGCGGTGATCGGTAAAACCGGCAGCGCCGGCGGTACCGGCCACGTGGTGGAGTTCTGTGGCAAGGCAATTGAAGCGCTGAGCATGGAAGGCCGTATGACGCTGTGCAACATGGCGATCGAAATGGGCGCCAAAGCGGGCCTGGTCGCGCCGGACGACACCACCTTTGATTATCTGAAAGGCCGCCAATTTGCCCCTACCGGCGAGAACTGGGAACAAGGCGTCGCTTACTGGCGCACGCTGAAATCCGACGACGATGCCAAATTCGACACCGTAGTAACCCTGCGCGCCGAAGACATCGCGCCACAGGTGACCTGGGGCACCAACCCTGGGCAAGTGATCGCCGTCAATCAGGCGATCCCGGCACCGGAATCCTTTAGCGATCCGGTCGAGCGCGCCTCAGCCGAGAAGGCGTTGGCCTATATGGATCTGAAGCCGGGCATTAAGCTGACTGAAGTGCCGATCGACAAAGTGTTTATCGGCTCCTGTACCAACTCGCGCATCGAAGATCTGCGCGCGGCGGCGGCGATTGCCAAAGGGCGCAAAGTCGCCAACGGCGTTCAGGCCATCGTGGTGCCTGGTTCCGGCCCGGTAAAAGCGCAGGCGGAAGCCGAAGGTCTGGACAAGATCTTTATTGAAGCCGGTTTTGAATGGCGTTTGCCGGGTTGCTCCATGTGCCTGGCGATGAACAACGACCGCCTGAATCCTGGCGAACGCTGCGCATCCACCAGCAACCGTAACTTCGAAGGGCGCCAGGGCCGCGGTGGGCGCACCCACCTGGTCAGCCCGGCGATGGCCGCTGCCGCTGCCGTTGCCGGCCATTTCGCCGATATCCGTGATATTCACTAAGGGGCACTACCGTGGCTAAATTTACTCAACATACCGGTTTAGTGGTGCCTTTGGATGCGGCCAACGTCGATACCGACGCCATTATTCCAAAACAGTTTTTGCAGAAAGTCACCCGCACGGGTTTCGGCCAGCACCTGTTCAACGACTGGCGCTTTTTGGACGACGCCGGCCAGCAACCGAACCCGGAGTTCGTGCTGAATAAGCCGCGCTACAAAGGGGCCAGCATCCTGTTGGCGCGCGAGAACTTCGGCTGCGGATCCTCGCGCGAGCATGCGCCCTGGGCGCTGACCGACTACGGTTTCAAAGTGGTGATAGCGCCAAGCTTCGCCGATATTTTTTACGGTAACTCGTTCAACAACCAGCTGCTGCCGGTGGCGCTGAGCGAACAGGACGTGGATACGCTGTTCAAGCTGGTGGCTGAAAACGAAGGTACCGAGTTTGTGGTGGATCTGGAAAATCAGACGGTGAATGCCGGTGGCAAAAGCTATCCGTTCGAGATCGACAGCTTCCGCCGCCACTGCATGATCCACGGGTTGGACAGCATCGGTCTCACGCTGCAACACGAAGCGGACATCTCCCGCTACGAGGCGCAACAGCCGGCGTTTCTGAACTGATCATCTTCTTAATGCCCTAAATAATTGGCGCTGCGGCAAGGCGGCAAGTAAGTAAATCCCCTGTCACTTAGCTCACTAAGTGACAGGGGGCGCTCACGCAGCCAACACAGCGGTAGCGCCAAGTATGACGGGGATTACCAGTAACCCAACCACTTCCACCACGCCCCGCCGATCAGGATCCAGATCAGCAAGTTAACCACGCTCACGACAAAGCCGGTTTTCCACCATTCTCCCAGCGTCACGTAACCGGAACCGAAGACAATAGGCGCAGTGCCGGTACCGTAATGGGTCAGCGACATCATCAGTGAAGAAGCGAACGCCAGAATCAACCCCAGCAGCGCCGGCGGTGCGCCCAAGGTCATTCCTGCAGCCAGGAAGGCGGCAAACATCGCGGTAACGTGGGCGGTAGCGCTGGCGAAGAAATAATGCGAATAGAGATAGATGGCGGTCAGCAAGATGGCACCGCCCACCCAGCTCATGCCCATGTGGTCGATGCCGCTGCCGACGGAGTGCGACAGCCAGTCAATCAGCCCCAGCTTGCCGAGAAAGCTGGCCATCATCACCAGCGCGGAGAACCATACCACCGTATCCCAGGCCCCTTTGTGCTTGAGCACGTCCTCCCAACTCAGCACGCCGGTCGCCAACAGCACCGCCAGGCCGATCAGCGCCGCCGTGGTCGGGTTTACCAGCCAGGCTGGGCCAAAGATCATCGCCGGGATGCCGGCCCACAGCACCAGCAGCAGGGCAAACACCCCTAAAGTGATTTTCTCCGGCAGCGTCACCGGGCCCAACTCTGTGAGTTTTTCCCGCGCAAAACGCGGTGCATCCGGGGTGCTTTTAATTTCCGGCGGGTACAACAGATAGAGCACCAGCGGTATCGCCACCAACGAACAGAGCCCCGGCACCAGTGCCGCGAGCGCCCACATCGACCATGACAGCTCCAGGCTGCCGCCGGTGCCTTTGGCGATCAGGCTGACGATCAAAGGGTTAGACGCGGTGGCGGTAATAAACATCGCCGAGCTCACCGGGTTGATATTGTAATTCACCAGTGCCAAATAACGGCCAATCTTGCCAGAAGTGTTCAACTCCGGCTTGGATCCGAAGCTGTCGGCGATCGACTTCATTATCGGATGAATAATCCCGCCGCCGCGGGCGGTATTGCTCGGGGTAACCGGCGCTAAAGTGAGTTCCGCCAGCGTCAGCGCGTAGGCGATACCCAGCGTCTTTTTGCCGAACAGGGAAATGAAATAGTAACCGATCCGTGAGCCCAACCCGGTTTTGTTGAGGCTAAAGGAGATCATGATCGAGAAGCCAATCAGCCAAATCAGCTGATTGGAAAAACCGCTGAGCGCATCCTCCAGCGCCGCTCCCGGCTTGCCGGGATTAGTCACGCCGGTGATCGCCACCAGCGCGATGGCCACCACGGAAACGGCGCCAATCGGCATCGCCTTGCCGATGATGGCGATGATAGTGCCGATAAACAGCGCCAGCAGATGCCAGGCATTGGGCGTAACCCCTTCAGGAACCGGGATAACAAACCAAATAAGCAAAGTGGCGGCAACGGCACACAGAGAGGGGACGGGTTTAAGCGGTGTTAGTTTGTCCATGGCATACCCAAATGGTCTAAAAGGATCGGCATCTCAGCAGCAAGATGGGCAAGAGCGCCGCAATCGCGCTCCGGGTCCGTTTAGCTTGGGGTTCTGGCGTAATGTTCTCAATGACATGCGTCAAGGTTAATGACGTTAGCGTTTACACTTCTCGTACGCGGGCGCTGATCCACAGCGCCACCACCGCCAGGGCCGTCGCCAGCCAGTAAACCGCATAGTGTCCCAGGTTTTCCACCAGCGCGCCTTGCAGTACGCCGGCCAGGATCACCCCGGTAGAAATGCTGTTGGTAAACAAGGTAGTCGCCGCACCCGGCCGCCCGGGCATCAGATCCTGGAAATAGAGCATGCCGATACCGGCGATGATGCCGATAAATACGGCGTTGAACAGTTGCAACACCATCAACGCCAGCTTGAATTTAAATACCACCAACCCGGCATAAAACAAAATGCCGGCCGCCACGGCAAACAGCATCATATTGCGCTTGCCGAAACGTTTGACGTAGTAACCGGCCAGCAGCATCGCCGGGATCTCAAGCCCGGCAGCCGTGCCCATCAACAACCCCGCAAGGTTCTCCGGCAGGCCCAGATCGGCGGTGATATACAGCGGCATATCGATGATGTACAGGGTATTGCAAGTCCACATCAGCATAGAGGCGATAAACAGCCGCCGTACATCGGGGTTTCGCCAGGCGCCGGCGGGCGCTATCGGGGCCGAAGGCCCACCGTCCAGCGCATCGCCCTGCTCCACCGACGGGGTGCGCGGCACAGAAGGCAGGGTAAAC
The DNA here is from genome assembly GCF_036352655.1 of Serratia sp. C2(1). NCBI lineage: Bacteria > Pseudomonadati > Pseudomonadota > Gammaproteobacteria > Enterobacterales > Yersiniaceae > Serratia > Serratia sp. C2(1). The sequence goes on along the minus strand of NZ_JAZFBA010000002.1, from coordinate 397,017 downwards.
CACACCAGCAAGGCGCAGATCGCGAAGGTGGCGGCGGCGATCATAAACATCCAGGTAAAGCCGTAGTTCAACGCCAGCGTGAACGCCAGAGGTGGGCCAATCACCCACGCCAGCGACAATTGCGCACGCATGACCGAACTGAACATCACCACTTCACGCGCCGAGCTGTCGGCATATTCCCGCGCCAGCGCGAAAATCTGCGGCATGGCGGTATTGGCAATCGCCGACATCAGCACCCCGGCGGTGATCAGCGTCAGGTAGTCGCGGTTGAAGGCAAACAACAGGCAGTTGCCGACCGCCATCAGGCAACACACCAGGATCAGCGTGCGCCGGTCACCGCGCGTATCCGAACGCTTGGCCAGCAGAAAACTGACGACGATGCCGGCAATGGCGTTGACGGTGTAGAACAACCCCACCCACAGCGGCCGTACCTTGACTTCGGTGGTAAGGAACAGGCTCAGCGTCGGCGCCAACAGCGCCCCGGCGATCCCGGAAAGAAAAGCAATCAACAAGAATGCGGCAAAGACGGGATTAAAGCGGCGCGGCAACCAGTACAGTCGTTTCATATCTTCGTCCCTGCCCCTAAAGCGGAAGACAAAACCTTAGGCTACGGTGAAAAAATTGCAAGAACATCATCGCGGCCAATAATAAAAAAACCAGTGGGTATGACCCCACTGGCTGGTGAACAACACCATTACTCAGAAACTTTTTTGCTGCCGCAAACTCAGAGATGCTCGCGATATTGCTTGTCCGTCATATCGAGGCTACGCCCCACCGTTGCACGTGAGCGCCGCTGGCGGTCATTTGGGCGTGCAGCAAGGCGCGTGTCGTGAGGTTTGGTGGGCCAAATAAGCGGCGCGCAACACAGATGTGCGCTCAAATGGCCCCAGCCCTTCGGGTCGCGCCCCAAAAACCCGTTTTCTGTGTTGGCGGGCTTGCCCATAGCCCACTATGGGCTGCTCCCTTCGTCGGGATAACGGGCTTTTGGGTCTGCGACGGCACCACGGTCAACGGTGGGACGTAGCCTAAGATCCCACTGTGTCAGATGGGCCAACATATCCAGCCGGGCCTGTTCCGGCACCAGGCCCAGCCAGTCGGCGTGCTGGCGGCGCACCGCGCTGAAATAGCGCTGATAGAACTGTTCTGACAAGAAAGCTTTCATCATTCGCCCTCCCCCTTTCATTGAGGAAAATTATCGGCGTAATATGGGGAAAGATAAATTGATGAATTGATGCCGGAGCCTTCCTCTTTTATGTCTACCTCACGTTTGCAACAGCAGTTCATTCGCCTGTGGCAGCGCTGCCACGGCGAGACCACCGACACCACGCTGCAAGAGTTGGCCGAAGTGCTCACTTGCTCGCGCCGTCACGTGCGTTCATTGCTCGGTGCCATGCAACAACAAGGGTGGCTGACCTGGCAAGCGGAATCGGGGCGCGGCAAGCGTTCGCGGCTCACCTTCCACTACACCGGCCTGGCGCTGCAGCAGCAGCGGGCAGAAGAGCTGCTGGAGCAGGACCGCATCGATCAACTGGTGCAACTGGTCGGCGATAAAAACGTGGTGCGGCAAATGTTGCTGTCCCAGCTTGGGCGCAGCTTTCGGCAGGGTAAACACATCTTGCGCGTACTCTACTATCGCCAGTTGTACAACCTGCTGCCCGGCTCGGCGCTGCGCCGTTCGGAAATTCACCTGGCCCGGCAGATTTTCAGCGGCCTGACGCGGATAAACGAGGAAAACGGGGAACTGGAGTCGGACCTGGCTCATCACTGGCAGCCGCTGACGCCCTTGCACTGGCGTTTTTATCTGCGCCCGGCGATACATTTTCATCACGGCCGCGAGCTGGAAATGGACGATGTGATTAGCTCCCTCACTCGTCTGATCCCTCAGCCGCTGTTTTCGCATATCGAGAGCGTGACCTCACCGACGCCTTTCGTGATTGACGTGCATCTGCACAGCCCCGATTACTGGTTGCCCTGGCTGCTGGGCAGCGTGCCTGCCATGATCCTGCCGCGCGAATGGCAAAGCATGCCGGAGTTCTCGCGCCATCCGGTCGGCACCGGGCCGTACAGCGTGGTACGCAACCACCGCAGCCAGATGAAAATCCACGCCTTCGATGACTACTTCGGCTACCGGGCACTGATTGATGAGGTGAATATCTGGGTGTTGCCGGAGCTTACCGAAGAGCTGGTGCATTCCGGCGTGCAACTGCAGGCGGATGACACCGGCAACAACGAACTGGAAAGCCGGCTGGAGGAAGGCTGCTATTTCCTGCTGTTCGATCAACGCTCTCCTTTGGCGGCCGATCCGGCCATTCGCAGCTGGCTGTGCGAGCTGATTAATCCCATCTCGCTGCTGAGTAATGCCGGGCCGGTTTATCAACGCTATTGGTCACCGGCCTATGGCATCCTGCCGCGCTGGCATCACAATCGTGCGCTGGCGCAACAACCCAAGCCGGCCGGGCTGACCGCGTTGACGCTGACCTACTACAGTGAACACTCGGAATTCCACGCCATTCAACAGGCAATTGAACCGCTGTTGGCGCTGCACGGGGTGCGGCTTAACGTGCAGGTGGTGAGCTACGACGCCTGGCATAAGGGGGAAGCGGCCAGCGATCTGTGGTTGGGTAGCGCCAACTTCTACCTGCCGCTGGAGTTTTCGCTGTTCGCCACCCTGTATGAGCTGCCGCTGATGCAGCACTGCATGAATGAAGATCTCGCCGCAGATGCGGCGCTGTGGCGCGCCAATGCCCTGCCGCTGGCGGATTTTTGCCAACGATTGGTCAAGGGTCACCAGTTACACCCGCTGTTTCATCACTGGCTGCAACTGCATGGCCAGCGCAGCATGCGCGGCGTGCGAATGAATACCCTTGGCTGGTTTGATTTTAAATCCGCCTGGTTTGCGCCGCCGGAAGCATAAGCGCCTTTCGCCGACGCCCGTTAGTCTCTACAATAGCGCCGTCTCAACGGGGTGCGAAACGGTGGCGGCGCGATGAAAACGCGGTGCGCAGGTTTTGCTGAGAACAAACCCGTCGAACCTGATCCGGTCAATACCGGCGGAGGGATTTGAGCATAGCGACCCGGTTTAATCACCTCGCCCTCAGATACCTTTGCCCCCTTATCTTTCAGGAGTGCAAAGTGGTCAAAAAAAGCCTGCCCTTATTACTGTTGTTGTGCGCCGTACCGGTGTTTGCCAAACCCACGCTGACGGTCTACACCTATGATTCCTTCGCGGCCGACTGGGGCCCTGGCCCGGCGGTGAAAAAAGCGTTCGAAGCGGACTGCAACTGCGAGCTGAAATTCGTCGCGCTGGAAGACGGCGTTTCGCTGCTTAACCGCTTGCGCATGGAAGGGAAAAACAGCGCTGCCGACGTGGTGCTGGGGCTGGACAACAACCTGTTGCAGGCCGCGCAGCAAACCGGCCTATTCGCGCCTAGCCGCATTGACGGCGCCAAACTGAGCGTGCCGGGCGGCTGGCAGGATAAAACCTTCGTGCCTTATGACTACGGTTACTTTGCCTTCGTTTACAACAAAGAAAAGCTGAAAAACCCGCCAAAGAGCCTGCAGGAACTGGTCAACGGCGATCAAAACTGGAAGGTGATCTACGAAGACCCGCGCACCAGCACCCCAGGCCTGGGCCTGCTGCTGTGGATGCAGAAAGTGTTTGGCGACAAAGCGCCGGAAGCCTGGCAGAAACTGGCGAAGAAAACCGTCACCGTCACCAAGGGGTGGAGCGAAGCCTACGGCCTATTCCTGAAAGGCGAAGGCGATCTGGTGCTCAGCTATACCACCTCCCCGGCTTATCATCTGATCGAAGAGAAGAAAGACAGCTACGCCGCGGCCAACTTCAGCGAAGGCCATTATTTGCAGGTGGAAGTGGCGGGCAAACTCAAGGCCGGCAAGCAGCCTGAACTGGCGGAGCGCTTCATGCAGTTTATGGTGACCCCGGCGTTCCAGAACGCCATCCCAACCGGTAACTGGATGTACCCGGTGATCAAGACTCAACTGCCGGCAGGCTTTGATCAAATGACCGTCCCCCAGACCGCGCTGCAATACAGCGCCGAAGAGGTCGCCAAACAACGCGGTAGCTGGATCCGGGCATGGCAAACCGCCGTCAGTCGCTGATCCCGCACTGGCTCTGGCCGGGGCTGCTGGCCGCCGGCCTGATCCTGGCCGTCGCCGCGCTGGCGATGGGCTCGCTGTGGCGGCACGCACCGGAAAGCGATTGGCGCGGCCTGTGGCAGGACAGCTACCTGTGGCACGTAGTCCGCTTTACCTTCTGGCAGGCATTGCTGTCCGCGCTGATCTCGGTGCTACCCGCCATAGCGCTGGCCCGAGCGCTGTACCGCCGCCGCTTCCCCGGCAGACTGTTGCTCCTGCGGCTGTGCGCCATGACGCTGGTACTGCCGGTATTGGTGGCGGTATTCGGCCTGCTCAGCGTGTATGGCCGACAGGGCTGGCTGGCATCGCTGTGCGGCTGGCTCGGCATCAACTACAGTTTTTCCCCCTATGGTCTGCAGGGCATCCTGCTGGCGCATATGTTCTTCAATCTGCCACTGGCCGCCCGCCTGCTGCTGCAGGCGTTGGAAAATATTCCGGTCGAACAGCGCCAACTGGCGGCTCAGCTCGGCATGAACGGCTGGCAACAGTTCCGCTTCGTCGAGTGGCCGGCGCTGCGTCGCCAGACCCTGCCTAGCGGCGCACTGATCTTCATGCTCTGTTTCGCCAGCTTCGCCACCGTGCTGTCACTGGGCGGTGGGCCGCAGGCCACCACCATAGAACTGGCGATCTACCAGGCGCTCAGCTATGACTACGATCTTAGCCGCGCCGCCCTGCTGGCACTGATCCAGTTGGCGTGCTGTCTGGGGCTGGTCGTGCTCAGCCAGCGCCTGAGCCAGGCGCTGCCGGTCGGCAGCACCCAGGCCCACATCTGGCGTAATCCCGAAGACAGCCTGTGGCGTCGCGCCAGCGATTTTCTGCTGATCGCCGCCGCCCTGCTGCTGCTGCTGCCCCCGCTGCTGGCGGTAATTGCCGATGGCGCCAATCAGACGATGGTCACCGTCCTGCAACAGCAGGTGCTGTGGCAAGCGCTGTTCACGTCATTGCGTATCGCGCTCGGTGCCGGCGCGTTGTGCGTGGTGTTGACCATGATGTTGCTGTGGAGCAGCCGTGAACTGAAGCTGCAACAGCGGCTGCGCTGGGGCCAAACGCTTGAACTGAGCGGCATGGTGATTCTGGCGATGCCGGGGATCGTGCTGGCCACCGGTTTCTTCCTGTTGTTGAGCGATACTGTCGGGCTGCCGCAATCGCCCTATGCTTTGGTGATCCTCACCAATGCGCTGATGGCGGTACCCTACGCCCTGAAGGTGCTGGAAAACCCGATGCGAGACCTGGCCGAACGTTACAACCCGCTGTGCCTGTCGCTGGGTATGCACGGCTGGCAGCGGCTGCGCTGGATCGAGCTGAAAGCGCTGCGCCGCCCGCTGGCGCAGGCGCTGGCTTTCGCCTGCGTGCTGTCGATCGGCGATTTCGGCGTGGTTGCCCTGTTTGGCAACGAGCAGTTCCGCACCCTGCCTTTTTACCTGTATCAGCAGATCGGCGCCTATCGCAGCAATGACGGCGCGGTCACCGCACTGTTGCTTCTGTTGCTGTGCTTCCTGCTGTTTACCCTGATCGAACGCTTACCGGGGCGCTCTGCCCAATAGATTTCAAGCTGCAGCAAGGCGGCGACTGAACGCATTCCCAGGAGCTTAGTCCACTAAGTGACTGGGATAAGTGAAGAAAGCCAACATAGCGGCAACTTGAAAGATGAAGGACATATGCTGACGCTTGAAAAACTGACTTATCTGTATGAACACCTGCCGATGCGCTTTGACCTGCGTATCCGGCCGGGCGAACGTGTCGCGGTGCTCGGCCCCAGTGGTGCGGGCAAAAGCACCCTGCTCAGCCTGATCGCCGGTTTCCTGCCGGCCGCCAGCGGCAAGCTGCTGCTGAACGGCAGCGACCACACCGGCACGCCGCCGGCCAAAAGGCCGGTCTCGATGCTGTTTCAGGAAAACAACCTGTTCGCCCACCTGAAGGTAGCGCAGAACATCGGCTTGGGCCTTGACCCCGGGCTGCGGCTGAACGCGGACCAGCAACAACAGTTGGCGCAGATTGCCCGCCAGGTGGGGTTGGAGGAACATCTGCAGCGCCTGCCGTCACAGCTTTCCGGCGGCCAGCGCCAACGCGCAGCCCTGGCTCGCTGCCTGATCCGCCAGCAGCCCATCCTGCTGCTCGACGAGCCTTTCTCGGCGCTCGACCCTGCGCTGCGCAATGAGATGCTGCAACTGTTGCAAGAGGTTTGTGACCAACGCAACCTGACGCTGCTGATGGTGTCGCACAACCTGGATGACGCCGCTCGCATCGCGCCGCGCACCCTGTTGGTGGTCGACGGGCGGATTTATTACGACGGCCCCACGCAGGCGCTGTTGGACGGCAGCGCACCGGAAGCCCGGGTGCTGGGCATTTCGCACAAACCGTGATCTGCAGCGCGTTTTTTATGCTGGGAAAATAAACCTGTTGTGCGAATTTTTCGCCTGTGGTTTTATAAAAACCTGACTTCTATTACTGATGATAAGGTTCCCTGTGATCGCATCCTCGCTGACTTCGACCCTACTAGTTACCGCGCTACCAGCCGCGGTGATGGTCGTCGTGCGTGTGGTGGTGGTCGTCGGCAATGCGCCGTAGGGTCCGAATCAACGCATCGATTCCCAAACCCCGCCGGCGCAAACCGGGCGGGGTTTCTTGTTTTAGCCCCCTGCCCAGAAAAGCGAACCGGCCCTGAGAAAGGATAGGAACATGGCAATTTCGGGCACGCCACATCAAGGCCAACGCTTCACCGGCGCAGAACTGATCGTTCATTTGCTGGAGCGCCAGGGCATCACTACCGTAGCCGGCATTCCCGGCGGCGCGGCACTGCCGCTGTATGACGCGCTGAGCCAAAGCACTCGCATTCACCACGTGCTGGCGCGCCACGAACAGGGCGCGGGCTTTATGGCGCAGGGCATGGCGCGCGCCAACGGCAAGGCGGCGGTGTGCATCGCTTCCAGCGGGCCGGGGGCGACCAACCTGGTCACCGCCATCGCCGACGCAAAACTCGATTCCATCCCGCTGGTGTGCATCACCGGCCAGGTGCCCTCTTCAATGATTGGTACCGACGCCTTCCAGGAAGTGGACACCTACGGCATCTCGATTCCCATCACCAAACACAACCATCTGGTACGCGATATCCGCGAACTGCCGCAGGTGATCTGCGACGCGTTCCGCATCGCCGAATCCGGCCGCCCCGGGCCGGTATGGATCGACGTGCCGAAAGACGTACAAACGGCGGTTATCAGCCTGGATGAACTGCCGCCCGTCGCGGTGCCCGACGCTGCGCCGGCCTTCGAAGCCGCCGCAGTGGCGCAAGCTGCCGCAATGATCAACCAGGCCAAGCGCCCGGTGTTGTATCTGGGTGGCGGCATTATCTGCGCCAACGCCTACCAACAGGCGATTGAGCTGGCCGAACGCGCCAATCTGCCGACCACCATGACGCTGATGGCGCTGGGTGCCATGCCGGTGCAACACCCGCTGTCACTGGGCATGCTGGGGATGCATGCGGCCCGCAGCACCAACTTTATTCTGCAGGAAGCCGATCTGCTGATCGTATTGGGCGCACGCTTTGACGATCGGGCGATTGGCAAAACCGAACAGTTCTGCCCCAACGCCAGCATCATTCACGTGGATATCGACCGCGCCGAACTGGGTAAGGTGAAGCAGGCGAATATTGCCATTCATGCCGACGTAGGCCAGGTGCTGCAACAATTGTTGCCGCAAATTGAAGCGCAACCGCGCAGCGAATGGCTGGACACCGTCAACGGCTTGAAACGCGAGTTCCCGTTCAGCATGCCGAACGCCGAAGATCCGCTGAGCCACTACGGTTTGGTGCTGGCCGCCGCGCGCTGCGTGGATGAAAGCGCCATCATCACCACCGACGTGGGCCAGCATCAGATGTGGGTGGCGCAAGCCTATCCGCTCAGCCGGCCGCGCCAGTGGCTGACCTCCGGCGGTCTGGGCACCATGGGCTTTGGCCTGCCGGCGGCTATCGGCGCGGCGCTGGCCGAACCGCAGCGCAAGGTGCTGTGCTTCTCCGGTGACGGCAGCCTGATGATGAACATTCAGGAAATGGCCACCGCCGTCGAGCATGATCTGGACGTGAAAATTATCCTGATGAACAATCAGGCGCTGGGGCTGGTGCATCAGCAGCAAACCCTGTTCTATCAGCAGCGCATCTTTGCCGCCGCCTACCCGAAACGCACCGATTTTATCAAGATTGCCGCCGGTTTCGGGCTGGACACCTGCGATCTGAACGCCGCAGAAGATCCGCAGGCCGCGCTGGCCGAGGCGATCCAACGCCCTGGCCCGTGCCTGATCCACGCGCTGATCGATATCAATGAAAAAGTCTTCCCGATGGTACCGCCGGGTGCCGCCAACATCGACATGATTGGAGAATAAGCCATGTCAGAACAACACAATAATCCACAGGTGATCCTTGAGCTGGCGGTCCGCAATCATCCCGGCGTGATGTCGCACGTGTGCGGCCTGTTTGCCCGCCGCGCCTTCAACGTGGAGGGTATCCTGTGCATGCCGTTGAAAGACGGCAAACAGAGCCGCATCTGGCTATTGGTGGCGGACGATCAACGGCTGGTGCAAATGATCAGCCAGGTGGAAAAACTCGAGGATGTGCTGCAGGTGAAACGCCACAACGAAGACATGCGGGTGTTTGAACAGTTGGAAGCCTTCTTCCAATAATGATATCCCCGTCGTATTTCATGCGGCAGCGTTGTTGGCTGCGTCCCTAAACCCCAGTCACTTACCCAAGTAAGCTCCGGGAGTTTAGGTTCTTGCCGCCTAGCTGTCGCATGAAATCCATAGGGGATAAAATTTGGTGCCCGACATCAGCCGGCCAGCACTTTCCACAGCAGATGCCGATACACCGGCATCAACGGTTGTTGGGATAAAGAGTAAAAGGTCCCGAGCGCCAGTATCCAACTCAGCACGCAGGCCACCCGCAACCGCACCGGCGACAGCCAGTTGCTCAGCCGATCGGCGCTGCGCTTGCCCTCACGCCACCAACGCCAGCTCAACCAGGCGGCCAGCCAAATCAGCACCACCACCGCAAACAGCAGGCATTTGAATAACGCGCTGCTGGCGCTGGCGGGAATGTCTATCGCCACGCCGGCCAGAATACCCGGGAAGAAATAGACCGGCGGCCAGGTGATGCAGCCGATAATGTTAGGCAAGGCGAATTTGTACGGCGGCAGGTCGAGCATCCCGGCGACCATCGGCACCAGCGGGCGCGTCGGGCCGACAAAACGGCCAATCAGAATGGTCGCCATACTGTGTTGATGCAGCGCATGCTCGGTTTTGTCCAGCATCGCCTTGTTCTTTTTCAGAAATGACCAACGATGCAGCGGCCCCTTGAAGGCGCGGCCGATAAAATACGAGATCCAATCCCCCAGCAGGCAACCGAGGATCCCCGCCCCCCAGGCGTAATAGAAATCCACCTGGCCGCTGCCGATCAGCGCGCCAATGCTGGCCATCATTACCGTGCCGGGCAGCAGCAACCCCACCAGCGCCAGCGATTCCAGAAACGCGACAAACATGACGACCATCAGAGTGAAAGCCAATGATTGGGTGATCAAATGCTGCAGATAGGCTTCCATATACCTCTACTCGTAATCAAAAACGCGTGGGCGTGGGATTGTCCGGTGCGGCCGGAGGTGAGTCAACCGATGAATTGTATGCGTTTTTGGCAAAACCGCCCGACAATGGACAATCACTGTATAAAAACCCATACTGTAACTTATACCTATTGCCTTTCAGTTTAGCTTCTCAGGAACCGCGTGATGTCACTCCAACAGGGTTTTCTGCTCACCCGCCACTGGCGCGATACGCCCGCAGGTACCGAGGTGGAGTTTTGGCTGGCGACCGACCACGGGCCGCAGCAACTTCGCTTGTCACCGCAGACCTCAGTAGCCTTTATCCCCGCCGAACAGCGCCAGCGCGCTGAGCTGTTGCTGCGTGAAGAGCGGCAACTGGAACTGAAAACCCTGCCGTTGACCGATTTCCATCACCGCCCGGTGCTGGGGCTGTATTGCCGCCAGCACCGCCAATTGATCAAACTGGAAAAGCTGCTGAAAGATGGCGGTGTCGATGTCTACGAAGCCGATATTCGCCCGCCGGAACGCTACCTGATGGAACGTTTTATCACCGCGCCGGTGTGGTTCAGCGGCCGGCCCAATGGCAGCGGCCCACTGCTCGATGGCCAGATGAAACCGGCGCCGGACTACCGTCCGATGCTGAAAATGGTCTCGCTGGACATTGAAACCACCGCCCACGGCGAGCTGTATTCAATCGCGTTGGAAGGTTGCGGCCAGCGTCAGGTGTACATGCTGGGGCCGGCCAACGGCGGCAATGAACCGCTGGATTTCGAGCTGGAATACTGCACCAGCCGCCCACAGATGCTGGAACGACTGAATCAGTGGCTGGAACGGCACGATCCGGACGCCATCATCGGCTGGAACCTGGTGCAGTTCGATTTACGCGTGCTGCAAAAACACGCCGAGCGCTATCAAATTCCCCTGCGGCTGGGCCGTGGCGGCAACCTGCTGGAATGGCGCGAACACGGCTTCAAGCAGAATCACTTTTTCGCCTCCGCCGCCGGGCGGCTGATTATCGACGGTATAGAAGCGCTGAAATCCGCCACCTGGAACTTCCCTTCTTTCAGCCTGGAGTATGTAGCGCAAGCGCTGCTGGGTGAAGGCAAATCCATCGATAACCCCTACCAGCGAATGGCGGAAATCGATCGGCGCTTCGCCGAAGACAAACCGGCGCTGGCGCGCTACAACCTGAAGGACTGCGAGTTGGTCACGCGGATTTTCGCCAAAGCCGAACTGCTGACCTTCTTGCTGGAGCGCGCGACCGTCACCGGGCTGGCGGCGGACCGCAGCGGCGGTTCGGTGGCCGCATTCAGTAACCTGTATATGCCGCGCATGCACCGGCTGGGTTTTGTGGCGCCCAACCTCGGCGAGCAGCCGGAGGAACACAGCCCCGGCGGCTTTGTCATGGATTCCCAACCCGGCCTGTATGACTCGGTGCTGGTGCTGGATTACAAAAGCCTGTACCCGTCGATCATCCGCACCTTCCTGATCGATCCGGTCGGGCTGGTGGAGGGCATGCGGCACCCGGGCGATACCGATTCGGTACCCGGTTTTCGCCATGCGCGTTTCTCGCGCGGCAAACATTGCCTGCCGGCGATCGTCGAACAAATCTGGCAGGGACGCGAGGCGGCAAAGCGCCAACAAAACAAGCCGTTATCCCAGGCATTAAAAATCATCATGAACGCGCTGTACGGCGTGTTGGGATCGAGCGGCTGCCGCTTTTTCGATCCCCGCCTGGCGTCGTCGATCACCCTGCGCGGCCATGAGATCATGCGCCAGACGCGCGAACTGATCGAGGCACAGGGCTATCAGGTGATCTACGGCGACACCGATTCCACCTTCGTCTGGCTGAAACAGCCGCATGACGAGCAGCAGGCGGCGCAGATTGGCAAGGCGCTGGTGCAGCAGGTCAACCAATGGTGGCAGCAGCATCTTCGGCAACAATTCGGGCTGGAGAACGCGCTGGAGCTGGAGTTTGAAACCCATTACTCGCGCTTCCTGATGCCCACCATCCGCGGCGCCGAGCAAGGCAGTAAAAAACGTTATGCCGGGCTGATCGTCAAACCCGACGGCAGCGAAGAAATGGTCTATAAAGGGCTGGAAACGGTGCGTACCGACTGGACGCCCCTGGCGCAACAGTTCCAACAGTTGCTGTACCAGCGCATATTCAAACAGCAGCCGTATCAGGATTTTGTGCGTGAATACGTCAGCAAAACGCTTAACGGCGACTTTGACGAGCGGCTGGTCTACCGCAAGCGCCTGCGCAGGAAACTCGACGAGTATCAGCGCAACGTGCCGCCGCACGTCCGCGCAGCGCGTATCGCCGACGACTATAATCGTCAACAGGGTCGACCGCTGCAATACCAGAGCGGCGGCTGGATCAGCTACGTGATGACCGTGGCCGGGCCGGAACCCCTGGAGACCCAGCAATCGGCAATAGATTACCAGCATTATCTGGACCGCCAGTTGCAACCGGTGGCAGACGCTATACTCCCTTTTCTGCACGACGATTTTACCACGCTGGTCACCGGGCAGATGGGGCTGTTCTGACATTGCACCCGCCATGCGGGCTTTGGCGAAGGGTTAAGAAAAATCATCGGGTTTTGCAGGTGACGAACGCGCCGCCTTCCATTACCATAGCGCCCTTCCCAAATTCTGAACCACGCTGCGCCCATGCCGTCTCGCGACGCCCGCATGGCGTGAACCGCTATTGCCCGTCAAATCAAAATAAACCGGGATTAGCAAACGTTTGATACAGGTGCCGCGGCCCTTCCCGCCCGGTAACAAGACTTACTTAAAAAGAATCGAGCCGACAATATATGCCTTTTACACTTGGTCAACGCTGGATCAGCGATACGGAAAGCGAATTAGGTCTGGGAACCGTCGTGGCGCTGGATGTGCGCATGGTTACCCTGCTTTTCCCCGCAACCGGTGAAAACCGACTCTATGCCAGAAGTGACTCGCCAATCACCCGCGTGATGTTCAATCCGGGCGACACCATCAGCAACCACGAAGGGTGGGAGCTGCAGGTAGAAGAGGTCAAAGAGGATAACGGCCTGCTGACCTATATCGGCACCCGCCTGGACACCCAGGAAAGCGGTGTGGCGATGCGCGAAGTGCTGCTGGACAGCAAGCTGACTTTCAGCAAACCGCAGGACCGTCTGTTCGCCGGCCAGATCGACCGTATGGATCGCTTCGCCCTGCGTTTCCGTGCGCGTAAATACCAAAGCGAGCAGTATCGCCTGCCGTTCGCCGGCCTGCGCGGCATGCGTGCCAGCCTGATCCCTCACCAGTTGCACATCGCTTATGAAGTCGGGCAGCGCCACGCGCCACGCGTACTGCTGGCAGATGAAGTCGGTCTGGGGAAAACCATCGAAGCCGGGATGATCATCCATCAGCAACTGCTGGCGGGCCGCGCCGAGCGCGTACTGATCGTGGTGCCTGAGACCCTCCAGCACCAGTGGCTGGTCGAAATGATGCGCCGCTTCAACCTGTATTTCTCGCTGTTCGACGACAGCCGCTACTCGGAAGCCAAACTCGACAGCAGCAATCCGTTTGAAACCGAACAGCTGGTGATCTGTTCTCTGGATTTCGTGCGCCGCAACAAGCAGCGCCTGGAAGAGCTGGCGGACGCCCAGTGGGATCTGCTGGTGGTCGACGAAGCCCACCATCTGGCCTGGAGCGAAGAAGCGCCAAGCCGCGAATATCAGGTCATCGAACAGCTGGCGGAACATATCCCCGGCGTACTGCTGCTGACCGCAACCCCGGAGCAGCTTGGCCAGCAAAGCCACTTCGCCCGTCTGCGCCTGCTGGATCCTAGCCGTTTCCACGATTACCAAGAATTCGTCAGCGAACAGCAAAAATACCGCCCGGTCGCCGATGCCGTTACCCTGCTGCTCAGCGGTGAACGTCTGGCCGATGACAAGCTGAACATGCTGGGCGAGTTGATCGACGAACAGGACATCGAACCGCTGCTGAAAGCCGCCAATAGTGACGCCGAGGGTGCCGAGCAGGCGCGCCAGGAGCTGGTCACCATGCTGATGGACCGCCACGGCACCAGCCGCGTGCTGTTCCGCAACACCCGCAACGGCGTTAAAGGCTTCCCGCACCGCAATCTGCACCAGATCAAGCTGCAACTGCCGACCCAGTACCAGACTGCCATCAAAGTGTCCGGCATCATGGGGGCAAAGAAAACCGTTGAGGCGCGCGCGCGCGACATGCTGTACCCGGAGCAAATCTATCAGGAGTTCGAAGGCGAGAACGCCACCTGGTGGAACTTTGATCCGCGCGTGGAGTGGCTGCTGGACTACCTGGTGGCCAACCGCGATAAGAAAGTGCTGGTGATCTGCGCCAAGGCCGACACTGCGCTGCAATTGGAACAGGTGCTGCGTGAGCGCGAAGCGATCCGCGCCGCGGTGTTCCACGAAGGGCTGTCGATTATCGAACGCGATCGTGCCGCCGCCTACTTCGCCTCTGAAGAAGACGGCGCTCAGGTGTTGTTGTGCTCGGAGATCGGTTCCGAAGGCCGCAACTTCCAGTTCGCCAGCCACCTGGTGATGTTCGACCTGCCGTTCAACCCCGATCTGCTGGAGCAGCGTATCGGCCGTCTGGACCGTATCGGCCAGATGCATGAAATTGAAATCATGGTGCCGTACCTGGAAAACACCGCTCAGGCGGTGCTGGTACGTTGGTTCCATGAAGGGCTGGACGCCTTCGAGCACACCTGCCCGACCGGCCGCACCATTTATGACAGCGGCTACGAGCAGTTGATCGGCTTCCTGGCTGCGCCGACCGAGCATGAAGGGTTGGAAGAATTCATTCACGCCTGCCGCCAGCAGCACGACCACCTCAAGGCGCAGTTGGAACAGGGCCGCGATCGCCTGCTGGAAATGCACTCCAACGGCGGCGAGAAAGCACAGGAGCTGGCGGAAGCCATCGCCAATCAAGACAACGACGTCAACCTGGTGGGCTTTGCGCTTAACCTGTTCGACATCGTCGGCATCAACCAGGACGATCGCAGCGACAATCTGATTGTGCTGACGCCGTCCGATCATATGCTGGTACCGGACTTCCCGGGCCTGCCGCAGGACGGCTGCACCGTCACCTTCGATCGCGAGCAGGCTCTGTCACGTGAAGACGCGCAGTTCGTCAGTTGGGAACACCCGATCATCCGCAACGGCCTGGATCTGATCCTGTCCGGCGATACCGGCAGCTGTGCGGTGTCCTTGCTGAAAAACAAAGCGCTGCCGGTCGGCACCTTGCTGGTTGAACTGGTGTACGTGGTTGAGGCGCAGGCACCGAAACACCTGCAACTGACTCGCTTCCTGCCGCCAACGCCAATCCGCATGCTGATGGACCGCAAAGGCACCAACCTGGCGGCGCAGGTCGAGTTCGAAAGCTTCAACCGCCAGCTGAACGCGGTGAACCGCCATACCTCCAGCAAACTGGTCAACGCGGTGCAACAGGACGTGCACGCCATGCTGCAACAGGCGGAAAGCCTGGTTGAAGCCCAGGCGCGCGCACTGATTGAACAGGCGAAACAGGAAGCGGACGACAAGCTGAGCACCGAGCTGGCACGTCTGGAAGCGCTGAAGGCGGTTAACCCGAATATCCGTGATGACGAAGTGGAAGCGCTGGAGTTCAACCGTAAACAGGTGCTGATCAACCTGAATGAAGCGGGATGGCGCCTGGACGCTATCCGTCTGGTGGTGGTCACTCACCAGTAACCTGCGGTACGGGGAACTCCGGTTCCCCGTACCGTCACTTTCAGCGGAGCCAAGATGGAACCCTACAATCCCCCTCAGGACCCGATGCATATCCTGTATCAGGATGAGCACATTATCGTGGTCAACAAGGCGAGCGGTCTGCTGTCGGTGCCTGGCCGCGCACCGGAAAACAAAGACAGCCTGATGACGCGCATTCAGGCCGATTTTCCGGCCGCCGAATCGGTGCATCGCCTGGATATGGCGACCAGCGGGGTGATTGTGGTGGCGCTGAACAAGGCCGCAGAGCGTGAGCTCAAGCGTCAGTTCCGCGATCGCGAGCCGAAGAAATCCTATATCGCCCGCGTGTGGGGCCATCTGGAGCACGATGAAGGGCTGGTGGATTTACCGCTGATTTGCGACTGGCCGAACCGGCCACTGCAAAAAGTATGCTTCGAAACCGGCAAAGCGGCGCAAACCGGGTATCTGGTGCTGTCGCGCGATGCCGATGGCAGCACGCGGGTAAAACTGACGCCGATCACCGGCCGCTCTCACCAGTTGCGCGTACACATGCTGGCACTGGGCCACCCGATCCTCGGTGACGGGTTCTATGCCCATCCCGAAGCCAAGGCAATGGCGCCGCGGTTACAACTGCATGCGCAGGAACTGCGCATCACCCATCCGGCATTCCAGACGCCGATGCATTTCCGCGCCGAGCCGGATTTCTGATAGCCCAGGGATACCCTAAATAACTCGAGTTGCAGGAAGGCGGCAACTAAGCGCAACCCCGGGAGCGTACAAAAAGTACGTGACCGGGGTAAGCGCAGGCAGCCAACACACCTGCGGCTCGAAGTATGACGGGTATCGTTATTTGAAGCCTTTCTCGCGTTTGATCAGATCGTACGCCGCCTGAATTTCCTGCGCTTTCTGCTTGGCCATTTCCATCATTTGCGGCGGCAAACCTTTCGCCACCAGTTTATCCGGATGGTGTTCGCTCATCAGCTTGCGGTAGGCGCGCTTGATGGTGGTGGCGTCGTCACTGCTGCTGACACCCAGCACTTTGCAGGCATCCTCCAACGTTGGCCCGCGCTGCGCTTGCTGATAGCCGCCCTGCTGACCACCGCCAAACTGACGCCCGCCTTCCATCATGCTGAGGAACTGATCGAACTGCGCACGCGAGATGCCCAGCTCTTCGGCGATCACGTACAGCACCTGACGTTCGTTCGGATGCAGCGAGCCGTCGGCAAACGCCGCCTGGATTTGAATTTCCAGAAACATCCGAATCAGGTCAAAACGGCCGAAACAGATGCTGCGGAACTGCTGCAACGTCTCTCTCAGCGGGAACTGGCTCTGTTTGCCTTCGCGAAACGCCTGTTGCGCCGCCGTACGGGCTTCACCGTGCAGTTGCAGACGATCCATAAACAGGCTGGCGATCTGAATATCCGCCTCGGTAACGCGCCCTTTTGATTTGGTCAGGTGACCCATCACCTGAAAAGTGGTGCGGAAAAACAGCGTTTGCCGCGTTTGCTGGTCGGCGAAAAAGCCCCGACCGCGCTTATTGCTGCGCGCAGTGTCGATCATATGACCGACAATCAGCCCCAAAACTACACCCCAGAATCCCGCGCCAGCCCAAATGGCAACGATGACCCCGAGCAGTTTTCCCCAATACTGCATATACTCCTCAATTATCATGCCGAAAGCCGCCGGCTCCCTTCTGTCTTAGATAAGGGTTAAGGCGATTTTTCCCAGGATTTGGATTATCATACCTGTCATTTATCTTTGCGCCTAACGACGACGCAAGTAAACGGCAGGATTTAACACTAGCGCAACGCAGATGAGTGATATAGTCTCTGACCGTTTGCCGGACATGACGCCTCTGATGACGGAACACCAAAACCGCGTATGAAAAAAAGTTTCCCAACACTGCTGGCCACAATGATTTGGACGGCACTCTACAGTCAGCACGCGCTGGCTGATCTGGCCGAGCAATGCATGCTTGGCGTTCCTGTTTATGACAAACCGCTGGTCAGCGGCGATCCGAACAGCCTGCCGGTCACCATCCATGCGGATGACTCCAAAGCGGACTATCCGAAAAGCGCCCTGTTCACCGGCAACGTGAATATCGAACAAGGCAACAGCACCCTGACTGCCAAGCAAGTGGAACTGAACCAGACGCAAAATCCGGGGCAGACCGAACCGGTTCGCACCGTGACGGCAACCGGCGATGTGCACTACAGCGACAATCAGATCAAGCTTAAAGGCCCGAAAGCCTGGTCGAACCTGAACAATAAAGATACCGACGTCTATCAGGGCGACTACCAAATGGTAGGCCGTCAGGGGCGCGGCGACGCCGACAAGATGAAGATGCGCGGTGCCAACCGTTACACCATTCTGGAAAACGGCACCTTTACCTCTTGTTTGCCTGGCGATAACAGCTGGAGCGTCGTCGGTTCCGAAGTGATCCATGACCGCGAAGAGCAGGTCGCTGAAGTCTGGAACGCCCGCTTCAAAATCGGTGGCGTACCGGTGTTTTACAGCCCGTACCTGCAATTGCCGGTCGGCGATAAACGCCGTTCAGGCTTCCTGATCCCGAATGCAAAATACGGCAGCAACAATGGCTTTGAGTTCATGTTGCCGTATTACTGGAACATCGCACCTAACTTCGACGCCACCATCACACCACACTACATGTCCAAACGTGGCCTGCAGTGGCAGAACGAATTCCGTTATCTGGTGCAGCCCGGCTTGGGCCTGATGGAGTTCGACTGGCTGCCGGACGATAAGGAATACAGCAAGGACAATCCTGACGACAGCACCCGCTGGTTATTCTACTGGAACCATAACGGCGTGATGGACCAGGTGTGGCGTTTTAACGCCGATTACACCAAAGTCAGCGACTCCAAATACTTTACCGATCTGGACTCGAAATACGGCTCTACCACCGACGGTTACGCAACGCAGAAATTCAGCGTTGGCTACGCCATTGACAACTGGGATGCCACCTTAAGCTCCAAGCAATTCCAGGTCTACGACGACACCGATCGCGCCAGTTCCGAATCCTATAAAGTGCAACCGCAGCTGGACCTGAATTACTATAAAAACGATCTCGGTCCGTTCGATTTGCGCATTTACGGCCAGGGGGCCAAGTTCACCAGCGTCAACCCGTATAGCCCGGACGCCACCCGTTTGCACCTGGAGCCAACGCTCAGCCTGCCATTGACCAACGGCTGGGCCAGCCTGAACACCGAAGCCAAACTGCTGGCCACCCATTATCAGCAGGATATTCCTGACGGTTTCGCCAACAACTACAAGAACCGTACCGGCAACAATGCACCAGACCTCGAGGATTCGGTCAACCGCGTGTTGCCGCAGTTCAAGGTCGACGGCAAAATGGTGTTCGACCGCAACATGAACTGGTCGGAGGGTTACACCCAAACCCTGGAGCCGCGCGTGCAGTACCTGTACGTGCCGTACCGCGACCAGAGCAACATCTATACCTACGACACCACCCTGCTGCAAACCGACTACTCCGGCCTGTTCCGCGACCGCACTTACAGCGGCCTGGATCGCATCGCTTCGCAAAACCGTGTTTCCACCGGTTTAACCACGCGAATTTATGATGACGCGCTGGTTGAACGTTTTAACGCTTCCGTGGGTCAAATCTACTACTTCAGCCGTTCACGCACCGGCGACCAGACAAGCGGTTACGACAACAATGACGATACCGGCAGCCTGGCATGGGCCGGCGATACTTATTGGAAGATTGATGACCATTGGGGCCTGCGTGGCGGGCTGCAGTATGATACGCGTCTTGCCAGCGTCTCATTGGGTAACGGCGTGCTGGAGTACCGTCAGGATGCAGAACGCGTTCTGCAGCTGAACTACCGCTACGCCACGCCGGAATATATCCAGACGGCGCTGAACACCGCACAGGTGCCAGCCTATCAGGACGGGATTTCTCAGGTGGGCGTAACCGGCAGTTGGCCGATTGTCGATCGCTGGTCAATCGTGGGCGCTTATTACTACGATACTCGCGCGCAGCAGTCCGCCGATCAGTTGCTCGGTCTGAAGTACAACACCTGCTGCTGGGCAGTGACTCTGGGCTATGAGCGCAAGATCACCGACTGGAACAACAGCAACCAAAGCAGCGTTTATGACAACAAAGTTTCATTCAATATCGAACTGCGTGGCCTGAGCAGCGATCACAGCCTGGGCTCCGCGGAAATGCTGCGTTCCGGCATTCTGCCTTACCAGCGTGCATTTTGATACTTTGTAACACTTTGAAAACGAGAACTTTCACCCGCATTTGCGGATTACAGAATGGGAAATGTATGAAGAACTGGAGAACGCTTATTCTCGGATTGGTGGTTTGCGCCAATACCGCGTTCGCAGCACCCCAAGAAGTGGATAAAGTCGCCGCCGTCGTGGATAACGGCGTAGTGCTTGAGAGCGACGTGAACAGTCTGTTGCAGTCGGTGAAACTCAATGCGCAACAGGCCGGCCAGCAATTGCCGGATGACAATACGCTGCGTCACCAGATCCTTGAGCGTCTGATTACGGATAACATCCAGTTGCAGATGGCCAAGAAAATGGGGATCACCGTTTCCGATGCCGATCTGGACAAAGCCATCGGCAATATCGCCGCACAGAACAAAATGAGCATCGATCAGATGCGCAGCCGTCTGGCGTACGAAGGGTTGAACTACAACACCTACCGTTCCCAGATCCGCAAGGAAATGCTGATTTCTGAAGTGCGCAACAACGAAGTGCGCCGTCGCGTCACCATCCTGCCTCAGGAAGTGGACGCGCTGGCAAAACAGGTTGGCGCCCAGAACGGCAGCGATACCGAAATGAACATCAGCCACATCCTGATCCCGTTGCCGGAAAACCCGTCGCAGCAGCAGGTTGACGACGCTGAAGCCATGGCCAAAAAGCTGATGGGTGAAATCAACGGCGGCGCCGATTTCGGCAAGCTGGCGATCTCCTATTCTGCCGACTCCCAGGCGCTGAAAGGCGGCAACATGGGTTGGGGCAAGCTGCAAGAAATCCCTACCCTGTTTGCCGAAAGACTGGTTAACGCCAAAAAAGGCGACGTGGTCGGCCCGATCCGCTCCGGTGTCGGTTTCCACATTCTGAAAGTGAATGATATCCGCGGTGCCAACCAGTCCGTATCCGTGACCGAGGTTCATGCACGCCACATTCTGCTCAAACCTTCCGTGGTACTGACCGACGATCAGGCGCGTGCCAAATTGCTGGCAGTCGCCGAAGCGATCAAGAGCGGCAAGGCCAAGTTTGCTGACGAAGCCAAACAGCTGTCTCAGGATCCTGGTTCTGCACTGCAGGGCGGCGATCTGGGCTGGGCTTCTCCGGACATTTACGATCCGGCCTTCCGCGACGCGTTGATGAAGCTGAGCAAAGGCGAAGTCAGCCAACCCGTTCACTCTTCCTTCGGCTGGCACCTGATTCAGTTGCTGGATACGCGTCAGGTGGACAAAACCGACGCCGCGCAGAAAGATCGCGCTTACCGCATGCTGTTCAACCGCAAGTTTGCTGAAGAAGCACAGACCTGGATGCAGGAACAACGTGCTCAGGCTTACGTGAAGATCCTTGACGGTAATGCACAACAATAATCGCATAGTCATCACCCCCGGCGAACCCGCCGGGGTTGGGCCGGATTTAGTGGCAGCGCTGGCGCAACAGGATTGGCCTGTTGAGCTGGTGGTGTGCGCGGATCCGGCCTTGTTGCTTGAGCGCGCCCGGCAGTTGAACCTGCCGTTGCAGCTTCGCGACTATCAGGCGGGCCAACCCGCCCAGCCACAACGCGCAGGCACCCTGACGGTACTGCCGGTCGCCACCGCTCATGCGGTGGTGGCGGGCGAGCTGAACGTGGGCAACAGCGCCTACGTAGTGGAAACCCTGGCACGCGCCTGCGACGGTTGCCTGAACGGCGAGTTCGCCGCGCTGATCACCGGTCCGGTGAACAAAGGGGTGATCAACGACGCCGGCGTGCCCTTTATCGGCCATACCGAATTCTTTGCCGATCGCAGCGGTTGCGATCGCGTAGTGATGATGCTGGCAACCGAAGAACTGCGCGTGGCGCTGGCGACCACTCACCTGCCGTTGTTGGCGGTACCTGGCGCCATCACACGTCAAAGCCTGTTCGAAGTCATTCGCATCCTCGACAACGATTTGAAAACCAAATTTGGCATCGCCCAGCCGCAGATTTATGTCTGCGGACTGAACCCGCACGCAGGGGAAGGCGGCCATATGGGGCGCGAAGAGATCGATACCATCATCCCGGCGCTCGATGCGTTGCGCGAGGAGGGCATCGTTCTTATCGGCCCGCTGCCGGCGGACACCCTGTTCCAGCCCAAGTATCTGCAACATGCCGATGCGGTGCTGGCGATGTATCACGATCAGGGGCTGCCGGTGCTAAAATACCAAGGGTTCGGCCGGGCGGTAAATATCACCCTCGGTTTGCCTTTTATTCGTACCTCGGTCGACCACGGTACCGCTCTGGAACTGGCCGGCACCGGCACCGCCGATGCGGGCAGTTTCAAAACGGCCTTGAATCTCGCCATTAAAATGATAATTAATTGTAATGAATAATAAAGTCCACCAAGGGCACTTTGCCCGCAAACGCTTTGGACAAAACTTTTTAACCGATCAGTTTGTCATCGATAGCATTGTCTCCGCCATTCACCCGCAGCCGGGCGAAGCGGTGGTTGAGATCGGCCCCGGCCTGGGCGCATTGACCGAGCCGGTCGGCGCACGCATGGACCGCATGACGGTGATTGAGCTGGACCGCGATCTGGCGGCCCGCCTGGCAAACCACCCGCAGTTGAAAGACAAACTGACCATTCACCAGCAAGATGCCATGACGGTGAATTTCGCCGAGATGGCCGAGCAGGCCGGCCAACCGCTGCGCGTGTTTGGCAACCTGCCGTATAACATTTCGACGCCGCTGATGTTCCACCTTTTCAGCTATACTCAGGCCATTCGCGACATGCACTTTATGTTGCAAAAAGAGGTAGTCAACCGCCTGGTTGCCGGCCCGAACAGCAAAGCCTACGGGCGTTTGACCGTGATGGCGCAGTACTACTGCAACGTGATTCCGGTGCTGGAAGTACCGCCAACCTCGTTCACTCCGGCGCCGAAAGTGGATTCCGCCGTGGTACGTCTGGTGCCGCACCAGGTGAACCCAAACCCGGTGGGCGACGTGCGTATGCTGAGCCGCATTACAACTCAGGCATTCAACCAACGCCGGAAAACCGTTCGCAACAGCCTGGGCGATCTGTTCACCCCAGAGCAGTTGACGGAATTGGGTGTCGATCCGACGTTAAGAGCAGAGAATATTTCTGTGGCGCAATACTGTAAGCTGGCTAACTGGCTTTCAGCCAATCCCGCGCCGCAGCAATAAGGAGTAGTGGTCATGATTGATTCGCCCCGTGTATGTATTCAGGTACAAAGTATCTACGTGGAATCACAGTCGATACCTGAGGAAGAACGTTACGTCTTCGCTTATACCATCACCATCCGCAATCTGGGGCGTTTCAACGTACAGCTGCTGGGCCGTTATTGGTTAATTACCAACAGCAACGGTCGCCAAACCGAAGTTCAGGGCGAAGGCGTGGTCGGCGAACAGCCGCTCATCCAGCCCGGCGGCGAATTCCAATACACCAGCGGCGCGGTCCTCGAAACGCCGCTGGGCACCATGGAAGGCCATTACGAGATGGTTGATCATCAAGGTCAACCGTTCCGCACCGCTATTCCCGTGTTCCGCTTAGCTATTCCAACGCTGATTCACTAACTATGTCGACATATCTTATCGGCGACGTTCATGGCTGTTTTGATGAACTGCAGTCGCTATTGGCTCAGGCTGCCTTCGATCCGCAAAACGATCGGCTGTGGCTGACCGGCGATCTGGTCGCCCGTGGCCCCGGTTCGCTGGACGTGTTGCGCTACGTGCGTTCGCTCGGCCCCGCGGTGCGCATGGTGTTGGGCAACCACGATCTGCATCTGCTGGCCGTCTATGCCGGCATTAGCCGCAACAAACCCAAAGACCGCATCACCCCGCTGCTGGAGGCCCCGGACGCCGACGAGCTGATCAACTGGCTGCGCCGCCAACCGGTGCTGCAGGTGGATGAAGAGCTCAAACTGGTGATGGCGCATGCCGGCATCACGCCACAGTGGGACATCGAAACCGCCCAGCTGTGCGCCCGCGAAGTAGAAGCGGTACTGAGCAGCGACAGCTATCCGTTGTTCCTGGATGCCATGTACGGCGATATGCCGAACAACTGGATCCCGGAACTGAGTGGGTTGGCTCGCCTGCGTTTCAGCACCAATGCGCTGACGCGCATGCGTTACTGTTTCCCGAACGGCCAGCTCGACATGATCTGTAAAGATGCGCCGGGCACCGCCCCTGCGCCGCTGAAACCCTGGTTTGAATTGCCGCGTTTAGTGGATCCTGAATACACCATTATTTTTGGTCATTGGGCATCGCTGGAAGGTAAAGGCACGCCAGAGGGCATTGTGGGTCTCGATACCGGCTGTTGTTGGGGAGGCGATCTGACCATGTTGCGCTGGGAAGACCGGCAGTACTTCACTCAACCTTCGAACCGCCGCGACATACTCGACGGCGCGAATACGCTGGCAGCGTCATAATAAAACCGGGGCAGTTCGACGCTGCCCCGGCCTTTTCTGCTTTTAAACTCAAGCGCCAATCACCCCGCCATCCTCACGCGTAATCATCAAGACTGACGAGCGCGGACGCGGACTGTTATTCGGGAAATGAGAGTCGCCTTCTTCACCCGGGTGCTGCACGTTGACGAACATCGTCTTGTAATCCGGCGTGAAGGTGATGCCGGTCAGCTCGCACGATTTCGGCCCAACCATAAAGCGACGGATTTCACCGCTCAGCGGGTCCCCCACCAGCATTTGGTTATTTCCCTGCCCGGCATAATCGCCCTTGTTGCTGTATTTGCCGTCGGTGAGGATCCACAGGCGCCCCGCCTTATCAAAGCCTAACCCGTCCGGGCTGTTAAAGGTGTTATCTGCGGTGATGTTCGGCGTACCGCGATTGACCCCTTCCGGATGCGCGATCGGGTTGCCGCACAGCGCATAAATATCCCAAGAAAAAGAGGTTGCTGTGGCGTCGCCGCCCTCATCCCAGCGGATAATCTGGCCGTAAACATTGTTCGGTCGCGGATTGGCGGCGTTCAACGGCATCCCTTCTTCACCGCGCTTGCTGTTATTGGTCAGCGTGCAATAGGCGCGCCCGTCATGCGGATTCACGGCGATCCATTCAGGGCGATCCATTTTAGTCGCCCCCACCTGCGCCGCGGCCTTGCGCGCGAAGATCAACACCTCCGCCTCATCGCGGAAGCCGTTTTCCGGCGTCAGGCCGTTTTTGCCGAACTCCAGCGCAATCCACCGCCCTGTCCCCTTCAACGGCGTGCCGCCGGCGTCACCGTCAAACTGCGCCACATACAGTGTGCCTTCATCCAGCAGGCTGCGGTTATTGGCCGGATTGGCGATATCCACCAGGCCTTTGGAGACATACTTATAGATATGTTCGCCACGCTCGTCGTCACCCATGTACACCACCAGACGCCCGTCCTTGGCGACGGTCACGGCGGCATTTTCGTGCTTGAAGCGGCCCAGTGCGGTGTGTTTGATTGGCGTTGACGTAGGGTTCATCGGGTCGATTTCGACGATCCAACCGTGACGGTTGAATTCATTCGGGTTCTTCGCCACGTCAAAGCGGTCATCATAGTCCGGCCAGTTGCGCTCCGGTTCGCTGACCTTCAGCGTATAGCGTTTCTGTTCCGCCGTGGTCTGGTAATCGGCCTGGTGGGTACCGAAATAGGTATCGAAATTCTCTTCGCAGGTCAGGTAAGTGCCCCAGGGGGTTTTGCCGTTAGCGCAGTTGCCGAAAGTGCCCAGCACCTTGCGTCCTGTGGGATCGGCTGCGGTTTGCAGCAGCGGGTGGCCGGCGGCCGGGCCGCTGAACTGCATCTCGGTGTTGGCGGTGATACGGCGGTTATAGCGCGAAGGGCGTTCCACTTCCCAGCGTTGACTATCCCCGGCGCGCTTTACCGCCACGATGGACACGCCATGCGCCGCCTGGGATTTACGTACGTCCTCCAGGCTGGTGGCCTTGCTGCCACCGTGGGCGAACAGATATTGCTCGTTAACGTATTCGTTGTTGATGGCCATCACGCCGTGATTGTCATCAATCGGGAAGAAACTCATGCCGTCATTGTTGTCGCCAAACTGCTTTTCCTGATCGGCGGCGCTGTTGTTGCCCTGGGCGTCAAATGCGGCGGCACCCTCCACCAGCGGCTCCCCCCAGGAGATCAACACCTCGGCACGATACCCCGGCGCGATCACCACCTCATCCGCAGTGGAGGCCGCAATACCTTTAAAACCCAACAACTTGTTCGGTGGCAAATCCTCGGCCAGCGCCTCAGCGGAAACCGTCCAGATGCCGCCGCCAAGGAAACTCGCCAGACCCACGGCACCTGCGCTGCCGAGCAGCAGTTTACGACGGGTGGGATCGGTCAGGCGGTCGGCGTCTAATTGCTCAATTTTGCTCGTCATGGTTTCATTTCCTTTTTTAATGGCGCCGCGATCAAAATTCACCAGAGTTGCCGGGCGCTCGAAGTTGAACTTCATACTAATCAGGAAGTGTGACGAAAATGTTACAACCAAAGGGCGTAAAAACGACAAAGGGCACAATCTCTTGTGCCCTTTGGGGGAAGGTGACTAACGCCCGAAAATCAACGGCGTTCTAAAATCTCGAAGCAATAGCTGTGAGAGTTCAGTTCGTCAGCGTCATGAAACTCGCTGAACGAAGTTTCCCACTCGTCCGGCTCATAGTCCGGGAAATGGGTGTCGCCACCGACTTCGGCGTCGATATGCGTCAGGTACATGCGGTTAGCACGCGCCAGGAACTGGGTATAGATATGCCCACCGCCCATTACCATCACTTCTTCGACATCACCGGCCGCAGCCAGCGCTTCGTCCAGAGACGTAGCCCAGGTCACCCCGGTTTCACTGCCGGGACGGCTGCTTAAAACGATGTTATGGCGGCCCGGCAGCGGACGACCAATGGACTCGAACGTTTTACGGCCCATAATAACCGGTTTATTCAGCGTGTTACGTTTAAACCACGCTAAGTCCGCCGGCAGGTGCCACGGCATGGCGTTTTCCATGCCAATAACGCGATCCGCCGCCAAGGCAGCGATCAGGCTGATAATCATTGTTAAACCCTGTGTAGGCAGCAAAATTGCTCACACTATACGTAAAGGCCTATCTGCCGTCGATAGGCTAATCAAGCAAGATGAATATATAAGATAGCTCTTATCAGCATATCTAATAACCAGCGTTTACGGCCGCCGGATTTCATACCCCGGGACGTTTTCGATACAGCCACAACCCCGGTAATGACAGCCCTATCGATAACGCGCCAACGATAAAACACGCCTTGAGAAAATGGGTCATCATGGTGGCCATCAGCGCCTCGCTGTAACCCAGGTGCGAAATCTCCACGACGGTGATCATCGCGGTATAAGCGGAGATGCCCGGGAACATCGGGATTACCGCCGCCACGGTAAACACCTTCGGGTGCGCCAACAGCCAACGCGACCAGTAAATGCCGATCATGCCGATTAAAATCGCCGCCAGAAACGACGCCCATTCGATGTTCATGCCTGCATGTATCATCAGCATGCGCGAACCCCGGCCGACGGCGCCGAGCAGGGCGCAGTATCGCAGCGCGCGCAGCGGCACGTTGAACAGCATAGCGAACCCCAGCGCCGGTACCGCCGCCAGCAGCATCTCTTGCAGCAAAGCCCACAACAGACTCATGACCACCCCCGCAAATCCCACAGCGACATCGCCATCACCACGCCGATACAGGTAGCCAGCGTCAACAGGCTGGCCATCGTCCAACGTGCCAACCCGGTATTGATGTGGCCTTTGAACATATCCGCTACCGCGTTAATCAACGGGAATCCCGGCACCAGCAACAGCACGCTGGCGGCCATCGCCACGGTGGAGGTTTCGCTGAACGCCGGTAACCTCAATAACAGACCGGAAACCGAGGTGGCGACAAACGCCGTGAGACAAAAGTTGATCAGTGGATTCATATGGCGCGCGGTGAGCATCTGGCGCACCCACATCGCCAGACCGCTGGCGATAAAGGTCACGGCGAACGCTTTGTTGTCACCGCCGTTCAGCATGCTGAAGCAGCCGCACGACAGCGCCACCATCAGTACCACCAGCCAGCGCGGATAGCGCAGCGGGCGAATTTTCGCGAAGCGCCGCGCGACATCGTGCACATCCGCCAGCCGATGCTCCGCCAGAATGACGATATGCTGCACCTCGGTCACCATCTGCATATTGATGCCGCGATCGACATTCTTGCGCGTGGTGGTCAGGCATTCGCCATGACTGATGGTGGTCAGCACCACCGCATTGGCCGAAATGGAACTTTCCACGCTGTCCATGCCCAACGCCAGGCCCAGCCGGGTCGATAACTGTTCCACCACCATGCTTTCGGAGCCGTGCTGCAACAACAGCAAGGCGCATTGAATGCACAGGCGGGTGATTTCACGTTGTTGCCGGTGCGGCTCCGGCATTTCGATCGTTGGGGTTTGATTCATAGTATCCCGTGGTGCGCCCTGAGTAAAAGTTCATCATATTGCCTAACAGGGGCCCAATGGGTTGATGCTAATCAGGAGAGGCGGCGTTATTATCAACGCAATTACGATTTTTGTGCAGAGACGCAAACCATGCTTGAAACTTCGCTGTTCGTCGCCGGTCTTGCCGCGCTGGGAATGCTGTCGCCCGGCCCGGATTTTTTCCTGGTGATCAAGAATGCCACCCGCTATCCGCGCCCGGCGGCCATGATGACCGCCTTCGGCGTGACCTGCGGCGTCGCCACCCATATGTCTTACTGCGTAGCCGGATTAGCGGTAGTGATCACCACCACGCCGTGGCTGTTCAACGTGCTGAAATATGCCGGTGCGGTCTACCTGATCTGGGTGGGCATTCAGGCATTGCTGTCGCGCGGGGGCGGCAAGTTGAGCGTCGGTAACCTGCCGCAGCAGCAGGTGAGCCTGAAAAGCGCTTTTGTTCAGGGCTATCTGTGCAACCTGCTCAACCCCAAAGCCACGCTGTTCTTCCTGGCGGTCTTCACGCAGGTGCTGCAGATCGACTCCGGGATGGGTGAAAAACTGTGGTATGCGGGGATTATCCTGGGCCTGTCCGCCCTCTGGTGGCCGGTGCTGGTGTTATTGTTTCAAAGCGGACCGGTACGTCGCGGATTGGAAAAAACGCAGAAGGTGGTCGACAAGCTGCTGGGCGGCATGCTGATTGCTCTGGGCATCAAGGTTGCACTGAGCTGATTTACCCGTCATACCTGTCGCCGCAGCGTTGTTGGCTGCGTACATTTACCCCGGTCACTTGGTTCACCAAGCTCCCGGGGATTCACGTACTTGCCGCCTAGCTGCAGCACCCGGTATTTTGGGTAAAGATCATCATGGTTAGCCTTTGGCTTCCACCACGTCGTCTTCCGGTGCCTTGCCGTCGATGCTGCCGCGCCAGCCGGTTTGCTGCACCCGCGCCAACCGATTCTGATCCTGCTCGATGGCCGCGCTGAGCATTTCCTTAGCCCGCTGCAGGCTGGCGATGCGGAACTCGGTATCCTGGTAATTCTCCAGCGTGTTTTCCAGCATCTTCAGGTTGTAACGCCGGAAAGTATCCGCTTTCTCACGCGCCTCGTAGGCGTCCAGCCCCAGTAGCTCCAGTGTCTCACGGCCAATGCGCAGCGAACTTTCGAAGGTTTCGCGTTCCGGGCTTTCCACCCCTAACTGCCGCAGCTGATACCAGTGATCGACATCGCGTGCGCGCGCCACGATTTTCAGGTGCGGGAAGTGCCGCTTGGCCAGTTCGGTCAGTTGCAGGTTGGCTTCCACATCGTCGATGGCGTTAATCAGTACTTTGGCGTGCGCAGCACCCGCCGCCTCCAGCAGATCGGCACGGGTTGCGTCGCCGTAAAACACTTTAGTGCCGAATTTTCGCAGCGTTTCAATGTGGTCAGGATCATGATCCAACACCACGGTGTGTACCCCGTTGGCCAACAGCAAACGGCCGGCAATCTGGCCGAAACGGCCGAAACCGGCGATGATCACGCTGGCGTTTTCTTCATCAATCACATCCGCCGGGCGTTCGTCCTTCGGCGCATTTTTCTCCAGCCTTGCGGCCACCACCAGTAACAACGGCGTCGCCGCCATCGACAAGGCTACCGCCAGCGTCAGCGATTTGGCCCAGTCCGGCGGTAACACGCCGGCCAACTGTGCGGCGCCAAAGATCACGAAGGCAAACTCACTGCCCTGCCCCAACAAAATGGCAAACATGCCGCGCTGGCGTTTTGGGACGCCCAGCCACGGCCCAATCAGCCACAGCAACGCCGCCTTGATCAGCATAAAGCCCAGCAACAGCGAGGCAATCAGCAACGGATGATGGAACAGGGTGCCGAAGTCGATCGACATACCGACACCGATAAAGAACAGCCCCAGCAACAGGCCCTTGAACGGTTGAATGTCGCTTTCCAGCGCATGACGATATTCCGAACTCGCCAGCAATACCCCGGCGAGGAAAGCGCCCATCGCCATCGACAGCCCGGCCATTTCCAGCAGAATGCCAAAACCGAACACCAGGAACAGCGCCACGGCGCTGAACACTTCACGCATGCCCGAACGAGCGACAAAGTGCAGCAACGGACGGGTGACATAGCGCCCAAGCAGCACCACGATCGCCAGCGCACCAACGACCTTAGCCGCCGACAGCGCGAACGCGCCCAGCGTAGTAGTGGCGCCGCTGCTGGCCAACAAGGGGATCATCGCCACCAGCGGGATCGCCGCGATATCCTGGAACAGCAGCACGGCAAACGAGCTGCGGCCGATCGGCGCCGGCGTCAGGTTACGCTCGCTCATCGCCTGCATGGCGATGGCGGTTGAAGACAGCGCCAGCGTCAGGCCAATCAGCAGCGCCACCTTCCAGTCCAGCCCGAGGAAGTAACAGAATGCGCTCAGCGCCAGCCCACACCCCACCATCTGGATACTGCCCCCGCCAAACACCGAGGCACGCAGCGTCCACAGCCGTTTAGGATCCAGCTCCAGCCCGATGATAAACAGCATCAGCACCACGCCAATCTCGGCGAAAGTCAGAATAGACTCTGCGTCGGAGACCAGCTTCAGCCCCCAGGGGCCGATAATGCAGCCGGCGATCAGGTAGCCGAGCACCGAGCCCAGTCCGAGACGCACTGCGATAGGGACAAACAGCGCAGCCGATCCGAGATAGATCAGCCCCTCAATCATCATCTTGTGATTATCCATGGCCGACTCCCTGATCCGCAGGCTCACTGTGTTCCATCAAATACTCAACCAAACGCTGGCGGTAAGCCTCGCCGGCGGCAATCAGCGCCGGCTCGTTACAGGTAAAAGTATTATGCACGGCAAAATACGGTTGCCAGTTCATGCCGCAATAGAGCGCGGTCGCCTGCAGCGGCTGCCCCAATACGGCGAAATTTGGGTAATCGCCCAGTTCGAAATGATGCTCGTCCCCACCGCTGGTGACCGCCCACAGGCAATCTTTGCCCACCAGCGCATCGCCGTCATGGCCGTAAGCCCAACCGTGCTCCAGCACCTTGTCGATCCACAGTTTCAGCAGCGGCGGCAGGCTGTACCACTGCATGGGATGCTGGAACACCACCATGTCGGCGCGCTCCAGCGCACGCTGCTCGGCGTTGATATCGATATTGAAGTCAGGATACAGCTCATAGAGCGAGCGGACTTCCACATCGGGAATGTCTTTTACCGCCTGCAGCAGACGGTGATTGGCATGCGAATGCCGGGGATACGGGTGAGCGTAAATAATCAGAATCATGGGGGGTCGTCGTTCCTTCGTTCCGTGCAATACATCAAGCATATACCAATCACACAGCGTGACAGTTTGCTGAATGATTGATAGCGGAAATTTCTAATTCAAGGCAACAAATTTCCTGAACAAGATCAAAAAATAAGGGCGCTGCATATGCAGCGCCCTCGGGCATTACGGCGTCACCGGATCACTTGGTGATGCGAGCGTGCAGTTCCTGCACCGAGCTAACCTGCTCGGTCGGATCCGCCTTCAGTGCCATCGCGGTGGCAAAGCCGCCGTTCAGGGTGGTGTCGTAATGCACCTTATACTGCAGCGCGCTGCGGCGAATCAGCTTGGAATCTTCAATCGCCTGGCGACCGGCCGTGGTGTTCACGATGTAGGTGTACTCGCCATTCTTGATACGGTCCTGAATGTGCGGACGGCCTTCATGCACCTTGTTGACCAGACGCGGGTTAATGCCCGCTTCGCCCAGCACGACCGCAGTGCCGTGGGTCGCGTCCAGCTCGAAGCCCTGTTTCAGCAGGCTTGCCGCCAGATCCACCACGCGGGCCTTATCGCCTTCACGTACCGACAGCAGCGCACGGCCTTGTTTCTTCATGCCTGACTGGCTGCCGAGCATGGCCTTGGAGAAGGCTTCCGCGAAGGTCCGGCCAACCCCCATCACTTCCCCGGTAGAACGCATTTCCGGCCCCAAAATCGGGTCGACGCCAGGGAACTTGTTGAACGGCAGCACCACTTCTTTCACTGAATAGTAAGGCGGGATAACTTCTTCCGTTACGCCCTGCTCGGCCAGCGTTTTGCCCGCCATGACCCGGGCGGCTACCTTCGCCAGCGGCACGCCGGTGGCTTTGGAAACGAACGGCACGGTACGCGCGGCGCGCGGGTTGACTTCGATCAGGTAGACTTCGTTGTTCTTCACCGCGAACTGTACGTTCATCAGACCGCGCACCTGCAATTCGAACGCCAGTTTCTCAACCTGTTGGCGCATCACGTCCTGAATCTCTTTGCTCAGGGTGTAGGCCGGCAGTGAGCAGGCGGAGTCACCGGAGTGCACGCCCGCCTGTTCGATATGCTCCATGATGCCGCCAATCAGCACGCGCTCACCGTCGCAAATGGCATCGACGTCCACTTCTACCGCATCATCCAGGAAGCGGTCCAGCAGCACTGGCGCATCGTTGGATACGCTGACGGCGTTCTGGAAGTAACGGCGCAGGTCGATTTCGTCGTAAACGATCTCCATCGCACGGCCGCCCAGCACGTAGGAAGGGCGTACCACCAGCGGGTAACCGATGCCGGCCGCTTTCTCTACCGCCTGTTCGATGGTGGCAACGGTGGCATTGGCCGGCTGTTTCAGGCCCAGACGGTGTACCGCCTGCTGGAAACGCTCACGGTCTTCGGCACGGTCAATCGCATCCGGGCTGGTGCCGATAATCGGCACGCCCGCAGCTTCCAGCTCACGCGCCAGTTTCAGCGGAGTCTGGCCGCCGTACTGCACGATCACGCCTTTCGGCTTCTCGATGCGCACGATTTCCAGCACGTCTTCCAGCGTCACCGGCTCGAAATACAGGCGGTCGGACGTGTCGTAGTCGGTGGAGACGGTTTCCGGGTTGCAGTTGACCATGATGGTCTCGTAACCGTCTTCACGCAGCGCCAACGAGGCGTGCACGCAGCAGTAGTCGAACTCGATGCCCTGGCCGATACGGTTCGGGCCACCGCCCAGCACCATCACTTTCGGACGGTCGTTGGTCGGGTTGGACTCGCACTCTTCTTCATAAGTGGAGTACATGTAGGCGGTGTCGGTGGCGAATTCCGCCGCACAGGTATCCACACGCTTGTAAACCGGGTGCAGGCCATAACCGTGGCGCAGCTTGCGGATTTCGCTCTCGGCTACGCCGGCCAACGTGGCCAGGCGCGCATCGGCGAAGCCTTTACGCTTCAGGGTACGCAGGAATTCCTGGGTCAGGCCGTTGATGCCGGATTCGGCAACCTGCTCTTCCAGGCGCACCAGTTCTTCAATCTGCACCAGGAACCAGCGGTCGACGTTGGTCAGGTTAAACACGCCGTCTACCGACATGCCGGCACGGAACGCGTCCGCGATGTACCAGATACGGTCACAACCGGCATCTTTCAGTTCGCGACGGATTTTGGTCAGCGCTTCCGGATCGTCCAGGCTCACTTTCGGGTCGAAGCCGGTGGCGCCCACTTCCAGACCGCGCAGCGCTTTCTGCAGCGACTCTTGCTGAGTGCGGCCAATCGCCATCACTTCGCCGACGGATTTCATTTGGGTGGTCAGGCGGTCGTTGGCGCCGGCAAATTTCTCGAAGTTAAAGCGAGGAATTTTGGTCACCACGTAGTCGATGGACGGCTCAAACGACGCCGGCGTGCGGCCGCCGGTGATGTCGTTCATCAGTTCGTCGAGGGTATAACCCACAGCCAGCTTGGCGGCGATTTTGGCAATCGGGAAGCCGGTGGCTTTTGAGGCCAGCGCAGAAGAACGGGACACGCGCGGGTTCATTTCGATGACGATCAGGCGACCGTTTTTCGGGTTAACCGAGAACTGCACGTTGGAACCGCCGGTTTCCACGCCGATTTCACGCAGCACCGCCATCGAGGCGTTACGCATGATTTGGTATTCTTTGTCGGTCAGCGTTTGCGCCGGTGCTACGGTGATGGAGTCACCGGTATGGATGCCCATGGCGTCGAAGTTTTCGATAGAGCAGACGATGATGCAGTTATCGTTCTTATCGCGCACCACCTCCATTTCGTACTCTTTCCAGCCGATCAGCGATTCGTCGATCAACAGCTCTTTGGTTGGCGACAGATCCAGGCCGCGCTCGCAGATCTCTTCGAACTCTTCGCGGTTGTAAGCGATGCCGCCACCGGTGCCGCCCATGGTAAAGGAAGGACGGATGATGCACGGGAAGCCAACGTCGGCGGCAACCGCCAGCGCTTCTTCCATATTATGTGCGATACCGGAACGCGCAGTATCCAGACCGATTTTCTTCATCGCCACGTCAAAACGGCGGCGGTCTTCGGCTTTATCGATAGCATCGGCCGTGGCGCCAATCATGGTCACGCCGAATTCGGCCAGCACGCCCTGACGCTCCAGCTCCAGCGCACAGTTCAGCGCGGTCTGGCCCCCCATGGTCGGCAATACCGCATCCGGGCGCTCTTTTTCGATGATTTTACGCACCACTTCCCAGTGGATCGGCTCGATGTAGGTCGCATCGGCCATTTCCGGGTCGGTCATGATGGTGGCCGGGTTGGAGTTCACCAGAATGACCCGGTAACCCTCTTCGCGCAGCGCTTTACACGCCTGGGCACCCGAATAGTCGAACTCACACGCCTGGCCGATGACAATCGGGCCAGCGCCGAGGATCAGGATGCTTTTTATGTCTGTACGTTTTGGCACTTTTTTGCTCCTCGAACCCGTTTACTCTCTGCTGCGCTCGGTGATGCTTCGTCAAAACCGGCTCAAAATGCTCATTTACTGAGTGTAAACTCTGCTTTTTCGCCTATTTTTTCCTTGCCTGACCTTCGCTCGCGACGAGACTAAACATGTTCTTGATTATTTGGCGTTAGAACGGTAAGTCTCGATCAGTTCGATAAAGTGGTCGAACAGCGGCGCGGCGTCGTGCGGGCCCGGGCTGGCTTCCGGGTGGCCCTGGAAGCTGAACGCCGCTTTGTCGGTGCGGTGAATGCCCTGCACCGTATGGTCGAACAGCGATTTGTGCGTTACGCGCAGTTCGGCCGGCAGGTTATTTTCGTCAACCGCAAAACCGTGGTTCTGTGCGGTGATCATCACGCAGTCGTTATCCAGATCTTTCACCGGATGGTTGCCGCCGTGGTGGCCCAGCTTCATCTTCACGGTTTTCGCACCGCTGGCCAGCGCCAGCAACTGGTGGCCGAGGCAGATGCCGAACACCGGAATGTCGGTTTCCAGGAACTGTTTGATGGCGGTGATGGCGTAATCGCAAGGCTCAGGGTCGCCCGGGCCGTTGGACAGGAAAATGCCGTCCGGATTCATCTTCAATACTTCATCTGCCGGGGTCTGCGCCGGCACGACCGTCAGGCGGCAGCCGCGATCCACCAACATGCGCAGGATGTTGCGCTTGGCGCCGTAGTCGTAAGCCACCACGTGGAACGGCAGCTCGGAGGCCGGCTTGGCTTCCGGCAGGTCGCCTTCAAGCGTCCAGCTACCCTGCTGCCAGCTGTAGGCTTCTTTGGTGGTCACTTCTTTCGCCAGGTCCATGCCTTTCAACCCCGGGAAACCCTGCGCCTTGGCCAGCGCCAGCGCGGCGTCCGGCGAGTCGGCGGCGATGATGCAGCCGTTCTGTGCGCCTTTCTCGCGCAGCAGGCGGGTCAGCTTGCGGGTATCGATATCGGCAATCGCCACGATGTTGTGACGCTTCAGGTATTCAGACAGGCCTTCTTCGCTGCGGTAGTTGCTGGCAATCAAAGGGAGATCACGAATGACGAGGCCTTGGGCGTGTACCGCGGAGGATTCTGCGTCGGAAGCATTGGTGCCGACATTGCCGATATGAGGATAAGTAAGAGTAACGATCTGGCGAGAGTAGGAAGGATCAGTGAGGATTTCTTGATAGCCGGTCATCGACGTATTGAAGACCACTTCCCCCACTGCCGTACCCTCTGCCCCGATGGCCCGACCGTGGAATTGGGTTCCGTCTTCCAGAACCAATAGCGCTGACTTAATCAAAACACCCTCCGAGGAATAATCAATCACAATATTTGCATATTAATTCAGATATCGCGATCTAAATCAATGCAAAAACCGCCCTCAAGGCCAATTTTTGGCAAATTGGGCGCATTTTAATGATGAGTGCTCCGCTTGTCTACCCAAAGCGCCATTTTTTCTCTTATTTTTGCACTTCTCAACGTTTAATAGGGTCAGCAGCCATAAAAACCCAGCTAAACTCGGGTGAGTAAACGGTTGCGAGGAAGAATGACGAAAAAGTGCGTTTCCAAAGGCTCATTCCTGATTGAAAAACATCGAAAAGAGAAATTTTTGACGAAAAAATGCAAGAAAACCATAAAAAAAAAAGCATCACAGCAATATATCAAACCAAACCAATCATTTTTAATGTTAAAAAAAAGGACAATAAAATTATTGTCCGTTAATCATAGTATTATGATCAATACAACCACATCACGATGGTATTCAAATTGATTATAACTGGTCCAGACCGAGCACGTCGCGCATATCAAACAGGCCTTTATCGTGACTATGCAGCCAAGATGCCGCCCGAACCGCACCACTGGCAAAAGTCATGCGACTGGAGGCTTTATGGGTGATTTCCACCCGCTCTCCGATGTCGGCAAACATGGCGGTATGCTCCCCGACGATATCGCCGGCGCGAATGGTGGCAAAACCTATGCTCTTGGGATCGCGCTCGCCGGTATACCCTTCGCGCGCATAGACGGCGCACTCTTTCAAGTCACGCCCCAGCGCACCGGCAATCGCCTCGCCCATGGCCAACGCAGTGCCCGAAGGAGCATCCACTTTATGGCGGTGGTGCGCTTCAACAATCTCAATGTCGGTGTAGTCGCCCATCACCTGAGCGGCTTTTTCCAACAGTTTCAGCACCAGGTTGACACCCACGCTGAAATTGGCGGCGAACACGATGCCAATCTGTTGCGCGGCGGCGCGGATGGCCGCTTTGCCTGCATCGTCAAAACCGGTGGTGCCGATCACCACCGCCTTGTTATGTTCGACGCAGAAAGCCAGGTACGCCAGCGTGCTTTCCGGGCGGGTGAAGTCGATCAGAATATCGAAGTCATCGACCACCTTTTCCAGGCTGTCGCTGACGGTAACGCCCAGCGCGCCCACGCCCGCCAGTTCACCGGCATCGGTGCCGATCAGGCTTGAACCCGGACGCGACACCGCAGCCCCCAGCACAACGCCCTGCGTCTGATGTACCGCCTGGATCAGTTGGCGCCCCATGCGGCCGCCGGAACCCGCAATCGCAATGCGGATTTGTGAATCAGTCATGCTTGCTCTCTTCTTGATTAGACGCCTACTCCATAGGCTATAGGTTTAGGGTAACTGCCCCACAGGATCACCGCCAGAAGATTCATTTCATAATTAGAAAATTATGATATCCCCCGCTTTTCATCAGTAATGTTGTCAATGGGTTAACAACCGGTCAAATAAAACCCGTTTTTCAATTGTACATAATCATGCAAATTTGATGAGAAAAAACCGCATAAAAAAGGCGCCGCAGAGGGCACCCAAAGGAACTCGATGACGGCTTTCAGCCGGTCAAGGCTGCCACCTCTTCGGCAATCGCCGCCAATGCATCATGGCGGGCATAGTCGGCCTGTACCAACGCCGCGCGCTGCCGATAAATCGGCTGCGACAGGATCTGCTGCACGGCCTGCCGCAGTTGCGCTTCATCCGGCTCGCTGGTCTGCAGGTTAATGCCGCAGCCCGCAGCCACCACCCGAGAGGCCGCCTCGAGCTTATCTTCACCGGTACCGGCGACAATCAAGGGCACGCCATGATCCAGCGCGTAGTTGATCGAGCCATAACCGCCATTGGTGATCAACAGCGCCGCCTGCGGCAGCCAGTGCTCGAAAGAGATAAACTCCCGTACTCTGGCGTTGTCCGGCCGTTGCGCCGGCACTCCGTCAACCGAGCGACCGCCGGTGGTCGCCAGCACCCGCACCGGTAATTCCGCCAACGCTGTTAGCGTCGGAACAATCAACTGGTGCAGATCGACATTCGCCAACGTACCCTGCGTCACGATAACCAACGGCCGAGGATCCGCTTCATCCCACTCTCCCCCGTCTTGCGGTGCCGCCGCGGCACCGCGCAACGGGCCGATAAATCGCACGCCTGCCGGCAGATCCTCGCGCGGATACTCCAGCGCCGGGGTAGCCAGTTGCAAAAAGCGATCGCAGCCACCTATCAACGCATCCGTGAACGGCTGTTGCAACGGCCCGCCACCAGATTGCACCATTGCGGTATTGAAACTCTGCTGTACCTCATCGAGCAACACGCGGGTGGCTTCATCCACCAGCTGTTCACGTCGCAGTTCATGCGGCAACAGCGCCGGGGGAATGCGCGGCCCGTAGAAGATGGAATCGCGTGAAGAATACGCCAACGGCGTCACGCCAATACCTATCACCGGCAGACGATCAGTTGCCTGCAACAGCGGCAATACCCCGTAAAAGCAGTTTTCCACCATCAGCAGATCGGTCGCCTCGGCGGCTATCGCCGCCCTCAGTTGCCGGTCCAGCAACGGGATCGGCGCGGCGAAGAAATCTTTCAGCGCCAACGCCATCTGCGCATTGCCCGGCGGCAGCGCGGCGCGTTCGGGAAAATGCCGCTCCAGATAGCGATAATCGAAATCCACCTGCGCATCGAAGGGCACAAACTGCGCCCCCGCCGCTTCGGCACGTTCGCGGAACAGCGCACCGGTCATCACCCGTACCCGGTGGCCCTGCGCAATCAGGTAGCGGGCAATCCCCAGCATCGGGTAAACGTGCCCTGGGGTGGCGACGGCCGCCATCAGTATCCTTGCCATATGTTCCGTTATGCCTCTGCGTTGGCCGGCTTCAGCGCCAGGTTGGCGCACACCGGGTTGCTCTGAATATGCACGCGCTGCAGATGACGAGCGGAGCGGGCGGTGAAACCTTCACGTCCGTGCAGCAGCGAGAAGTTATCCGCCACCACCACATCGCCCTGCTGCCACGGGTGAGCGTAATAATGGCGAGGATCGTAGAGATGCTGCTGCAGAGTCTGATGGAAAGCCTCTTGCTCTTCTTGCGGCACGCCATGATATTCAAGCGCATGCTGGTTAAGGAACTTCTTGCCCTCCGTCGGCGGTTCGTTGTAGCGCATGATCAACCCGCTGCCGCTCGGATGCGTCACCACCAGCGGCGAACAGACCTCGCCGCCATAGTGGACCACTTGCTTGATCCGATAAGAAATAGACACCTTCAGCCACTGCGCCAGCAGCGACTCATCGGCACTGGCCAGTAGCCGCGTAGTATCGACAAAGGTGGTGCGGCCGCCTTCATCCTGCGACGGTGCCGCCACGCAGTGGAATAACTGAAACTCCGGAATGGTCGGTTTGTACATGCCATCCCAGTGCAACGGGACGTAGCTGCTGTCGAAGATATGATCTTTGGCGTCCGGGTGCTCCTTCACGTCCAGCACCGCGCCGAACGGCCACATCATGATCTCTCCCCAACCGCCGGCATAGCGGGCCAGCACCTGAGGATCGGTAAAGCCGGAGTCGAAACCGCGCAGCACCAGCAGATGGTGCCTTTGCGCCAGCGCGCGCAGCGCCGCTACCGGCAGTTCGCCGATCTGTTGCCCGGGATGTTGCGGGGTCAGCACTACGCCAAACGGGGTATTCAGTTCAATGCGGCAATTCAGTTGTTGATTGTCCATCGGTGGCTCTCCTTGAAGCGAATTTGCTGCTCACACGGCAACCGTGCCGTTAAAACACGCCCGCCAACGTGGCGGGCGTAACCTGGCGTGTTACGCCACCTGAGGCTGTTCGATCAGGTAATGGCTTGGCGTGCCGCGGATCGCTACCAGCTCACCCGCCAGTTGCTGAGCGTCTTTGCGCTTCATCAGCACGAACTGGCCATTGACGTTTGCCGCCACACCGTGCCACGGCGTCAGCCAGTCGTCTTTGGTCGGCATCATATGGATGCCCATTTTCAGGCTGTCAGCGGGTTGCGGGTGGATCGACAGGCGTATCGCCGCCGGGAAATGTTGAGCCAGCAGGTTACCCCAGGCCCAACTGCGCTGTATCACGCCGCAGGCGCGCTGTTTGGCGTCTTTCTGCAACGCTGCGTTGGAGCCGCTGTAACCCGGCAACTGGCTGTCTTCATACAGAAAACGGGTAATGGCGCGATACAGCTGCAGCCCCTGTTCGTCCTGCATCAGTTGCTGCTTGATGGCCTCCTCAGGTTCGGCGTAGCCGTCGACCAGCAGTTGACGCAGCAGATCGTAGTCGTCGGTATGTTCCGCCAGCCCTTCGACGTCACCCAGGTTGAATACGCTCAGGTGCGTCGCCCCCACCTCGTGCAGCAGGTTTTCAATTTCGCGCTGATAATGGTTGATGGCCTCGTCGCTGACGCGGATCAAATCGCCGAACACATGGCCATCAGAGCAGATCACGATATGCGCTCCCGGCGGGTAATAAAGCTGGATGCGCTGACAGAGAGAATTAAGGAATATCAGCGATAGCCGTTCCGCCATATCGGGAACCGCGCCGATCACTTTATTGGTATTGGGCGATTTTGTCGGGAAGGCCGGCAGCACAAATTCGAGACGCTGATTGTTTGCAATGAATGCCCGAATACGCGGCAATTGCACCTGAGAAACGACCCGCTCTTCCTCAGTATTTGACGCTTCCAGGCCAAGAAAACGACGCCGATATTGTAATAGCTCATGCAAAATTTTTAATGACACGGTTTCAATATGGGCATTATCCACAATTAACTCCTGTTCAGATGTGGCGTAAGAAACTTATTGGCAAACGCAATAAGACTTATCAAAAAGAGGAATGACGCACCGGCAATAAGTCTCACCGTGGCGTTTATCTGCTTCAGGAAATATAGAAGAGATAATGCTATATTATTAGCCCTTATAATTTGCAATCTTGGTTAAGTTGTCCTTAACAAACTATGAGTAATATTCTAAAACGCATGGCTATTTTTTCTAAAGTTGTCGATTGCGGCGCGTTCAGCATGGCAGCCAAAGAATTAGGCATTACCACCTCAGCCGTTAGCCAGCATATCCGCCAGCTGGAAAACGAACTGGGCATTCAATTGCTTCTGCGCTCTACCCGCTCACTGAGCCTGACCGAGGCCGGTCTGTGTTTTTATGAGGATTGCGTGTTGATGATCCATGCCGCCGAGCGGGGTCAACAGCGTATTGCCGCACTGCGTGGCGAACTGGCCGGTGAGCTGCGCGTCGCCACCTCCACGGAGTTCGCCACCCATTATCTGGTGCCGGCGTTGCAAAGTTTCCTGGATGAACACCCGCGCATCACGCTACGGCTGGAAATCCATGACGAAAAAATCGACCTGATAGGCCAGCGGATAGATTTGGCGATCCGTGGCGGCGTGCTGGCCGATTCCAGCTACGTCTCCACCCGCCTGGCGCGCTTTCGCGAAGTGTTGTGCGCCTCTCCCACCTACCTTGCCGGCCACGGCGTGCCGGAGACTCCACAGGCGCTGACCCGCCATCAATGGGTCACGTTCACCCCTTTGGGGAACCCGCAATTTGTCAGGCTGATCCACGCGAACGGCGATGAACACCGGTTACGCATGACCGGGCGCTTATTTACCAATAACGGCATGGCGATGAAAGAATTGGCGCTGGCCGGCAAGGGGATTATCCGTAATTTCTTTGTCAATGTTGAACGTGAATTGCGCAGCGGTGATTTGGTGGAAGTGTTGCCTGAATGGCGGTTGCCGGAGATTAATTGCTATGCGATTATGCCGCGCCGGGACAGCCAACCATTAAAGGTTCGCCGTTTACTGGAGCATATGAAAATCCATTTAAAAGAAAAAGAGCAAAATTCCGTAGACCAGTTACGCACTTAATTAAATAAGAAGTATCTGTAACGCTAATTACTTTAGTTTTTTAACTTTTCAGCCGATTGCTGACCAGCACCAGTACATTATTTTTAGATTGCAGCCTAATGATATCATCCTTAATAACTTTATTTTCGCCAATATAAGCGTTTATCCAATATTAATTCAAATAGTCAGAACGAACTTGGCTTTAAGTAACAGAAAATTTGAATCAACTCATGTCTATTTCCAAACTCTGCTATTTTCCCGCTGCTTATCCCCTAAATGCAAAACGGGGAGCCGTAGCCCCCCGTGGTAACACTTTTGCCAAAAAGCTTATTCGACCTGTCTGATATCAACACGCAGTTCTTTCGGCACTTCAAATACGATATTCTCTTCACGGCCGCTGACTTCATGCACATCCACACCGCCCATGGCTCTCAGGCGGCTGATGACATCCTGAACCAGCACGTCCGGCGCCGAAGCCCCGGCGGTCACGCCGATGTTACTGGCGTTTTTTAGCCAGACTTCCTGAATATCCGCCGCGGAGTCGATCAGGTACGCCGGCTTGCCGACGCGCTGAGCCAACTCGGCCAGACGGTTGGAGTTGGAAGAGTTCTTCGA
The DNA here is from genome assembly GCF_036352655.1 of Serratia sp. C2(1). Lineage (NCBI taxonomy): Bacteria > Pseudomonadati > Pseudomonadota > Gammaproteobacteria > Enterobacterales > Yersiniaceae > Serratia > Serratia sp. C2(1). The sequence continues at coordinate 354,446 of NZ_JAZFBA010000002.1, read as the reverse complement.
CCCGACCACCAGCACCACATCCGCATCGCCGGCCAGGTTGCGCACCGCTTCCTGACGGTTAGTCGTGGCATAGCAGATGTCGTCCTTGCGCGGCCCGATAATGCTCGGAAAACGCTGGCGCAGGGCATCGATCACTTCTGAGGTGTCATCCACCGACAGCGTAGTCTGCGTCATAAAGCACAGGTTGCTTTCGTCCTTCACCCGCAGCTGCCACACGTCTTCCGGCGATTCCACCAAATACATGCCGCCTTTCGGGTTGCTGTACTGGCCCATGGTGCCTTCCACTTCCGGATGGCCGGCATGGCCAATCAGGATCGCCTCGGTACCCCGGCGGCTGGCTCGCGCCACCTCCATATGCACCTTGGTCACCAGCGGGCAGGTCGCGTCAAACAGCATGGTCAGATCACGGGCTTTGGCTTCTGCCCGCACCGCCTGGGAAACCCCGTGCGCCGAGAAGATCAGAATCGACCCGTCCGGCACTTCGGCAATCTCTTCGATGAACACCGCCCCACGCTCGCGCAGGCTGTCCACCACGTAGCGGTTATGCACCACTTCGTGACGCACGTAGATAGGCGCGCCGTAAATCTCCAGCGCGCGCTCAACGATACTGATCGCACGATCAACCCCGGCGCAAAATCCGCGTGGGTTAGCCAGCAATATTTGCATGCGTCTCCTCCTGCTGCGGGTCAATCTCCAGCACTTCGATATCGAAGCTCACCGGATGGCCCGCCAACGGATGGTTGAAATCAACGGTAATCGACTCTTCCGCTACTTCACGCACCACACCCGGCATTTCGCTGCCGTCGATGGCGGTAAACAGCATGATGGTGCCTACGTCCGGCACCCCGGTTTCCGCGAAATCACGGCGTGAAAAAAACTGGACCAGATCCGGATTCTCTGCGCCGAACGCCGCTTCCGGCTGCAGGGTAAAGGCGCATTTGTCGCCCACACGCAGGCCGAGCAGTTGCTCTTCCAAGGGGGCCGACAGGCTGCCGTCCCCCAGGCGGAACAACGCCGGTTTACCGTTACCGCGGGTCGACTCTGCCGTTGAGCCGTCTTCCAGTTTCAGCGTGAAATGAACCAGTACGGCGCTGTCACCGTTAACCTGAGCCGTCATATTACTCACCTTTACTCTTTGCGCCTTTGCTCGCCGGCGACAGGAAACCTTCCAGCACAATCATCGCCGCCCCCACGCAGATAAAGCTATCCGCCAGGTTGAAGGTCGGGTAATGCCAGTTGCCCACATAGAAATCGATAAAATCGACCACGAAACCGTGCCAAAGACGATCAAACAGGTTGCCGAGCGCACCGCCGATGATAAAAGCATAGGCGATGTTGTTCAGCTTCTGCTGCGCCTGGCTGCGGTACATCATCACCAGCAGCACCGCCACGATGGCGATGGCGATGCCGGCGAAGAACCAGCGCTGCCAGCCGCCGTGATCGGCGAGGAAGCTGAATGCGGCACCGTAGTTGCGCGCATAGAACAGATTGAACGACGGGATCAACGGCTGGGACTGGCCCAGCACGAAGTTACCGAGGATCCACTGCTTGCTGGCAAAATCCAGTACCAGCACCACTACCATCACCCATAGCCAACGCAGGCCGGTCGAACAGATTGGTTTACTCATCGGGCACTTGTTCTCAGGCGTAGTTACGCTTTTCGCCGTCGCCGGCTACGTTGATCACACAGCGGCCGCAGATGTCTGCGTGATCCGCCACCAGGCCGATGTCAGTAGTGTAATGCCAGCAACGCGGGCATTTCTCGCCTTCTGCCGTGCTGAAGGCAATCTTCAGACCTTTCACCAGTTCCGATTCCTGCGCGTCCGCCGGCGCATCCGCCAGAGGTGCAACCTGTGCCGCCGAGGTCAGCAGCACGAAGCGCAGCTCGTCTTGCAGGCTATTAAGGCGCTCAGCCAGCTCGCTGTCGGCATACAGCGTTACCGCCGCTTCCAGAGAACCGCCAAGGCGTTTATCGGCTCGCGCCTGCTCCAGAACCTTGTTCACTTCGCCACGCACTTTCAGCAACTCGGCCCAGAAGGCATCGTTCATGCTTTCGCCTTCGGCCAGGCCGAACAAGCCGTCGTACCACTCTTCAGTGAACACGTACTGCGCGCGTTTGCCCGGCAGGAAACCCCAGATTTCGTCGGCGGTGAACGACATGATCGGCGCCATCCAGCGCACCAATGCTTCTGCGATGTGGAACAACGCGGTCTGGCAGCTGCGGCGGGCGACGCTGTCGCTCTTCGCGGTGTACTGACGATCCTTGATGATGTCCAGGTAGAAGGAGCCCATCTCGACCGAACAGAACTGCATCAGACGCTGCACCACTTCATGGAAATCGTAGTTGGCGTAAGCCTGCTCGATATCCTGCTGCGCCGCCAGCGCACGGCCGACCGCCCAGCGATCCAGCACCACCATGTCTTCCGGAGCCACGCAATCGGTGCTCGGCTCGAACCCGTTCAGGTTGGCCAGCAGGAAGCGCGCGGTGTTGCGGATACGGCGGTAAGAATCGGCGGAGCGCTTCAGAATTTCATCGGAAACCGCAATCTCGCCGGTGTAATCGGTCGAGGCCACCCACAGACGCAGGATGTCGCCACCCAGCTTGTTCATCACGTCCTGCGGACTGACGGTGTTGCCGATCGACTTGGACATCTTGCGGCCCTGGCCGTCAACGGTGAAACCGTGGGTCAGCACTTCTTTATAAGGCGCCTTGCCCTTCATGGCGGTGGAGATCATCAGTGATGACATGAACCAGCCGCGATGCTGATCCGAACCTTCCAGATACATGTCGGCGCCGTGGCCGTTAAACTCAGGGCGTACGTCCACGACCGAAGAGTGGGTTGAACCTGAGTCGAACCACACGTCCAGGGTATCAGGTACTTTCACGTAGTCGGCAGCGTCGGCACCGAGGATATCGGCCGCGTCCAGATCCCACCAGGCTTGAATGCCGTCCTGCTCAACGCGTTTGGCCACTTCTTCCATCAACTCAACGCTGCGCGGGTGCAGTTGCTCAGTATCTTTGTGCACGAACAGCGACATCGGCACGCCCCAGGTACGCTGACGCGAGATGCACCAATCCGGGCGGTTCGCCACCATCATTTCAATGCGCGCCTGGCCCCATTCAGGGATCCACTGCACGCCCTTGATCTCTTCCAGCGACTGCTGACGCAGGCCCTTCTGATCCATGCTGATGAACCATTGCGGGGTAGCGCGGAAAATGATCGGCGTCTTGTGGCGCCAGCAGCATGGGTAGCTGTGAACCAGTTTTTCCACGTGCAGCAGCGCCCCTTTCTCACGCAACAGCTCGACGATCAGATCATTGGCCTTGAACACGAACTTGCCATCCAGCAGCGGATAGGTGCCGGTCAGGTAACAGCCGTTCGGCCCTACCGGGTTGGCCACTTCCAGGCCGTATTTCTGGCCGATCACGAAGTCGTCCGGGCCGTGGCCAGGCGCGGTATGCACCGCACCGGTACCGGCGTCCAGCGTGACGTGCTCGCCGAGGATGGCCGGCACGTCGAAGCCCATGAACGGGTGTTCGAAGCGCAGCAGTTCCAGATCGGCGCCTTTGCAGCTGCCCAACACGGTCCATTCGCTGATGCCGGCGCGTTTCATCACGCTCTCGACCAGTTCGGCCGCCAGGATCAGGCACTGACCTTCAACCTGCACCAGCTGATAAGCAAACTCAGGGTGCAGCGAGATAGCGCGGTTAGCCGGCAGCGTCCACGGCGTCGTGGTCCAGATAACCAGAGAAACCGGACCGTTAAACTGGGTCACGCCAAATTTGGCCGCCACGGCAGCCGCGTCAACCGCGTGGAAAGCCACATCGATAGACGGCGAGGTTTTGTCGTAATACTCAACTTCCGCTTCCGCCAGCGAGGAGCCGCAGTCGGTACACCAATGCACCGGCTTCGCGCCTTTCAGCAGATGGCCGTTGCTGATGATCTTGCCCAGCGCGCGGATAATGTTGGCTTCGGTTTTGAAGTCCATGGTCAGGTACGGATGATCCCAATCGCCCAGCACGCCCAGACGAATGAAGTCTTTCTTCTGGCCTTCAACCTGCTCGGCGGCATACTCGCGGCATTTCTGACGGAATTCCGCCGGGGTAAGCTTCTCGCCCGGCTTGCCGTACAGCTGCTCTACTTTCAGTTCGATCGGCAGGCCATGGCAGTCCCAACCCGGAATATAAGGCGAGTCGAAACCGGACATCCCTTTAGACTTGATAATAATGTCTTTGAGAATCTTGTTAACCGAGTGACCAATGTGAATGCTGCCGTTCGCATACGGAGGGCCGTCATGCAAAATGAAGGATTTTTTGCCCTTTTTGGCAGTACGAATCATCCCGTACAGATCCTGCTCATACCAACGTTGCAGCATGCCAGGTTCACGCTTGGCGAGATCGCCGCGCATCGGGAACCCTGTTTCCGGCAAGTTCAGGGTATTCTTGTAGTCACTCATGAGATTCTCGTTTCCGTTTTCGGCTATTTACCCATCACACTTCAAGCTGCATCTTTGTTGGCTGCCCTTTCTTACCCGAATCACTTGCCTGTGCAAGCTCCTCAGGGGTTCGCGCAGTTGCCGCCGCGATGCAACTCGAATTGTTTAGGGTAAACGATTAAACCAGTGTTTTTAACCCGAAGAACTTTCGGGCCGTCACCACATCATTGGCGATTTGCTGCTTCAGCGCATCGAGCGAAGCAAAACGCTGTTCATTGCGCAATTTCGCGCGGAGCACCACGTCAATATGGCGCCCGTAAAGATCCATTGTGACATCCAGCAGGTGGACTTCCAGCTGCTGTCGCACGCCGGCAACGGTTGGGCGCGTGCCAATATTGGCCACGCCCGGGAGCGGTTCAGGGCCCAAGCCATAAACATCCACTGCATAAACCCCTTTCACCGGCGCAACCAGGCGCTTCAGCGGCAGGTTGGCGGTCGGGAAGCCAATGGTGCGACCCAGTTCATCACCGTGCACCACCCGGCCAGAAATGCTGTACGGATGGCCCAGCAGCGCTTCTGCCTGCGCCAGGTCGTCATCGCGCAGCGCATTGCGAATGGCCGTGCTGCTGATGCGTTGATCGCCTTCACGGAAGGTCGGCGTGCTGATCACCTCGAAGCCGTATTCTTCCCCGGCTTTCTGCAATAGCGGAAAATCGCCCTGGCGAGCTGCGCCAAAGCGAAAATCATCCCCGACCATCAGGAATTTTACGCCAAGCTTTTCCACCAGCAGTTCGGCGACGAAGGCTTGGGCGGTGTTGGCGGCGAAACGCGGATCAAACTTGACGCACAGCAGGTAATCAACCCCCGCCTGCGCCAGGTACTTGGCCTTGTCACGCAAACGCGTGAGACGGGCCGGCGCCTTGTCCGCTGCAAACATTTCCAGCGGCTGCGGCTCAAAGATCATGACCATCACTGGCAGCCCGAGGCGCTGCCCTTCTTGTTTCAGCTGCTCCAGCAACGCCTGGTGACCGCGGTGTACGCCGTCAAAGTTGCCGATGGTGAGCACGCAACCATGGTGACGTGCCCGGATATTGTGAACGCCGCGAATTAGCTGCATAGCTGGCTCAAAACAGTGGAAATCGCCGGATTATACCTTGTACAGCGGTTAAGGTTAACCCGCGATTGGTGCCTTTATGTAATAGACATACCATACCGGAGATAATCGGCAGGTGAAACGCCCTGCCCGCAGTTTATCCGGCGCCATAAACGCGATTACCGACTACGGCCAATGGCTTGCGACCGCTGCGACAAATCATTGGCGAATTTTCTCGCGAAAGACTGTATTCCCATGACCGAAGCTGGTAAAATCCTGCGCCATCACAACGTAGCAAGTGCCGCCCGTACAAACGGCGCTTATTTGCACAAATTCATTGACAAACGCAGGCCAAAAGGGCATATTCCTCGGCCTTCGAATTGTCCTCAATAGAATATATTTGGGAGTTGGACCTTGGCTAATATCAAATCAGCTAAGAAACGCGCCGTACAGTCTGAGAAACGCCGCAAGCATAACGCTAGTGGTCGTTCAATGATGCGTACCTACATCAAGAAAGTAGAAGCGGCAATCGTAGCTGGCGACAAAGAAGTAGCACAAAACGCATTCAACGTAATGCAACCAATCGTGGACCGCAAGGCTGCTAAAGGCCTGATCCACAAAAACAAAGCAGCACGCCATAAGTCAAACCTGTCGGCGCGCATCAACGCAATGCAATAAGCATCGTGTTGTCTGCTTGATAAAAAAAACCGGCTCAGGCCGGTTTTTTTACGTCTGCAATACCCGGTCTAGTAAGCAAACAGCGCCGAGAAATCCTTGTTACACACCCTTTGCACCGCCGGATGCTGGATCATTCGCTCGGCAAAGATGATGTAGTACTCTTCCTGTACGCTATCAATACGCCCAATCTCCACCACGTCATCATCGTTATAAGTGTCCTGCGCATACAGAGTCGGCGCAACGAAGATCGCGTTGTGGTACATGCCAAATGTCTTCATCAGTGCGGCATCATCAAACTCGCCCAGAATCTCCACCTGAATGCCCTGGGTGTTAAACCAGTTGAGCAGTTTACGCCCCAGCATCGAACGACGGCCGGGTATCAGCAGCTTGCGCTGCTCCAGACAGGCGGGAAACGGCAGATCCGGTGCCGGCTGGCGGCAAAAGAAGCTAATGCCGCACTCCCCCAGCTTGAGCGAAAATAATCCTTCCTGCTGGCTGGAGTCCACCGGGCAGTCTGACAGGATCATATCCAGCTTGTGCTGGCTGAGCTGTTCCAACAGCATCTCATGCGTTGATTCAAAGCAACGCAGGTGAATTTGCTCGTTATCCACCACCACCGCCGTTTCCAGCACCTGACTCACCAGGCGTTTGGAAAGCGCATCCGCTACACCCACGTCGAACAGCAGGTTAGATTCTTTGCGATAATTGACGATATCCAGCATTTCCTGGCTGAGCATAAACATCTTGTCGGCGTAACGGAAAACCAGTTGCCCCAGCTCTGAAGGCACCAGCCCACGCCCCTGACGCTTGAACAGCTTGCCGTCCAAACGTTCTTCCAGCGCTTTGATCTGGCCGGTAATGGTCTGCGGCGTCAGAAACAACGCTTCGGCGGCGCCGACCACCGAACCTTCTTTGCAGACCTGCCAGAAGTAGTAAAGGTGATTAAAGTTGATATGCGACATCCTCACGAGGTGCTCTCCTTAACGTTTCGCATCGGCAAAGGGTCTGCCGTGATGAGCGATTAATGTCCTTGCTGTGTTTCAGACAACCTGTTGCTGCATTCGTCCCAAACAGAATGGTCGAAGCTGAACATATTTTATACTGAACAGCTCCGACCAGCTATTGTAGTGTGTCTCCGTCAACAGGGGATCCCCTAAAGGAGTTATCTGACTCGCGGTAACGACAGGCGCAACAGACCGTATCCCACTGCCGCCGCGGTGGTGGAACCAATCAAGATACCCAGCCGCGAGTAGGTGCTTAATGCAACATCGGCATCGCCAAAGGCCAGCGAAGCGATGAAGATCGACATGGTGAAACCAATACCACAGAGCACGGAAACGGCAAACACCTGTTTGAAACCAATACCTTCAGGCAGACGGGCGATACCCAGCTTCACCGCCAGCAGGCTAAAAGTGAAGATGCCCAAGGGTTTACCGATAAACAGACCCGCTGCAATCCCCATTGGCAACAGCGAGGTCAGCCCGCTCAGCGAGACGCCTTGCAATGAAACGCCGGCGTTGGCAAAAGCAAACAGCGGCAGTATCAGGAACGCCACCCAAGGGTGCAGCCCATGCTCCAGTGTCTCTGACGGCGACGGCCCCTTCTTCACATGCAGCGGTATCATAAAGCCGACGATCACCCCAGCCAACGTGGCATGCACCCCGGACTTCAGGATCGCCACCCACAGCACCAGGCCGACAAGCATATAGAGCGAGGTTTTCCCCACGCCGCGCCAGTTCATCAACGCCAGGACGGCAATGGAAGCCGCCGCCACGCCCAGCGCCGCCATCGACACTTCATGGGTATAGAACAGCGCGATAATCACGATCACGCCCAGGTCGTCGATAATCGCCAACGCCAACAGGAACACCTTCAGGCTGGTGGGTACCCGGTTCCCCAGCAGCGCCATGACCCCAAGGGCAAACGCAATGTCGGTAGCCGCCGGGATAGCCCAGCCCTGACGGGTGACCTCATCCGCGCCGTTGAACAGCAAATAAATCAGCGCCGGCGCCAGCATACCGCCCAACGCGGCGATCGCCGGAAATACCGCCTTGTCACGCCCGGCCAATGAGCCTTCCATCAACTCACGTTTAACTTCCAGCCCGACCACCAGGAAAAAGATCGCCATCAGGCCATCGTTAATCCACAGCAGCAAGGGTTTGCCAATCTCCAGCGAGGAGATTTTCACCATGACAGGTAAATTGAGAAAAGCGTGATAAATCCCCTGAGCCGGGGTATTGGCCATGATCAACGCGATAATCGCGGCCACAATCAGGATAATGCCGCCCGCGGCTTCCTGACGTAAAAACTGACGAATAATGTTGGTCACAATACGTCTCTCCACAGCACTGCGGGGCAGAAAAAAACGCCCTGCGAACAAAGTAATGGGATGAGTATAGACGCCGTTTCAGCTCGAAAAAACACGTTTATAAATGCTATAAAACTCGTAAAAACCGAGCAATTAAAGATACGAATCACATTTAAATTAGGCGTCGGAGAAAGGACCGAGGCAATAAAAAACCCCGGATTCGATACCGGGGTTTCATACAACAGGCTAATGAAAACAGGAAATTAACGCGTCAAATCGTCAAAAAACTTTTTCACGCCGTCGAAGAAGCTCTTCGAACGCGGGCTGTTTTTGTCGCCGGATGGGCCACCGAGGCTCTCTTCCAGTTCTTTCAGCAACTGCTTCTGCTTGTCGTTCAGGTTAACCGGGGTTTCCACCACCACGCGGCACAGCAGGTCACCCTGGCTGCCGCCACGCACAGATTTGACACCCTTGCCGCGCATGCGGAACAGTTTGCCGGTCTGGGTTTCTGCCGGTACTTTCAGCTTCACGCGGCCATCCAGCGTCGGTACTTCAATCTCGCCGCCCAATGCCGCCATCGCGAAGTTAATCGGCACTTCACAGTACAGGTTATTGCCTTCACGCTCGAAGATCGGGTGCGTTTTCACCTGAACCTGAACGTACAAGTCCCCCGCCGGTGCACCATGTTCACCCGCTTCGCCCTCACCCGCCAGGCGGATGCGGTCGCCGGTATCTACGCCGGCCGGGATTTTCACCGACAGCGTTTTGGCTTTCTCTACCCGGCCGTGGCCGTGGCAGCTGTTGCAAGGGTCTTTGATGATCTGACCGCGGCCATGGCAGTGCGGACAGGCCTGCTGCACGGTAAAGAAGCCCTGGCGCATTTGCACCTGACCCTGGCCATGACAGGTCGGACAGGTGACTGGCGAACTGCCGGGTTTCGCGCCGCTGCCGTGGCAAACGCCACACTCTTCCAGCGTCGGGATACGGATCTCTTTGGTAACGCCACGAACCGCTTCCTCGAGGGAAAGCTCCATGTTGTAGCGCAGATCGGAGCCGCGGCTGGCGCGCTGACGGCGGCCACCACCGAAGATGTCGCCGAATACGTCGCCAAAGATATCGCTGAAGTCGGCACCGCCGCCGCCAAACCCACCGCCGCCCATGCCACCCTGTTCAAAGGCGGCATGGCCGTATTGATCGTAGGCCGCACGCTTTTGCTCGTCAGTCAGGACCTCGTAGGCTTCCTTGACCTCTTTAAATTGGGTTTCGGCGTCTTTTTCCTGGTTGCGGTCAGGATGGTATTTCATCGCCAGGCGCTTGTACGCCTTTTTTATCTCACGCTCTTCCGCCGTCTTGGAGACGCCGAGAATCTCGTAATAGTCTTTCTTCGCCATTATTTCTCTTACCCTTAACATGCGTGCACGGGCGTAGAGTTGCCTCGACGCCCGTGCTGGTTTCCGGTAACGGCCTGGCGGCCGTTCCGTGCCCGCTTAAGGGCGATTATTTCTTGTCTTTGACTTCTTCGAACTCAGCGTCAACCACGTCGTCGTCTTTCTGCGCCGCGTTGTCAGCACCGGCATCAGCGCCTTGCTGAGCCTGCTGCGCCTGAGCCATTTCCAGCAGCTTGCCGGAAACCTGCACCAACGCCTGGGTCTTGGCTTCGATATCGGCTTTGTCTTCGCCTTTAACCGCCACTTCCAGATCTTTCAGCGCCGCTTCGATAGCCGTTTTGTCTTCTGCCGGCAGTTTGTCGCCAGCTTCTTCCAACTGCTTACGAGTGCCGTGGATCAGGTGATCGGCCTGGTTACGGGTTTGCACCAGTTCTTCGAACTTACGGTCAGCTTCGGCGTTCAGTTCGGCATCGCGCACCATTTTCTGGATTTCTTCTTCGTTCAGACCAGAAGAAGCCTTGATGGTGATTTTCTGCTCACGGCCGGTATTCTTGTCTTTGGCGGACACGTGCAAAATACCGTCGGCGTCGATATCGAAGGTCACTTCGATCTGCGCCATACCGCGTGGAGCAGCCTGGATGCCGTCCAGGTTGAACTGGCCCAGCGACTTGTTATCGTTAGCGCGTTTACGCTCACCCTGCAGCACATGGATGGTTACCGCAGACTGGTTGTCTTCAGCGGTAGAGAACACCTGGCTGTGCTTGGTCGGGATGGTGGTGTTTTTGGTGATCAGCGGAGTCATCACGCTACCCATGGTTTCGATACCCAGCGACAGCGGGGTAACGTCCAGCAGCAGAACGTCCTTCACATCACCGGCCAACACGCCGCCCTGAACCGCAGCACCTACCGCAACGGCTTCGTCCGGGTTAACGTCTTTACGCGGTTCTTTACCGAAGAAATCAGCGACTTTCTTCTGAACCATTGGCATACGGGTCTGGCCGCCCACCAGGATCACGTCCTGAATGTCGGAAACCGACAGGCCTGCGTCTTTCAACGCCACTTTCAGCGGCTCGATGGAACGCGCAACCAGATCTTCGACCAGCGACTCGAGTTTGGCGCGGGTCACTTTGATGTTCATGTGTTTCGGGCCGCTCGCGTCTGCCGTGATGTACGGCAGGTTGACGTCGGTCTGCTGAGCGGAAGACAGCTCAATCTTCGCTTTCTCTGCAGCTTCTTTCAGACGCTGCATTGCCAGCGGATCCTTACGCAGATCCATACCCTGTTCTTTCTTGAATTCTTCAACCAGGTAGTTGATCAGACGACTGTCGAAGTCTTCGCCACCCAGGTGGGTATCACCATTGGTTGCCAGAACTTCGAAGGTTTTTTCGCCGTCAACGTCGTCGATTTCGATAATGGAAATATCGAAAGTACCGCCGCCCAGGTCATAAACCGCGATGGTGCGGTTGCCGACTTCTTTGTCCAGGCCGTAAGCCAGGGCTGCAGCGGTCGGTTCGTTGATGATGCGTTTTACTTCCAGACCTGCGATACGGCCGGCGTCTTTGGTCGCCTGACGCTGTGCGTCGTTGAAGTAGGCAGGTACGGTGATAACCGCTTCAGTTACCGGTTCGCCCAGGTAATCTTCCGCCGTTTTCTTCATTTTCTTCAGCACTTCAGCAGAAATCTGCGGAGGTGCGATTTTCTGGCCTTTCACTTCGATCCAGGCGTCACCGTTATCCGCGGCCACAATTTGGTACGGCATGATGTCTTTATCACGCTGTGCTTCTTCGTCCTGGAAACGACGGCCAATCAGGCGCTTGATCGCAAACAGGGTATTTTGTGGGTTAGTCACAGCCTGACGCTTAGCCGGCTGACCAACCAGAATCTCACCGTCTTGGGTGTAGGCGATGATAGAAGGAGTTGTGCGGTCGCCCTCGGCATTTTCCAGCACGCGCGCCTTACCACCATCCATAATTGCTACGCAGGAGTTGGTAGTCCCCAGGTCGATACCAATAATTTTGCCCATCTAAACGTCTCCACTAATAAATTCATAATCGGTCAGGTTGCTAACCTATATGCGGGCGATTTTTTGCTTTTCAACTGCCCGCTATCTCAGTCTTTCCCGCGGTCAGCAACTGCGGTTGCAAATAAGATGGGGCCATCCGACTCAGCATCAAGGGGCAAGGTGAAAAAAATTTCTTTTTTATCGTCACTCAGATCATTGTTTCCTGTTCAGGGGATCATTATGATGCCGCGCGCTCTGATGGAAGTTACGGGTTTTTCGGCCATTCAGACCATTTATGAATTTACTTAGCTATTTCCGTTAACTTTCTGTTATCGCAGAGGACATATGCACACCAACAAGTTGGCAAATCCCGGCCCTCTCGGCCTGATGGGCTTCGGGATGACCACCGTCTTGCTGAACCTGCACAACGCGGGCTTTTTCCCACTGACTTCCGTCATCATCAGCATGGGGATTTTCTTCGGTGGCCTGGCCCAGATTATGGCCGGCCTGCTGGAGTACAAGAAGGGCAACACCTTCGGCATGACTGCCTTTATCGCCTACGGCAGCTTCTGGCTGAGCCTGGTCGGCATTCTGCTGCTGCCACGCCTGGGTCTGGCCGAACCGACCGACGCTACCGTATTGGGCATCTATCTGGCGCTGTGGGGCGTTTTCACCCTGTTCATGTTCTTCGGCACGCTGTGCGCCAACCGCGTGCTGCAGTTCATCTTTGCCAGCCTGACGCTGCTGTTCGCCCTGCTGGCGATTGGCAACGTCACCGGCAACCACGCGCTGCTGACCTTTGCCGGTTATGAAGGGGTGATCTGCGGCGCCAGCGCCATTTACCTGGCGATGGCGGAAGTGCTCAACGAGCAGTTTGGCCGTACGGTGCTGCCGATTGGCGAAGTGACGGCCAAACGTGCGGAGCCCGCTCTGGCAACGGCGTAATTGCCTTTGTCCTGAAACAAAAAACCCTGCGTCGCAGGGTTTTTTGTTAGCTGTAGGAACCGGCGCGCTGCGCCTTGGTTTCACTGTTTAAATCGCGATGCAGGTAAATGCCCAGCAGCAGCCCGATGCCGGACAACGCCAGTACGTAGTAAGCAGGCGCTAATGGGGTTAACTTCATGATCAACGTGACAAATATTGGGGTTAAACCACCAAAAACAGCGTATGCAACATTATATGAGAACGAAATCCCGGTAAACCGCACTTCCGCCGGAAAAGCCCGCACCATCACGTAAGGCACGGCCCCTACGACCCCAACGCTGAAACCCACCAGAGCGTAACAGGCAAACAGCATTTCCGGGTGCACCCCCACCGTCCGATAGAACAGCCAACTGCAGCCGGCCAGCAATAAACTGCCGACGATAAAGGTTTTACTGGCGCCAAAGCGATCCGCCGACAGCCCGGCGGCAATGCATCCGGCAATCAGCATGACGGTGGCAATGCTGTTGGCCTGCAGCGACAGCGCCGGGGCAATGCCAAACTGCTTTTGCAGATAGGTGGGCGTCATCAGAATGACCACCACGATACCGGCGGAGAGTAGCCAGGTGAGCAACATAGAGACCGCCACTTCCTTGCGATGATTAAGCACCACGGATTTTAGCGGCAGCTCCTTGGCCAGCGCTTTGCGCGCCTGCATCTCGACGAAGATGGGCGTTTCCTGCAGCCAGCGGCGCAAATACATCGCCACCAGCCCGAAGATGCCACCGAGCAGGAACGGGATGCGCCAGCCGCCGCCGAGAATGGTTTGTTGGCTTAATGTGGTGTTGAGCACCGTCGCGATCAGCGATCCCAGCAGGATGCCGACGGTCAGGCCGGCGGTCAGCGTGCCGCAGGCGAAACCGATACGACGGCGCGGCACATGCTCGGCGACGAATACCCAGGCGCCCGGCACTTCACCGCCAATCGCCGCCCCTTGCAACACACGCATCAGCAACAGCAGCAGCGGCGCGGCAATGCCGATATTGGCGTAGGTGGGCAACAGGCCCATCGCCAGGGTCGGTAACGCCATCAGCAGAATACTCAGGCTGAACATTTTTTTGCGGCCAACCCGATCGCCGAAATGCGCCATCACGATGCCGCCCAGCGGCCGGGCCAGATAACCGGCGGCGAAGATACCGAAGGTCTGCACCTGTCGCAGCCATTCCGGCATGTCCGCCGGGAAAAACAGCTCGCCCATCACCGCGGCAAAGAAAACGAAAATGATGAAGTCATAAAACTCCAGCGCACCGCCGAGGGCAGCCAACGTCAGAGTTTTGTAGTCTTGCCGGTTTAACCGGCGATTATTATCGTGAGGCATAGGGTACCGTCGGAAAAGGCTGTAGAAGTAAAAGCCGCAGGCTTTCTGTAAACGAATTCTTACTATAGCGGCAAATTATTTTCACACCAGACGGACTGAAGCTAATCTCACAGATTGCTGAAATTTAGAGGTTTATCTCGCGGCGCGCGTTCTTCGGGCGAAATGCTGCTACCACCGCCTCCTGCGTTTCCACATAAGGCCCTTCGAGCAGTTGGATGCAATAAGGCACGCTGGCGAAAATGCCGTGCACCACCGTCTTGCCCTGCTCATCCCTCACCCCTTCCAGCGTTTCCTTGATCGACTTCGGCTGCCCGGGCAGGTTGATGATCAGCGCCTGTTTGCGGATCGCCCCCACCTGGCGTGAAAGAATTGCCGTTGGCACATAGTGTAGGCTGATTTGCCGCATTTGCTCGCCGAAGCCGGGCATCACGCGATCGGCTATCGCCAGGGTGGCATCAGGCGTCACGTCGCGTCGCGCCGGTCCGGTACCGCCGGTGGTCAGCACCAGATGGCAACCCATCTCGTCCACCAGCTCACACAGGGTTTGTTCGATAAGCGTCTGCTCATCGGGGATCAGGCGGGTTTCCACTTTAAAGGGCGAGACGAGCGCGGCGGTCAGCCACTCCTCCAATGCCGGAATGCCTTTATCCTGGTAAACGCCGCCGGAAGCGCGGTCGGAAACAGAAACCAAACCAATACGTAATATGTCCATGCTTAACCTCTACAGCCTGATGGGTTCACTTCCCATCCTGTTATTAATCCTGAGAGTATAAAGTGTCTGGCCCACCGCCGGGCGCGGCGAGCATAAAAAAAGGCGGCCTGAGCCACCTTTTTCGCGCTGATTGCGGTAATTACAGCAGATCGGCGATCATTTTTTCCAGCTTGCCCTGGTCTACGGCAAACTTGCGGATGCCGTCGGTCAGTTTCTCAACGGCCATTGGATCCTGGTTGTGCTGCCAGTAGAACTCAGGTTCGGTCAGCGCAGCAGGGCGCGCTTTTACTTCGCCGGTGTAAGCCAGTTTACGCTCCAGTGCGCCTTCGCTCTCTGCCAGTTCTTTCAGCAGCGCAGGGGCGATGGTCAAACGGTCACAACCGGCCAGTTCGATGATTTCACCCACGTTACGGAAGCTGGCGCCCATCACCACGGTTTTGTAACCGTGTTCTTTGTAATACTGGTAGATCTCGGTAACGGAAACCACACCCGGATCTTCGTTTGGCGCGAACTCTTTCTTGTCGCCATTGGCTTTGTACCAGTCGAGGATACGGCCAACGAACGGAGAAATCAGGAACACGCCGGCCTCAGCGCAGGCGCGCGCCTGAGCGAAGGAGAACAGCAGGGTCAGGTTACAGTTGATGCCTTCTTTTTCCAGCTGTTCCGCTGCGCGGATGCCCTGCCAGGTAGAAGCCAGTTTGATCAGGATGCGATCGTTGCTGATGCCGGCATCGTTGTACAGTTTGATCAGGCGCTTGGCCTTGGCAACGCTGGCTACGGTGTCGTAGGACAGGCGTGCGTCCACTTCCGTGGAGATACGGCCCGGAACCAGTTTAAGGATTTCCAGACCAATGTTGACGGCCAGCTTGTCGGCGGCATCGGCGATCTGCTGCTCGCGATCGCTGCTCTGCTCGCGCGCCCAGGCAACGGCTTCGTCAATCAGTTTACGGTATTCAGGAATTTGAGCTGCATTGAGGATCAGCGAAGGATTGGTTGTGGCGTCTTGCGGTTGATACAGCTTCATTGCCGCGATATCGCCCGTGTCCGCAACCACAGTAGTGAGCTGGCGCAGGGAAGTTAATTTATCGGTCATGTTGGCATTATCTCATCGTTTGTGCATGAACTTTTGGCATCGTTCAACCATGCCCTGCCTTGATAATAACATGCGCAAGGCCCGGTGCAAGGCTGGAAAATCGCGGCCAGACGGCGTTGGTTTTTTCCTTGGGCGAGCAACCGTTTACGCAGATATCTTTCGTCATTTCCGAACTAATGAAAAGGCAATAACGTGCTATCGATGAAATGAATTATGTTAAATTCGCGCCAAATCAGGCGATAGAGCCGAAGAGATGAGAAAAATCTCAATTCATCTGAACCCGACGACGCTCAGCTAAGCTCTTGTAAAAACTCGCTCAAGGTAGTTTCACCCGCAGTGGATGCTGTGCGGTACGCAACAAATTTCAACAAGGAGGGATCCGTGACGGACCTGATAGATTTTATAAACACCGTTTTATGGGGGTCGGTACTGATTTATTTGCTGCTGGGTACGGGCATTTATTTCACCCTGCGTACCCGCTTTATTCAGGTTCGCCATTTCAGCCACATGTTTTCGGTACTGAAGCACGGCAACAAGAGCGACAGCGCAGGCATCTCTTCTTTTCAGGCGCTGTGTACCACCCTGGCGGCGCGCGTCGGTACCGGTAACCTGACCGGGGTGGCGATAGCCCTCACCGCCGGCGGCCCAGGCGCGATCTTCTGGATGTGGGTGGTGGCGTTTATCGGCATGGCGACCTCATTCGTCGAAAGCAGTCTCGCCCAGCTCTACAAAACCAAAGACGATCAAGGTAATTACCGCGGTGGCCCGGCCTACTATATGGAAAAGGGTCTGGGCATGCGCTGGATGGGCGTGCTGTTCTCCCTTTTCCTGATCATCGCCTTCGGTCTGGTGTTCAATGCTGTCCAGGCCAATTCCATCGCCCAAGCCTCCGCCGTCGCTTTCAACGCGAAGCCGCTTTATGTGGGGATCGGTCTGGTGTTGCTGAGCGGCATCGTGATCTTCGGTGGCATCCGTTCCGTCGCGCGCGTGGCCGAACGGGTGGTGCCGCTGATGGCCGGTGCCTACCTGCTGCTGGCTTTCTGGGTGATTGGCCACAACATTGAACAGATGTCGGCAATCCTCATGCTGGTGATCAAGAGCGCCTTCGGGCTGCAGGAAGCGGCGGCCGGCGCCGTCGGCTATGGCATTTCGCAGGCAATGACCCAAGGCGTTCAGCGCGGTCTGTTCTCCAATGAGGCCGGCATGGGCTCCGCGCCCAATGCGGCGGCCTCCGCGTCACCTTACCCGCCGCATCCCGCCTCGCAGGGGTACGTGCAAATGCTCGGGGTATTCATCGATACCATCGTTATTTGCAGCGCCACGGCCGCGATCATTCTCTCCTCAGGCGTGTTGGATCAGCCGGTAGCCAGCATCAGCGGCATCGATATGACCCAGCGGGCCCTCTCCGCCGCCGTCGGCAGTTGGGGCGCGCCGTTTGTCGCCGTCGCCATTTTCTTTTTCGCTTTCACCTCGATCATTGCCAACTATGCTTACGCCGAGAGCAATCTGGTGTTCCTTGAGCACAACCACCCGGCAGGGTTGACGATTTTCCGCTGCGCGGCGCTGGGTATGGTGATGTTTGGCGCACTGGCCGAGCTGCCGGTGGTGTGGAAAATGGCCGACACGTCGATGGCGCTGATGGCGATCACCAACCTGACGGCGATCCTGCTGCTGTCGCGCGTGGCGTTGAAACTGGCCAACGACTACCACCGTCAACACAAGTTGGGGCAATTGCCCACTTTCAACGCCAACCGTTTTCCCGAGCTGAAATCCCAACTTGAACCTGGCATATGGGATAAAGGTTAACTTTTGCGGGTGCGTTTCGCCTATCAGACCCATTGCCCCTTTTTCTCGCGCTTTTTGCTACAGTACCCATTCTTGGATAAACAGGATTTGGCCATGCTCGTTATTATTTCACCTGCAAAAACCCTTGATTACGAAAGCCCGCTGGCGACAGAACGTTTCACGCAGCCCGAATTGCTGGACAAGTCGAAGCAACTGATCAAAATCTGCCGCGAACTGACGCCGGCACAAATATCCAGCCTGATGGGCATCAGCGATAAACTGGCCGGGCTGAATGCCGCTCGCTTCAGCGACTGGCAACCTAAATTTACCCCAGAGACCGCCCGCCAGGCGTTGTTGGCTTTTAAAGGCGATGTGTATACCGGCCTGCAGGCGCAGGACTTCAGCGAAGAGGACTTTGATTTCGCTCAGCGGCACCTGCGGATGCTGTCCGGCTTATATGGCGTGCTGCGCCCGCTCGATCTGATGATGCCTTACCGGCTTGAGATGGGCATCAGGCTGGAGAATCCGAAAGGCAAGGATTTGTACGGTTTCTGGGGCGAGCAAATCACCAAAAAGTTGAACGAAGCGCTGGAGCAACAGGGTGACGACGTGGTGGTCAATCTGGCTTCAGACGAGTACTTCAAATCGGTGAAACCGGCCAAACTGCACGGCACGCTGATCAAACCGGTCTTCCTCGACGAGAAAAACGGCAAATATAAGGTGATCAGTTTTTACGCCAAAAAAGCGCGTGGATTGATGAGCCGCTTTATCATCAAAAACCGCCTGACACAGCGCGAGCAATTGGTTGATTTTAATCTGGAAGGCTATGTCTTCGACGAAGCAGGTTCCCAGGGCAACGAACTGGTGTTCAAACGCCCCGAACAGTAAAAAAGAACGCAAAAAAAGCCGTCGCAATGACGGCTTTCGTTTTTAGGCTGAGCGATTTCAGGCAGGCAGAGCCATCAGGAATTTACGCAGCTCGGCGAAACCGGCCGGCAAGCTGTGGGACAGCAGCGGCAAATCGGCACGCAGCGCCAGCGCCTTCGGCAACGGCAGCTCCTGGCCGAGGATCTCTTCCACGCTCTCCTTGAACTTCGCCGGATGCGCAGTGCCGAGGAATAAACCAAACTCCCCTTCTTGCAACTGATCGCGCAAAGCGCGGTAAGCAATCGCAGCATGCGGTTCTGAGAGATACCCCAATTGCGCCAGTTCCCGCATGGTGTCTTTGGTGGTTTCATCGCTCACCGCCGCACGGCCCAACTCTTTCAACTGCCAGATTTTACGGCGGAACAGCTCCTCCACGCGCGGCCAGTTGTTCGGTTGGCTTACGTCCATCGCATTCGACAGCGTAGCGACCGTAGCGTGCGGCTGCCACTGACCGTTGGTCAGGAAGCGCGGCACGGTGTCGTTGGCATTGGTGGCAGCGATAAAACGCTTCACCGGCAGGCCCAGCGACTTGGCCAGCAGGCCGGCGGTCAGATCGCCGAAGTTACCGCTTGGCACCGAGATCACCAGTTGATTGCGCGCTTCCTGCGGCAATTGCGCCACCGCTTCGAAGTAGTAGCAAATCTGCGCCAGCAGGCGGCTGATATTGATGGAGTTTGCCGAGTTCAGGTGCAGCGCCTCTTTCAACTCCTGATCGTCAAAGGCCTGTTTCACCAGTGCCTGGCAAGCATCGAAGTCACCGTCGATCGCCACGGTGTGGATATTGCCGCCCAAGGTACAGAACAGTTTTTCCTGCAGCGGGCTGATTTTGCCCTGCGGATACAAAATGACCACGCGTACGTTCTTCAAGCCATAGAAAGCGTGCGCCACGGCGGCGCCGGTATCGCCTGAGGTCGCCGTCAGGATAGTCACCGGCTGATCGCCCGCCACTTCCGCCAGCATCTGCGCCATAAAGCGGCCGCCGAAGTCTTTGAACGCCAGCGTCGGGCCGTGGAACAACTCCAGACAGGCAATGTCGTCTTCTACTTGCGCAACTGGCGCAGGGAATTCAAACGCCGCCGCCACGCGCTTATGCAGCGCCTCTTCCGACACTTCATCGCCGATAAACGCCGACAGGATACGGGTGCTGCGGGTGACAAAGTCCTGCTCCAGCAGGTGATCGATTTCGGTCAGTTCGAACTCCGGCAGCTCCAGCGGGAAAAACAGCCCTTGCTGTTTGCCCAGGCCCTGTTTGATCGCCTGTGCGAAGCTGACCTGCTCGTTGTGATCCTTAAGGTTGTACAGTTTCATGCGTTATCCCAGTAGTCGTGCGCCTGCGGTATCCAGACGGCAAATATGAACAAAACCTTCGTCGTTTTGCAGATAATGATTGGTCAGCCAGTCGGCCATGCGTTGTGCGGTGGCGCCGTCGTCACAGACGGCAAACAGCGTCGGGCCGGAGCCAGAGATACCGCAAGCCAGCGCACCGATGTCCTGCGCGGCCTTGCGCGCGTCGGCAAAGCCCGGCAGCAGGCGGGTGCGGTACGGCTCGGCAATCACGTCCTGCATCAGTTTGGCTGCCAGACGCGGCTGCTGAGTGTGGCAGGCATGGATAAAGCCCGCCAGATAGCGACCATGGCTGATGCAGTCCTGACGGCGGTACTGCGCGGGCAGGATAGCGCGCGCTTCGGCGGTGGATACCTTGATGCCCGGATAGGCCATCACCCACAACCAGTCTTTAAAGCAGGGCACTTCCTGGCTGATGAATCCCTCTTCTTCCAGCATCAGTTGCAGGCCGCCCAGGTAGCATGGCGCCACGTTGTCGTAATGCACGCTGCCGGAGATGCGGCCTTCCAGCTCGCCCATCAGGCTCAGCAACGTCATTTTGTCCAGCGGACGATTGCAGAATTCATTCATCGCCATCAACCCGGCGACCACCGAACAGGCGCTGGAACCCAGCCCTGAACCGATCGGCATGTTTTTCTCAAGCCGCATCGCCACCGGGATCTGCCGGCCTATCTCCTGGCAAAAACGCTCCCAGCATTGATAGACGATATTTTCTTTCGGATCGTCGGGCAACTTGCTGACAAAGCGGCCGGCGTTTTGCAGGCTGAACGTTTCGGCGGCTTCCACGCTGACGCAGTCGCCCAACAAGGTGCCGTCGATTGGCGACACCGCCGCACCCAGAACGTCGAAACCGACGCTGACGTTGCCAATTGAGGCCGGTGCATACACCTTAACCATATTAAACTCCCAACTTCCATGACAGTGTGCGCAACAGGTCGGCAAATACCCCCGCCGCAGTCACATCATTACCGGCACCGTAGCCGCGCAGCACCAAAGGTAATGGTTGATAATAACGGCTGTAGAAAGCCAGGGCGTTCTCACCGTTCTTCACTTTATACAACGGATCGTTGCCGTCTACCGCATCAATGCGAACCTGACAGCGGCCATCTTCGATCACGCCGACATAGCGCAACACCTTACCCTGCTCGGCGGCGTTAGCCACGTTGCGGGCGTATTCTTTATCCAGCTCCGGCAGGCGTGCCAGGAAGGTTTCCACATCACCGGAAGCGTCAAAGGACGGCGGCAGCACCGACTCGACCTCAATATCCTCCAGCTCCAGCTTGTAACCCGCCTCACGGGCCAGGATCAATAGCTTGCGGGCCACGTCCATACCGGAAAGATCGTCACGCGGGTCCGGCTCGGTGTACCCTTTGGCCCTGGCCTCCAGGGTCGCCGCCGACAACGACATGCCTTCGTCCAGCTTGCCGAAAATAAACGACAGCGAACCGGACAGGATACCGGAGAAACGCGTCAGCTCATCGCCGGCGTTCAGCAGATTCTGCAGGTTCTCAATCACCGGCAAACCCGCGCCGACGTTGGTGTCGTACAGGAACTTGCGGCGCGACCCGGCAGCGGCGGTACGCAGCTGTTGATAGTAGTTCATCGACGACGTGTTGGCCTTCTTGTTCGGCGTCACCACGTGGAAACCATCGGCCAGGAAATCCGCATACTGGTCGGCAACCGCCTGGCTGGAGGTGCAGTCGACGATCACCGGGTTCAGCAGGTGGTACTCCTTCACCAGACGGATCAGGCGGCCAAGATTGAACGGCTCTTTAGCCTCGGCCAGTTCCTCGTTCCAGCTGTCCAGAGCAATGCCGTGCACATTGGTCAACATGGCTCGGGAATTGGCGATACCGCATATACGCAGATCGATATGCTTTTGCTTCAGCCATGGCTGCTGGCGATAAATCTGCTCGATCAACGCGCCGCCGACGCCGCCGACGCCGATGACAAACACTTCAATCACCTGATCGGTATTGAACAGCATCTGGTGGCAGACGCGAACGCCGGTGGTGGCGGAATCGTTGCTGACGACCACCGAGATGGAACGCTCCGACGAACCCTGGGCGATGGCGACGATGTTGATATTGGCGCGCGCCAGCGCGGAGAAGAAGCGAGCCGAGATGCCACGCAGGGTGCGCATGCCGTCGCCCACGACCGAGATAATCGCCAGCTTTTCCATCACGTCCAGCGGCTCAAGCAAGCCGTCTTTCAGCTCAAGGTAGAATTCGTCTTCCAGCGCACGGCGCGCACGCTGCAATTCGCTCTGCGGCACGCAGAAGCTGATGCTGTACTCGGAAGAGGATTGGGTAATCAGCACCACCGAAATACCGGTGCGCGACATCACGGCGAACACCCGTGCGGCCATGCCGACCATACCCTTCATCCCCGGTCCGGAAACGTTGATCATCGCCATGTTGTTCAGATTGGTGATGCCCTTTACCGGGGTATCGCTATCCACATTTTCACCGCCGATCAGCGTGCCGGGAGCCTGCGGATTGGACGTGTTTTTGATCAGGCAAGGGATTTGGAACTGGGCAATCGGGGCGATAGTACGGGGGTGAAGCACGCTGGCGCCAAAATAGGAAAGCTCCATCGCCTCCTGGTACGACATCGATTTCAGCAACCTGGCGTCCGGCACGGTGCGCGGGTCGCAGGTATAAACGCCATCGACGTCGGTCCAGATCTCGCAACAGTCGGCGCGCAGACAAGCGGCCAGCACCGCGGCAGAGTAGTCGGAACCGTTACGGCCCAGCACCACCAGCTCACCCTTGTCATTACCGGCGGTGAAACCGGCCATCAGCACGATATGATCCGCCGGGATAGCCGCTGCGGCGATGCGCAACGTGGATTCGGTGATATCTACAGTCGACTCCAGATAATGCCCTTGGGCCAGCAGTTTCTCTACCGGATTGATCACCGTCACCGGGAAACCTTTGGCACGGAATACGCCTTCCATGATGGCGATGGAGAGCTTCTCGCCACGGCAGATAATCGCCGCGTTCACACTGTCCGGGCACTGCCCCAGCAACGCTACGCCGTGCAGCACCTGCTTCAGTTGGGCGAACTCCTGATCGACCAGGGTCTTCAGGCGATCGTATTCAAAACCTGGCAGAGCCTGCGCCAGGCCGCTCAGCAGATCTGCGAAGATACGCTCCGCATCGCTCATATTTGGCAGAATGTCTTGCCCGGCCACCGTTTTTTCAATCATCGCCACCAAGTGATTGGTGATCTTTGCAGGTGCGGACAATACCGTGGCCACCTGTCCCTGACGTGCGTTACTTTCCATGATATCGGCAACGCGCAGAAAACGTTCTGCATTCGCTACCGAGGTTCCGCCAAATTTCAGCACTCGCATTTCTGATCTCTCCCGAATTTAAGCCGAAAAAAAAGCCCGCACTGTTTAGGTGCGGGCTTTTTTCTTTTGTTTCCTGTACGCGTCAGCCCGCCCCGTTACCTGTGGTTTCGGTGGTGGTAATAATTGTGATAATCAGGCTGATGTTTCGCATTTTTCTGTCTGTCTCATTAAATACTCTGTCCCCTCTATTGGTTAAAGCAATCGCTTTCCCAAGTCAAATTATTTCTTGTTTTTGCTCATTGGCCGCCCCGCCTGGCGGCTGAGTAATGCGATAGCAGAAAAACAAAATGACAGAACAAAAAAACAACCTGAAGGCACTTTTGCAGTGAATCATACTGCTTAAGGGCCAGCACTTGCGGGTATCACTTTGTGAGCTTTTTTTCGATGTCATGCAGCAAAGTATGCAACATCGCCGTATCCCGTTGTGGCAGCGCACCCAGCCGCTGATGCAGCCAATCGCGCAATTTTTGGTCATCACCGACCCCCAGCGCCCCCAATAATCCTTCGGCGCGCCGACGTAACGCTCGCAATTGCCCCTCATTGGCCATCGTCTCCTGAGGCGCGCTGACGCTCATCAGTTCCGACAACTGGTAGCAATACACCATTACCGCCTGACCGAGATTCAGCGAAGGGTAGTCCGCCTGCATAGGTACGCCGGTCAGCAGATCGGCCAGTTCCAGCTCTTCATTGGTCAGGCCGGAATCTTCGCGGCCAAACACCAGCGCCGCCTGGTTTACCCACTGGCTGCGCTCGCCCAACTGCCCCAACAGCTGCTGCGGTGTACAGTAATAATGGAAACGCGCGCGGCTGCGGGCGGTGGTGGCTACGGTGAAATCCACGTCCGCTAACGCCTGTGCCAGGGTGGGATAAGTTTGCACGCCGTCGAGGATATCCCCCGCCCCATGAGCGACCCAGCGCGCTGCCGGTTGCAGGTGCGCTTCGCTGTCGACGATGCGCAACGAGGTGAATCCCATGGTTTTCATCGCCCGCGCCGCTGCGCCGACGTTTTCCGGCCGTGCCGGAGCCACTAAAACAATATGAAGCTGCATCAATACTCCACAGAAAGAGGAATCGCGAGTTTTTGACTGTTCGGGATAGTCTGATTATATTTACAATTGCGCAACAAAAATCCCGGCAATTGCTACAGAAATGTGTAAATGGGTTATTGAACAGATAAATTGGCTGTAATAGATATTATTACTACTTATGTTTTACTGTTCTTATTAATCAATATGTTAAAATAACGCCCTCACCAATAAGCTCATAATTGTAACCCATTAAGCGTAACAATGCTGAATCGTAGACAGAATTTATGCTTCTGTGACTTAAGCTGGCAGTTCTGTAAGTGTTTTTCACAAAACTGTTAACGTGCTACAATTGAATTTGATATATGTCAACAAAGCGTAGTTTTGTTGGGTGATGAATTCGGCACGCACTGTTATATTGCTGTTAATAGGGTTAGGATAACCGCCGTTTTGGCACCTTTGGGGCGTAGGGAATAGCCGCTCCACCAAGCTAGCGATCTTGTTGACATTAGATGGAAAGTGCATCAAGAACGAGTTTACGTACTTTAGTCATTTGGTAAGAGGGAACGTGAGCGCTATCTCTGCCCTCGTCTAAGAAAACAAAGACTTCTGTACTTCCTATTTTCTATTTTGTTGGCAATTTTAGGTAGCAAATATGCAGACCCCGCACATTCTGATTGTCGAAGACGAGTTAGTCACTCGTAACACCCTGAAGAGCATTTTCGAGGCGGAAGGCTACGTTGTTCATGAAGCCAATGATGGTGCAGAGATGCACAACATCCTGTCTGAAAATGATATCAATCTGGTTATCATGGACATCAATCTGCCAGGCAAAAACGGCCTGCTGCTGGCGCGTGAACTGCGCGAACAGGCCAGCGTTGCGCTGATGTTCCTGACCGGCCGCGATAATGAAGTGGATAAAATCCTCGGATTGGAAATCGGCGCTGATGACTACATCACCAAGCCGTTTAATCCTCGTGAATTGACCATTCGCGCACGTAATCTGCTGTCTCGTACCATGAACCTGGGCAGCGTCGGCGAAGAACGTCGACTGGTAGAAAGCTATAAATTCAACGGTTGGGAGCTGGATATCAATAGCCGCTCACTGATCAGCCCGGCAGGCGAGCAGTACAAGCTGCCGCGCAGCGAATTCCGCGCCATGCTGCACTTCTGCGAAAACCCGGGCAAGATCCAATCCCGTGGCGAGCTGCTGAAGAAAATGACCGGCCGTGAGCTGAAACCGCATGACCGTACCGTAGACGTGACCATTCGCCGTATCCGCAAGCACTTCGAATCGACCCCGGATACGCCGGAAATCATCGCCACCATTCACGGTGAAGGCTACCGTTTCTGCGGCGATCTGGAAGAGTAATCATTCCTCCCGCTCCAAAAACATCGGGGGTTCAATTGAACCCCCGATGTTATTTCGCCTCACCCCAAGGGATGATTGGCACCGCACTCAACGCATTCTTCGGTGAACCATCCACCACACGGTCTGAATAACTCAGATAAATCAGCGCATTGCGGGTAGCATCGTAGAAACGCACCACCTGCAGCTTTTTGAATACCAGCGACGTCCTTTTCTGGAACACCACCGTCCCTTCCGCCTTGCCGTTTTTAATTTTATCGGTCAGGGTAATCGGCCCCACCTGTTGGCAGGAAATAGCCGCATCCGCGGTATCTTCCGCTAATCCCAGGCCGCCTTTGATACCGCCGGTTTTTGCCCGGCTGATATAACAAGTTACATTTTTAACATCCGGATCGTCGAACGCTTCCACCACAATTTTGTGGTCCGGACCAAAGAGTTTAAATACCGTATCGACCGATCCCACCTGTTCGGCCTGCGCGCCATTTACCGTTGCGCAAACTAAACCAAACAAAAATATCCATCCTTTTTTCATTCACTTAACTCCAACAGCCACGGCCTGAAAAAACAGGCTCAGCAATCAATATTGTTTATGTTTTAGGTCACAGAATCGGGATTTTTCTGGTCCGCACCGATCTTTTTAGCACAGAGCGTGAAAAAAATCTTTGAGAGTCTCGGAGGAAAAAAATTGCTATTATGCGGCGTCGTTATTTCTTTGCGCCCGTTTAAGGTGTGTCCCTGTCCAACTCTTGCGCAGCGAGCTGCAAGAAGCAAAGAGTGCTACGCAAAATGGCTCATGGATTGGTCTGATAGCGCAAGCACCTGCGTAATGAATAAACAGTTCGGGTTCCCACCCTAAAGCTCTACGAGGAAGATCTATGGATCAAGCCGGTATCATTCGTGATCTGCTTAGCTGGCTGGAAAGCCATTTGGACCAACCTTTGTCGCTGGATAACGTGGCGGCAAAAGCAGGCTACTCTAAATGGCATCTGCAACGGATGTTCAAAGATATTACCGGTAACGCCATCGGCGCTTATATCCGGGCAAGACGACTGTCTAAAGCTGCGGTGGCGCTGCGTTTAACCAGCCGACCGATTTTGGATATCGCCTTGCAGTATCGCTTCGACTCGCAGCAGACTTTCACCCGCGCGTTTAAAAAACAGTTTGCGCAAACGCCGGCATTGTATCGCCGTGCCGAAGACTGGAACGCGTTCGGCATCTGCCCGCCAATCCGCCTGGGGGCCTTCACCCTGCCGCAGCCGGAATTCGTCACGCTGGCGGAACAGCACCTGATTGGCCTGACACAGAGCTATTCCTGCACGCTGGAGCAAATCTCCAATTTCCGTACCGAGTTGCGCTCACAGTTCTGGCGCCAATATCTGGGCGAAGCCGAGACGCTGCCACCGGTGCTCTACGGGCTGCACCACTCCCGCCCGAGCCAGGAAAAGGACGACGAGCAGGAAGTGCTGTACACCACGGCGCTGGAACCGCACCACGTGCCGGATAAGGTACAGGAAGGCCAGCCGCTGGTGTTGCAGGGCGGCGAGTACGCGATGTTCAGCTATGAAGGGCCGGCCTCTGGCCTGCAGGACTTTATCCTGACGCTGTATGGCACCTGCCTGCCGGCGCTCAAACTGACGCGCCGCAAAGGGCACGACATCGAGCGCTTTTATCCCAAGGGTGACCGTCGGCCACCCCAACCGCCGACCGAGATCAACTGCGACTACCTGATCCCGATCCGCCGTTAACGTTGCAGTTCGTCCAGCGCGGGCATGTCCAGGTGCGTGACATCGCCCGCCGTTTCCACGATCCAACCGGAAGCCAACCACGGGCTCTGTTGATGATCAACGCGCGACAACGAACAGTTACGCAAACGCAGGCGGCGCTCGGCATAGGCCGGCAGCCCAAGCACGGTGCTGATCAGGCAGCCCAGCGCAATACCGTGGCTGACAATCAGCGGCTTACTGCCTTCAGGCAGCATCAGGCAACTTTCCAGCGAGGCGCGCATGCGTTCAGCCAACTCGTTCATGGATTCGCCTTGAGGGATACGGCCGTCGGCAGTACCGTCGACCATCTGCTTGCGCCACTGTTCTTCCTGCGGCGTCAGGCTTTCGATCAGACGTTCTTCCAGCACCCCCATATGCAATTCGCGCAAACGCGGATCGCTAATCACTTCGCAGCCGCAAGCTTCTGCGATGATTTGCGCGGTGCGGCGGGTACGCCCCAGATCGCTGGTAATAACGTGCGTGATGCCCTCTTTACTGACACGCCGGGCAACCAGATGCGCCTGATGTTCACCTTTGGCGGTTAACGGGCTGTCGGACTGGCCCTGGATACGGCGAGCCGCATTCCATTCCGTTTCGCCGTGGCGAACGAGGTATACCTGTAACATTTTGCTTTTCCGTTATACTGCGTGAAACCTGAGTTTATCTTCGTCAGAAGCAGCTTGCACAAGCTTCTGGTGTGGTGAATAGGCTCTTAGCTTAAGGATGCCAAACCCGTTATGTATCATGTTGTCGCTGCAACTACCAACCCGGCAAAGATCAAGGCTATTCAACTGGCCTTTGATGACGCCTTTGGCGCGGACCAATGTCGCATTGAATCTGTCGACGTCGCCAGCGGTGTCTCGCTGCAACCGATAGGCAATCACGAAACCCGTACCGGCGCACGCCAGCGCGTAATGGAAGCCCGTCAGGTTCGCCCTGAGGCCGACTTTTGGGTCGGCGTGGAAGCAGGCATAGAAGAGAATATGACCTTCGCCTGGATGACGGTGGAAAGCCCGCATACTCGTGGCGAATCGCGCTCAGCCAGCCTGATGCTGCCGGAGGCAATTTTACAGGGAATTCGCGCCGGCCGCGAACTGGGCGCGGAGATGGCTGCCATTACCGGCAATAGCGACGTGAAGCGCCAGGGTGGCGCTATCGGCATCTTTACCGATGGGCGATTGAGCCGCACCAGCGTTTATCATCAGGCTCTGCTGCTGGCATTGGTCCCTTTTCACAATCCTGTCTACCAAAGCCACAACGGCACGCCGAATAAATAATCTATACCGGGCGTTGCGCTATTGCGCATCGCCCAGTAACTGTTGCTCCAGCCACTGTTTCAGCGCCGGCGTCGCCGCTTTCAGGCTGTTCGAACCGCGAGTGATGGTGGCAATCCCCGCACCCAGTTCATTCTTCAGCTCGCGCTGGCTCATCTCACCGCGCATCAGCTCCTGAATAATCCGTACCCGCGTGCCTAACGCCGTACGCTCATCCGGTGTCAGCAACAGTTGCATCAGCGGTTGATGCAACTCCTGAGCGAACGAATTTTGCAGCAGCGCGACAAAGCGCAGCCAATCCTCATTACCTTGTTCTGAAAGAGCCGGATCGTTAAGCGATAATTGCGTCATGGCAAGCCACCATACTATTTAACTAGTACAGCAGCATACCATAGCGCCGTCAAAATCAATAACGTCTCTGCCACTCGGCATCGGTCAGTACCTTGGCCGGGCGGTGCATCAAATAACGGTAAAACGCGTCATAAGCCAGCACGTTCTTCACGTAGGAACGGGTCTCCGAGAACGGGATGCTTTCAACAAAAGCCACCGCATCGACACGCCCTTCGCTATTGCCCAACCAGGTATTCACCCGCGATGGGCCGGCGTTATAGGCTGCCGACGACAGGATACGGTTACGACCAAACTGCTGGTAGACGTACTCCAGGTAACTGGTGCCGATAGTGATATTGGTGCGCGGGTCAAGCAGTTGGCTCGGGCTTGAGTAACCGGGAATATTGTACATTTGCACGGTATGTTGCGCGGTCCGCGGCATCACCTGCATCAGGCCGCTGGCCCCCACCGGCGACTGGGCTTTCGGGTTCCAGGCGCTCTCCTGACGGGCGATCGCCATGGCGTAGCTCGGCGTGATGCCTTTGTCATCGGTAGCGCTGCGGAACTCTTGCGACCAGGCCACCGGGAAGCGCTCCTCGAGGTGATCCCACAGCTTGCCGACGATGGTCGCCTGCACGCTGAGATCGGCCCATTTCTGCTCGAAGGCATAACGCGCCAGCGCTTCCTGTTCAGGCCGGCTGCGGCTGGCAACGAACGAGGTCCACTCGCTGCGCGCCAGGTTATCCATGTTCCAGTACATCAGTTCACGCACGCGGGCAATTTCCGGCCCGTCCACCAGTGAAGCGCGGGGTTTTGCCGCCACCGCCACCATGACCGGGTACGGTTTATTCAGTTTCTGCGCCGCCACCATAGGGTAGAAACCGCGTTCGTTCATCAGACTGCGCAGGAGCTCTTCACCCTCGCTGCGCTTGCCTTCATCCAGCAAGATACTCGCACGCCAGTAACGCCATTCGTCTTTATTGCGTGATTCTGCCGGCAGGCGCGAAAGCCAGGTCGCCACACCCTGACGATCGCCGTTACCCAACGCCATGCGCACACGGCGTTCCAGCAGCGTCGGAGACTGGCTGCGCAGGATGACCTTATCGCGCCACTGGGTCTGCTCGAAAGTCGCATCGCTGCCCATCAGGCGCCACGCCACCGCCTCTTCCAACCCCAACCGCTCGCTGTCGCTCATTTTCTGCAGGCGGGCGATACTCGGGATCATTGCGCGGGCATTTTCAGCATCCTGACGCGCCAGCCGCTCGAAAGCGATGCCGGTCGCCGCACGGGTAAAGTCAGTCGGCCCTACGCTGCGGGCAAAAGCCTCTACGGTAGCGGGATCGTTTTGCAGGCGCACCAGCGCATCACCCATGGTCTGATATTCTGACGGCAACTGGCGATAGAGGCTGTTAACCAGGCTGCTGTTGCCCTCTTTTAACGCCAGTTTCATGCGCTCCAGGGTATTCAGCGGCGTTTGCTTGCCGGCACCCTGCCAGACGTTGAACAGTTTATCGCAGGCGCCCGGCAACGTTTTACCGCTCATCCAGAGATCGTCCGCGCCGCTCCAGGCCGCCTGTTGATCGCCGGTGGCCCATTTGGCGTAGTAATAGTTACAGCGTGCCGCGACCGGTTTGGGGGCCTGCGGGCTGAACGCCAACAGGGTGCGCCAGTCTTCACGGCGCGCCAATTCATTGACAAAACGCGGCGCCAACGACTTGGCGGGGGGCAGCGTCGGGTGCTGCTTGATAAAGTCATTCACCTCGGAGAAACCGGCCTGGCTGAGATCCTGCGTCAGTTCGCGGTATTCCAGATAAGGATAAAGCGGATAATCACGCAGCGTCGGCATCAGTTGCGCCACGACGTCCATCTGATTACTGTCCCACGCCTGCTTGATTTGCAGATAACGCTGACGCTGTGCGTCGAGGGAGTCCGCCATTGCCGCGCCCGAGAATGCCGTCAGGCACAGCCCCACGGCCAACAACCGCCACTTGTCTACCTTGACCATACTTACTCTTTCCTCGCTGGTTGTGTTGCCGGAACCCTTTCTCCCCTTGCCGCGCTGCGCCAGCGGTCAAGGCCCGGAGAAACCGGCTCTTCGAGTGTTTCGCGCCCTGAAGTGGAATACACGTCAGAGCAAAAGGATGTGCAGAGCGATAAGCTCAGGCATCTACCGTAGACAGCGCAATTGCCTATCCATTCAACTACTGTAGAAGAAGAAGTTTATCGTCATGAGGGGCGGCAGGTAAAAAACGTTTACCCTGGCTGACAAATTAAATAAAGGTGTCACGTAAGGTGCCGCACTGCCGCTCAACGCCGCTTCCTTTGCCGAAAACGCCTGGCAAACTCCCCGGGCCGTTTTTATACTGTTAAAAAAAGATAGGATAAATCCGAGAAAACGGCACATAAAGCGCGCAACAGCGATATCTTATAATACAATCCGCGCCAATTATGGGTTAGATAGTGTTCATCACACAGTGCGATTGATAGTACTTAGTATTACGTTTCCCCCTTCGGTCGGGTCAGGTTTCTCATTGTTAGATCACCGCTACCTTACTGCGGACGTTGGCAGGAATGGCAGATGAAGATGGCAAAAAATGCCGTGATGATAGCAGCCAACGCGAAAAGCTCATTCACGAGCTTCGTTTGCGCACGTCTGGGTGGCGACCGCTTGTTACCACTCATTGTAGTCCTGCTGCTGGCGTTTCCCGGATTGGCTCGCTCCGACACGGGCAATACCTATCAGAATCGCACTCATGCCGTCACCACCGTCGTGGTCGGCATCATCAGCTATGCCCGCTGGCCCAGTGAGCCCAAACCCATCCGCCTGTGCGTAACGGCACCGACCCACTATGCCGAAGGCTTGTTCGACCCTATTCTGCTGAGCGCTCCCCGGCCGATAAAAGCCGAGCGAGTGCCCTTTGACAGCCCTCTGCTGAGCACCGGCTGCGACGTAATTTATTTGGGTAATATCAATACCGGCCAAAAACAAAACTTTATACAGCGTATTCATGGCCATTCCATTCTCAGCATCAGCGAGAACGACGGTGAATGCTCTGCCGGCAGCGCTTTTTGCCTGCAAATTGACGGCGACCAGGCCAGTTTCAAGGTGAACCTGGACGCGCTGGCGCGCAGCGGCGTTCGCGTTCATCCTAACGTGCTGCAGCTGGCGCGCAAACAGGCGCCGCCGCTATGATGTGGTTGCGCAAGAACCGTTCCGGACATTCGCGGCCCACGCTGGGCCGGGTACTGCAACGAGCCAATCTCGGGTTGGCACTGATTGCCGTCGGCACCGCCGGGATTTTCTTGACGCTGGTGGCGCTGTTCGCGCTACGCGCCTACGCTAACCACAACCTGCACCTTATTGCGCGTTCCATCAGCTATACGGTTGAAGCTGCAGTGGTGTTTGGAGACCGCCCCTACATTCGCGAGGCGATGGTACTTATCGCCGCCAAAGAAGAGGTGTCGGAAGCCAAAATCCTGAACAACAGCGGTAACGTGCTGGCCAGTTGGCATCGCCCCAAGGATGGTCCGCTGCACGGCCTGGAGCAGATTGTCGCTCACTGGGCGCTGCCGGAGCCGGTGGTCTTGCCGATCACCCACGAGGGCAAGCAGGTCGGCAAGGTCTGGCTGAGCGGCAACGGCGGCAGCCTGTTGCGTTTTCTGCTGCGGGGTATTCTGGGCATGATCGCCTGCCTGGTGCTCAGTACCCTGTGCGCGCTGATTCTTTCCCGCCGCATGCTGCTGGGCATTGTCAGTTCGCTGGATGATATCGCCAAGGTGGCGCATGCGGTGCGGCGCGATCGCACCTTCGGGCTGCGGGTGCCGTCGGCGCCCATTGCCGAACTGCACGAATTGAGCAACGACTTCAACGGCTTGCTCGATGAGCTGGAGGCCTGGCAGGCGCACCTGAAACAGGAAAATGATTCACTGACCCACCGGGCGACCCACGACAGCCTGACCGGGTTGCCGAATCGCGCCTTTTTTGAAGGGCGGCTGAGTCGCGCACTGGGCGATATTGAGCCGACAGAAAAACTCGCAGTGTTGTTTATCGACGGCGATCGTTTCAAGGAGGTGAACGACAGTTACGGTCACGCCGCCGGCGACGCAGTGCTGACCACCATTGCCGGGCGCATTCGCGCGCAGCTGCGTGAAAGCGATCTGGTCGCGCGTTTAGGCGGCGATGAGTTCGCGGTGCTGTTGGCGCCGGTTCACAGTACGGAAGATGTGCTGCAAATTGCCGACAACATTATCGACTGCATGACCCAACCGGTAATTTTGCCGAACGACGAGGCGGTGACGACCTCTCTGAGTATCGGTATTGCGCTTTACCCTGAACATGCACTAACGCCTCAGGGTCTTTTGCACGAAGCTGACGATGCGATGTATCAGGCAAAGCATCGTTATAACGGAGGCTGGCGGCTGGCAATACAGAAATAGAGCCCCAGTTATAAAATTAAAACCAGGGATTTGATTATGATACAGCAAACACTAAAAAACCGTTTCTCACTGCTGGCGATAATGTTTGTCGCCTTGCTCACCCTTGCAGGGTGCCAGAGCAAACCGCAGGGCCTGACGCCCGAGCAGGTCGCGTTGTTGCAGTCTCACGGGTTCAAACTGACGGATAACGGCTGGGAATTCGGCCTCTCCGACAAAGTGCTGTTCGGCAACAACATCGGCAAGCTGAATCCGGAAAGCACCGAAACCGTCCAAAAAATGGGCCGCGCGCTGATGAGCGTAGGCATCACCAAGTTCCGTCTGGATGGCCATACGGATAACTACGGTGAAGATAGCTATAACGACCAGCTTTCGCTGCGCCGCGCCGATGCAGTGGCCGATTTGCTGGCCAGCGTAGGCATTCCGCGCGCCAATATCGAAACCCGCGGCATGGGCAAGCGCGATCCGGTCGCCGATAACCGCACCTCCAGCGGCCGTGCGGAAAACCGCCGCGTCGCGATCGTCGTCACACCTTAATCTGCCGTTATGCGCCTGTTAAAGGCGCATAACGGGTTATACTTAGCGATCGCTGATGATGTCTGGGATCCGTGTTCGAAACGGGCTACACTCCGCAACCACCAGACATCCTATAAAAACTGATATAGAGAGGCTTAGAGCAACGTGGCTCAATACGTCTATACCATGCATCGCGTCGGCAAAGTGGTCCCGCCGAAGCGTCACATCCTGAAAAATATCTCCCTGAGCTTCTTCCCTGGCGCCAAAATTGGCGTGCTGGGCCTGAACGGCTCCGGTAAATCCACCCTGCTGCGCATTATGGCCGGCATCGATACCGATATCGAAGGTGAAGCGCGCCCGCAACCGGGGATTAAAATCGGCTACCTGCCGCAGGAACCGCAACTTAACCTGGAACATACCGTTCGCGAATCGGTTGAAGAAGCGATGGCAGAAGTCGTCGGTGCCCTCAAGCGACTTGATGAAGTGTACGCGCTGTACGCTGAAGAAGGCGCCGACTTCGACAAGTTGGCCGCTGAACAGGGCCGCCTGGAAGAGATCATTCAGGCCCACGATGGTCACAACCTCAACACCCAATTGGAGCGCGCCGCCGATGCGTTGCGCCTGCCGGAGTGGGACGCCAAAATCGCCAACCTTTCCGGTGGTGAACGTCGCCGCGTAGCGCTGTGCCGCCTGCTGCTGGAAAAACCGGACATGCTGCTGCTGGACGAACCGACCAACCACCTGGATGCCGAATCCGTGGCCTGGCTGGAACGCTTCCTGCACGACTTCGAAGGCACCGTAGTGGCGATCACCCACGACCGTTACTTCCTGGATAACGTGGCCGGCTGGATCCTGGAGCTGGACCGCGGCGAAGGCATTCCGTGGGAAGGCAACTACTCTTCCTGGCTGGAACAGAAAGACGCTCGTCTGGCGCAGGAAGCCTCAACCGAAGCCGCTCGCCGCAAGTCGATCGAGAAAGAGCTGGAGTGGGTGCGTCAGGGTGCCAAAGGCCGTCAGTCTAAAGGCAAGGCCCGTCTGGCGCGCTTTGAAGAGCTTAACAGCACCGAATACCAGAAACGTAACGAAACCAACGAACTGTTTATCCCACCTGGCACCCGCCTGGGCGATAAAGTGGTTGAAGTTCACAACCTGCGTAAATCCTACGGCGACCGCCTGCTGATTGACGATCTGTCATTCGCCGTACCTAAGGGCGCGATTGTCGGCATCATCGGCCCGAACGGCGCAGGTAAATCCACGCTGTTCCGCATGATGTCCGGCCAGGAACAACCTGACTCCGGCAGCATCGTGCTGGGCGATACCGTCAAGCTGGCTTCTGTCGATCAGTTCCGCGACAGCATGGATAATGCCAAAACCGTGTGGGAAGAAGTGTCCGGCGGCCAGGACATCATGCGCGTGGGCAACACCGAAATGCCAAGCCGTGCCTATGTTGGCCGCTTTAACTTCAAGGGCGTCGATCAGGGCAAACGCGTGGGCGAACTGTCCGGTGGTGAGCGTGGCCGTCTGCATTTGGCCAAGCTGCTGCAGGTTGGCGGCAACGTGCTGCTGCTCGACGAACCCACCAACGACCTGGATATCGAAACCCTGCGCGCGCTGGAAAACGCCCTGCTGGAGTTCCCGGGCTGTGCGATGGTGATCTCGCATGACCGTTGGTTCCTTGACCGTATTGCCACCCACATTCTGGACTATCAGGATGAAGGTAAGGTGGAGTTCTTCGAAGGCAACTTTACCGAATACGAAGAGTACAAAAAGCGTACTCTGGGTGCCGATGCGCTGGAACCTCGCCGTATCAAGTACAAAAAAGTCACCAAGTAACGTCAGCTTGGCGATCTATGCTCTCAAGCCCGCACCTTGCGGGCTTTTTATTATCCCCAATCCAGCGCCTGCGCATAGTCCACAAAGACCGGGTGCTGCAGCACCACGTCGATAAAGCAGGCCAGCGCCGGCGAATTCAGCTTGCGGCTCGGGTAGACCAGATACAGTTCATTCCCCTCCGCCCGCCATTCCGGCAACACCTCCACCAGTTGCTTTTGCGCCACCACCTCGCGGCTGAGGAACGCCGGCAGCAGGGTAATGCCGGCGCCGGAGATGGCACACTCGCGCGCATACAGCAGGTTGTCAGTGATATGCAGCATCGGCAGTTGCCAGCGGTAATACTCGTCGCCCCGACGCAGGCTCCACGCCGGCCAGGCGCGGTGCGCAATGCAGCGGTGCTGCTGCAACTGCTGCGGATGAAGGAGCGGCGGGAACTGCGCCAGATAGGCCGGTGCCGCCAGCAAATAACGCGGAGTATGCCCCAGGCGGCGGCCAATCAGCGAGGAATCCTGGGGTTTGCCGGTGCGCAACGCGGCGTCATACCCCTCTTGCACCAGATCCACCATCGCGTCGGACACCGAGACTTCGAGCGAGACATCCGGATACTGACGCTGAAAATCCGCCGCCAGCCGCGCCAGCAGAGTCGCCCCCAACCCGGCTGGCGTCGAGATGCGCAACCGGCCGCTCGGGTTGTCACGCAGCCGCTGCAAGGCCAGATCGGCCCGTTCGGCAGCGGACAACATCTCCTGACAGTGCACCAGATAGCGTTCGCCGGCGAAGGTCAGGTTGAGCTGGCGGGTGGTACGATTGAGCAGCCGCAAACCCAACGTCTGCTCCAGCTGGCTGATGCGCTGGCTAACGCTGGATTTCGGCAAACCGGCGCGGTTGGCTGCGGCGGTGAAGCTGCTGCACTCGGCCACCAGCGCAAACAACGCCATGTCCTGCAGCTGTTTAAACATCATTGTTCACCTTAAACGAACACTTAGTTATTTATTGTCCATCTTATCACTCTTCTCTCGGAGGTCTACACTGAGGGTATTCATTCTAAAGGAGCACAATCATGCCGATTAAAGCCATTGCCGTAGACCCGAAAAACCCCGCCGGTTTCATTGAAATCAGCCCGGAAAAACCTGCCCCAGGCCAATACGATTTGCTGGTGGAGGTCAAAGCGGTATCGGTCAATCCGGTAGATACCAAAGTCCACGCCGGCCTGCAAAAAAGTGGCCTGCAACAGCCGCGTATCCTGGGCTGGGATGCCAGCGGCGTGGTGCTTGAGGTGGGCAACGGCGTCACAGGTTTCAAAGCCGGTGATGAAGTTTGGTACGCCGGTGATATCACCCGCCCAGGCAGCAACAGCACTCAGCAGTTGATTGATTCACGCATCGCTTCACATAAACCGCGCAGCCTGAACTGGGCTGAATCCGCCGCCATGCCGCTGACCGCGCTGACCGCCTGGGAAGCGTTGTTCGAGCACCTGAAAATCCAGGATGCGACGGAAGATAAAACCCTGTTGATTATCGGCGGTGCCGGCGGCGTTGGCTCGCTGGCGATCCCGTTTGCCGCCCAGTTGAGCAAGGTGAAGGTGATTGCCACCGCTTCACGCCCCGAGTCGGCGGCCTGGTGCCGGGAGCGCGGCGCCGATCTGGTGGTGGATTATCATGATCTTAAAGGGAATCTGGCGCAGCAGGGTATTGAAACCGTCGATTATATTCTTTGCCTGAACGATACCGATGGCCACTGGAAAGCGATCTCGGATCTGATCGCGCCGCTGGGCCATATCTGCACCATCGTGGAGAACCAACAACCGCTCGATCAGAACGCGTTGAAGCTGAAAAGCGCCGCGCTGCATTGGGAATTGATGTTTACCCGCAGCATGTTCACCACGCCGGACATCGCCCAACAGGGAGAAATCCTCAAGCAGGTGGCGCAGTTACTGGACGACGGAAAGCTGAGCACCACACTGAGTGAAACGCTGCAGGGGCTGACGGTGGAGACCCTGACCGCCGCGCATAAAAAACTGCTTGATGGGCATATGCAGGGCAAACTGGTGATTGTTTACTGAGGCAAGAGAGGCGCAGCATGCTGCGCCTCCGGCTTATTCCGACGTGGCGCCTACCAGTCGGCTGGCATCGGCCGCCAACAGCTGTTTTACCAGTTCGACGCAGCGCAGGAAGCGCTCCTCATAGTCGCTGGATTCCACGTGTGCATACTCGATATTGTTGGCGCGCAGCATCTCTTCCAGCAGGTGCTGGAACGCCTTGCGATCGGTCGGCGCGCCGAGGCTGCGCAGGCCATCCGCCACCCACGGGGTGTTATTTTCCAGCAGGATCACCAGATCAAACCGGTATTCGTCGATCAGCGCCTGCACGAAGGGGTGCTCGCGCCCTTCGTACTTTTTGCAGAACGCCTGGGTAGTGACGAAATCGGTATCGATAAACGCCACCTTGTTGGCGTATTTAACTGCAAAGTCAACGTACTGCGCCTGCCCTAACGCAATCTTGTCGTAGTCGGAGTACTGCAACGCCATCTCATCGCCGCCCAGATGCGAGAACACATAGTCGCGACCATATTCCCAGGCGCTGGTGGTGTTAAAAATGTTCGCCAGCTTGTTCACCAGCGTCGATTTGCCGCTCGACTCACCGCCGAGGATCGCCACGGTGCGCACGAAGAACGGCTTCACTTCGGTCGGAATGTAATCCCAATAGCGGAACGGATCCTGACGGATTTGGCTGCCGCTGATGTTCATGAATGAGCGTTCGGGATCGATCAGAATGGTTTCCATCGCCAGATGCTCGCGATAACGCGGGGCGTCTTGCGTTTCGCTGGAATAGATAAAGCTCGGCACTATGCCCTTCTGTTCCATGAAGGCTTTCATCCCGTCGCTCCACACGTTCCAACCGTGCGGATAGGGTTCGATGCCCTGCTCGTCGAACGAATGAATATGGATGTTTTTCTGGTACTTGAAGGTTTGCAGCAGCCAACGCAGACGGTCGCTGACCGTGGGCTGTTGCGACATCGAGCTGTTCTCGAACAGTTCCCGGTCACGCGGTTCGTCGTGACACAAAATCACGTGCAGCTCATCCACCTGGCTGCAAGCGCGCTGAATCAGGTAAATATGGCCGGTGTGCAGTGGGTAAAATTTACCAAACACCACACCGACCTTTTTCTCGCGACGCGGGAATTCCAGGCCAAGAAAACGGTGCAAAGCTTCCAGTTTCTGAGCGCTTGGGCTTTTGATTTTGTCATTCAACAGCTGGCTGAGGTAGCCTTTGGTCATGCCGCTGGCATCCGCCACCTGCTGCAGGGTACAGCTCTTCTGCTTGATAGATGCTTTCAGGTAATCGAATTGCCGCATAACCCCTCCGTTTAATATGCTAAACAAAATAGCATATTCTGCGCATCACATGGCAATTAATAGAATTGTTCCAGCACGTCCAGGGCGTCCGCCAGCTTTTTCACGCCGAACACCTGCATATTTGCCGGCGGCTTTTTCGGCACGTTGGCGTGCGGCACGATAGCGCGCTTGAAGCCGTGCTTTGCCGCCTCGGAAATACGCTCCTGCCCACTCGGCACCGGGCGAATCTCTCCCGCCAGCCCCACTTCGCCGAACACCACCAGATCGTTCGGCAACGGGCGGTCGCGCAGGCTCGACACCAGCGACATCAGCAACGCCAGATCGGCGCTGGTTTCACTGACTTTCACCCCGCCGACCACGTTCACAAACACATCCTGATCCGACATCTGCAACCCACCGTGGCGGTGCAGCACCGCCAGCAGGATCGCCAGCCGGTTCTGCTCCAGACCGACCGCGACCCGGCGCGGGTTGGACATCATCGAATGATCCACCAGCGCCTGGATCTCAACCAGCAGCGGCCGGGTTCCTTCCCAGACCACCATCACCGAACTGCCGGAAGTGACTTCGTCGCCACGGCTGAGGAAGATGGCGGACGGGTTGCTGACTTCACGCAGGCCCTGCTCGGTCATGGCGAATACCCCCAGCTCATTCACCGCACCGAAGCGGTTTTTATGGCTGCGCAGGGTGCGAAAACGGGAATCGGCATCGCCGTCCAGCAGTACCGAACAGTCGATACAGTGTTCCAGCACCTTCGGCCCGGCCAGCGAGCCGTCTTTGGTGACGTGCCCGACCATGACAATCGCCACGCCGCGCGTTTTGGCAAAGCGCGTCAGGTAGGCGGCGGTTTCCCGCACCTGTGCCACGCTGCCCGGCGAAGACTGAATATCCGCCATGTGCATCACCTGGATCGAGTCGATCACCATCAGCTTCGGCTGCTCTTGTTCGGCGATCAGGCAGATCTGCTCGATACTGGTTTCCGACAGCATGTTCAGGTTACCGGTCGGCAACCCGAGGCGGTGAGCGCGCATCGCCACCTGTTGCAACGATTCCTCGCCGGTGACGTACAGGGTTTTCATCTGCTCGGACAGCTTGCACAGCACCTGCAACAGCAGAGTACTTTTACCGGCACCGGGGTTGCCGCCGATCAGGATCGCGCTGCCCGGCACCACGCCGCCGCCCAGTACGCGGTCAAACTCAAGAAAGCCGGTGGAAAAACGCGGCAACTCGTCCAGGCTGATGTCCGAGAGTTTTTGCACCTTGCTGATGCCGGCATCACCGGCATAACCGCTTAAACGCTCGGAGCGAGAAGAAGAGGACACCGCAGCCAGACGAACTTCCGTAATGCTGTTCCAGGCGTGACAAGCGCTGCACTGCCCCTGCCAGCGCGGATAATCTGCGCCGCACTCATTACATACAAACGCCCGTTTTGCCGCTTTTGCCACGTATTACCTCTTACTCGATATTTTTAGCGAACTTCGTGTTTCAGGCTGCCGGTCAGTACGCACAGCACGCCCATCAGATCGGCATGGCGAATGGACACCTGCGCCTTGTCATACACTTTCGGTTTGGCGTGGTAGGCAATGCCCAGCCCGGCCGCCTGTATCATTTTCAAATCATTGGCACCGTCGCCGATAGCCACGGTCTGCTGCGGGGGAATGCCCAGCTTTTCCGCCAACGCGATCAGCGTATCGGCCTTGAATTGCGCATCAACCACCGGCCCCAGCACTTCGCCGGTCAGTTTGCCGTCGCGGATCCCCAGCTCGTTGGCCGCCACCGCCACCAGCTTCAGTTTGTCGCGCAGATACTCGGCATAGTAAGTGAAGCCGCCGGACGCGATCGCCACATGCCAGTCCATCGCCTGCAGCTTGCGCACCAGGTTGATCAACCCCGGCATCAGCGGCAGTTCATCGCGTACCTGTTTGAGGATATTGGCATCGGCACCTTTCAGCTTTCCAACGCGTTGACGCAGGCTGGCGGTAAAATCCAGCTCGCCGCGCATTGCGCGTTCGGTCACTTCCGCCACCTCATCACCGACGCCCGCCAGCTTGGCGATTTCGTCGATGCATTCAATCTCGATCGCAGTGGAGTCCATGTCCATCACCAGCAGCCCAGGGGTGCGCAAATGGGGGATCTTGCCGAGCGGCGCCACGTCCAGCCCGTTCTCCGCCGCCAGCATTTTGGCGCGCGCCGTCAGGGTGCCCGCCAGCCGGACGACCTGATAGTCCTCTACGCACCAGGCGGTGACGATCACCATCGCCGCACCCAGCTTGCGCTGGAAATGAGTAATGCGCGTTTTATCCAGCTCTCTGCCGTATAATAGCCAACCGGTATGGCCCGCCCGATAATCCAGCGGCATCACTTCGTCGCCGCTCAGCGAAAGGGGAAGACCCGGCCATTGAGAAATCTCTGCCGGGAGATCGCAATAGGTCAGACTATTCGACATCATTAACTCCTGAAAAAACGCTGCATGATAAAACGACGCATCAAGCTATCCTATCGCCATTGGTTCTGGCAACATAAAGTGTCCAAGATGCCCAAGGAACCTGAATGGCTCGCGCTAAACTGAAATTCCGCCTGCACCGCACCGCTATTATCCTGATTTGCCTGGCTTTGCTGGTGCTATTGATGCAGGGCGCGTCCTATTTTAGCCTGAGTCACCAGATGGCGCGATCCGAACAGGTGGAAGAACTGGCGCAAACGCTGACCAAACAGGTGGCCTCCAGCCTGGCGCCCCTGCTCGATGACGACAGCGACGTCGACAACCAGCGCGTCGACGCCATCCTCAAACAGCTTACCGACCACAGCCGCATTCTGGACGCCAGCGTCTATCAGTTGGACGGCACGCTGGTTTCCCACGCCGGTGAACAGATCAGTATACGCGATCGCCTGTCGCTTGACGGCAAACGCGCCGGCAGCTATTTCAATCACCAGTTGGTGGAATCCATTCAGGGTAAAGACGGCCCGATAGGCTTTATCCGCATTACGCTGGACACCCACGTGCTGGCGACCGAGTCCAAACAGGTGGATAACACCACCAACCTGCTGCGCCTGATGATCCTGCTGGCGCTGGCCATCGGCATTATCCTGGCGCGTACCCTGCTGCAACATCGCCGCAGCCGCTGGCAGCAATCGCCGTATCTGCTGACGGCCAATACGCCGCTGGAAGAAGGCAATACGGTGGAAGACGACGACGATGACAAGCCTCAGGATAAGGAAGAAGCGAAACAGCCTTAAGCCAGGCGCATCACTTGCTCGACATTATTCACGTGTGAATAGATCGGTGAATAGATTACTGGCGCCAACTACCTGCACGGTAAAGCACTCGAAGAGAATCCTTGCGGAGGATGAATAGATTGGTACAGAGGCGCAGCAGGATGCTGCGCCCGCAGTATGCTTACTCTTTGTCGCCCAGCAGCACGGATTCCAGCGCGATAACGATCATCTCGTTAAAGGTGGTTTGGCGCTCTGCGGCGGTGGTGGCTTCGTGACGCAG
Organism: Serratia sp. C2(1); assembly: GCF_036352655.1. Classification (NCBI taxonomy): domain Bacteria; kingdom Pseudomonadati; phylum Pseudomonadota; class Gammaproteobacteria; order Enterobacterales; family Yersiniaceae; genus Serratia; species Serratia sp. C2(1). The sequence continues at coordinate 311,630 of NZ_JAZFBA010000002.1, read as the reverse complement.
AATGTGGTCGGAAACGGTACAGATGGTCAGCGCCTTGCAGCCGAACTCTTCATACAGCTCAGCCGCCACGCCGTAGATGCCGGCCGCTTCCATTTCTACGCCCAGGATGCCGTACTTCTTCATCACCTGGAACATGTCCGGATCCGGCGTGTAGAACAGATCGGCGGAGAAGATGTTGCCCACGCGCGCCGGGATACCTTGCGCCGCGGCCGCGTCTACCGCGTTGCGCACCATGTCGAAGTCGGCAATCGCCGCATAGTCATGATCTTTAAAACGCATGCGGTTCACTTTGGAATCGGTGCAGGCACCCATGCCGATCACTACGTCGCGCAGCTTGATATCGTCGCGCACTGCGCCGCAAGAGCCCACGCGGATGATCTTCTTCACGCCGAACTCGGCAATCAGTTCACGCGCATAAATGGAACAGGACGGGATACCCATACCGTGGCCCATTACGGAGATTTTGCGGCCTTTGTAGGTGCCGGTGAAGCCCAGCATGCCACGCACGTTGTTCACTTCCACCGCGCCTTCCAGGAAGGTTTCCGCAATGTATTTTGCACGCAGCGGATCGCCCGGCATCAGTACTACGTCAGCGAAATCACCCATTTCAGCATTAATGTGCGGCGTAGCCATAATTGTCTTCCTTCGAATCGTATTAAATAAAAACGTTAAACGTATAAGCCTTTGGATGTCGAGTCGCAGCCAACAAGGCTGCGGCTTGAAAAACGGGGCTTAGAACATGGATTTACCGTATTCCATCGGCGACACGCCAAAATAGCTGGCAACGGTCTGGCCAATGTCGGCAAAGGTCTCACGGTGGCCCAGCGAGCCCGGTTTCACTTTCGGGCCGTAAACCAATACCGGAATGTGCTCACGGGTATGGTCGGTGCCCGGCCAGGTCGGGTCGCAGCCGTGGTCGGCGGTGAAGATAATGATGTCTTCATCTTTCACCAGTTTCAACAGCTCCGGCAGGCGGCGGTCGAACAGCTCCAGCGCGGCGGCATAACCCGCCACATCGCGGCGGTGGCCGTAAGAAGAGTCAAAATCAACAAAGTTAGTGAACACGATGGTGTTGTCGCCGGCTTTTTCCATTTCGATCAGGGTCGCGTCAAACAGCGCGTCGATGCCGGTAGCCTTCACCTTTTTGGTGATGCCGACGTTAGCGTAGATATCGGCGATTTTACCGATCGACACCACTTCGCCGCCCTTCTCGTCCACCAGTTTTTTCAGCACGGTAGGTGCCGGCGGCTCTACCGCCAAATCGTGACGGTTGCCGGTACGCTGGAACTCGCCCGGCTTGTCGCCGAGGAACGGACGCGCGATCACGCGACCGATGTTATAACCGCCTTCGGTCAATTCTTCGCGAGCGATTTCACACAGCTCATACAGACGGTCCAAACCGAAGGTCTCTTCGTGACAGGCAATCTGGAACACCGAGTCGGCTGAGGTATAGAAAATCGGCTTACCGGTTTTCATGTGCTCTTCGCCGAGTTGATCGAGGATTACGGTGCCGGAGGAGTGGCAGTTACCGAGGTAACCCGGCAGATTGGCGCGCTCGACCAGCTTGTCCAGCAGTTCCTGCGGGAAGCTGTTGTGTTCGTCGCTGAAATAGCCCCAATCGAACAAGACCGGTACGCCGGCGATTTCCCAGTGGCCTGACGGCGTATCTTTACCGGAAGACAGTTCGCTCGCATAAGCGTAGGCACCGATAATATCCGCATTGCTGTCCAGCCCCTGCGGGAAGGTACCGGTGGACTCTTCCGCCGCTTTACCCAGGCCCAGACGGCTCAGGTTAGGCAAGGTCAGCGGGCCCTGACGGCCAACGTTGGCTTCACCGCGCGCGCAAACCTCGGCAATGTGGCCCAGGGTATCGGAGCCCTTGTCACCAAAACGCTCGGCATCTTCGCTTGCGCCGATACCAAATGAGTCCAATACCATAATAAATGTGCGTTTCATCTGTGCTCTCCTGCGTGTTCTCACGCTGTGGGCGACAGCGAAAAGGCCGCTGCCGCTCCTGATTCGTTAATTATTCCGTGATGCGCTTATACACCACTGGCGTTTCTTCCGGCGCTTTGTCGCTCAGCACCATAGCGCTGCGTACCGCTTCGGCCGCCTGCTGCCAAGTCTCTTCGTCGTTGGCGTGGATCACCGCCAGCGGCTGCTGGGTATCCACTTTATCGCCCAGTCGCGCCATGCCGGTCAGGCCGACGCTGTAATCGATACTGTCGGTCGCGCGGCGGCGACCGCCGCCCAGCGATACCACCGCCATGCCCAGCGCACGGGTATCCATCGCGCTGATAATGCCCTGTTTTTCGGCATACACCGGCTTGCTGAGGGTCGCGGCCGGCAGATAGCTGTCGTAGCGCTCGACGAAATCGGTCGGGCCCTGCTGCGCCGCCACCATGCGGCCAAACACTTCTGCCGCTTTGCCATTGTCCAGCACTGCCTGCAGCTTGGCGCGCGCGTCGGCGTCATCTTTCGCCAGGCCACCGGAAAGCAGCATTTCCACGCACAACGCCATCGTCACTTCCAGCAGGCGCGGGTTGCGGTATTCGCCGGTCAGGAAACGTACCGCCTCGCGAACTTCCACCGCATTGCCGGCGCTGGAGGCCAGGACCTGATTCATGTCGGTCAGCAGTGCGGTGGTTTTACACCCTGCGCCGTTGGCCACGCCAACGATCGCCTGCGCCAGATCGGCCGACAGCGCATAGGTCGGCATAAAGGCGCCGGAGCCGACTTTAACGTCCATCACCAGCGCATCCAGCCCTTCCGCCAGCTTCTTCGCCAGAATGGAGGCGGTAATCAGCGGAATGGAATCTACGGTGGCGGTGATATCGCGGGTGGCGTAAAAACGCTTGTCCGCCGGGGCCAGCGAGCTGGTCTGGCCGATAATGGCCACGCCAACGTCCTGAATAATCTTGCGGAAGGCGTTGTCGTCCGGGAAAATGTTAAAGCCCGGGATCGCCTCCAGCTTGTCCAGCGTACCGCCGGTATGGCCCAAACCACGGCCGGAAATCATCGGCACGTAGCCGCCGCAGGCCGCCACCATCGGGCCGAGCATCAGCGAAGTGACATCGCCCACGCCGCCGGTGGAGTGCTTGTCGACCAAGGGCCCGTTCAGCGACAGGCTTTTCCAATCCAGCACGGTACCGGAATCACGCATCGCCATGGTGAGCGCCACGCGCTCCGGCATGGTCATATCGTGGAAATAAATGGTCATCGCCAGCGCGGCGATCTGACCTTCGGAAACCACATTGTCGCGGATCCCATTGATGAAAAAGCGGATTTCCGCCTCGTTCAACGGCTGACCGTCACGTTTTTTACGAATAATTTCTTGTGCCAGGAACAAAGCATCCCCCTGATTGAGCGAATGTAGGGTGCAGGCAGGCGCTGCATCGCGCCTTGCCGACGTTATCGATCAGTATCCGCTGCCGGGCGCTGCGGTGCTGTGGCCCAGCGTCGTCAGCAGGCTGGCTAACAGGCTGGAGGCGCCGAAACGGAAATGACGCGCGTCGGCCCAGCCTTCACCCAGAATACGATCGGCAAGTTGCAGATAATGCAGCGCGTCTTCCGCCGTGCGCACGCCGCCGGCCGGTTTGAAACCCACCGTTTTGGCGACGCCCAGATCGCGGATCGTCGACATCATCAACTCTGCGCTTTCCAGCGTGGCGTTGACCGGCACTTTACCGGTAGAGGTTTTGATAAAATCGGCACCGGCGTTAATGGCAATTTCCGACGCTTTACGGATCAGATTGGCCTGCTTCAATTCACCGGTTTCAATAATCACTTTAAGCAGCACGTTGGCCGCCTGGCAGGCTTGCTTGCACTGCTTCACCAGCTCAAAACCGACCTGCTCATTACCGGCGATCAACGCGCGGTAAGGGAACACCACGTCGACTTCGTCGGCACCATAGGCGATAGCCGCACGGGTTTCCGCCAGCGCGATGTCGATATCGTCGTTGCCATGCGGAAAGTTGGTGACGGTCGCGATGCGGATGTCCGGCGTCCCTTGCTCACGCAGGGCCTTGCGCGCCACCGGAATAAAGCGCGGATAAATGCAGATGGCCGCCGTATGGCCGGCCGGGCTGTTGGCCTGACGACACAGCGCGATCACTTTCTCATCGGTGTCGTCATCGTTAAGCGTGGTTAAATCCATTAGGGCCAGCGCACGTTGCGCTGCTGCGGTTAATTCGGTCATAAAACTCTCCAACTGCGAACCTGGGTGTTGGCGAGCGGACTTGGTTCCTTGAAGATAGCGCCGGGGAACGGGTTCCCGCGGCGGCAACTGAGATCCTTCTCACCGCACTTGGCCCTGCATATCGAGCAGGGTCAGTAATAGCTATTTGAACACGATCGCCCGGGGCAATTCGCGCTCAGAGTCACACTATATGAAATAACACTGTAACAGGACGGAATTATATGTGAAGAGCATCACAAAATAACGCGATATCGTTCACAAATTCGCTAAAGAAACGGATGCAGACGACGAGCACGACATCCTGTGCCCGTTTTAGAGTATAGGCGGTGTCCCGCAATAGGGCCTGGTGCGCCATTGCGGAACCTTGCCTGGCTTACAGCGCCAAAAAGAACCCGGCGATGGTGGCGCTCATCAGGTTGGAGAGCGTGCCGGCCGCGACCGCCTTCAGGCCGAAGCGCGCGATATCGTGCCGACGGTTCGGCGCCATGCTGCCCAGGCCGCCGAGCAGGATCGCCACCGATGACAGGTTGGCAAAGCCGCACAGCGCAAAGGAGATGATCGCCTTGGTATGCGTCGACAACACCTGCAATCCTTCCGCCGCCACCACGTCGTCCGGGCGCAAATAGGCGCCGAAATTCATGTAAGCGACAAATTCGTTGACGATAATCTTCTGGCCGATAAACGAGCCGGCGGCCATCGCCTCATGCCACGGCACGCCGATCAGGAAGGCGATAGGTGAGAAGACCCAACCGAGCATCAGCTCCAGCGACAGCTGCGGGTAGTCGAACCAGCCGCCGATACCGCCAAGGATGCCGTTCAGCAAGGCGATCAGCGCAATAAACGCCAGCAACATGGCACCGACGTTCAACGCCAGTTGCATGCCGGATGCCGCACCGGACGCCGCCGCATCGATCACGTTGGCCGGGCGGTCATCTTCGGCGATCAGTTTCGTCGCATCGTCTTTATCGTGGGTTTGTTCGGTTTCCGGCACCATCAGCTTGGCGAACAGCAGCCCGCCCGGCGCGGCCATAAACGACGCGGCAATCAGATACTCCAACGGTACGCCCATCTGGGCATAGCCGGCCAGCACCGAACCGGCCACCGAGGCCAGGCCACCGCACATGACGGCGAAAAGTTCTGACTGGGTCATGGTGGCGATATACGGACGCACCACCAGCGGGGCTTCGGTTTGGCCGACGAAGATATTGGCGGTCGCCGACAGCGATTCGGTGCGTGAGGTGCCCAACAATTTGTGCAAGCCGCCACCCAATACGCGGATCACCAGTTGCATGATGCCGAGGTAGTACAGCACGGCAATCAACGAGGAGAAGAACACGATCACCGGCAGCACGCGCAGAGCGAAAACGAAACCGCCGCCACCGAACACCTCAAACATCTTGTCGGAAACCAGCCCGCCGAAGATAAACGAAATCCCCTGGTTACCGTAGGCGATCACGTTAGCCACACCGGCCGACATGCCGCCGAGAATGCTGCGGCCCACCGGCACGTACAGCACCAGCGCGCCAATGGCTACCTGAATGATGAATGCCCAGACAACGGTGCGCAATTTAATGGCGCGTCGGTTGCTGGAGAGCAGCACGGCGATGGCGATCAGTGCCGCCATTCCTACCAGGCTCATAATGAGTTGCATGCAAAGTATCCCTGTTGCGAAAAAGAAATGCATCCCTACCCGGTAGAAACGAGAGGTCCGCCGAAAAGTGATTTCGGGGTGCGATTATACGGCGCGGGACAGTCCCCGCACCGATTTATGTCACAAATGTATACAACAGGAAGCAAATGAAAATCTTATAACGTGACAGTTGTCACGCTTTTTAAGGATTTTATCGTTCAGAGACGAAACAGGGCGTGGGTATTGCGTTGCAGGTGGGCGGCAATGTCATCCGGGGATTCCGGACGCAGTTGGCACAATATCTGGAACACTTCTGCGGCGCGTTCAGGGCGATTCGGTTGCCCCTGATAACCGGCCAGCGGCATGTCCGGCGCATCGGTTTCCAGCAGCAGGGAGGCCAGCGGCAACTGGGCCATCACGCCGCGGGTTTTCTGCGCGCGCTCATAACTGATGGTGCCGCCGACGCCAATGTAATAGCCCAGGCGAATAAATGCCTGCGCCTGCGACAAGCTGCCGGCAAAGCCATGGACCACGCCACGGCGCGGCAAAGGCACGCGGCGCAGCGCGGCGGCCAGTTGATCGTGCGAACGGCGAGAATGCAGGATCACCGGCAGATCATGCTGTTTTGCCAGCTTCAACTGGGCAATCAACAACCGCTGCTGGCGCTCAAACTGCGGGTTTTCCATGTACAGATCGAGCCCTATCTCCCCAACCGCCACCAGCTTCGGCGGCCGGCTGGCCAGAAACCCGGCCAACTGCTCAAGCTGCGGTTCCTGATGCTGGGCAATATACAGCGGATGCAACCCCAACGCGGCATACAGTGGCTGATGATCGCGCGCCAGCTTCAACACCCGAGCAAAACGATCGGCAGTTACCGTCGGCACGATAATTCGCCGCACACCCGCTTGTTCGGCCAGCGCCAGGCTTTCGCTCTCATGATCGCTGAAAGGCGGAAAATCGAAATGACAGTGGGTGTCGGTAAAATCGTGACTCACAGCCCGCCCCCCTCGCCCGGCGGCACGTCACCCGGCAGGATAATTTTCGGCGCGACCAGGCTGGCTTCCGATTGCGCCGCAAGACCTTGCGGATGATTGACATCGGTGATGATCGGCGATGGCATTCTGACGTTCTCCGGCTGGAGCAGACGGCGCGACAGCGCTTTTTTCACTTTTATGCCGTCCAGTTCCTCTTGCTGCATCAGCCAGTGGCCAACGGTCGCCAGGAAGTAACGTCCACAGCGGCGACCCAGATGATAATCCTGATTCAGCGACGTCACGCGGCTGCCCAACGCATTGCTGGCCAGCGGTTTTGGCGGGAAAATCTCAAAGATGCGCAGCTTGCCCGGCGGTTTCTCAATAAACTGCTGGATGCGGTGATAGCTTTGCTCATGGTGTTGCAGGATGCGCACCATCTGCTGCAGGCTGCTTTCGCTCAGCCAGTGCTCCATGCGTTTCATCCACTGCGGCGTGTAATACATCTGAGAAGGCACGGTACGAATGACCACGATAGTATCGGCACCGCGGCGGTAGGCCTCTTCAACGGGGATAGCGTCACTGATGCCGCCGTCTTGATAGCTGACCCCATCCAGCTCTACGCCCATGCGGTAAAAGCCGGGGATGGCGCTGGAGGCTTTGATCGCCGGCAGCCAGCTGGCACGTTGCGCCGGCAGGTAAGTCGGTTCGAAGTCATCGCTGCGGCAGGCGCACATCAGGAATTCACGGCCATCGACCAGGTGCTTTTCGGCCACGTCCATCGCCAACGGCAAGTGTTGCGAGGTGGTGTCGACCAGCCAGTCGAGGTCAATCAGGTGCCCACCGCGCACAAAGCGCAGCGGGTTAAAGAAGTCGGCGGTGGTGGTGTAGCGGGTGATGACCCGTCGTGCATAGCCCATCTGGCCGCAAATAAAGGCCGAGAGGTTTTGCGCGCCGGCAGACGTGCCGATCATCAGGTCAAAAGGGTTAAAGCGGGCACGCTGAAACTCGTCCAGCACGCCGGCGGTAAAAATGCCGCGTTGCCCGCCCCCTTCACATACCAACGCCATTTTACCGGGCCGGTATGGTTTATACGCCAGCGGTTCTATATTGCCGAGCGTGATGGGTATTCTGTATCCCAACCCAGTATCCTCAGTGAGACGTTTTTTCCGAGGATACCTCGTCTTGCTCTCTTCCGTAATCCTCTTGCAGTACGCCAGAGAGGCAGTCATTGCTGCCCATCAGCCAAATGCAGTCACTGCCGGACCATTCCGCCACGGCCTGACATACCTGCCCCCTCAGCTGTTTCCAGCGTCCGAGGATGATGTCGCTGTTCATGACGCACCTCCCTACTGCAAGAAAAGGAATCAAGCTTTGTTACACTTTGAGGGAAGCTACGGGCGTCGGCGGCCGGTAAACAGGCTGACCAGGAACAGGATAATCCCCACGACGAAGACGATTTTTGCGGCCCAGGCGGCGGTACCCGCCAACGTCCCAAAACCTAACGCCGCAGCAATCAATGCAATGACTAAAAAGATAATGCCCCAACGAAACATAAGCCTCTCCTTACCATAGTGAAAAAAATCATCACAGCCTGCGTCTTTTTCGGACATCCTCAGGCTGCGGGTTAATTTCTTTTTTTGGTGGTGCATCCTGGGTTGACCTCATCACCAACCCAGGATCTCGTGCTTGTTGTTACGCGTACCAAGAATTATGGCTTAACGACCAGGTCGTTCTTGACGCTTTTCACGCCGTCGATAGCCTTGGCGATGCTCTCTGCGCGTTCAGCCTGCGCCTGGGTTTTCACTTCGCCGGAAAGCTGCACCACACCGTCGGTGGTTTCTACTTTCACGTTGCGCGAAGGCACGATGTCATCGGCCAGCAGTTTGGCTTTCAGTTCGCTGGTGGTTGCGGTGTCACCGGCGTAAGCCTTCACCGATTGTTTGGCTTCGTCTTTCACGTGCAGCTTGTCGCTGACGGATTTCACGCCTTCCACCTTACCGGCCACCTCGACCGCGTGCTCGGCCTGCGCCTGGCTGCCGACAAAACCGCTCAGAGTCACGGTGCCTTTTTCCGTTTTCACCGAGATGTCGGTGCTTTTGATAGTTTTATCGTCGACCAGCGCACTTTTAACTTTAGCCGTTGTTGCGCTGTCATCCATGTAACCGTCAACTTTTTTCATGGAGCTATCGATTTTGGCACCCGCGCTATCAGCGGCACTTGACGCTTTATTGAGCAGCGTATCTTCAGCCAGCGCGCTGCCACTAACCAGTACGGAACCCAAAACAACAGCCATCAGTGATTGTGCAAATTTGGTATTTTTCATCGATCTCTTCCTTTGGTTACGGATCCAAATGATTGCGGATCCTTCAGCCGCCATGATGCGGCCCACTCAGTAAATACTTCACGATTTCTATACGATCAAACGTTCACGCTAAAACGATTGCTGTCACACAAGGATGATTGCAACACCTGTGCCAACCTTAAAATAACATTAAAAATCAATAAGAAATAAAAACAAGCTCATTATTTAACCCAAAAACCGTCGCCGATCAGCGACAATGGTAACGAGCAAAAACAACACTTTAGCTATCTTATTGATCTTTAACAGAACGACCTGTCTCCAATTAGCAACACTACCGAATAACTCTCTACCTATAAAGTAAAAAGCAGTGAATTACGCTTAATGGATACGCCCTCCCCTGTTAAATATAGACTATAGGGAGGAAAACGCAGGGAATACCGGTGAAATCCTGGCGGCAGCGGGGTAAAGGAACTGATGAGGGAGATTTATTAATTAGCAGAATGTGGTGCGGCAACATAACAACGGGGCACCCTAAGGTGCCCCGTTGTGCTATCAGTGTTCGCGCGTCTTGCGGAACACCACTTCCGGATAACGCTCCTGCGTCAAGTTCAGATTCACCATGGTCGGCGCGATGTACGACAAATTGTCGCCACCGTCCAACGCCAGGTTAAGCTCGCTCTTGCGCTTGAACTCTTCGAATTTTTTCACGTCGCTGCACTCAACCCAACGGGCGGTCGAGACGTTGACCGACTCATACAAGGCTTCCACGTTGTATTCGCTTTTCAGGCGTGCAACCACCACGTCGAACTGCAACACACCCACTGCACCGACGATAAGATCGTTGTTGGCAATCGGCCGGAACACCTGCACTGCCCCTTCTTCGGACAGCTGAACCAGGCCTTTCAGCAGCTGTTTCTGTTTCAGCGGATCGCGCAGACGGATGCGGCGGAACAGCTCCGGCGCAAAGTTCGGGATACCGGTGAACTTCATGTTTTCACCTTGGGTGAAGGTATCGCCGATCTGAATGGTGCCGTGGTTGTGCAGGCCGATAATATCGCCAGGATAGGCTTCTTCCACGTGCGAACGGTCGCCCGCCATGAAGGTCAGCGCATCGGAGATCACCACGTCTTTGCCGGTACGTACCTGGCGCAGCTTCATGCCTTTCTCATAACGGCCGGAAACCACACGCATAAAGGCTACGCGGTCGCGGTGTTTCGGATCCATATTGGCCTGGATCTTGAACACGAAGCCGGTGAATTTATCTTCCGCAGCCACCACTTCGCGGGTGTCGGTGTTGCGCGGCATCGGCGCAGGCGCCCACGTCACCAAACCGTCCAGCATATGGTCCACGCCGAAGTTGCCCAGTGCGGTACCGAAGAACACCGGGGTCAAGTCGCCGCTCAGGAAAGCTTCGCGATCGAACTCGTGGGAAGCGCCTTGCACCAGCTCCAGCTCTTCACGCAACTGCGCGGCCAGATCCTCGCCCACCGCGACGTCCAGTTCCGGGTTGTTCAGGCCCTTGACGATACGCACTTCCTGAATGGTGTGGCCTTTGCCGGTCTGGTAAAGGTAGGTTTCATCCTTGTACAGATGATAAACCCCTTTGAACAGCTTGCCGCAGCCGATAGGCCAGGTGATTGGCGAGCAGGCGATTTTCAGCTCACGCTCAACCTCGTCCATCACTTCCATAGGATCGCGAATATCGCGGTCCAACTTGTTCATAAAGGTCAGGATCGGCGTGTCGCGCAGACGGGTAACTTCCATCAACTTACGGGTACGATCCTCAACGCCTTTCGCGGCGTCAATCACCATCAGACAGCAGTCAACGGCGGTCAGGGTACGGTAGGTATCTTCGGAGAAGTCCTCGTGCCCAGGGGTATCCAACAGGTTAATCAAACACTCGCGGTACGGGAACTGCATCACCGAGGTGGTGATCGAGATACCACGCTGCTTTTCCATCTCCATCCAGTCGGATTTCGCGTGCTGGTTCGAGCCGCGGCCTTTTACCGTACCGGCGGTCTGGATAGCCTGTCCGAACAGCAATACCTTTTCGGTAATGGTGGTTTTACCGGCATCGGGGTGCGAGATGATGGCGAAAGTTCTTCTTTTCGAGACTTCGCGGGCAAATTCACTAGGAGACATGTTTTTCAGATTCTACGGTTAGTCCGCCCTGCGACATCATCAGAACGCGCCGCGCACGGCGCCAGGCAAAGCGGTAAATAAAAGATAATAGCCGGGCATTTTCGCTGATTTGTCAACCGGTGACAATCAATGCTTTTTCCGGCGGGAAAGATAGGCTAGGTACACCCGCTATGCCAGCGGCAGCGCCATGACTATCGCATCTTCACGCCCGTTGGCGCTTGGGTAGTAATTGCGACGGAGGGTCACTTCGTTAAAGCCGAGATCTTCGTACAGCGCAATGGCCGCACGGTTAGAGGCGCGCACCTCCAGCCACAGCGTGACCACGCCGCGGGCTTCCAACTGCGCAATCAGCGCTTCCAGCAGAAAACGGCCGAAACCGCGACGCTGCCAATCCGGATGAATCGCGATATTGAACAACGTCGCTTCATCAAGCACGATCTGGGTAATGGCGAAGCCCGCCATCTGCCCTTCGGCGTCCAGTTTCAGGTTAAGGTAACGATCGCCCTGATTGCCGGCAAAGGTGGCTTGCGTCCAGGGAAAGGCGTGGCTGGCCTGCTCAATCTTGAAGGCTGTGGCCAGATCGGCCGCCGTCAGGGTAGAAATACTGTTCATGATGACAAATCTGCTGCCAGAGTGCGCGTTTGGCACTCGCGTCGAGGGAAAGCTCGGCCAGCGCCGGGCTGTGTAGTTGTGCGCCGGCCACCGCGAGCGGCTCCGCCACGCCCAGCCGCCAGCTGTTGCATTCGGTATCCTCAGGCAGCATCGCTACCTGGTCCGGCGTCAGGCCATAGGTTTGCGCCGGGGTCAGTCCCAGGCTGCGCAACACGTCGCAAAACAGCGGATCGTTATGCTCGGGCAGCGGCTGCGCCACCACCAGCAAACGCACGTCGGGCGGCAGGCTGACCGCTACTTCGCCCTGCAACACGCCCGGGCGGCGCAATGTCCACTGCGTAATACCCAGTTGTTGTAACAGCCAGTCGCGTTTTGATGCCATGCCGATTCCTGTCAGGAGCTACCCGTTGTGGTGCGCCATGCCTGCCATGCGCCGCGCTATGCTAACAAACCCGCGCGGCCTGCGCCAACAAACCCGTCGAACATATCGCCACAAAGCTCTATAATCCCCAGCTTAATTTCCAGGAGCAAAAAACCGATGTCTGCATTAACCCCCGCCAGTGAAGTCATGCTGCGCCACAGTGATGAGTTTATTGAACGCCGCGTACTGTTCGCCGGTGACCTGCAGGACAGCCTGCCGGCCCAATTCGAAGCCGCGGATGTACGTGTCCATACCCAGCAATACCATCACTGGCAGTTACTGAACCGGGCGATGGGCGACAACGTGCAGTTCGGCCTGACCGTAGACGCCGCGTTCGTCGCCGAATGCGATACGCTGATCTACTACTGGCCGAAGAGCAAACAGGAAGCGCAGTTCCAGCTGTGCAACATTCTGGCGTTGCTGCCGGTGGGCGCAGAAGTCTTCGTGGTCGGTGAGAACCGTAGCGGCGTGCGCAGTGCGGAACAGATAATTGAAGACTACGCCACCTTGGTGAAAATCGACAGCGCCCGTCGCTGTGGCCTGTATCACGGCCGCCTGGATACTCAAACCGAATTTGATCTGGAAGACTGGTGGGAAAGCTACTCGTTGCACGATCTGGAAGTGAAAACCTTGCCGGGCGTGTTCAGCCGCGATGGGCTAGACGTAGGCAGCTCGCTGCTGCTGTCGACCCTGGAAAAACACATGAAGGGCAAAGTGTTGGATCTGGGCTGTGGCGCCGGCGTGATGGCTTCGGTGCTGTCGAAACTGTCGCCTAAGGTGAAACTGACGCTCAGCGACGTCAACGCCGCCGCCGTGGAGTCCAGCCGCGCTACGCTGGCCGCCAACGGTATCGAAGGCGAAGTGATCGTCAGTAACGTCTATTCCGACATTACCGGTCGTTTCGACATGATCATCTCCAACCCGCCGTTCCACGATGGCCTGCAAACCAGCCTGACCGCAGCCGAAACCCTGATCCGCGGTGCGTTAAAACACCTGCCGATAGGCGGTCGTCTGCGCATCGTGGCCAACGCCTTCCTGCCGTACCCGGACATTCTGGACGCCACCTTCGGCAGCCACGAAGTGCTGGCGCAGAACGGCCGCTTCAAGGTATATCAAGCCACCGTCGCCCGCGCGCCGCGTGAGGCGAAGAAAAAGAAGTAACGGCTAGCCGCTGAATATCATGGCCAAGAGCGCAGCGTGGAAACGCTGCGCTTTTTTTAGCCGTTGATATAGGTCATCGACTCGGCGCCATAGCGCGGGCCCGCCGCCGCCTGGAACGGGAACACCGCCTCAATCGCCGCCAGTTCGGCCTCGCTCAGCGTTAGCTCGGCCGCCGCGATATTCTCCTCCAGATAACGACGACGCTTGGTGCCCGGGATCGGCACTATGTGTTCACCCTGCGCCAACACCCAGGCCAGCGCCAGCTGTGACGGCGCGACACCTTTGCTTTTCGCCAGTTCAGCGACCTTCTCCACCAGCGCCAGATTGCGGGCAAAGTTTTCTCCTTGGAAGCGCGGGTTGCTGCGGCGGAAATCGTCGGCGTCCAGATCTTCCGGCCGCCGGATCGCCCCGGTCAGGAAACCGCGGCCCAGCGGGCTATAAGGCACAAAGCCGATGCCCAGCCGCGAGCAGGCCGCCAACGTTCCCTGTTCGGCATCGCGCGTCCACAGCGAATATTCGGTTTGCAATGCGGTAATCGGGTGCACCTTGTGCGCACGCTCCAGCGTGGCGACCGAAGCCTCGCTCAGCCCGATATAACGAATTTTACCTTCGCTAATCAGGTCCGCCATGGTGCCCACCACCTCTTCAATCGGCACCTCGGGATCCACGCGGTGCTGGTAGTAAAGATCGATCACGTCCACCCCAAGGCGCTGCAGGCTGCCCTCCACCGAGCGGCGAATATATTCCGGCCGGCTGCTGACGCCCCGGGCGGCGGGATCGGTCGGATCGCGCAGAATGCCGAACTTGGTGGCCAAAAAGACCTGATCCCGTTTGCCCTTGATCGCTTTGCCAATCAGTTGCTCATTGGTATGCGGCCCGTACATATCGGCGGTATCCAGCAGGGTTACCCCCAGCTCCAGTGCCCGATGCAAAGTGGCAATGGCTTCTTTTTCATCGGAATCGGTCGAATAAAAGTCACTCATGCCCATGCATCCCAAACCCAGAGCGGAAACGGCCGGCCCGTTAAATCCTAATGTGCGCTGTTGCATTGTGTTGCCCTCTTGCTGTTTTTTTAAACCGGAGTGGTGTCGCAACAAAGTCTGGTTGTTTACCCTATAAAGATAAATAATGCAGATTACTCATCACTGTTCAAAAATCGCCAACAATCACGGACGGTAAAATGGATCAGGTTCAGGCCATGCGTATTTTCACTCGGATCGTCGAGCTGGGCAGCTTCAGCCGGGCGGCCGAGCGTTTGCAACTGCCCCGCGCCACGGTCAGCAACGTGCTGAAACGGCTGGAGCAACGTCTCGGCGTACGGTTGCTGATCCGCACCACCCGTCAGGTGCAGGTGACCAGCGAAGGCACGCTCTATTATCAGCGTTGCGTACAGCTGTTGGGCGCGCTGGAAGAAGCGGATACGTTGTTCAGCCGCCATAAGCTGCAGCCTTCCGGCAAGGTGCGTATCGATATGCCGCATTCGCTGGCGCGTGAAATCGTTATCCCGGCGCTGGATGATTTTTATCGGCGCTATCCGGACATTACGCTGGCGTTAGGCGCCAACGACACCCACGTGGATCTGCTGCGCGAAGGCGTGGACTGCGTGCTGCGCGCCTGGGAAACCGAGGACGACAGCCTGGTGGCGCGACGCATCGCCATGCTGCCGCAGTTGACCTGCGCCTCTCCCGGTTATCTGGCGGAGTTCGGCGTTCCGCAGTCCATTGACGACCTGCAGCAACACCGCGCGGTGGGGTATTTTTCCCTCGCCAACAACCGCGATTACCCGCTGGAATTTTGCCGCAACGGGAAACTGGAACTGCGCGAGCTGCCCGCCAGGCTGAGCGTCAGCGGTGCCGATGCTTACACCAGCGGCTGCCGCGCCGGCATCGGGCTGATACAGGCGGCGCGCTATTCACTGGCACCGTGGCTGGAAAACGGGGAATTGGTGGAAGTGCTCGCGGAAACGCCACCGCCGCCGATGCCGATTTACATCATGTATCCGCCCGGCCGATTCCTTGCGCCACGGGTCAGAGTATTGATTGACTGGCTGATTGGGCTGTTTGAAAACCCTAAAAGCAGCGATATGGCTGTTTTTCCAGCAAACGCCCGCAAACAGGGGAAATAACTATTGACGTACCCGCCAAAATCTCTAGAATTCGCCTCCGTGGTAACGTTACTCCGGTAATGTTTCTGGAATGCGAAGGTGGCGGAATTGGTAGACGCGCTAGCTTCAGGTGTTAGTGTCCTTACGGACGTGAGGGTTCAAGTCCCTCTCTTCGCACCAAATAACCACATGATTTATATTGCACGCAGCATCGATGCGAAGGTGGCGGAATTGGTAGACGCGCTAGCTTCAGGTGTTAGTGTTCTTACGGACGTGAGGGTTCAAGTCCCTCTCTTCGCACCAAGCTGGCGACGTAATATAAATCAAAAAGCAACAACATCGACTGTGCGAAGGTGGCGGAATTGGTAGACGCGCTAGCTTCAGGTGTTAGTGTCCTTACGGACGTGAGGGTTCAAGTCCCTCTCTTCGCACCAATTGATGAGTTTCCTCCGGTTGTTCCTCTGAAGTCCCCCAAAAAATACCAAAGACTCTCCGCTCAAGCGGTTTTTTGCGTTTTTAACTGAAGCTGAAATTCAGGCTGACCGCCGCCAATCCACCGGCCAGCGCCATGCACGAAGGCAGCAGCAAATAATGACGCCAGCGGCTGTTAAACAACATGACCAACGTCGCTAACATGGCGATCACGATGAGCGTGCGCAGTTGCATCATATCCAGGTCGATCAACGCCAGTAACGGCATTAAGGCACAGGGCAGCAAAACGCCCCAGGCGCTGGCCAGGCGGTTGCCAAGGCACCAGCTAACACCCCACAATCCACATGCGGTAATCATGGCTGCAATCATGATAACCCTACCCTTTAAGTGATAATGATAACCAATATCATATAACACTTTTTTTCACTGCGCATCATTTTCGCCGCAGCGGCCAAACGCGGATGACAGAATGGTGAAAAAATGATAGTTTGCCATAAGAAAATTCTTAGTCGCAATAGCGTGCTAATAATCACAATTAAAAACCATTTAGTACGGGTGTTTAATTTGCACTGCAAGAATTTTTCTAACCTTAATTTTTCGACAGATCGATATTGTAAAGAGTGAACTCCGTATGAACGCGCGTTCTTATCAGGAACTGCTGACCAGCAAGCACCGCTTATCATTGTTTTTATTTTTGTTGATGAATGCGGCCTCTTCTTTATTTACAATATTGGTCCCATTTCAGGATAAACCTGCATTTACCCTGCCTTTATTAGCCATACCGCTATTTTGTCTGGCTGCATTGTTATTTACCCTGCATTCCATGCGGCAATTCGTCAAAAAACTTAATCTTTTTGCCTGCGTTATTGGCCTGCTGTGGGCGGCACATATTTACATTAAAAGTCAGTACTTTGCGCCTAATAATCAAAGCTTTTTATTAATTAGTCTGTTCAGTATGTTCTTTATCAGCGCCATTGCCTTAACCGATAACTTTATCGCTTTTTGTCTGCATGCCGTCCCTTCCGCGCTGGTCATTCTATTACTGGACGGTATGCACAATACCGTACGGATAGTATTCACCACGGTACTACCCATTATCGCTTTCTCAATCCATCACCTCATGCTCAAGCGCAGCGAAGCCTTTACCCAAACGTTGGTGGCTAATCTGTATAACGAACGAGACAGATTCAGTAATTTAAGCATGATCGATCCGTTAACCGGCCTTTATAATCGGCGTGGTCTGGAAAACAAGATCAATATGTTGCCGGAATCCCAATCGGGCCGCCATTTCGTTCTGCTGCTCGATATCGATCACTTCAAGGCCTATAACGATAACTATGGGCACACCATGGGCGATCAAGCGCTGGTACAAGTGGCTATTGCCATCCGCGACTCGGTACGTTCGCGCGATATTGTGGTGCGCTACGGCGGGGAAGAGTTTCTGGTGCTGCTGACCAACGTCAAAGAAGATTACGCCGCGCAACTGGCTGAAAGGGTGCGCCAGCGCGTGCAAGAATTGAAAATTCCCCACCGCTTTAACCAGTTAGAGGTGACTACCGTCACGCTCAGCGCCGGCATCGCCATGCTGGACAAGCTTGACGTGGCCTCGGCGATCCGCGCGGCCGATGCGGCGCTGTATCTGGCTAAAAACAACGGCCGCAACAATATTCAACTGGCAGATAACGTACAGGTTGCGGCAACCTTGTAACCCGCTAATAATCCCCGCGTTATGATTTGCGGGGAGTAAGCGATCAACCTCAGGCGCTCGTCGCCGAGGCCGGCAAAGGTTTCAACCCGTTCAGCAACAGTTCCACGCCATCCAACGCCTGCGCCAGCGCCTGGGTTGCATCAGGGCGATTGGCAATCCAAAAGGCCGCGTCCATCAAACCGCCATTAATCAAATGTGCCAACACTTCGGGCGAGGTCGGCGCGATATGTTTTTCTTCCATCAACGTTTTCAGCATCAGGGTCATCGAAGCGACGCATTGCTGTTTGCCGGCCTGCAAATGCTCCGCACCAAGCACTGAAGGCGAATCGCGCAGCAAAATACGCTGCACTTCCGGCTCCATCGTCATTTCAAGATAGGCCCGGCAGCGCCCTTTGAATGCGCTCCAGCTATCCGGCGCATGGGCGGAAATATCGGCCAGGCGCGCATCCATTTCTGCATCAATTTCCTGCGCTACGGCAAGAAACAACCCTTTTTTATCGCCAAAGTGGTGGTACAGCGCGCCGCGCGTCATGCCGGCCTGCGCCGTGAGCTCATCCATCACCGTATCGGCATACCCGACGCTGCCAAATTGCCGACGCGCGGTCGCAACCAGCTTTTTGCGCGTTTCTTCAATCATTTCCGTTCGTGCTTTACGTGCCATTTTGACGCTCCGGGCTTAGGGGTGATGACGTTATAATTGACATACGAGGCGTATGTCAATTAGGTTTACATACGCCTCGTATGTCAATGAGGGCGAATATACCCATCACTACTCTGGAGTTTTTATGGCCAACCCTTACCTCGAGCTTTTCAGCGCGCCGGGCAGCAAAGCATTTTCCCTTGCCGGGCTTATCGCACGCATGCCCATCTCCATGCTCGGGATCGGCATTATCACCATGCTCGCCCAATTGCGGGGGTCTTATTGGCTGGCGGGTGCCGTGGCGGCGACCTTTGCGTTTTCAATGGCGCTGCTGGCGCCGCAGATCTCACGCGCGGTTGATCGCCTGGGGCAGCGCCGCGTGCTGCCTTGCGTCACCGCCGTCAGCGTAGCCGGCATGCTGTCATTGCTGCTTTGTACGCATTATCAGGCACCCGATTGGACCCTGTTCGTCTTCGCGGCGGTGTCCGGTTGCATGCCCAGCATGCCGGCGATGGTCAGAGCCCGCTGGACCGAACTCTTGCGGGGAACACCGCGCTTGCACACCGCCTTTTCGTTTGAGTCCGTGCTCGACGAAGTCTGCTTTATTATC
This sequence comes from Serratia sp. C2(1), assembly GCF_036352655.1. Classification (NCBI taxonomy): domain Bacteria; kingdom Pseudomonadati; phylum Pseudomonadota; class Gammaproteobacteria; order Enterobacterales; family Yersiniaceae; genus Serratia; species Serratia sp. C2(1). Next base: position 292,696 of record NZ_JAZFBA010000002.1, on the reverse strand, counting down.
GGTCCCCCCCTTTCAGTAGGCCTCAGCGTAGCGGTCTTTCCAGAGGCGGGGCCATTGGCCGCCGCCATTTTGCTGACGATGGGCGTCACGGCCTTTGTCTGGCAAAAACGCTCGGAACCGCCGGTGTATCCTGACGACGGCGCGGATCGCGGTTCCGTCATCAAGCAGGTGCCGATGCAGATACTGGTGCTGGCGTTAGTCGCGTTGGGCACCATTGTCGGCACTGTCGACGTCATCAGCGTCGCCTTTGCCGAGCAGCTTGGACAGCCCGCCGCAGCCAGCCTGGTTCTGTCGGTGTACGCCATAGGTTCTTGCCTGGCCGGGTTGGTTTTCGGCGCCATGAAAATCGCGGTTCCCCTGCCCCGCCTGTTTTTATACGCCGCTCTGGCCACGGCGATAACCGCGTTGCCCTTGCTGCTGGTTGAGGATATTTTCACGCTGGCGGCCACGGTGTTTGTCGCGGGTTTGTTCTTTGCGCCGACCATGATCATTGCGATGGGGTTGGTTGAAAATATCGTTCCGCCCTCCCGGTTAACGGAGGGGTTAACCTGGATGATCACCGGGCTGGGGATTGGCGTAGCCCTCGGCGCCGCTCTGGCGGGATGGGTTGTCGATGAAGCCGGCGTAAAAACCGGCTTCATCATCACGCTTTCTGCCGGCCTGGTGGTATTGCTGGTCGCCGCCGGCGGTTACCGATTAATGCAAAAATCCGTGCATGCAGCCTGACGGGAAATTACCCTCCGTGCGCGTTAGGCCGGTTCCCAAATGGCCTTGCCGCCCCATCGGCTTTCTATCGCTCCCACGAATCGTTTCACTTTGGGCGACAGATAGCGCCGGGTGGGATAAACGGCGCATATGGGCGCTTCAGCCCGGCAATATCGCTCCAGTACCGGCACAAGCGTGCCGGCCGAGAGTTGTTCGCCAACCAGAAAAGCGCCGAGTTGGCACAGACCAGCACCCGCGAGCGCCGAGTCCCGCAATGCTTCGGTGTTGTTGAAACGCATTCTTCCGCCGACCGGTTCGTCACGATGTTGTCCATTCACCTGATAGCGCCAGGGAACCGGCATACCCTGGTGCGAGAACACCAACCGATGGTGATCAACCAGATCGTCCGGCGTCTGAGGCACGCCATGGTTATCCAAATAGCGCGGTGAAGCACAGGTTATCAGCCGGTGCGGCGCGAGGACTTTGCGCACCAGCCGGCTGTCATCGTTACCGCCAATGCGGATAGCCAAATCGATCCCTTCGCGCACCAGATCGCTGTAGTCATCGGAGAACGTCACCTCTACATCCACTTCCGGCCATTGGACCAGAAAATCCCTCAAAATGGGTAAAATATGCAAACGACCGAGGGCGACGGGAAGATCGATACGCAAGCGTCCTCTGGGCGTTTGATGCCGCTGATTTATCGCCGTTTCCGCTTCGTCGACCTCCGCCAGAATCCGCAGCGCATGTTCATAAAACACCAGACCTTCTTCGGTCAGGCTCACGCTGCGCGTCGTCCGGTGCAGAAGCCGGGTGGCCAACCGCTCTTCCAACCGATTCACGCTTTTCCCCGCCGACGAGCGGGATATGCCGAGTCTCTCGGCCGCCAGAGTAAAACTACGCGCATCAGCGACCCGCACAAACACCAGCAGATCGGACAGGTTATCAAGCGGCATCGCCATTAAATTAGCCACGTTTCTTCCCCAATGTTGCTCATTAAGGCCAGTTTATCACCCGTTAGTGCGCGTATACACTGTGTTCGTCCCCCTATGCCCGCTATCAAACCCAGCAAACGAGGAAACTTAATGAGCACATCTCACCAGGCCGCCGGGCAACCGGCAAGCGCCCCAGGGCCCTGGCTGGCGGTATTTTCAATCGGGCTGGCCACATTTTCCGTCGTCACCACCGAAATGTTACCCGTCGGCCTGTTGAATCCCATTGCGGACACGCTAAACGCCACTGTGGGTCAGGCGGGCCTGATGATTTCATTGCCGGCACTACTGGCCGCCTTTTTTGCTCCGCTGGTTGTTCTCGCCTTCGGGGGGATTGACCGCAGGACGATCCTCCGCTGGCTTCTTGTGTTACTGATCGCGGCTAATATTGCTTCAGCCACGGCAGCCAGCATGAACGGGCTGTTGACCGCCCGCGTCGTCGTCGGTTTCTGCATGGGTGGAATTTGGGCCATTGCCGGGGGCATTGCGGGGCGGCTGGTACCGCAAGCTTCCATAGGTCTGGCAATATCGATAATTTTTGGCGGCGTCGCGGCCGCTTCGGTATTAGGCGTGCCCTTAGGGGCGTTTATAGGTGATGCATTCGGCTGGCGTACCGCCTTTCTGGCGATGGCCCTTTTAGCTCTGCTGGCGCTAATCTTGCTCATCAAATCGTTCCCATCGCTGCCTGCGGAACGCGCTGTCACCTTAGGGCTATTCGCCGAACAACTGGCAAACCCAAAGCTTCTTGCCGGGCTCCTGGTGACAGTCCTGTTGGTCGCCGGACATTTCATGGCTTTCACCTTTATTCGACCGCTGCTGCAGACGGTATCCCATTTTGACGACAACTGGATTGGCCCGCTGCTGTTCGCCTACGGTCTCGCTGGCATTGCCGGGAATTTTCTCGCCGGCAGCGCGGCGGCAAAACACCTTCGCCCGACGCTGGCGCTGATCGCCCTCGGGCTAACTGCCGCCGTCATCCTGTTTTCCTGGTGGGGAGCAACCGCCGTAAGCGGCGGTCTTATTACCCTGCTGTGGGGGCTTGCCTATGGCGGGGTTTCCGTATCGCTGATGACCTGGATGATGATCGCAGCACCCCGGTCAATCGAGGTCGCCACGTCTCTCTATATCGCCACCTTTAATATCGGTATTTCTCTCGGCGCCGTAACAGGAGGGCAACTTGTCGATCAATATGGTCTGGTAACCAACGCCCTGATGGCCGGCGCCACCACAGGTCTGGCATGGGTGGTTATCGCGCGGGTAAAAATCAGGGCTGAACCTACACCCTGATGGCAACCAGCGGCCCGCCGCTGCCTGAGCCGACGGGCCGTAGATTTAGCGGCGGCGCTGTTGCATGCCGTAGACAAACACCACGGCAAAGCACAGCAACGGCAGCAGGTACGACAACGCGGTGCTGTATCTGTCCGCCAGCGCCCCCATAAAGTAAGGCATGATGGCGCCGCCGACGATCGCCATGATCATAAAGGAACTGGCGCGCTTGGTGTGTTTACCCATATTTTTCACCCCCAGGGCGAAAATGGTCGGGAACATGATCGACATAAAGAAGAACACGCCAATCAGCGCCACCACCGAGATCCCGTCGATACTGAGCATCACCACGCCGCACAGCAGAATATTGATCAGCGAGTAAAGCATCAGCAATGTGGCAGGTTTCACTCTGCCCATCAGCCAGGTGCTGAAGAAGCGCCCGATCATAAAACAAATCATGGCGATAGAGAGCAGGTAGGAAGCGCTCTGATTGGAAACGTCGCTCCAGTGTTCGGTGGCGTAGTTAATAAAGAACGCCCCCACGCCGACCTGCGCCGCCACGTAGAAGAACTGGGTTATCACCCCGCCGACAAAGTGCTTGTGTTGCCACAACCCTTGCGCGATTTCACCCTGCTCCGGCCGCTCTTCCTCACGGATATCCGGCAGCCGGGTGCGGCTGAACAGCAAGGCAATCAGCAGCACCAGCACGGCGATCGCCACATAAGTCACCTTCACCGCGCTCTGGTCACCGCCGCTTGCCCCCTGGGTTGCGGAGAAAAACAGCGTACCGCCGATCATCGGCCCGATGAACTGCCCCAGGCCGTTAAAAGACTGGGCGAGGTTGAGCCGCCGTTCCGCGCCTTGCGTATCGCCCAGCACCGTAGCGTAAGGATTGGCCGCGGTTTCCAGGCAACCCAGGCCGCAGGCAATGACAAACAGCGCAAGCAGGAAGGCGCCGAAGCTGTTGGCGGAGGCCGCCGGCACAAACAACAGTGCCCCCAGCGCATACAGGCACAGCCCTACCAGAATGCCGGCCTTGTAACCTTTCTTATCCATAAAATAGCCGGCGGGCAACGCCACCAGGAAATAAGCGCCGAAATACGCCGCCTGCAATAACCCCGACTGCGCCTTGGTCACGTGCAGGGTTTCCTGAAAGTGTTTATTCAATACGTCCAACAGGCCATATGACAGCCCCCACATAAAGAACAGGCTGGTGACCAGGATAAAGGCCCAGCGTAAATTGGAAGTCGCCTTGACGCCCAGCTGTGGCGGGGCCGCACTTTTTTCAGCAAGCATTGATATATCCTCGGGTAGGGTAATGAGATGTTGTTATTGCTGTTGCAAAGAGAATATCCGCTCCATCGCCACCCATTTTTCGCCCTGCGGCGTCCAGGGGGTAGCCACCTGGTATTTCCACATCAGGGCTTCCCAGCGCTGCACATGGGGATTGCTCAGACCGGCGGCGTCAAACTGCCCGGCATCGAACGCCGGGCTGACCTCGACGATCATGAACAGCCGGGTGCCCAGCCGGTAAATCTCCATATCCAGGATGCCGTACTCACGCAGATGGTCGGCAATTTCCGGCCAGATGCGTTGGTGGTGGCGCTGATACTCCTCAATCAGCGCCGGTGAATCGACCAGATCGAGCGCCTGGCAAAAGCGCCGCGGCAAACCCGCAGAACCGCTCATGTGATCGCCCGATCAAGATGCAAATAGCCGCCGTCCACCGACAGCCACTGCCCGGTGGTGTGCGACGACCGCGATGAGATCAAAAACACCACGGTGTTGGCGATTTCCTGCGGCGTGGTCATCCGCTGTTCGAACGGAATGCGCGCGGTAATTTTCTCAAGTTGCAGCTCCGGCTGTTCGAAGGTATTGATCCAGCGCTGATACTGCGGCGTGATCACTTCCGCCGGTACTACGGCATTCACTCGCACGCCGTCATGGCGCAGCGACACCGCCCACTCGCGCGTCAACGCCAGTACCGCTCCCTTGGCGGCGGTATAACCGCTGGTCCCGCCCTGCCCGCTGAGTGCGGTTTTGGAGGCGATGTTGACGATGGTCCCCTTGCTGCTTTGCAACGCCGGCCGGCACAGGTGCGCCATCAGATAGTAATGAATCAGGTTTTTCTCCAGCGATCCGACAAACGCCTCTCGCCCCGCCTCCAGCCCGACGCCGTCGTTCACCCCGGCGTTATTCACCAACCCGTCGAGGCGGCCGAAGGTTGCCAGGGTTTGCGCCACCGCTCGCCGGCAGTCGTTTTCTTCACAAAGATCGGTGATGATCACTTCACTCTGCGGCTGCAACCGGCGCAGCGCCGTCAGGAAATCCGCCTCCGGCTCCGCGTTGGTGACAATCACCGGAATCGCCCCTTCTTCCGCCAGCAGACGGGAAATGGCCGCGCCGATGCCGGAGCCGCCGCCGGTGACAATCACCACTTTCTCTTTCAGATACAAATCCATCACTCAACTCCGTTAATCCGTAGCTAGCCCATAGCCAGGCTGTAAACGCGGTTGGCCGTCCCGCCCCAAATTGCCGCCTGTTGTGCGGGGCTCAGCGCGGCGACGGCCTGTTCGCACAGGTGATAAACCTGGCCGTAATCGCCGGCCAGCAGGCACACCGGCCAGTCGGAGCCGAACATCAGCCGCTTCGGGCCGAATGCCTCCAGCGCCGCCTCAAAAAACGGCAGCAGCTGCTGCGCCTGCCAACCGCCGCCGGGCACTTCGGTAATCAACCCGGACAGCTTGCAGGCCACGTGGGGCAACGCCGCCAGCGGTTTGATTTGCTGCGCCCAATGCTGCGCGCCACGAGCGATATCCGGTTTGCCGAGATGATCCAGCACCAGCCAGTAATCGTCGTGCCGGGCGGCAAACTGCGCCGCAGCCGCCAGATCCCGGTGGGTGACCAGAATGTCGTAGACATAACCGTGCCGCTGCAGCGTCTGCATGCCGTGCCGCACCGCCTGCCGCTCCAGCCAGGCCGCCGGTTGCGGCTCATCCTGAACCAGATGACGCAGGCCGCGCAGCAGCGGCTGTTGGCGCAGTTCATCAAGCCGCTGCGGCAGCTGTGGCGAGGCAATGTCCAGCCATCCCACCACGCCGGATACGCCGCTGCTTTGCTGCACCTGCGCCAACAGCGTCCGGGTTTCCTGCTCGCACTGACGGGCCTGCACCACCAGCGCGCCGTCGAAACCGTGGCGTTTCAGCAGCGGTTCGAGCTGCGCCGGGCCGTAGTCCTGACGCAGCACCGCCATCTGTTCGCTAATCCACGGATACTCCTGCGGCCGATAGCGCCAGTAGTGTTGGTGAGCGTCGATGCGCAGCATGCCGTGCTCCCGCTTCAACCGCGAAACCGGTACTGTTCGATCGACGCAGGATGCATCTCGATCGAATATCCAGGGTGTTGCGGCGGCATGTAGGCCGCGCCCCGGATATCGCAAGGATGAATAAAATGTTCATGCAGGTGGTCAACGTATTCGATCACTCGCCCGTCGTGGGTGCCGGCGATGCACAGGTAATCGATCATCGACAGATGCTGCACGTATTCGCACAACCCCACGCCACCGGCATGCGGGCACACCGGCAAGTTGTATTTCGCCGCCATCAGCATCACCGCCAACACCTCGTTGACCCCACCAAGGCGGCAGGCGTCGATCTGCACCACGTCAATCGCCCCGCGCATGATGAACTGCTTGAACATAATGCGGTTCTGGCACATCTCGCCGGTGGCAACCTTGACCGGATGGATCCCTTCGCGGATGCGGCGATGCCCTTCAATGTCGTCCGGGCTGGTCGGTTCTTCGATAAACCAGGGTTTGGCGAACGCCAGGTGCTTCACCCAGGGAATGGCGTCGTTAACTTCCCACACCTGGTTGGCGTCGATCATCAGTTGGCGATCGGGGCCAATCACCTCGCGGGCGATGCGCACGCGGCGGATATCGTCTTCCAGATCGCGGCCCACTTTCAGCTTCAGGTAGGAGAAACCGGCGTCGACCGCTTCCTGGCACAACCGACGCAGCTTGTCGTCCGGGTAGCCCAGCCAGCCGGCGGAGGTGGTGTAGCACGGATAGCCTTCCTCCAGCAGCCGCGCCAGACGCTGTTCCTTACCCTCGGCCCGCTGGTTCAGCAGGTTGAGCGCCTCCTGCGGCGTAATGCAGTCGGTGATGTAACGGAAATCGATGCAACGCACCAGTTCCTCCGGCGTCATCTCCGCCACCAGCCGCCACACCGGTTTGCCCACGGATTTGGCCCACAGATCCCATACCGCATTCACCACCGCCCCGGTCGCCAGGTGAATCGCGCCCTTGTCCGGCCCAATCCAGCGCAGTTGGCTGTCGCCGGTAAAACGCCGCCAAAACGCGCCCATATCGGCGGCAATCTCCTCAAGCCGGACGCCGACAATCTGATGCTCCAGCGCGCGGATCGCTGCGCAGCAGATCTCGTTGCCGCGGCCGATGGTAAAGGTCAGCCCGTGGCCGCGCAGATCGGCGCGATCGGTCTCCAGGATCACGTACGCCGCCGAATAGTCCGGATCCGGATTCATCGCGTCGGATCCGTCCAGCCCCAGCGACGTGGGGAAACGAATATCTTCAACCCGCAGTGCGGTAATCGTCGTCATGGTGCGGCTCCCCATCAGGCCTGTACGGTTGTTTGACGCTGTTCACCCAATCCCTCGATACCCAGACGCATCGTCTGCCCGGCCTTCAGGTAGATGGGTTGCGGCTTCTGCCCCATGCCCACGCCCGGTGGCGTGCCGGTGGAGATCACGTCGCCCGGCTGCAGGCTCATAAAGCGGCTCAGGTAGCTGATGATGTGCGGAATGCGGAAGATCATGGTGCTGGTGTTGCCGTCCTGATAGCGTTTGCCGTCCACCTCCAGCCACAGGTTCAGGCGGTGAGGGTCGGCAATTTCATCGGCGGTCACCAGCCAGGGGCCGGTGGGGCCGAAGGTGTCGCACCCCTTGCCCTTGTCCCAGGTGCCGCCGCGCTCAATCTGGAATTCACGTTCGGAAACGTCGTTAATCACGCAGTAGCCGGCGACGTGACGCAGGGCATCCTGCTCACTGATATAACGCCCGCCCTGGCCGATGATCACGCCCAGCTCCACTTCCCAGTCGGTTTTGACCGAATCGCGCGGAATTTGCACGTCGTCGTTTGGCCCCACCACCGCGCTGGTCCATTTGCTGAACACTACAGGTTCGCCGGGGATCGCCGCACCGGTTTCCGCCGCGTGATCGGCGTAATTGAGGCCAATGCAGATAAACTTGCCGATGTGGCCGACGCACGGCCCCAGGCGCGGTTGCCCCTCGACCAGCGGCAGTTGGTTGATATCCAGCGCACGCAGTTTTTCCAGTGACGCCGGCAGCAGCGCCTCACCGCTGACATCGGCGATATGCTGCGAAAGGTCGCGGATCTGGCCGTTATTGTCCAACACTCCCGGGCGTTCCTGTCCTGGCGCGCCATAGCGTAAAAGTTTCATGTCATCCTCTCTGAGAAAATATGTCGGAGGGGTGGGCCAGCAGGCGTCGTGAGCGCCGGTAGTTTGAGTGAGGACAGCGCGCAGGACCCGGAGCGTACACGGAGTACGTGAGGAGTCCGAGCACTGCCCAAGCTCAAAATGGCAAGCGCAACAGCCTGATGGGCCATTCCTCAGTTGCTCCAGCCGCCGTCGATGATCTGCACCGTGCCGGTGGTATAAGAGCTGGCATCCGAAGCCAGATACAACGCCAACTGAGCGATCTCGGCGGTCGTGCCGATGCGGCCAATCGGCTGGCGGGCGACAAACGCCTGATAAACCTCTTCCTCGCTGCGCCCCTGTTCACGCGCCTGCTCGGCAATGCGCTGGCGCAACGACGGCGACTCCACCGTGCCGGGGCAGATGGCGTTACAGCGAATGCCCTGGGTAACGTAATCCGCTGCCACCGAACGCGTCAGGCCGATCACCGCCGCCTTGGTGGTGCTGTAAGCAAAGCGGTTCGGCACCCCTTTCACGCTAGAGGCGACCGAAGACATATTGATAATCGAGCCGTTTTTACGCGCCAGCATCCCGGGCAAAAAGGCGCGGATCATGCGGAACATCGCCGTCACGTTAAGCTCGTTGGCGAACGCCCACTGCTCCTCGCTGCACGCCAAAATCGACCCGCTGTGCACCACGCCTGCGCAGTTAAACAACACGTCGACTGGCCCGAGGGTCTCCGCCGCCGCAGCTATCGCGGCCGGATCGGTGACGTCAAGCGTCAGCGCCTGAATGCCGGGCAGCCCCTGCAGTTGGCCGATGTTGATATCGGTGGCGATCACTTCCGCGCCCGCCTCGGCGAACAGCCTGACGGTGCTGAAGCCGATACCCTGTCCGGCGGCGGTGATCAGCACGCGTTTCCCGGTTAAATTCATTTTCGCTCCCTTGGCCTAAAGGTCCAATGGTCAGGCCATTAAAGGCGATTAAAGGTCAGACCTTTAACATGACAAAAGACGCTTTACGCGTTATCGTTTGGTGAGAATGTTATGAGACACACTTAAAACAGCATTTTGATTAACCAACTTTTTACACTTGATTAACCATTACTCAAGCGGCTTGACTAATAACTGTGCGCTGAATCACTTAACGCTAAACAGCTCAAGGTAACCCATGCCTATCACTCGACTGGAAAACCCACGTATTTACAGACAGATAGCCGATCAACTAAAGCGGCTCATCGAAAACAACGAATTTCCCCCGGGCAGCCGCTTGCCGTCCGAGCGGGATCTGGCCCAGCAGTTACAGGTCAGCCGCGCCTCGGTACGTGAGGCGCTGATCGCGCTGGAAGTGATTGGTCTGGTCGACGTGAAAGTCGGTAACGGCGTGATCGTGCGGGCGCAGGCACCGATTTTGGCCTCGCAGGAGCCGGTGATGGCGCAAGCCGGGCGCGACCAATGGGCGGAAATCGATGATGAACTGAATATCGAGCTGGATTTTAACGCCGAGTTGCCGCCGTTCTCGCTGCTGCAAACCCGCTTGTTGATCGAACCGGAAACCGCCGCGCTGGCGGCGCGCCACGCCACCGACGACGAGTTGGCGGGTATTCGGGCGGCCTATGAGCAAAACTGCCGCGATAACCGCGCCGGATCGGCCACCCACCCCGGCGACCGGCTGTTCCACATCCGCATTGCCCAGGCCAGCGGCAACCCGGCCTATGCGTTCGTTATCGGCCACCTGCTCGGCCATCGCTACGGCAGCATGTTCCGCGTGCTGCAACGCCACTATACGCCGGACGATATGCCGCACCGTTCAGAACAGGAACACCGGGCAATTCTGGAGGCGATCGAGGCGCGTGACGTGCGCGGCGCACGCAAGGCCATGAAAGCGCATCTGGATGAAGTGATCGCCATCTTTACCCGCGCGCAATAGGCCGTTTCGGCACGGCGGGGGCAAGGGTAAAAATTTTGACGGACCGCTCTTTTTTCCACATGCAGCCGGGGCCAAGGCACATTACACTGGCAGCATATTGCCCCCTATGGCTTTCAGTTGCAGCGAGCGCAGGTAACGACACTGCGGCTTGAAAGACGACGGGTATAGGCCGCGTCAGTCACGCCACGGCCCGGGCCCTTTCCTGCAGCCTTTAACATGGATAACGATCGTTGAAGAACTCTTTCCGCGCTTCATTGCTGGCGCTGAGCCTGTGCGCCGCGCCACTGGCCGCTCACGCCGCCGACCCGCAACTGGCCTCGCAAATCGTCGACCAGTATGCCGAACACATTTTCTTCAACAGCGGCGCCACCGGTATGGCGCTGGTGGTGATTGACAACAATCAGGTGGTTAACCGCAGCTTTGGCGATACCAAGCCGGGCAATGATCTGCGCCCGCGCCCGGATTCGTTGATCCGCATCGCCTCAATCACCAAGTTGATGACCAGCGAAGTGATGGTCAAAATGGCGGCGGAAGGCCGGGTCAAGCTGACCGATCCGCTGCGAAAATACGCCCCGCCGGGTGCCTCAGTGCCGGCCTATAATTCGCGCCAGCCCATTACCCTGCTGAACCTGGCGACCCACACCAGCTCGCTGCCGCGCGAGCAACCGGGTCAAAAACCGGCGAAAACGCCGGTGTTCACCTGGCCAACCAAGGCACAGCGCTGGCAGTGGCTCGAACACGCCAACGTCACCGTGCCGCCGGGCGTGCGCGCCGCCTATTCCAACCTGGCATATGATCTGCTGGCAGATGCCTTATCGCGGGCGGCAAACAAACCCTACAGCGCCCTGTTGCGCGAAAAAATCACCGCGCCGCTCGGCATGGTCGACACCACCCTCACCCCCAGCGCCGAACAGTGCTCGCGCCTGATGGTGGCGGCTGCCGGGCCAAGCGCCTGTCGCGATACCACCGCAGCGGCCGGCAGCGGCGGGATTTATTCCACCCCGCGCGACATGCAACGCTGGATGCAACAGTTCCTCTCTTCCAACACCGCCGGCGCACGTAAATCGACGGCGGCCAGCGAACAAACCATGTACTTCCAGCGCAACGACTTGGTGTCGCTGAAAGGGATGGACGTGCCGGGTGAGGCAAGCGCGTTGGGATTGGGTTGGGTGTATATGGCACCGAAGGACGGCCTGCCGGGCATTATTCAGAAAACCGGCGGTGGCGGGGGTTTTATTACCTATATGGCGATGATCCCGCAGAAAAATATCGGCGTCTTCGTGGTGGTAACTCGCTCAGATCTGACCAAATTCACCAATATGAGCGATCCGGTTAACCGGCTGGTGGGGGATTTGGCGGCCAACAAAAGCTAGAATGTCGGGGCGAGCAGGCTCGCCCCGACAACACTCAGGCCAAAGTCATTCCGTGCATCACCGGGTGGAAGTTGCGTTTGAAGTAGATCAGGCCGTTACCGGCGGCGCTCACCAGGATCTGGCGGATCTGCACCAGATACACCTGATGGGTGCCGATGCTCTGGATCTGCGTGATCTCCCCTTCCAGGCTGGCCAGCGCATTGCGCAGGGCCGGCTGGCCCAACGGCCCGCTTTGCCACTCCTCCAGCCGGAAGCGCTCCTCCATGCTGACGTCGGTCATGCCGGCGAAATGGCGCGCCATCAGCTCCTGCTCATGGTTCAGCACGTTGACGCACAATCGCTGATTCTCCTGGAAGACCGGGTTCATCGCGCTGTTGCGGTTAATGCAAACCAGCAGCGTCGGCGGCGTATCTGTCACCGAGCAGACTGCGGTAGCGGTGATGCCGCAGCGCCCCGCCGGGCCGTCGGTAGTCACAATATTCACCGCCGCAGACAGGCTGGCCATGGCGTCGCGAAACCGCAGACGGTGTTCATTTTCCTGAGACATACACCCCTCCTCCTGAATTACTTCAGCAGATTATCCAGCTGATTTATATCGCCATTGTTATGCAGGTGCGGCACTTTCCAGCCGTGCTGATCGTAATCGGACAGGCACTTGTCGACCATCTGCATCATCTGATCCATGGTGCCGGATCCCTGCGCGTGGCGCAGACACTGCAGGCGGATCTCGTCCTGGCTGCCGGCATAGTTGATCTCATACAGCTCATGACGGCCGCCGAACTCGCTGCCGATCGCATCCCACATCAGCTTGAGGATCTTGATGCGCTCGACGTGATCCATACCGTCCGATCCGCGCACGTAACGCGCCAGGTATTTGTCGATCTCCGGGTTGTTCATGTCGCGCACGCTGGACGGCAGATAAATCAGCCCGCTGGTGACGTTCTTTTCGATGATGTGCTTCACCTTGGTGTAGGCCATCGGCGCCATCACGCGGTAGGTTTGCAAGGCGGCGGAATCCGGCAGATAGGCGCCGTTTTCCCATTTTGTGGACTCCGCGCACATCGCATCGCTCAGCGACCAGAACAGGTTGCGCCAGGCCACCACTTCGCCGAGATCGGCCTGCACGCCGCGGAACTCCAGCACGCCGGTGCAAGACAGGCTCTTTTGCAGCAGCGCGGTGATAAAGTCCATCTTCACCGCCAGGCGCACGCAGGCCTGCAGCGGGAACAGCCGGGCGAAACCGCCCTGGGTGCTCCAACGGCGACAACGATCGAAATCGCGGTAGATCAGCACGTTTTCCCAGGGGATCAATACGTGATCCATAATCAGGATCGCATCGTTCTCGTCAAAACGGCTCGAGAGCGGGTAATCGAATGGCGATCCGGTCGCGCCGGCCACCAGCTCATAGGAGGCGCGGGAGATAAGCTTCACCCCTTCGGCATCCATCGGCGCCACAAACATCAGCGCAAAGTCCGGGTTATCGCCCATCACCTGGGCGGAGCCGAAGCCGATAAAGTTGTAGTGGGTCAACGCCGAGTTGGTCGCCACCACCTTGGCGCCGCTGACGATAATGCCGGCGTCGGTCTCTTTCTCCACCTGGATATAAACGTCTTTCACTTCGTTGACCGGTTTGTGGCGGTCAATCGGCGGGTTGACGATGGCGTGGTTAAAGTACAGGCCGGTTTCCTGAATGCGTTGGTACCAATGGCGGGCGTTATCGGCGAACTGGCCATAAAACTCCGGATAAGCGCCCAGCGCGCAGCCGAAGGCCGCCTTGTAATCCGGGGTGCGCCCCATCCAGCCGTAGGTCTGGCGCGACCAGTCGGCAATGGCGTCACGCTGCTGGCGCATTTCTTCCGGGCTACGGGCGTAGCGGAAGAACTTGTGCGTATAGCCGCCGTTGCCGGTGTCGGTATTCCAGCACAAACGATCCTGGCTAACCGGATCGTGCAGCGCGTCGTACAGCTGGCCGACCGAAGCCGCCGCATTGCGGAACGCCGGGTGGGTGGTGACGTCCTTCACCCGCTCGCCGTAAATATAGATTTCGCGGCCATCCTGCAGGCTTTTCAGGTATTCGGCGCCGGTGAACGGGCGTTTGCTGTCGGCACGAAAGTCTTCTGGTTTCATTTAAGTCTTCCTCGTAATCGGCATTTTTCAGACCCTGGACTCGGTCATTTGTTAAATTCATGTTTCTTTTTGGTTGCTTAATTGAAGCTGCCAATGCCGGTTTCGAGAAGAGACTTTTGCGGCAATCGCCGGTACTTTTCCGGCGGATTGGCCGCAATGGCTGCAAATTGTGATCCAGCTTACGAAAGGGGATGCTGCGCGGCGCGGTAGGTCGAAGGCGAACAGCCTTCCAGGCGATTGAAAAAACGGGCGAAGTAGGCCGGGTCCTTGAACCCCAGGCTGTAAGCGGTCTCATGTACGGTACAGGCGCTGAACAGCAGCATACGCTTGGCTTCGCGCAGCAACCTGTCGAAGATCAGCCGTTTGGGGGGTTGGTTGGCGAAACGGCGGCACAGGTCGTTCAGCCGTGATTCGGTCACCCCCAACGCCTGCGCGTAGTCCGGTACCGACAGATGATCGCGGAAGCGTTCATCCACCATTTTGTTGAAACGCTGGAACAATTTCAGCTCGCCGCGCACCCCGCCGGTGGCGGTATCCTCCAACGCGGCATTGCGCAACAGTAGGGTAAACACCGCCTGCGCCAGCAGCGCCAGCGTCTGCTCGCGGCCGGCCAGCTGCTGGCCGAATTCACGGCGGATCAGTGCCCAATAATGGCTCAGCGCCGTCAACTCCTGCGGGGCGTCCGCCATCGACAGACAGATGCCCGGCATATCGAGCGCCAGATTGCTGCCGGGGTACAGCCGCTCCAGCAGCGGCCAAATCAGCTCCTGGCGCACCGTCAGCACGTGGCCGTCACTGACCGGCTCGGTGAAGAATGCATGCGGCACCGAGGGCGGCGTCAGGATAAACAGCGGCGCCTGCACCGAATAGTGCTGGCTATCGAGCTGCAACTCAATCTTGCCGGTCTCCAGAAAATGCACCTGGAAGAAACGGTCGTGCCAATGCACCTGCATGTCGCGGCCAAAAAACGCCGCCAGCCCGGCAAAGGTTTCGTAGTGCACTTCATCGGCGGCGTAACGCGCATCGTACTCTTTGCAGATGTCGATATTGGCGATAAAACCGGTACTTTTTTGCACATCCTCCTCCCTCAGCGATGAGATCGGTAAAATAGCCTTATTAGGCGTCATTGTCGCAGGCAGTTTGGCCATGGACAGCGCGCAGGAACCCGAGCGTACACGCAGTACGTAAGGGTTCCGAGCACTGCCCTAGGCAAAAATGGCAAGTAAAATAGCCTAATATCAGGCTTATGGCGTGGCCCGCGGACGCGAGCCCTGCATCGGAATGCGCCAGACGATCAACGCCCCGATGACCAACAGCGCCGCCACGAAATACAGCCCGGCATTAAAACTGCCGGTCAGATCCTTAAGCCAACCGATCAACAACGGGCTGACTGCCGATCCTATATTGCCGGTGGCGTTGATCACTGCGATCCCGATCGCGCGCGCTTCCAGGCTGATGGATTGATCCGGCGTGGTCCAGAAGATCGCCATCGCGGTGAAGGACCCCACCGAAGCCATGACGATCCCAAGCAGTTGAACCATGCTGTGATCGGTGGCCGAGGCCAGCAGCCAGCCGGCGGCGGCAAACAGATAGGGCAGCGCGGTATGCCGCTTGCGCTCCTGCAGGCGATCCGATCGTTTGCTCCACCACACCATGCCGGCGATGGTACAGATCTGCGGGATCGCCGCCAAAATGCCGATCACGATATTGCTGCTGCCCTGGTTGAAGCTCTGCAGGATCTGCGGCGTCCAGATGTTGATGGCGCTCAGGGTATTGGTCAGGCAAAAATAGGCCAGCGTGTACATCAATACGATCGGGGTGAACACCTCACGCCACAGGCTGCGCTGCTGCATCGCCCGCTGGCTGCGCGGCCCGTTGGGCTGCACCAGTTGCAGCTTGTCGGCGTCCATCATCGCCTTCAGGCTGGCTTTCTCTTCGTCGGTCAGCCACTTGGCCTTGGCCGGCGTATCGTCGAGATAGAACCACACCACCACGCCCAGCAACACCGAAGGAATGCCTTCCAGCAGGAACAGCCATTGCCAGCCCTTGAGGTTCATCAACCCGTCCAGCGCCAGAATGTAGCCCGAGACCAGTGAACCGATAGCCATGGTCACCGGCATGGCTATCATAAACAGCGCGTTGGCGCGGGCGCGGTAAAACGCCGGGAACCAATAGGTGAGATACACCAGAATGCCGGGCAGGAAACCGGCTTCGGTGATGCCGACGATCATGCGCAGCACATACAGGCTGGTCGGGCCGGTGGCGAACAACGTGCAGGTCGAAGCGATGCCCCACAGCACCATGATGGTAGCGATCCAGCGCCGCGCGCCGACGATCCCGAGCATGATATTGCTGGGAATGCCGAAGATCACGTAGGTGACGTAAAACAGCGTCGCCGCCAGGCCAAACATGGTCGAACTGAGGCCGAGATCCTTACCCATCGTCAGCCCGGCGAAACCGATATTGATGCGGTCGAGGAAAGAGAAAACAAACAGCACGAACAGGAAAATAATCAGTCGCCGAAACAGCTTTTTAATCACCGATTGCTCGGCGGCGGTTAACGCTTTATGTTGCTGCGCCGGGTTGACCGGCGGCAGCGAATCGACGTTGCTCATGGTAGCTCCGATTAATAAACGCCCGGGGATGGCGGTTGCGCCGGCGGCAGATCCTGTTTAAAACGGCTCGCCAGGGATTCCGCCGCACGCGCCAGCAGGGTGGTGTCCACCCCAACGGCGACAAACAGCGCGCCGGAAGCCAGGTAATGCTGCGCCAACTGCGGATTGGCCATCAGGATGCCCGGCGCTTTGCCGGCCGCGCTGATGCGCGCAATGGCGTCGTCAATGGTGCGTTGCACTTCCGGGTGCTGCGGGTTGCCGGCAAACCCCATGTCGGCGCTCAGATCCGCCGGGCCGATAAACACCCCGTCGACGCCTTCCACCTGCAGGATAGCGTCCAGATTTTTCACCGCCTCGCGGGTCTCGATCTGCACCAGCACGCACATCTGCGCATCGGCCTGCTGCAGATAATCCGGTACCCGATTCCAGCGAGAAGCTCGCGCCAGCGCACTGCCGACGCCACGTACGCCGCGCGGCGGATAACGGGTGGCTCGCACCGCCTCGCGCGCTTGTTCGGCATTCTGAATCATCGGGATCAGCAGGGTCTGCGCACCGACGTCCAGCAGCTGTTTGATGATCACCGCATCGTTCCAGGGCGGGCGCACCACCGGGTGGCTCGGGTAAGGTGCTATCGCCTGCAACTGGCCCAGCACCGTCTGCACGTTATTGGGCGCGTGTTCGCCGTCGATCAGCAACCAGTCGAAGCCGGCACCGGCCAACAGCTCCGCGCTGTAGCTGCTGCACAGCCCCAGCCACAGGCCAATCTGCGGGCGCTTTTCCTGCAATGCCCGTTTGAAATGGTTGGTTAACATTGAACCCCCTTATACGAACCGGCAGCTGATACAACCCATCGGGCCGTAATCGACGTGGAAGGTGTCGCCGCGCCGCGCCGGCACCGGCCGGGTAAAGGAACCGCCGAGGATCACCTGGCCGGCCTCCAGCTCTACGTCATACGGGAACAGTTTGTTGGCCAGCCAGGCGACGCCGTTGGCCGGGTGGTTGAGCACCGCCGCCGCCACGCCGGACTCTTCGATCACCCCGTTGCGGTACAGCAGCGCACTGATCCAACGCAGGTCCAGCGCGTCCGGTTTGATCGGCCGGCCGCCCATCACTACCCCGGCGTTGGCGGCATTATCGGAAATGGTGTCGAACACCTTGCGCGGCCGCTGGGTCTGCGGATCGACGTTATGGCTGCGTGCATCGATGATCTCCAGCGCCGGAATGACGTAATCGGTGGCGTTGTACACGTCGAACAGCGTGCAGTTCGGCCCGCGCAGCGGTTTGGCCAACACGAACGCCAGCTCCACCTCAACGCGCGGCACGATAAAACGATCGACGGGAATGTCGCTGCCGTCGTTGAAGAACATGTCGTCCAGCAGCGCGCCGAAATCCGGTTCGGTGATCTGCGAGCTGACCTGCATGGCGCGTGAGGTCAGGCCGATCTTATGGCCCTTCAGCGTACGGCCTTCTGCGATCTTCAGCGCCACCCACTGCCGCTGAATGGCATAAGCGTCCTCAAGGGTGATCTCGGGGTGATCCAGCGACAGCGCGCGGATCTGTTCGCGGCTCTGTTCCGCCTGATGCAAGCGCTGCACGGCGCGGCTAATCAGCTCTTTATCCAACATTTACGGCCCCTTACTCTTTGCGAAATAGCGCATGGACATTGTTCTGCTTGTAATTCAGCACCGGATCCAGCTCTTCCATCGTGAAAGAGAGCGCCAGATAACGCTGCGCCATCAGCGCGGCAAAGTGTTCCTTGATCAGCGCAAACAGCATTTCCCCTACCTGCTCACGGCTCTCCAGGCTGCGGCCGTGGCCGATTTTCAACGTCATGTGCACGAAGGCGTAATCCTGCTTGCCGTCGGCCATTTGCCAGGTGTCCAGCCAGATGGCGCGGCTGCGTACCCCGGCCAACGGGAAGATGCCGGTATCCGCCAGTGCCTGATTGACTTTGGCGAACAGCGCGGGAAGAGCGGCCTCTTCGCGGATGTTATTGGTGCATTCAGCATAAAAATGCGGCATGGGCGCTCCTCAGGCTTCGGTCGGCAGCGGGAACACGGCGTTAACCTGCCCGGTGCCGGAACTGGCGAACAGCGGGGTGACGAACTCCACCTTGCCGTCATAGTTGTCCCAACCCAGCAGGCCAAGCAGCATCACGGTGTCGTGCATGTTGCCTTCGCCGTAGCAGTAGTCGGCGTACTCCGGCAGCATGGCGCAAAACTCGCGGAACCGCCCTTCTTCCCACAGCTTGACCACCCGCTCGTCCATCTGCTGGTCAAACTGGCGGGTGTAGCTGTTCATGCCCTCTTCGGCGCGCTGATCGTCGATAAAGCGATGCGACAGCGAACCGCTGGCCAGCACCGCCACGGTGCCGTCGTATTTCTCGATGGCGGTTTTGATCGCCTCGCCCAGCCGGCGGCTGTCGGCAAAGTCATGCACCGTGCAGAACGCCGAGATCGACACCACCTTGAAATGCTTGTCGCCGTTCATGTAGCGCATCGGCACCAGCGTGCCGTATTCCAGCTTCAGGCTCGGGATGTCGTGCGCCTTGGCACGCACCCCCAGTTTGCAGGCTTCGTCGGCGATCATCTGGCCCAGTTCCGGGTTGCCGTCGTAGTCGTAGGCCATGTCGCGGATAAAATGCGGCAGCTCGTTGCTGGTATACAGGCCGGAGAAATGCGCGCTGCAATTGATGTGATAGGCGCTGTTCACCAGCCAGTGGGTGTCGAACACGATGATGGTGTCGACGCCCATTTCGCGGCAGCGCGCACCGATCTCTTTATGACCGTCGATCGCCGCCTGGCGGCAACCGAAGTTTTTGCCCGGAATTTCCGACAGGTACATCGACGGAACATGCGTAATCTTGGCGGCCAGAGCTAACTTGCCCATAAATCCTCCTATCCCCGTCATACTTCAAGCTGCAGGCGTGTTGGCTGCCTTTACTCACCCGAATCACTTACCTCAGTAAGCTCATCGGGACTCGCTCAGTTGCCGCCTTCCTGCAACTCGAATTATTTAGGGTATATTTTCAGTTTTAAAACACGGAGACGGTATCAACAGGCGTTATTGTCGCAGCCAATTTGCGGGCGGACAGCGCGCAAGAACCGCAGCGTACACGTAGTACGTGAGGATTCTGAGCACTGCCCAACCACAAAGTGGCAAGTAAAATAGCCTGCCTAATTTGTCTCAGACGCCCCAGCGCGGGATGGGGTGATCACCCATGGAAATACAGACGTTCTTCATCTCGGCGAACACTTCAAAGCTGTATTCCCCGCCTTCACGCCCGGTGCCGGACGCTTTCACGCCGCCGAACGGCTGGCGCAGATCGCGTACGTTTTGGGTGTTGACGAACACCATGCCCGCTTCAATATTGCGGGCCAGACGCAGCACCTTGCTCACATCCTGTGTCCAGATGTAGGACGCCAGGCCGTATTCCACGTCGTTGGCCATGCGCAGACCGTCTTCTTCCGATTTGAACGGCAGCAGGCAGGCCACCGGCCCGAAGATCTCCTCCTGCGCGATGCGCATCCGGTTGTCGACGTCCGCCAGCACCGTTGGGCGCAAGAAGTTGCCGTGGCTCAGCCCGGCCGGTTTTTCCGGGCCGCCGGCCAACAGGGTCGCCCCTTCTTCCACCCCCAGGCGGATATAGCCGGAGACTTTTTCCCAGTGCTGCGGGCTGATCAGCGCCCCCACCTGGGTGTTGGGATCTTGCGGATCGCCCACGCGCAGGCGGTTGGCACGCTCGGCGAAACGTTTGACGAATTCCGGGTAGATGCTTTCCTGAATGAAAATGCGCGAACCGGCAGTACAGCGTTCACCGTTGATCGAGAAGATGGTGAACAGCGCGGCGTCCAGCGCGCGTTCGATGTCCGCATCCTCAAAAATCAGCACCGGCGATTTGCCGCCCAGCTCCATGGAAAATTTCTTCAACCCGGCGCTCTCGATGATGCGGCGGCCGGTGGCGGTACCGCCGGTGAACGACACGGCGCGCACGTCCTTATGGCGCACCAGCGCGTCGCCGGCGGTTGCGCCGTAGCCCTGCACCACGTTGAGCACCCCGGCCGGGATGCCGGCTTCCAGCGCCAGTTCACCCAGGCGATCGGCGGTCAGCGGCGACAACTCGGACATTTTCAACACCGCAGTATTGCCCAGTGCCAGGCAGGGCGCGGTTTTCCAGGTGGCGGTCATGAAGGGCACGTTCCACGGCGACACCAGCGCGCACACCCCGACCGGCTGGATCAGCGTGTAGTTGAGCATTTTGTCGTCCACCGGGTAGGTGCGGCCGTTCATCTGCTGGCAGATTTCGGCGAAGAACTCGAAGTTATGCGAGGCTCGTGGGATCAGCACGTTTTTGGTCTGGTGGATCGGCAGGCCGGTATCGGCGGTTTCCATCTCGGCGATCTGCGGCACGTTCTCGTCAATCAGTTCGCCCAGGCGGCGCATCAGGCGTGCGCGCTCTTTCATCGGCGTATTGGCCCATTTGGGGAACGCCGCTTTGGCGGCAGCCACCGCCTGGTCGATCTCCCGTTGTCCGCCGGATGCCACTTCCGCCAGCACCTCGCCGTTGGCCGGGTTGCTGGTGGTGAAATACTCTGTGCTGGCGACGTTCTTGCCGTTGATCCAATGGTTGATGGTTTTCATCGCAGGCTTTCCTCGTAATCTTTTTCACTGATGATGTGGTTAACCAAACGGCCGATACCCTCGATTTCCACCACCACCTCGTCGCCCGGCTGCACGTCGGCCAGCCCTTTCGGCGTGCCGGTGGCGATCATGTCGCCCGGTTGCAGCGTCATAAATTCGCTCAGGTAGGCGATCAGGAACGGGATATCGAAAATCATGTCGGCGGTGCTGCCGCGCTGGCGCAGTTCGCCGTTGACGTAGGTGCTGAGCGCCAGGCGGTGCGGATCGGCGATATCATCGCGATCGACGATGTACGGCCCAATGGGCGTCAGGGTGTCGCGGCTTTTCACCCGCAGGTTCGGCCGATAGTAGTTTTCCAGATAGTCGCGGATGGCGTAGTCGTTGCACAGCGTGTAACCGGCCACATACTCCATCGCCTGTTCGCGGCTGACGTTGCGGGCGGTTTTACCGATCACTACCACCAGCTCGGCTTCGTAGTGCATATATTCCACGCCGGCTGGGCGTACCGACACCTGGCGGTGGCCGGTCAGGGTGTTCGGCGCCTTGAGGAACACCAGCGGCTCTTCCGGCGCCTTGAATTCCAGCTCGCTGGCGTGGTCGGCATAGTTGAGGCCCAGGGCAAACACCGTTCCCTGCGCCGGGGGCAGCCACTCGGTGTCCCGTTCCTGCAACACAGTGCCGTCCGGCAGGGTAACGCGTAGTTGGTCATCCACGCGGGCGTTAACAATCTGGCCATGATGGCGAATACGGGCGTGTCTCATGATAATTCTCCTGCCTGCGTCACGCGGTTGGTCAGCGTGGGTAGCCCGGCGGCGCGCACCGTCACTTCATCCCCCGGGTTGAGATCCACCCGCTGATGCGGAGTGCCAATCAGCACCGCGTCGCCCGGTTGCAGGGTAATGAAATCGCTGATGGCGGCGATCAGTTCAGGCACCGAGCGCACCAGATCGGCGGTCGACCAGCGATCCCGCTCCACGCCGTTGATTTCGGTGACGATCTCAAGCTTGCCGGTTGCTGACAGCTGGCCGATATCCCCCAGCGGACAAAAACCGTCGCGACACTTCGCCTTGATCGCCGGGCGGTAAAAGCTGCTTTCCGGCAGGCTGACGTCGTTGGCCAGCGCATAGCCCGCCAGATAATCCGCCACCCGCTCGGCCGGCACCTTACGGGCGATAGCGCCGATCACCACCGCCAGCGTAGCGCCGCTCTGCACCTTCTCACCGGCCGGGAACGGGATCGCCCCGCCGTTGGCGAGGTGGGTATTGCGCGGTTTGATAAACCACACCGGAGTCTTGGGCGGGGTGCTATAGGGCGGCTGATGGAACGCCTGATCCCAGGCGTCAATCTGGCTGCGGTGGTTCAACGCGACGGAAAATACGGTGCCTTTCATGCAAACTCCTCTCGTGACAGAACATGACAACCGGCATTCATTAATATATTAACGATTAGTTTTATACGCTGTTTAGGATTTACGCAACGCGGTTGGATTGATTTGTGATCCTGATAACAAAATATTCACAACTCAGAAAAATTAACGATACCATTCAAAGAATTAATCTTTTTTTGGCGTATTTTTACCCGCCGGCCGCTTTTTCGCTTTATCCGTCGGGGTAAAACTGGCTATTATTAAGTTATTAACAAATCAGGCTTTGTAGCGGCGCACTCTATTGTGCTCCTGGTCTCCGCAGGCTGAGCCCCTACGAAAGAAGCCGACATACCAAACACCTTGACAGTAAAGGCCAAATCTATGCATGAATCCTTAACCATTGCCCTGTTGCAGGCGCGTGAAACCGCCATGGGGTTTTTCCGCCCGATACTGAAAAGCCACAATCTGACGGAACAGCAGTGGCGCATCATCCGCGTGCTGGCCAACAACCGCTCGATTGAATTCCACGAGTTGGCGGCAGAAACCTGCATCCTGCGCCCCAGCCTGACCGGCATTTTGTCGCGCATGGAGCGCGATAAGCTGATTTTCCGCCTGAAACCGGTTAACGATCAGCGCAAGCTGTACGTTTCGCTGACCCAGCCGGGCCAGGAGCTGTACGACGTGGCGCGCCATCAGGTGGAACAGGGTTACCGTGAGATTGAAGCCGCGTTTTCGCGGCAGAAGATGGATCAACTGATGACGTTGCTGGACGAGCTGATCACCCTGGGCGACAAACTGCCGGCCAACGTGACGGCCCATCCCGCCAAGAAGTGATTCAATGAATCGGCGTCCTCAATGAACGGGCGTTGCAGCTAAATAGCTGTGTTTAATACCGCTACACCCTAAGCTTGAGGTTGGTGGGCGTCATGGCAGGTTAGCCGACCGTTGAGCGCAGGGATGCGCGATACGAGCCCCCAGGGACGGGTTCACGGCGCGTCGGCGTTCTGCATGACCCCCACCTGTAGCACTATTCGGCGCAGCTAGTTACGCCTGCAGCCAACCACGCTGCAGCGTCAAGTAAGAAGAGAATTCGCTTCCGGCAGCAGTGCGCCGCCGTCCACCACCAGCGTCTGGCCGGTGATATAGGCCGCCGCCGGCGAAGCGAGAAACACCATCGCCGCGGCGATGTCTTCCGGCTCCCCCAGCCGCCCGAGCGGCACTGCAGCCGCAATCGCCTGATTGACTGCCGCGCCGCCCAGATTGGCCATTGCCGGCGTGCGTATCATCCCCGGCTCCACGCCGTTAACCCGAATGCCCACCGGTGCCAGCTCCAGCGCCGCCGCGCGAATAAACCCGTTCACGCCGGCCTTTGAGGCTGCGTAGTGTGCCAGCCCCGGATAAGCTACCCGCGGTCCGGTCACCGACGAGGTCACCAGCACGCAGCCGCCCTGGCGGCGCATCCACGGCAGCGCCGCCTGCGCCAGAAAGAACGGTGCCATCAGATTGACGCTCAGCGTGCGTTGCAACAGCGGGGCATCAATGTCGGCAAACGGCGTCAGCGGGAAGTAGGCCGCATTGTGGACAACCACGTCCAGCCGCTGATGCTGCTCCCCCACCGCCGCGACCCGTTCGGCAATCTGCGCCGCGTCGGCCACATCGCAGGCCACGGCCTGCACCCGCCAGCCTTGCCGTTGCAAGGTCTCCGCCGCGTCCTGCGCCTTGCGCAGTTGCAGATCGGCCATCACCACCGTCGCGCCCAGGCGGGCAAAGGCGCCGACAATCGCCAGCCCGATGCCCTGGGCACCGCCGGTCACCAACACCACCTGACCGCTGAAGGCATCGGCCGCATAGGTTGCGTTCATCGGCTTATCCCCTTGGATACCGGGTGGTATTCAGCACCTGCGCATGAGCGCCCACCGCAAAATTGCTCAGTGCGCTGAAGTCGCTGCCCTGATAGCCGAGGATCTTGCCGTCGGTACGCATCGCCTGCAGATCGATCATCACCACGCCCAGCGTCGGCACGATCTTCTCGCGCCACACGAACAGGTACAGCTGCTCGGCGACTTTCACGTAATGGCAACGATCGACGTCCGCCAGCCCTTTCTCAACGCCGTCCAGACACTGCCAGGCATAGAAATTGTCGTTCAGGTAGATGTGCTCGTAACGTTCGGTCGGGCTGTAGGTGTACATATTGCGCATGCCGATCAGTTCGTCGGTGAAATGCGGCAATGCGGCGGCCGCATTATGCAGCATGCCGAAGCGGAATTCGGCGTTGACCGCCGTGAGCGGCAAGCCTTGTTCAACGCGGCTGAAAGCATCCAGCCGGGTTTGCCGTTCATCCGGCAATTGGCCGTACACCAGGGTGAAATTGCCCTGATTGCGATCGCACACCAGCGTCATGCTGGCGTTGTCTTGCGAAGGATCGAGAAAATCGATAAACAAAATACCGGAGCGAATGCTGGTGGCACGATAAGCAATACCCGTGCGCGCGCCCCAGTTCAGCCTTTGGTCGTCGGTAAAATGACACTTCAGCGTTTCGCCATCGGCAAAATGCAATGTCAGCGTGCTGCCGCTCAGCCCGAGCTGCCGTTCCAGCGTGTTGCTGTGCGGCGCAAAGCCTTCCGCCAGTGCGCCAACCTGAATAAATACCGCCTCTGTACTCATCTGATTCTCCTTAAAGGGAAGTAAAAGCCAACGTCGGCACGTCGACGATGGTAGAGCCGCCATCGGCCACCAGCGCCGCACCGGTAATGATTGACGCCTCGGCAGAGCAGAGAAAACGGCAGATACCGGCGATGTCTTCCGCACTGGCCGGCCGACGCAGCGGCACATCACGGCACACCATCCGGTAAGCCTGCTCCAGCGAGATCCGATGGGCGTCCATCAGCGGCTGCATCTCCTCGTCCGCCATCGGCGTCGTCACCCAACCGGGGCACACCGCATTGGCGCGCACCCCGAGCGGGCCATAATCGCGGGCGATGGAACGCATCAGCCCGATCAGCGCATGCTTGGCGGTGACGTAACCGCACACCTCCGGCCCGGCGGCCAGCGAGGCGATAGAGGCGACGAACAGCAGGTTGCCGCCGGTTTTCACCAGCTCAGGCAAGCAGGCGCGCGCGCTGGCGAAAGCGCTGTTGAGATTGCTGTCCAGCGCGCCTTGCCACTGCGCGTCGCTCGTGTCGGTAATGCGCCCAACCCCCATGCCGCCGGCGCAGCCGATCAGACAATCGATGCGCCCGCCCTGCCGCAAAATGGCCGGCAGCAGGATGGTATTCC
The DNA here is from genome assembly GCF_036352655.1 of Serratia sp. C2(1). Taxonomy (NCBI): domain Bacteria; kingdom Pseudomonadati; phylum Pseudomonadota; class Gammaproteobacteria; order Enterobacterales; family Yersiniaceae; genus Serratia; species Serratia sp. C2(1). The sequence goes on along the minus strand of NZ_JAZFBA010000002.1, from coordinate 266,953 downwards.
AGCTTTCGCCGCTCGACGCGTCGCCCACCAGCGCCACGGCGCCGATTTCCTCGGCCAACAGCGCCAGCGGTTCGCGGCGACGGCCGATGATAAACACCCTGTCGCCCTGGGCGGCCAGCCGCCGGGCACAGGCGGCCCCCACTCCGGTGCCGCCGCCGGTAATCACCACCACTCTATTCATCCAGTTTCTCCATCAGTTGGCCGATCATCAGCAGGCTGCTCAGCAGTAACCGCCGCTGTTCCGGCTCCAGCCGCAGGTAGCGACGGCCGGCCGGCAATCGGCTGACCACTTCAGACGCGGCAAAATGTTCGATATCCAGCCGCCAACATCCGTCGGCCACCCTCAGTTGGATGCTGCGGAAATCGAGCTGCTCCAGCGTCTGGCCAATCTGCGGATAACGTTGCAAGGCCTCGATCACCCGCTGCGCCGTGGCAGTGTTCCAGGCGGCGCGATAAACCACGCCCCTGCGCCGCAACCAACCACCGGCGGTAATGCGCAGCACCAGCGGCTCCGCCAACGTGCTTGCCCCCTGCAGGCGGAAGCGATGGCTGACGATATGCGCCATAAACAGCGAGCTGACCCGTTCGCTGACCTCAATCACCGGCCCCTGCGGCAGCGTCAAGCGCAGTTGGCACGGCGCAGGACGTTCGCAGGCATAGGGCTGAAGGTTTTGCGCCAACCGAGTGAGCGTCGCCCCCGGCTGATAACCCGCCGGCTGTCGCCGCCACACACGATTAAGTGAGGGAAGTAAGCCGATCAAACTGCGCCTCCTCGTTTTCCGTTTTGGCGAAGGCGGTTTCCAGCACCTGTTCGACCGGCACCGGTTTGAACGGGTTGACCTTCTGCACGCACAGCGTCCAGAACAGCGCATAGGCGGCGGTCAGACCGATCATGATGCTGAAGGGGATATAGACGTCACGCGGGTTCATGCCCGGCGGAGTGATGTAGATAATCGCCAGCACAATGCCGACGCTGGAGACGATTTGCGGCAGCGGGAAGCACGGCGATTTGTAGGCGCGCGGCAGATCCGGCCGGCGGATACGCAGGATCACCACTGAACAAGTCACCAAAAGATAGGCCACGCCCCAGGCGCACACCGCAGCCAGCACCAGGGGAATAATGCGCTCGAGATTGCCCTGAATGACGAAGGCGTGTACGCAGGGGATCAGCACCGCCACCAGAATGCCCACCACCGGGGTTTTAAAGCGCGGGTGCAGATAAGCGAAAATGCGCGGCAGCGCGCCGTCCAGCGCCATGCCGTACAGAATGCGCGGCACCGCCGCCATCAGCGTATTAATGGTCGCCGCCCCGGCCAGCAGCAGCCCGATACCGAGCCAATATTTGCCGAACTCGCCCATCACCTGCCCGGCAAAGGCCGGGATCGCCATCGGCGTGTCCAGCAAGTGAACGCCGTTGGCGGCATCCACCACCACGTTCTCCACCTGATGACTGAGCGCGGCGCCGTAAAGCGCCATGCAGACCGCCACACCACACAGCCCCAACGACATGGCGCGCGGGATCACTCTGGCGGAGCCTTTGATCTCCGGCGCCATCGGCGTCACCAGTTCACAGCCGACAAACATAAACATCGCCATGCCGATCAGGCTGAACACCGCAAAGGGATCGCCCAGGCTCAGCGTGCTGCCGAACCAGCCTTCCAGCGGCACCGCATGCGGCGACAGCAGCCCGGCGATACCGAAGATCACCAGCGTGCTCCACATGGTGAAAGTCAGCACGATCTCCGCCTTGCCGAACGCCTCGATGCCAAACGCATTGAGCAGGCCGAACAGGATCACCAACCCGACGCCAATCATCCAGGAGGCGTTGTGGGTTGCCATCAGCGTGTTGAGGTGTTCGAAATTCACCAACGCCATGATGCCGGAGAGAATGGTTTCGGCGGTGCCGGCAAAGATATGCACAATCAGATAGGCCGACAGCGCGCCGGTAATGGCAAAAAAACGGCCCATGCCGCAGGCGATATAGTCATACACCGAGCCGGACGTCGGCAACATCGCCGCCGCCTCCGAAAAGGTGGTGAGCTGGGCTTGCATCATGATGAAGGCGATCAGCATCGCCAGCGCGAAGGTGTCGCCGCCAATACCGAAACCGCTGGTGACGGTGAGGATCACCGGACTGGCCATAATCACCCCAACCGAGCTGGCCAGCGTAGTGGGGAATCCGACCTTGCCCCGTTCAAGGTGGGCATGAAGCCGCGACGACAGGTTCATGGGTAGTTCCTCTTAGAGTTTTTGCCCTGGTGTTGTTTGTGCAGGTTTACGCCGCAATTAGCGGCGATCTCACTATAGAGAGGAAAGGAAAATACTGGCTATCGTCCTTAAGGACGAGGCCGAACCATAGCTTTTTCCTCTTATCTTTTTAGCCCGGCCAGCCGTTATGGTTTGAATCTCGATGAGGGGATTTTCGAGAGAATGCGGGGAACAGCGCGTCTGTCCATCGTTCTTAGGAACGAGCCGCCGGCAGCGAGCGAAGAGGGGTCGCCAACCGGCGATACGCACAGCGCCGTCCCCCTGGCAGGGGAAATCACTTTAAATTCAGCGGGAAGGAGGCATGCCATTCGTTAATATATTAACTAAATATTGACGCAAGGCCGCCCATTCCCCAGCCAAACGGGGGGCGTTGCCTTGTTATTTATGTATTTTATTGCAATCAGGCTCACGTTGTTAATATGTTCTTATTGTGTTACCGAATTGCTACAACTATGCTGGGATCGTTCATATATTGAACGACGCATTCTCCAGAACGCAGGGTAGGTAAAGGAGGGAAATGAATCATGCACAGCACATCATCCGATGCCTTTATCAACAGCTGTCTGACTACCATTGCGCATTTGATCCCGGTGTCCGCCGGGGTGTTTTATCTGGTCAATCAAGATCTGCGGCCAGACCACTATATTTTGCACGGCATTTCCGATAAAACGCATCAGCAATATCTGACCCATTTTCAGCAGATTGATCCGCTTAAACCCGCCAATTTCCACCAGCAGGATATCAGCATGGTCGGCATGAGCCCGGCGGCCATCGCCAATAATCGCCACTATTATCATGACTTTATGCTGCCGAATGACATGCGCGATATGACGGAGATTTTTATCCGCCAGCGTAAACGCATTATCGCCGGCGTCTCTTTGATCCGCGATACGCCGTTTACCGAGGTGGAGCGCGGCCGCCTGCGGGCGGTACTGCCGCTGATAGAACTGGCGACGCGCGATCTGCTGCCGGGCGGCGAAGCCCAGTTGCTGACCGCCAAGGAGCAGGAGATCGTCAATATGGTGCGCGAAGGGGCCAGCAATAAACGCATCGCCCTGAAACTGGGCATTTCACTTTCGACGGTGAAAACCCATATGCGCAATATCTTTGCCAAAACCGAGGTAGCAAACCGCACCGAATTGGTGGCCAGCAGCTTTATTGCCCTGGGTTAATTCACCCATAGCGATTGCTTATGGCTGCACGGACGCAACGCTTCGAAATGTCGTTTTCTTCTGGACCACCGCACGTTGTGCCCCTACGTCATTCCCGTTTTGCCGCTACGCTGAATAGGGTTTCCGTTATCCTGCCGATGAGAAAATACTATGTCTGAACAAAAGATTAGCTTTATCAAAGGTGGCCATGGCGATATTGCGGTGCATGACTGGAGCCATGATCGGCCGCGTTTTCTGGCGCTGCTGGTACACGGTTACGGCGAGCATCTTGGCCGTTATCAGTACGTGGCGCGCACGCTGGAAGCACTGGGCGCACGCGTGTTTGGCCCGGACCACCTCGGCCATGGGCTATCGCAGGGCGAGCGCGTATTGATTGAGGATTATGACGCCGTAGTCGACGACGTTCGCCGCGTAGTAGAGCATTTTCAGCGGCTGCACCCCGACGTGCCGCTGGTGGTCATCGGCCATTCGATGGGCGGCATGATCGCCACCCGTTATACCCAGCGTTATCGCGAAGGTATCCGCGCACTGGTGCTATCCGGCCCGCTGATTGGCGAAAGAACCCTGATATCCGACTTGCTTGATCTGCCCGCGATCCCGAACGAACCGCTGGATACCGCCACTTTATCGCGCGATCCGGCCGTTGGCGAAGCCTATCAGGCCGCTCCTTTGGTGTGGCACGGGCCATTCAAACGACCGACGCTACGCGCCATGCAGCAGATCCTGGCAAAAATCAACGCAGGGCCGGGTTTCGGCACGCTGCCTACGCTGTGGATACACGGCGATGACGATCGGCTGGTGCTGATGGCCGAATCGCAGACCGCCATCGATCGGCTGAAGGGCAGCGATTTCGACGCCATGATCAACCCCGGCGGGCGGCATGAGAGTTTTAACGAAACCAACAAAGATCAGATATTGAAGCGGGTCACCGATTTTATCGAGCGGGTGCTGGGATAGCGGATTTCCCCTCTCCCGGCGGAGAGGGGCTAACGGTGAGATCAACCTTCGACGATGGCGAGATAGTGTTTTACAAAACGATCGGAGGTGATTTCCCAGCGCACCGGCGTGCCCTTTTCGACAAACCACGAATCCCCGGCCTGATACTGCACGGACTTCCCGGTGTTCTCATCGGTCAACGTCGCGGTCCCTTCCCACACGGTGGCGTGCTCGGCAAACGGATACTCCATCACAAAAATGCCGCGCGTACAGCTGAAAACGCCGCAGTTCAGGTTATCGGTCGGCTCACCGAAAAGCGTCGCTATCCCGACGTTCGGGGAACCTGCGATCACTCGGGCACCCAGGTTGCTGACGCTGCCCATCTCCAGCAGTTCAGGCAGCGGCTGCTTAAGCAGTAATGGTTTCATGTCTTTCTCCTCTGATAAGAATTAACGGCGGCCTTTCCAGTAGCCGGATGTCTGGTGCCAGGCCTTGCCGGCGGTGGTCATCACCCGGCGCAACCGATCTTTACCGAAGATGTTGGCGTGCGGGATAGAACTCATCAGATCGTAACGATCAGATCCTTCACTCATGCCCTCCGCCAGCACTTTGCAGACGATATGGCTTGGCGTCACGCCAAAGCCGGAATAGCCCTGTACGTAGAACACATTGTCGTGCTGCGGCAAGGTACCTATCTGCGGGAACAGGTTGGCGCAACAGCACAGCGGCCCGCCCCAGGCCAGATCGATCTTCACGTCATGCAGGTACGGGAACACTTTCAGCATCAGGTTGCGGTTCCAGGCTTTGAGATCCGCCGGGATGTACTCGATCAACCGAGTGGCGCTGCCGAACAGCAGGCGGTTTTCATTGGTGACCCGGTAGTAATCGATCACCGGGCGAATGTCGCTGTAGGCGCCGCGGATCGGGCTGATGCGCCGGATCAGTTCCTCGGGCAGCGGTTCGGTCGCCAGCTGGAAAGCGTAGGTGTTGATGGTTTTACTATGGATGAACGGCTCCATGCCGTTGAGAAAGCCGTTGCACGCCCACAGCATCTTGTGGGCGCGCACCGAGCCCATGGCGGTGCGAACCTGAATGCGCGAACCGTACTCGACGTTGAGCACGCTGCTGTTTTCGAAGATTTTCACGCCGTAGCCGCTCAATGCCTTGGCCTCGCCCAGCAGCAGGTTGAGCGAGTGCACGTGGCCGCCGCCCATGTGCTTCAATGCGCAGGTGTAAGCGTCGGATCCCACCACCTGTTTCACTTCCGCGCCGGTATAAAGTTCGATCTCTTCATTCGGCGATACCGCCCTGAACTCTTTTAGCCAGCTACGCAGGGTTTTCTCCTGGCGCACATTGCTGCCAAGATAGCCGTAACCAAAGCGGAAATCGGCGTCGATAGCGTATTTCTTGATGCGCTCACGGATAATGCCAGCGCCGAGGTTGCTGATTTTAAAGATGGTTTCCAGCCCGGACGGCCCGACGTGGCGTTTGATTTTTTCCAGATCGTGACCGATGCCGGCCATCACCTGCCCGCCGTTGCGCCCGGTGCCGCCGTAGCCCAAATGGCGCCCCTCCAGAATGGCGATGTTGGTGATGCCCCGCTCCGCCAGCTCCAGCGCGGTATTGATACCGGAGAAGCCGCCGCCGATGATCACCACGTCAACGTCCAGATCGTCTTCCAGCGTCGGGAAGCGCAGATCGTACTTTTTGGTTGCCGCGTAGTAAGTTAACGATTCGATATTATTGTTCACTGCCGCACTCCCGAAGACCCTATGCCCTACAGCGGATTATCGGGAGCGGCCGGCAAAGCCACCATGTCCCCTTAGGGACATTTGCTACAAAAAATTAACATTATGCGCTGCGGCGGTTCGGCCCGGCCAACAGCAGGTTGAACAGTTCGGCCTGCGAACCGATATCCAGCTTGCCGTAGATGTTCTTGCGATGGTTTTTCACCGTCCCCAGGCTGATGAACAGCCGGTCGGCAATCTGTTGCGAGCCGCAGCCGCTCAGGATCAGATCGACAATTTCGCGTTCTCGCGGGGTCAACAGATAGCGCACCTGCACGCTGCTGTTCTCTGCCGTATCCGGCAATACCGGCGCGGCGACCACTTCGTCATGCAGGCGCGCGATGCTTTTGAGCAACGTCAACGCGCCCCTTAACTCAGCCAGTTGCGGGTAACGCACCCCCACCGTCTGGCGCGCCGAGCCGAAAAACACCCCCAGCCCACGTTCCGACGTCAGTGGCAGCAGCACGCCGGCCTCGTCGTGCCAGCCGGTTTTACGGTAAAAATTACGGTAATAGTCAGTGTGATAGAAACCGCACGGTGCCAACTGACGCAGCGAAAACACCTCACCGCTGTCGCCGCCGCTTAGCACCTGATAAAACGGATCCTGCAGGTAAGCACCCTGCTGGTAGATTTGGTTGATCGCATCGCTGTTTTCACGCTCGGTTTTGAGCAGGCAACGCGGCGCGCGGCCCCGTTCGAAGGCATAAACAATGGCGTTGTCGAAGGCGAAGAAACCCTCCATCCAGGCCAGCAGGCTGGGATAAAACCTGGGGGTCGCTACCGCGTCAATCACCGTCGATAATCGTTCGACCTGAATATTCATCTCCGCCCTCGCCATCATTAATAAATTAACAATTACTTTGCTCCGGATAAAACCGGCGGTGTCGTGGCCTGCTTATTATAAAATGCACTCAACAGCGCCAAATGCAAGGTTTCGCTTGCTCGCATGTTAAACAAATCACAGCTTCGCCAGATTATGGCAGCCGGTCGCGCGCGGATATTGTTAATATATTAATAAATGAGTTTCAGGCAGTGAAAAGCAGTGGTTCACCCGCCGATGCTGGCTTATGCTGTGATTTTACCGCGCCAAGGAGAAAACATGACCACCAGCCTGACGATCGCCAACCGGCATACCTGGTTCGGCCACGGCAGTATTAGCCAACTGATCCCACTACTGGCCGCCGATCCCCAGCCGACATTGCTGTTCAGTTGCCGCTCATTCCTCAATGGCGTGGTGTATGCCTCGTTGGCAGATGCCCTGACGCCGCTGCTGATCGGCACCGAGATCGTCAGCCACGAAGCCTCGCCGCAGGAGATCGACGCCTGGGTCGCGCGTTGGCGCGGCAAGGTGCAACGGGTGGTGGCGATAGGCGGCGGCAGCGTGCTGGATGCCGCCAAGGCGTTTGCTGCTTTGGTGGAGCACCCGTTGCCGACACTGCGCTATATGGAAAAGATCGGTGATACCAAAATCAGCGGCGCTACCCTGCCGCTGATCGCCATCCCGACCACTGCCGGCACCGGCAGTGAAGTGACCCAGAACGCGGTGATCACCGACACCCGGCTCAGCAAGGTGAAAGCCTCGCTGCGCCATAACAACTTCGTGCCGCATACCGCCATCCTGGATCCGCAGCTGCTGCAGGGCGCGCCGGACCCGGTGCTGGCTTACTGCGCCATCGACGCCTTTACCCACCTGTTCGAAGCCTATCTGTCCAAAACCGCCAGCGCCATGACGCGCGAGATGTCGCTGACCGGCATCCGCCATTTCCTGGACGCCTGGCCGGCGCTCAACCGCAGCGATCGCGCCCGTGAAGCCATCATGCAAGCCTCTTACCTTGGCGGGTTGACGTTGAGCGCCGCCGGGCTGGGGGTGATCCACGGCATTGCCGGCGAGATTGGCGCGCTGCACGATTACCATCACGGCCAGGTCTGCGGCCGCCTGCTGCTCCCCTTCCTCGAACTGCTGGCGCAAAGCGAGCAGCCGCAACAGCGCGCGCTGATGAGCGATCTGGCCGCACGCCTGTTCCCCGAACAGCAGGACAGCCCGGAACGCTATCTGATCGAATTTATTACCCGCAACGCCATCGCGCCGTTCTGGCAGGATGATTTGCCGATTTCCAGCGACGAACTGGCGGTGACGCTGGAGAAATCCAACAGCAAAAACGCGTTGATCGACTATACCGCCGCGCAACGGCAACTGATGATCGAAGGCGCATTCCGCGTCGAATGATAATATAATGAGATCATAGCAATAGCGGGAGATCGGAAATGGGTATCATCGGCTGGATTTTCACCGGCATCGCCATTGGCATTCTGGTTGGCGTACTGCTGAAAATCTTCAGTAGGAAGAAGAAAGACCAATAAGCGTCAGGCCGTTCCATGGGCCGCCAGCAGGCACTCGCGGAACGGCCTTACCCCCGCCGCGTACCGTTCAACGTACTTGCCGGCTGACGAATACCCATGAAGGAGCCGTACCTTCGGCTCCTCCAATGACCCTTGCTTTACTGACGGGTTATCTCGGCTACTTAATTTAACGACATAAACCCCGGTCGGGCGGAATCAACGCTGATGATAACTTCTCGCACGTCTGAAGCCTCCGCAGACTTGGAGAAACTTCTGTTTAATACGCCGATAGCGTTCTTGGTTCCACCGGTAACTGTTTTATCAAAGATGTAAGGAACCCCACCAAGACCGCCACTAATATATAAAGGTTTGAGTTTGCCGTCCCAATTTGAACTAATAAGTTCCGCAGAGTCACCTTCAACAGTGAGTTCCAACGTTTGATCAAAGTGGCATTGATCATTCGTCAAAGACTGAGCCGGGTAAATCGCCGTATTTTGCGCCTTCACAACCTGATCGAAATCTTTCCCAGACTTAATAAGGACTTCATCACTTTCAGGCGCCCCTAAAACCACTTTAACATCACATTTGTTATTATTACTCACCTTCAACCGGAAACCGTCATCATTGGCATATGACGATCCTGCGACTAACGTTAGCAACAGAAAAGAAAGACTCAATTTCTTCATGGATTTTATCCTAAAAATATATAATAACCGGAAATCGTTCTCGTCATCTGGATAAGCGAAAATACGATCTCAGCCTGTGCGCAGAATATGGCTTTGAGTTACCCAACGTTAAATTTGGCCTGAAACCTATCGCTGGCGCCTTTAAGATTCCATCGATAGTTCTGTAACCTAATTGCCATCTGGCGCCAGCAAATATATAAGAAAGGATAATAATTCGATCTTAATTCTTATTATTTAAGGCTTAATTTTCAGTAAGTTTCAACTCGCACAAGGTTGAGAAAGAGGGTTTGAACGCCAGGCTCAGCGCACGCCGGCCTGGCCCCTTCTGAATTAGCCGCCCGGTTTCGGCGCCGGGTAGTCGTAATCCAGTTTCAGCGGTTCGGCGTAAACACTGTCCCACAGCTGGCTGTAGAGTGTGTCCAGCCGCTGGCTCATCGCCGGGTTGTGCAGCACCAGTTCCAGGTTGCGCGAGTTATCCAGATAGCCACCGGTCCAGTTGCTGGTACCCACCCAGGCGGTTTCGCCGTCGATAGTCATCAGCTTGCTGTGGATCACCCGGGCGAACGGGATAAACCCGTGGCTGGCCGGCGGAATGGTCACCACCTTTATTTGCACGTTCGGCACCAGCGCCAGGCTTTTCAGCCAGGCGATATCGGGCTTTTTGGTGTTCCAGTTGGCCACCATCAGCTCGATCTGCACGCCACGCGCGGCGGCGCTGCGCAGGGCATTGTCGATGACCGCGTAATAAGGCCGGCTGCGTTCGGGGCCGTAAGACAACGGCGCATAGTCCATCACCTGCACCCACACCTGCCGTTTGGCGTTCGCCAGCAGACGCGGCAGCTCAACCTGCGAGTCAATTACGCCGGCCGGGTTATAGGCGCGCGGGCTGGCGACCAGATAGTTGCCCTGCGGCGTTGCCGCCGTGGGCTGATACGCCAGCTGCGGCACCGGTTTATCCGCCGTCAGCAACGCCTGCGCCCGCCAGTCCTGCTCGAAGATCGCCTGAATCTGCCCGACAACCCCGGCATCGCTGATGCGCAGCCCGGTTTCATGAATATGCTCCAGCGCCCGCCAGTCGAAGTTCTGGCTGCCGACAAACGCCTGCTCGCCGTCCACCAGCAGGTATTTGGCGTGCAAAATACCGCCGCTCAACCGCTGGTAAGGAATAATCCTCAGCTCCAGGTTGGGGATCGCCTTCAGCTGTTCCAGCGTCTCCGGGGTGGAGATACGGATCCCCTTCTCTTCCATCAGAAAACGGATTTTCACCCCACGCTCGCCCGCCGCTTTCAGGTGCTGCAGCACGCCGTCCAGCCGCGAACCCTGTTGGTTCGCCACATAGAACTGGCCCAGATCGATGCGGGTTTTCGCCGCATCGAACATCTGCTGCCACACCTCGGCGGTGTTGCGCAGGTCATCCGCCTGCAACGCGGTTTCCACCGGCGCGGTATACACCAGCTCGTAGCCGGGAATAGCAAAACGCGCCGCCGCACTCTGGCTCAACATCAACAAACAGCTACCCCATAACGCCGTGTAAAGGCGGCCTAATGGCCGCCGTGGTCGATGGCCATTAGGCATAGCGCGGTGCCTCACTGTCAACCCATTGCTCGCGACTGCCGTTTTCCGGGCGGCTGGCCGGTGCACCGGCACGGATCAACAACACTTTCAGCAGTTCGTTGATGCGCTCCATGCGGCTTTGCAGGTAGTTGTTGCCCACCAGGCACAGCAGCGCGATGGCGATCCCCAGCCCGGTGGCGTACAGCGCGGTGCCCATGCCGGCGGACACCAGACTCGGCTCCGACACCCCGGAAGCGGCCAGCGCCTTAAAGGTTTCGATGATCCCCATCACCGTGCCCAGCAGCCCCAGCAGCGGGGCGGCGGTGACGATGGTTTCCAACAGCCACAGACCACGCGCCATCAGCGGTTTGCTCAACAGGTACTGCGCGTCGACCAGATCCCCTATCGCTTCGCGGTCACCGGCACGGTGCTTCTGCTCCAGTACCGGCGCGATCACCGCCAGCGGCAGGCTGTTGCGCTGGGTCAGTTCATCCGGCAGATCGGCGGCGCGATGCACGTCCGGCGTCAGCGCCTGCTCCAACCGACGGGCCTGGCGCTGGGTGTAAGCGAAATACAGCGCGCGTTCGATAATGATCACCAGCGCAATCGCCAGTGCGGCGTACATCACGTAGAAAATAATGTCGTGCAACAAATTGGCATTCATAACATACCCCTAAAATGAGTTAAAAGGTGGCTTCCAGCGACACGCTGAAGGTGCGCTCTTCCCCGACGTTGTAATACGGCGTACTGGCTTTCACGCCGCCATAAGGCGCGGCGTTGAAGGTGGTGGTACGCACCGAGGTCAGGTATTCCTTGTCAAACAGGTTGCTGACGCCAAAGCGCAGCGCTGCGCTTTTGATGATTTTCTTGTCCACCGGCAAATGCACCCCCGCCGCCAGATCGAACACCGTGCGGCCGCCGATCTTCTCGTCGTTGGTCAGATCGCCGTAGAACGAGCTGACGTATTTGCCGCTGACGCTGCCGTAATACAGGCCGTCGTCGTAGCCCAGCGTCATGTTCAGCAGGTTTTTCGGCACGTTCGGCACCTCTTTGCCGGACGTCGGCAGCGGCAGCCCGCCGTTGCTGACGATGTCGTTCTTCTGCTTCGACTGGGTATAGGTGTATGAGGTGTAGTAGTTAAAGTTGTGCGGCAATTGGCCGCTCCACTCCAGCTCCAGCCCTTTGTTCTCCACGTTGCCGATATTCATCATCTCGTAGTCGCCGGACGCGTTGGTGGTGGAGACCTGACGATCGCTGTAGCGCATATAGAACAGCGTGGCGCTCATCAGCATGTCTTCCTGCTGGAAACGCCAGCCCAGCTCGTGGTTCCAGCTCAGTTCCGGCTTGGTGCTGATCGAGTCGCCGACGTTGTACAGCACGTAGTTCGGCGGGGTACGCATGTTGCGCGTCAGGTTATAGAACACCTGATTTTCCTGGTTCAGCTTGTAGCTGGCGCTGAAGTTCGGCAGGAACTCGTGGTAAGTGGCATCGCGCTTCTCCGGCACGTTGTACAGGCTGCCCCGGTTGTCCCCTTTGCGTTCCACGTACTGATAGGCCAGCCCGCCGACGAAGGTCCAGTCCGGCGTGGCGTACCAGGTGTCCTGCAGCCACACTTTCTGCGCCGGGGTGATGGTGTATTGGTTACGGCCCTGCACAGTATTGCCGTTGGCGTCCTGCACCTGATCGGAACCGCCCGGTTTGCCCGAAATCTGCGCCGGGTTGCCGTCGTCCTTGATGCTGATAAATGGCTGGGTCTGCAACTGGCGCGCACGTTCATACCAGTAGCCGATATCCAGGCTGTGCTGATCGTTGATGTCCCACTTCAGCTTGGTGGTAATGCCGGGGCGCCAGGTCTGGGTCCACGACGGGCGATAATAGGTGTTGGACTGCAAATTGCTGAGGTCATACTGGCCGGCCTTGTCCGAGGTATTGGACAGCACCGACGCCGTCTGGCCGGTGAAGCTGCCGCCGTTGCCCCAGTAGTAATAGGGTTGCAGGGTCAGCGACAGATTGTCGCGCAGCTGCAACTTTTGGGTGAAGGACAGCGTGAAGGTATCGAACGGGTTGCGGTTGAGTTTGTAGTACTTGTTCAACTGGCTCTTGCTGTTGTATTCCGGCGTGGTGGCGTAGTCGGTATAACGCCCGTCGTTTTCGAACTGCGCCTTGCTCAGGGTGTTGTAGTTGACGTTCTGCTGGCGGTTGTACTTCATGACCAGGTTACTGCTGTTGCCGTTGCCGTCTTCGTACAGCGAGTTCATCTCGAACTTGTTGGAATATTCGCGCCCTTCACCGCGCCATTTTTTCGCCTCGGTGTGCGAGTAGGAAATCCAGTTGCTGAAACCCTTGTACTCGCCGGTTTCCAGACGGGCAAAGGTTTTGCTCAGGTTATTGCTGCCCAGCGTCTGTTTGACGAAGCCGCCGAAATCTTTTGCCGGCCGGCGCGTCACCATGCCGATATTGCCGCCGCTGGAACCGATGTGCGGGCCATCCGCCTCGGATGAACCCTGGGTGACGAACACTTCCTCCAGGTTCTCCGAGTCGCCCAGCAGGTTCGGGTAAACCGCATAGTTGCCGGAATCGTTGATCGGGATGCCGTCCATCGACAGGCCGATCTGATCCGAGTTCATGCCGCGCATGGTGTAATCGACGCCGCTCAGGCCGCTGGCGTCGTTGCTGTTGACGTTCAGGCCCGGCGTGTATTTCAGTTTGTCGATGGCATTGGCCGCGGCGGGCATTTTGTCCATCGCCTCTTTGGTGACGGTGGAGCGCGCCTTGGCGCTGTCGTCCTGCACCATCATGCCGCCGCCCAGCGACTGCCCTTTTACGCTGATGGTACCGACGTCGGTGGTGTCCGCCGCCAGCGCCGCGCCCGGCAACATCGCCGACATCACCGCCAGATAAATCCCAGATCGATTGAAAGACTTCATTGTTTCCATCCCCTAAAAATCAAACTGTTATGCCAGGTCGCTAAGGCGCCTGATAATTGAACGTGGCTGAAAATCGTTTTGTTGTTTGCCCGGCAAAAGCGTCGCTCGGGAACGGCTTCACCTGGCTGATGCTTTGTAAACTGCCCATCGCCGCGCGGTTCAGCAGCATGCTGGCAGCCTTGTTGGCGATGCCGGAAGAGAGCACACGGCCGCTGCGATCGACCTCCAGCCAGACCTCGACGTTGCCCTGCGGCCGTTCGAGCGAAGCCTGCCGCCCGCTCGGGTAGCGCTTGCGCTGTTCCAGTTCGCGGCGCAGTGCCTGCAAATAACCGTTTTCGATCGCCTGGGCATTCACCTTCGGCGCGGCAGGCGCGGCCGGCGTTGGCGCAGGTTTGCTGACCAGCGCTTTCGGCGTTGGCGGTGCGGATACCGGTTTGGCCTTCTCTGCCGGTTTGGCTTTCTCTTTCACCGGCTTGGGCTTGGGTTTGGGCTGCGGTTTGGGAACCGGCTTGGCCTCGATAATCGGCTCAGGGGCCGGCACCACAGGTTCAGGAACGGGTTGCGGCTCCGGTGGCGGGGGTTCGGGTTGCGGTGGGGTTTCCACCGGCGGTTCCGGCTGAGGTTCAGGCTCCGGCTCGACCAGCGCCAGTTCCATGGTGGTGTCGTCATAGCGGGGCTGGATTTTCAGCGCAGCCTGCTGGCTGGCGAACAGCAAACAACCCGCCACGATCAGCGCCGGCAGCCAGCTGAAAAGGTGACGTGAACGATAGAGCAGATACATGTCACAGCTTCCGTGTGGCGATGGAGACGGAATAGAATCCGCCCTGACGCAGGTTATCCATCACCGCCACCAGCCGCTCCACCGCAACGCCCTTGTCGCTGTTGACGATAATGGTGGTGGTCTGGTTTTCCTGCTGCTGCTGTTTGAGCGTGCTGACCAGCGCGTTAAGCGCCACCGGTTGGCCGTCCAACTGCAATTGCTCCTCTGCCCCCAACGTGATGATCGCCTTCTTCTGCGGCTTCAGTTGCTGAGCGCTGCCGGCGGATGGCAACTGGGTTTTCAGTCCCAACGCGGGAATGACGTTCAGGCTGATCAACACAAAAAACACCAACAAAAACATCATCACGTCGATCATCGGGATCAGCTCGATGTGCGCCTTGTTCTTTTTCGGTTCGTTCCAGTTACGCATGGCACTCCCTCCCAAAAGCAAAGCAGCCAATATAGGAGGCCTTTGTTTACCTTTCGTTACGCTTTTGTGATCTTATTCTCACAGCCTGGATTTTTTGCGAAGATTATTTCAACCCCAGGCGCTGCAGAGGATATATAACCCGTTAATTAGCTCTAGTTTTTATCGAAATAACTGGGATTCAGGCCTATCGCCGTACTGATGACAGAGTCGTAAATGTGAAAATAGTGACAGGATGTACCGATCGGACGGGGTGAGAAAAAGGCGGGCTTTTACCCGCCTTCGGATTTATTTCGTCAGAAGCGGAGGAATGGTCGGCACTTCCGGCGCATTATCGATATCGTGCCGAGTCATGCGAAATTCGAGCGGATAATGTTCCCGTTCCGTTCTGCGGGCGGGTTCGGTGTTTCGCCAAGTATAGTGGCAGTGCCGGCACTGATATACCGTCCATACGTCCTTGACCGGCGAATGCGCCATGACGTCTATTTTCTTATCGGCACAACGAGGACAAATCATATGAGCTCCTTAATGGCGGTTAGCCAGCATGGCGGTTAATTTATCCACCCAAAGAGCGGTCTCGGGCAAGTCTTTGACCGGCTGGCTGTAGTGGCCACGCATATCCGGATAAACCGGCGTTGTCGCGTCGATGATTAATTTGTCCGTGATACCCGCAGGGCTGGAAGCGGGATCCAATCTCAGCACGGACATGTTTGGTATTTGCACCAGGTCGCCGGCCGGGTTGACCTTGGTGGACAACGCCCACATGACCTGCGGCAGGTTAAAGGGGTCAACATCTTCATCGACCATGATCACCATTTTCACGTAACCAAGGCCGTGCGGTGTGGTCATTGCCCGCATCCCCACCGCACGTGCAAAACCGCCATAACGTTTTTTGGTTGAAATGATGACGAGAAGCCCATGGGTATACATCGCATTCACCGCCTGCACTTCCGGAAATTCGGCTTTCAGCTGTTGATACAACGGCACGCAGGTTGCCGGCCCTATCAGATAGTCGATTTCTGTCCAGGGCATGCCCAGATACAAGGATTCAAAAATCGGCCGTGAGCGGTAAGAAACCTTATCAATGCGCACCACCGTCATCTTGCGGCCACCGGAATAGTGGCCCGTAAACTCACCGAAAGGGCCTTCAAGCTCGCGCTTGCGGCCTTCAATCACCCCTTCAATGATGACTTCAGAACCCCAGGGTACATCGAAGCCAGTCAAGGGGGCCGCCGCTATCGGGTACGGACTTCCACGGAGGGCGCCGGCCATTTCATACTCCGACTGATCGTATTTCAGCGACGTCGCCCCCATCAGCGTAATGATCGGGTCGTTGCCCAGCGTAATGGTGATAGGAAGATCCTCTCCGCGTTCTTCGGCTTTATGAAGATGCAGTGCGATATCGTGCACTGGTACAGGTTGCAGACCAAGCTTGCGTTTTCCCTTCACCTGCATACGATAAATGCCGACGTTTTGCTTGCCGAAGTGCCCGGGATCTTCAGGGTCACGGGAAACGACGCAGGCTTTATCAAGATAGAATCCGCCGTCACCGTCGTTTAAGCGAAACAGCGGAAGGATATCAAACAGATTAATATCCTCGCCGTTGACCTCGTTCTGAGCCCAGGGCGGGTTATCGCGGCGTTCCACAGAGACAGGGAAACGATCCCAGCGGCGAATATACTCATCGATTTGCTGTTTCACCGGCGTTGTCGGCGGGAGCCCCAGGGAAATGGCGTGGTTTTGCCATGATCCCATGGCGTTCATGACCACATGAGCATGTTCAAATCCTTTAATGTTCCTGAATGAAATGGCCGGGGCGCCTTCACCGATTCTTCCGGTTGCGTTTGCCGCCGCGGCAATATCCGGTTCCGCCTGAACCTCCTCTGTAATTTCGAGTAATTGTCCGGCCTCATCCAGCGCAGATAAATAACTTCGAAGATCATCATAAGCCATCTTTAAACCTCCTCACTGTCAGCCTCTTTTTTGCCGTTCTCTATTAATCCAGCCCAGCGTTTGCCTGGCTGCAATCAATGCCGAATTGATCCGGAACCCGCGCGATAACAGGTATCTTGAAACAGCCAATAAAGCCCATTACGAGTCCGCGCTTTTAGTATTGAAGGCGATGATTGGGAAATAATAAAGATGAGTTCGCCATGCGATATTGACGACAGAGGATGGTGACCGAAAGGCATAAAAAAAAGACGCCCTAAGGCGTCTTTTATCGCAATCACTGAAGCCCGAGGCTATCAGTTCACTTTAACCGGCATACCGGAACGGGCTTTGATCGCCGCGTCCACTTCGCTCTGGTTAACGGCAGGATCCATCGCCACTTTGCCCACGGCGGCAGAAAGGGTTAACGGCACCGGATCTTTGGATTTCAGTTCTTCTTCGTTAGCGGAAAGCGGATTGTGCACTTCCAGGTAACGGGAACCGTCCGGCTCAACGGTGGCTTTCACCGGCTCGTTGATAAACTGCACGCGGGTGCCGACCGGCACGTTGTCGAACAGATATTTGATGTCGTCAGCACGCAGACGCACACAGCCGTGGCTCACGCGCAGACCGATACCGAAGTTGGCGTTGGTGCCGTGGATCGCATACAGGCGGCCAACGTACAGCGCATACAGGCCCATCGGGTTGTCCGGACCGGCCGGGAACACTGCCGGCAGGATTTCGCCGTCTGCCGCGTATTCTTCACGCATTTTGGCGGTTGGCGTCCAGGTTGGGCCGTCTTTTTTACGCTGTACCGAGGTTACCCAGTTCAGCGGGGTGTCTTTACCCAACTGGCCGATACCGATTGGCAGCACGACCACGGTGTTGGTGCCTTTCGGGTAGTAGTACAGACGCATCTCGGCGCTGTTGATGATGATGCCCTGACGCGGAGCGTCCGGCAGGATCAACTGCTGTGGGATGGTCAGGGTGCTGCCCGCTTTCGGCAGGAACGGATCCACGCCCGGGTTGGCTTCCAGCATATTGCTCAGGCCCATCTGGTATTGAGCGGCAAAGCTCTCCAGCGGCAGTTTGCTGTCTTCCGGTACGGTAATCTGGATGTTTTCACCAACCAGACGGCTGTCTTTGGCAGGTAAAGGATAAACGACAGCGAAGGCAGCCTGGCTGAATGCAACCAGCGCCGTAAACAGGGTTAATAACGCGCGAATGTTCATTTTCATCTTCGTGTTGGTCGGTGGCCACTGGCAGATTATTGATATAGGTTATTTTCGGCCATAAATGACCGGATGCGCATTATATGTGCACATTGACCTAAGTGCTAAACATTACCGGTGTCATGGCGCACTTTTTTGTAACCTGCTGCGGCGTGAAGATGAATTACTGTGAAAAACGCCGCTAAAGCGCGGCGGTTGGCGGTGTCATTCGGCGTATGGGGATCAGGTATTCACAACGGATCGCCGTGCTCGCTCCATTGCACACCCCACCCGGTGTGGGGTAAAAACGCTCGATATCCTGCCCAGGCCGGCGGACCGCTTTCATCATCGGGATCGCGGTGTCGTACAGGCGAGCGATAAAGTTTTGCAACTCTTCCACCCTGCCCTGATAGGCAAAACTGGCATAGTCGCCTTGCTCGATAAACACCGCCTCGCCTTCCGCCTGTTGATCCGCCAGCGCCACGGTATAGACCACGCGTTTGGCACCGCGTTGGCGGCTGTCCGCTTCCAGGCTGGTGAGGCCATACACCACCGTCGGCAGTTCGGCTTGCGTGCGTACCATCTGGCGCCAGGCGTGTTGACGCAGCTCGTTTTTCGGATGCGGCAGTGGCTCCAGGGCGCCGCTGCTACGCCGGGTACGCCCCACCAGTTGCATGGCAGGCAGAGTGACAATGTCCGCCTGCGGCAACGGCCCTTCACTCAAACGCAGCGGGGGTTGCATGCCGTGGCTGGCCCAATCCGGGCTGCGGCGATAGCCGGCCGGCGGCAAACCGAACTGCTTTTTGAAACAGCGGGTGAAGGTCTGCTGAGAATCAAACTGGTATTTATCGGCAATGCAGGCCACGCTGATGTGGGTGAGCCGCAGCTCGCGCGCAGCCGCGCTCAGCCTTCTGCGCCGGGCGTAGGTTCCCAGAACATGGCCGGTGACCTGTTTGAACAACCGCTGCAAATGCCATTTGGAATAGCCGGACCTGGCGGCGATATCGTCCAGCGTCAGCGGCTGGTCAAGATTTTGCTCAATCCAGTCCAGCAGCTGCATGATTACCTGTTGCTGATACATTACGCCCCCTCAAAGAGCCAAGACTGGCGCCTACTTTATCGACTCCCGCGCTAGACCGCATTGCACAATCAGGACATAATGTTTTTCAATTGCGCCACATTGATAACTATTCTCATGACCATTATTACCAAGCCGCGTTTCGATATCGATCAGGTGCCACGGGCGATTTTCGCCGTTCAGGGTTCCACCATCAGCAGCGATTGGGAGATGGCCCCTCACCGCCACCGCAAAGCGCAGCTGATTTATACGGTGCGCGGGATGATCCGCTGCGAGGCGGAAAACGGCCTGTGGTTGGTGCCGCCACAGTGCGCGCTTTGGATGCCGGGCAACGTGCTGCATAACGCCCAGGGGGCCGGCGACACCGAATGCTATTGCCTGTTTGTCGATCAGGACGCTATCGCCGGCCTGCCCACCCATTGCTGCACGCTGGCGGTGTCGCCGTTGCTGCGCGAGCTGCTGTTGCAGGCCAGCGGGTTCGATCCGCTCTATGACGAACAGGGCCCGGAAGGGCGGCTGACCACCGTGCTGCTGGATCAGGTGGTCAACGCACCGATCGAGAACCTGCATTTGCCGGTCTCTCAGGACGCGCGCATTCGCCAACTGACCGAACGCCTGCTGGCCAATCCGGCGGACAAAGCCACCCTGAGCCAATGGGCGCTGCGCATCGGCATGAGCGAACGCTCTCTCAATCGCACCCTGCAGCAGCAATTGGGCATGAGCTTCGGCCATTGGCGGCGGCAGTTGCACGTGATGCTGGCGTTGCAACGGCTGACCAAGGGCGACAGCGTGCAGAAGGTGGCGCTGGATCTGGGCTATGAGAGCGCCAGCGGCTTTGTCACCATGTTTCGCAAAGCGGTGGGCAAACCGCCGGCGCGCTATCTGGCCGAGAGAAATGCCTCAGACCCGGCGGTGGTCAGCGGAATAGCAATGTAAAAAGGCCGGCATCGACGCCGGCCTGCGGGAAACATCAGAAGTCGTAGAACACCGTAATCCAGGTGGAATCCGGCTCTTTGTCGCTGCTGTTGGCCAGCGTGCGCTCAACGTACACCGACAGCCCGTAACCGATAGTGGTGCCCGCGCCAAGGTAAACGTGATTGGCGTGGTAGTCTTCGTCGCCCTTCAGCTGCAGCGAGTCCGCCGCCACATAAGGTTGAATCGATTTAAGGTACGGCTTGTCGATATTGAAGGTGTAGCCGACGAAGCCTTCCACCCCATAGCCGCTGCCGGCGAAATAATGCGATAGCGTGCGTTCGCGGGTGCTTGGCACATAGTCCTTGTAATAGCTGGCGGTGCCGACGATATACCAGTTGTTCGGCTGCCAGGTCAGCGCGGTGCCAGACAGTTGCTGGTGGTAGTCTTTCTCGTTATACAGGTTGTCTTTAATCTTCACGTCGGTGTAGCTGTAGGCGGCGCTGAAGGTAAATTCTTTCGTCACCTTATAATCGAAGCCCAACCCGCCGCCGCCCTTGCGGCGATAACTGAGATTATCGGCAGTGTGCAGATCGTCTTCCGGCAATAAATAGTTGGCGTACAGGGTGAGCGGCCCAAAATCATTGGTGTATTTCAGGCTGTTCTTCGGTTTATTCCCCCCGTCGTAGTCGCCGGAAATACCAATGCCGGTACCGCCCGCATGGCCATCGTTATCCCAGACGTCGCTTTTAATGCCGACGACCGAATAATAAATGCCGTATTGGTGGCCGAAGGTTAAGGTGCCGTAGCGGTCATCTTTGAAGCCGCCATACAGCTGGCGCTGATGGTCGCGCTTGCCGTCTTCGTTGTAGTGGCCATCCCAACTCAGCGCGTGTGCCAGATCGACCCCCCACTCGTAGTAGCCGATAATCGAGGTATCCTGCGTCAGCGCATAGTCGCCGCTAAAGCGAAAGCGCGTGCCGCCGTCGTGACCATTTTTATAATATCCCGGCTCGGGGCCATTATTAAATATCCATTCAGGGCGAATACTGCCGCCGACTTTTAAACTTAGTGGCGCCAGCAACACATTGCTTTGCGGGTTTTTATCCAGAATGGTGATCTCTGCCTGCGCGCTGGCGGATAACACCGACAGCACAACACCGCCAATGAATATTGGCGTTTTTATATATCTCATTATTACCCCTGCCCGAAAAGTTATTTTTATAAATGCGGTGATCTTAATTCACGCATAAACAATTACCCGATGTGTGCAAATGACGCAAGTTATAAAAACTCATGTCATAACCTATCGTTATCCACCGCAGGGTTATATTCTCACCATAAAAGTATTCAATTGTAACTCAATGCAAGACGATGTAATTAACTGCTTGCGTAACATACGAAAAAAGGATTTTTAACCAATAGAATCCTCCGTTATTATCAGGATTTTATTATAAGTGATAACAAATAAATATTATTACAGCGTTCGAATAATAACGTAGATAAATTAATTATTCGTTATCCAGCCACAGGAAAAACAAGGAATCCAACGCGGCAAAACGGCAATGGTGACCTTTCGCCCCCCTTCACACTGTGATTTTCACCCCAACCCACGCCGAAATAGCTCCCCTTCGGCATGAATAATGATTACTATTCTCAAACACAAGGATCGGCGCGCAACGACGCGACCGGCCGGATTTTCCCTTTATTCAATGTTGAGCTTTCCTGGCTCCAGGGCAACCGCCCTGTGGGCGATATGCTTCGTTAACTCCATGGAGAGGTTATGAATTCTGCCACCACCACCAGCCGCCGCTTTGGCGCACGCGCCACCTTCCCGCTGCTGCTGCTCACGTCGATGCTGTTTTCCGCCCCGCTGCTCGCCCAGGGCGAGCCTGAACTGCTGCGCAAACCGGTAGGCAAAGGCGCTTACGAGCTGGTGTACAGCCAGGGCGAAAACGCGCTGTACCTGGCAACCTCGCAAAGCCGCAAGCTGGACAAGGGCGGCGTGGTTTATCGGCTGGATCCCAATACGCTGGACATCACCCAGGTGATTCACAACGACATCAAGCCCTTCGGCGCAGCGATTAACGGCAAGACCGATACGCTGTTCTTCGGCAACACGGTAAACAACTCGGTGACCGCTATCGACGCCAAAACCGGCGAAGTGAAAGGCCGCCTGGTGCTGGATGCCCGCCAACGCACCGAGACGGTAAAACCGCTGGCACCGCGTGAGCTGGTGGCCGACGCCGCGACCGACACGCTGTACATTACCGGGCTGGGCGAATCCAGCGTGGTCTGGGTGGTGGACGGTAAAGATCTCACCCTGCGCACCACCATCGCCGATACCGGCAAATACGGCACCGGCCTGGCGCTGGATGCCGCAGCCGGCCGCCTGTATGTGACCAACGCCGACGGCGAACTGGTGACTATCGACACCAAAACCAACAAGGTGCTCACCCGCAAAAAGCTGGATGAAGCCAAAGAGCACTTCTTCCTGAACATCAGCCTGGATCCGGCCACCCACCGCGCGTTTATCACCGACTCCAAGCAAGCGCAGGTGTTGGTTGTCGACACCCGCGACGGCACCGTCCTGAGCAAAATCGAGGTACCGGAATCGCTGGCGGTGCTGTTCAACCCGGCGCGCAATGAAGTTTACGTGACCCACCGCAAGGCGGGCGAAGTGAGCGTGATCGACGCCAAAAGTTACAAGCTGCTGAACACCCTCAAGACGCCGACCCACCCGAACAGCCTGGCGCTGTCACCGGATGGCCAGACGCTGTACGTCAGCGTCAAACAGGCGTCCAGCCGCGAAAAAGAAGCCACGGATCCGGATGACGTGATCCGTATCGCGTTGAAATAATCAAGACCGGGGGCGCTTCGGTGCCCCCACCTCTACGGCTTACCCAAAAACCCGTCGGCTTCCTGAACCACCGCCTTTTGGGTCGCCCGCTGGTAAAGGCACAGCGCCTTGCCCGGCTTGTTCTTCATAAACGGCTGCGGGTAGCGCCCGCTGATCAACAGCGCCGAGTAACCGACTGCGTCATCATAATGAATGATCGCCCCGGCGGCTTTGGCCGCTTTCAATCCGCTGGCCTTCAGGCAGGCAGCCTGCAACGCGTTATCGCCCTTGGCCCAGGCGGTTTCGGATGACGCTGCCGCATGGAAGGCGGTGATGACGGCGGCAAGCAGGATAACGATTCTGAACATGGCTCTCTCCGATTTATTTTGTTCTCCGCAGTATATGCAGCCTTTTATTATTCAGCCATCGGACAGCCGCGTATTATTTACAGCTTTTTTATTCCGGGCGGAAATAAAGTTACGGCGTTTTTACAGACAGTTTTCAGAGGCGCGGATAACATCATTACATCGCCATAATGGCCTCACGAGACGGATGCCGCATGTGTTTATACCCTGCCTTTTTTATTATTGAACCCGCGTGTTCCATTAAGTTCGGGGGCCGCCATGTATTCTAATATTATTGGCTTCAACCCTCTACTGGCGGATATTCCGGCCTCGCGATCGCGTTCGTTTCGCAAAGAAGTCGAACAGTATTTACAGCGCTATCCGGATACCGAACACGTCGATATTTATCTCAACGATCTCAATGGCCAGTTTCGCGGCAAGCGGCTGCCGGTGGCCGAACTGTTTTCGCTGGATAAGGGCTGCTATTTCCCGTTGTCGATTTATGCCATGGATCTCGGCGGGCGGGTGATCGAGGAAAGCGGGCTGGGCCAGCAGGCGGGCGAACCGGATCGCTTGTGCCTGCCGGTACCCGGCACGCTGCGGCCCTGCGCCCGCGATCCGCAACGCCATGCTCAACTGCTGCTGACGATGAAAGATGCCGATGGCGACGCCTGCGAGCTGGAACCGCGCGTGGTGCTGCAACAGCTGCTCGGGCGCTTGCATGCCAAAGGCTATTACCCGGTGGTGGCGGCCGAGCTGGAGTTTTATCTGCACGATCCGCAGCAACTGCCCGCCGGGGCCGGCCACAGCCCAACGCAGAGTTTTTCTGTCGATGCGCCGGCGCGCCACCACGCACTGCTCAATGAGATTGAGCATCAGGCCCGGCTGCAGGCGCTGCCGCTGACGGGGATCGTAGCCGAGGCCGCCTCCGGCCAGTACGAGTTGAACCTGCACCACAGCGCGCGGGTGCTGGAAGCCTGCGACCAGGTGCTGGCCCTGAAACGGCTGACGCGCCAGATGGCGGAAAAACACCACCAGCACGCCTGCTTTATGGCCAAGCCCTGCGCGCAGGCCGCCGGCAGCGGTCTGCATTTTCATCTCAGCCTGCAGGATGAACAGGGCCACAACCTGTTGGCCGGCACGCCGGGCGAGCTGAGCGCCACCATGACGCAGGCGATCGCCGGGATGCTGGCGCTGATGCCGGCCTCGATGGCGATATTCGCGCCGAACATCAATGCGTTCCGCCGTTTCCGCCCAGGCATGCACGTGCCGCTGCGCGCCTCCTGGGGCCACAACAACCGCACGGTGGCGCTGCGTTTACCCTGCGCCGACAGCGCCAACCAGCGGATCGAATACCGGCTGGCCGGTGCCGACGCCAACCCCTATCTGGCGGTGGCGGCGATGCTGAGCGGCATGCTGTACGGGCTGGAACACGCACTGCCGCTGCCCCCGGCGGCCTGCGGCAACGGGTATGAAAACGACGACGCGGCGGCGCTGCCGCTTAGCCAGCAAGAAGCGCTAACGCTGTTCCGGCAAAGCTTGCCGCTGCGCGAAATGCTCGGCCCGGCGTTTACCGCCCTGTGGCACACCTGCAAGACCGCCGAATTGCGCCGTTTTGAAGAGCAGGTCACCGAGGTGGAAATAAGCTGGATGCTGTAACGCGGCGGCTATCCGCCGATGAATACGCAATGCGAAGAGGAAAGCCCCATGTCCCGTTTGGTTTTGATCTCGAATAGGCAGTGTGACAGCAAAGATCTGGCCTGCGCCACGCAGGCTCTTTCGCCCGATGGCGCGCGTGAGGCGGATCGGGGATTGTGGTTGGGCTGGAACGGCGACGTGCAGAACTTTGGCGAACGCCCGATCAACTATCGACACAACGTCGGCTATGAGCAAGTGACCTTCCCGCTGTCGATCGACGAGTTTTGCCGCCACTATCAGGGCTACTATCACGATGGCCTGTGGCCGGTGTTCCACAACCAGTCGGAGAAAGCGCATTTCACGCCGGAGAATTACCGGGCTTACCGGCAGCTCAACCTGCATTTCGCCGACATCGCCTGCGAATATGTCTGCCCAGACGACATCATCTGCATTGATGATTACCAGTTGCTGCCCTGCGGCCAGGCGCTGAAGGAACAAGGATTGCTGAACCCGAGCGCGTTCTTTTTCCACTTGCCGTTCCCGTCGGCGGCGGTGCTCAGGCAGATCCCCGAGCACCGCGGGTTAATCGAGTCGCTGTTTTTCTACGATCTGATTGGCTTTCAGTCGCTTGACGACCGCAATAACTTCCTCAGCTATCTGGCCAGCGAATACCCGCTGGAGATGTTGCCCGACGACCAGTTGCAGGTTAACGGGCACATCTTCGCCACCGGCATCTTCCCGGCCGGGATCAACGCCAGGAAGATTTATTGATTCAGGCGGCCACCCGCCGGCGTTCCGGTTCGCGCCCCCGCGGGTTCACCTCTTTGCCGAACAACCCGACCTCTTTCTGAACGTGCAGGAACGCCGGCCGCATCAGGTTTTCCCGGCGTTTTTCTTTACGCCGGCTTGCGGTTGTCGCCGATATCCCAGCAGGTACGCGGCGAGACATTGCCGCCCCCGCGCCGTACGAAATATAAGCCATCTTGATTGAACGCCCCCTTCCGGCGTGTTGATAGAGGACAGCGTCATGCCAGACCATAGCTATCGCCCGCCGACCATCGACCAACGGGATCAATGGCTCCAACAAGCCAACACCGCCCAAACCGAGCCTTCCCCGAGGGGGAGGTATTGCCATCTGCTGATAGCCCGCGACGCCCCCGGCCACATAGACTCTCCCGCCGGGGTTGGCGTAATGGTGAGCGTGAAGGGGTTGACGGTGAATGGCACCGCGCTTGCCACCTGGCTCGCCAAAAAAGTGATGGCGATAATGAGCGGCGAGGAAACGCCTTCCGTTTGACGCAACCCACGAAACTGCTGCATACGGCATCGGCCACACCCGATGCCGTTCATCTCTCACACATCTCCAACCGCTCACCTGCCCATTTCAACCGTTCACCCAGCGCAGGGAACCGCTGACTGAAATTCACATGTCTTCCCTTTCCCTAACCCGCAATGATGAGCTGTTGCCAAACCTACGGCGCCACCGTTATCCGCACCCCGGCCACGCGCCTGAAACATCTTATAAGCGGATTAACTCACTCATTTTTTTGCAGATTAGAATATTAAGGACACCTCATGAACCGAGAGGGGATTTTAAAACACATTCCGTGGATGCTACTGGGGATACTCGGTGCATCCTGCCTGGGCGTGGTTGCGCTGCGCCGTGGCGAAAACATCAGTGCGCTGTGGATCATCGTCGCGTCGGTGGCGGTGTATCTGGTGGCGTACCGGTATTACAGCCTGTATATCGCCACCAGGGTGATGAAACTGGACGCCTTCCGCGCCACCCCGGCGGTGGTCAACAACGACGGCCTGAACTACGTGCCGACCAACAAGAACGTGCTGTTCGGCCACCACTTCGCCGCCATTGCCGGCGCAGGCCCGCTGGTCGGCCCGGTGCTGGCGGCGCAGGTCGGTTACCTGCCCGGCACGCTGTGGCTGCTGGGTGGCGTAGTGCTGGCGGGGGCGGTGCAGGACTTTATGGTGCTGTTCATCTCCTCGCGCCGCAACGGCGCTTCGCTCGGCGAGATCATCAAAAAGGAAATGGGCCCGGTGCCGGGCACCATCGCGCTGTTTGGCTGCT
The DNA here is from genome assembly GCF_036352655.1 of Serratia sp. C2(1). Classification (NCBI taxonomy): domain Bacteria; kingdom Pseudomonadati; phylum Pseudomonadota; class Gammaproteobacteria; order Enterobacterales; family Yersiniaceae; genus Serratia; species Serratia sp. C2(1). Next base: position 240,062 of record NZ_JAZFBA010000002.1, on the reverse strand, counting down.
TCCTGATTATGATCATCATCCTGGCGGTGCTGGCCCTGATCGTGGTGAAAGCCCTGGCGGAAAGCCCGTGGGGCGTGTTCACCGTCTGCGCCACCGTGCCGATCGCACTGTTTATGGGCATTTACATGCGCTTCCTGCGCCCCGGCCGGGTGGGTGAAGTGTCGGTGATTGGCATCGTGCTGCTGGTGGCATCCATCTGGTTCGGCGGCGTGATCGCCCAGGATCCGTACTGGGGCCCGGCGCTGACCTTTAAAGACACCACCATCACCTTCACGCTGATTGGCTATGCGTTCGTCTCCGCCCTGCTGCCGGTGTGGCTGATCCTGGCACCGCGCGACTATCTGGCCACCTTCCTGAAGATTGGCGTGATTGTCGGGCTGGCGATTGGCATCGTGATCCTCAACCCCGAGCTGAAAATGCCGGCGGTGACGCAGTTTGTCGACGGCACCGGGCCGGTGTGGAAAGGCTCGGTGTTCCCGTTCCTGTTCATTACCATCGCCTGCGGCGCGGTGTCCGGTTTCCATGCGTTGATCGCTTCCGGCACCACGCCGAAGCTGCTGGCCAATGAAAAAGATGCGCGCTTTATCGGTTACGGCGCGATGCTGATGGAATCCTTCGTCGCCATCATGGCGCTGGTGGCGGCCTCGATCATCGAACCGGGCCTGTACTTCGCCATGAACACCCCACCGGCGGCACTGGGCATCACCATGCCGGACCTGCACCGTTTGGGCACCGAAGACGCGCCGATGATCATGGCGTCGCTCAAAGACGTGACCGCCCACGCGGCGGCGACCGTCAGCTCCTGGGGCTTCGTCATCAGCCCGGAACAGATCCTGCAAACCGCCAGGGACATCGGCGAGCCTTCGGTGCTGAACCGCGCCGGTGGCGCGCCAACGCTGGCGGTGGGCATCGCCCACGTGTTCCACCAGATCATCCCTGGCGCCAATATGGGCTTCTGGTATCACTTCGGCATTCTGTTCGAGGCGCTGTTCATCCTGACTGCGCTGGACGCCGGCACCCGTTCCGGCCGCTTTATGCTGCAGGACTTGCTGGGTAACTTTGCGCCCTTCCTGAAAAAAACCGACTCGCTGGTGGCCGGTATCGTCGGCACCGCCGGTTGCGTGGGGCTGTGGGGCTACCTGCTGTACCAAGGGGTGGTCGATCCGCTCGGCGGCGTGAAAAGCCTGTGGCCGCTGTTCGGCATCTCCAACCAGATGCTGGCGGCCGTGGCGCTGGTGTTGGGCACCGTGGTGCTGATCAAGATGAAGCGTACCCAATACATTTGGGTCACCGTGCTGCCGGCGGTGTGGCTGCTGATTTGCACCACCTATGCGCTGGGCCTGAAGCTGTTTAGCGACAACCCGCAACTGGAAGGTTTCTTCTTCCAGGCCGGCGAGTACAAACGCAAAATCGCCGAGGGCGGCGCCGAGCTGAGCGCCCAGCAGGTAGCCAACATGCAGCATATCGTGGTGAACAACTACACCAACGCCGGGCTGAGCATTCTGTTCCTGCTGGTGGTGTACAGCATCATCTTCTACGGGGTGAAAACCGCGATGACGGCATATAAAAACCCGAACCGCAGCGACCAGGAAACGCCGTACGTGCCGGTGCCCGAAGAAGCGCCATCCCACGGTGTAACTGAGGGGGACGTCAAAGTTTCGCCGCAGCACTGATGGTGATTTAACGGATACCCTGCATATATCCTTCATATTTCAAGCCGCAGGGGTGTTGGCTGCACTATTCGGCCCATCCTTGGGCCTCACCCCTTACGGGGCCGCTGCAAGCAGCGTTCAAATCTGCTCCCGGTAGATTTGTCGCTCACCCCAGTCACTTGGTGGACCAAGTTCCTGGGGTTTCGCTCAGTTGCCGCCTACCTGCAACTTGAAATCTATTGGATATAATGAGATCTATTACGCAGGGTATTCTCTTCAATCAATAAGGACAGGCCATGTTCGGAAATCTCGGCCAGGCGGGGAAATATCTCGGGCAGGCGGCGCGCATGTTGGTGGGCGTGCCTGACTACGATACCTACGTCCAGCACATGAAAGACAACCACCCGGACAAGCCGGTGATGACCTATAAAGAGTTTTTCCGCGAACGCCAGCAGGCCCGCTACGGCGGCGACGGCAAAGGCGGCATGCGCTGCTGCTGATTTGAGCCAATAAGGACCCGACATGAAACCCATCGCCGTCACCATTTTGACCGGCTTTTTGGGCGCAGGCAAAACCACCCTGCTGCGCCATATTCTGAACGCCGACCACGGCTACAAGATTGCGGTTATCGAAAACGAATTCGGCGAAGTGCCGATCGACAATGCGCTGATTGGCGACCGCGCCAGCCGCATCACCACCCTGAGCAACGGCTGCATCTGCTGCAGCAAAGCCAACGAGCTGGCAGACGCGCTGCTGGATCTGCTGGATGGCGTAGACGGCGGCCAGTTGGAATTCGACCGGCTGATCATCGAATGCACCGGCATGGCCGACCCCGGCCCGATCACCCAGACCTTTTTCTCGCACGAGCTCATTTGCGAACGCTTCCTGCTGGACGGCATCATCACGCTGGTGGACGCCGCGCACGCCGACCAACAACTGAACCAGTTCAGCATCGCACAGGCGCAGGTGGGCTACGCCGATCGCATTCTGCTGAGCAAAACCGACGTAGCGCCGGACTGCGAGGCGCTGATCCAACGCCTGCAGCTGATGAACGCCCGCGCGCCGGTTTACACCGTGACGCACGGCGATATCGACCTGAGCCTGCTGTTCGGCATCGAAGGCTTTACGCTCAACGACAGGCTGAACCTGACGCCGCCCGCCCCGCTGTTCCGCCGCATTCCGCAGCCGCAGAACGACATCCGGTCGATCGTGGTGTACCACGACCGCCCGCTGGAACTGATGCAGATTTCCGAAGTGATGGAAGGCCTGCTGCTGGAATACGCCGACAGCCTGCTGCGCTACAAGGGCATTTTGTCGATCAGGGACGACCCGCGCCGGCTGCTGTTCCAGGGCGTGCAACGGCTGTATAACGCCGACTGGGACCGCGAGTGGCTGCCGGAGGAAGAACGGCGCAGTACGCTGGTGTTTATCGGCGTGGACTTGCCTGAGGAGGAGATCCGGCAGCGGATTGGCGGGTTGGGTTGAAATAGCGACGTTGTGCACTGCTCCAGCCAAAGGGTAAGCGAAAGCTTGCCCTTTTTCGTTAACGGGACAAGCTCCCAAGGTTGGCCTCCAACAGAAGTGAATATTCAACGCCCCACCGGCAGCCGCTGCCAAATAAAATAATTTTAAAATCAATTATTACAAAGACACTTCTTGCAATATGAACATCTTCACCTGTAAAAATAAAAAAAGAAATAATTAACGAATTAACCATTAAAAAAATAAAAAGACAATGCAAAAATTAATGAAATGTTAAAGTTATTAACCATTCATGTTGACAATAAACAACACAGAAGCTACTGTTATTCCGCCATCAAGGCACATAATAAAAATCTCATTCAATCAGGGAAGAATAATGGACACCACACCATTTAATTAATAGCTAAGGGAATCCCCGCCATGATTTCACAATCAAAAAACGCCCACTATCAGGTTATTCTTGATGGTGAGGACACGGGTAGCTTTTGCGCCGAGAAGTCACTATTAGATAACTTTGAGAGCAAAGGTATCGATATTCCACATTTATGTCGCGCAGGAAAATGCGGCTGTTGCAAAATGTTGTTAGTCAAAGGTGAAGTGCGTCATGGAAAACAAAGCGCCCTGGCCGAAGATGAGCTTGAGGAAAATATTATATTAGCTTGCTGTGCCTATCCGTTGTCGGATATTGAAGTCGAACTCTACTAAAGAAGGATTCTTTCCGTGAGTATAATTGAAACAACCCTGAAAAAATGGGATCGCGCTGCTATTGTCCGTTCCCGTCCGCGTCGTATACTTAATGAGCAAGATTACCAATCCAGGCAATATTTCCCTACGGAACGTCTGCCGCTTTGCATGCACCCGCGCGTGGCGGCGTTGGGTGACGAAGCGCTGCGCTATATTCAGGTCCAAACGCTTTATCACTATCTGAATGGCATCGCCAACATTGAGCTGGATATTATTAATGACTCAACCTACAAGTTGTACAAAAATACCGCAGGCGTCGATTTCCCCGCGGATATGCGCCTGGATGCATTAACCGTCGTTGTAGATGAGTCCTATCATGCTCTGGTCGCACTAGACCTTATCAATCAGGTCGAACAAATGACGGGCATAGCGCCGCTGAGCATGCCGAAAGACACCGAAGCGTCCTTCGCGCTCGCGCTCGCGCTTGGCCAGACCCCGGATGAACACCGAGAATTATTCCGGCTGGTGTGCGTTTCCCTGTCAGAACAGGCGTTAACCACCGATCTCATCGATGTCATCGACAATGAAGATATTTTCCCCTCCTTCTATCAGATCATGAAAGACCATGTCGCGGACGAAGGCCGACACGCCCGCTTTTCTCAACAGATACTTGGGCATATATGGCGCCACAGCGATATGCATGCAAAAGAGGCGATGAAACGCCCTATCCTGACCTTTATTGAACACTATACGACGGATGCCATCGCTAAAGAATTTAGCGCCCGGATGTTAGGTCATTTGAATATGGATGCAGAAGCCATCGCCGCCGTCATTCACGACACTTATCCACCTGCCGACACCAAGCCATGGGAAACCAATAATATTGTTACGCAGCAGATGCTGCTGGCACTGGATAAAGCGGGCATACTCGAAGACCTGCCGATGTCGAAAATAACGCAGGCATAAAACAGACAAACCGAATAAAAACGGGGCATCAGCACCGGATGCTCACGTTACACTATTACTAGGAAGCCAATGTGGAACTATTAAACATAGTATTCTCAGGTGATATTCATTGCGGGGAAGCGCTCACCTCAGAAATACAAGAATATGGTCATCATATTTACCCGTTATCTTCATCCTCTCTACCAGCCGGAAAAATCGACCTGATAATAACGACAAACAATCATCAGGATGAATTACAACGACTGCAGAAATTATCTGAAAACGTTCTGGTGATATCGTCAAATAAAGAAATAATCACCGATGTAGATAGTTTACAAAAACAAGAATACTTATCCCTGTACTTTATTCAAAAAGAAAAAACCGGCTACCTGTGCGGCAGCCTGATACCCGATACCCGACATAGCCAACGGAATAACGCAGCGCAGTTGAAAGACTTAATCTGCGACGTAGTGGTCTCTCTGTCACGCGGCATACTGCCTGACAATATCAGTTTGCCTCCTTGCATCGGCCAGAAATGTTATTCCGCGCCGCCAGAACGCCTGCGCGCTTTGATCGTCACGCTTTTACAGCGCCTGGGTGACCAAACCCAGGGGCGTTGCGCGACCGATCTCTGTTTCGTCACCTGGCGAAAAGAAGCTGACTTCCACACCCTTGCCGAAGATCAGGTCACGCCGGAGAATCAAAACCTGCGGCATTTCTTCTTCAATGAAACCGGCATTCTCAAACAAAACCGATACGCGCAAGCCAATGCGATGATCACCCTCGCCCCCGTCGGCGATGGCGTGTTGGTCACGGTAACTGGGGACGATGCCCGTTTCCAACGCTTCACCGACTATCTGGACGCGCTGCTCATCTCTCAGGACGATCCCGCTACCGCACCGCTGGTCATTTCTCCTGATGAAATACGCCAGTTGGCGTCCTTCAATGATACCGCGGAGCCGGCCCTGCTTTCCCAAGATATCGTCACCCTGTTTCGCCGTACGGCGGCGGAAAATTCTGCGCTTATCGCCTTGCATGCCGACGACAGAGAATACAGCTACGCTGAGCTCGATGACGCCTCTGACAGAATGGCTTGTTGGCTGCTCGAACACCGCGGCGACGTAGACGGCCACGACATTATCGCCGTATCCATGCAGAAATCCGCCCTGCTGCCGATCGTAATGCTGGGCATACTGAAAAGTAATAAGACCTATGTTCTGCTCGACCCGCAGGCCCCGGCGACCCGCAATCAGAATATCCTTGATGATGTGCGGCCCACGCTGATCCTGGCCGATACTCTTCTGCAGGCGGGGAATGCGCCGTGCATTGATCCGGCAACCATTAACTACCCGGCAATGACCCTGCCGGCGTCACCTCTTCCCCTGCCGTCCGATGGCCTGGCTTACCTCTGTTACACCTCGGGCACCACCGGCAAAGCTAAAGGCGTCATGATCACCCGTGAGGGGCTTGCCAATGTCGCGCAAAACCATCGCGACTTCATGCGGTTGGAAACCGGCAGTAAAGTCCTGTCGATTGCCTCTCTGGGTTTTGACGCTTTTGGCTGGGATGTTTATGGTGCCTTGATCAGCGGATCAACGCTCTACCTCGCGCCTACGTCATTGCATACCGAAACCGATGCCTTATTCCGTTACCTCGCGCGGCACGAGGTGAACCATATCACCATTACCCCGGCCATCCTTGAATTGCTGCCACGTGAAGCCTGGCGCGGTTTAAAATCGATGATTGTGATGGGCGATGCACCGCCGGCGGATGTGGTGGCCTGGTGGGCGGAGCAGACTCGTCTGTGCAACGGCTATGGCCCGACAGAGGCCACCATCGCCACCTCTCTGTGCGAATATCAGCCCGGCGTGGCCTGGAACTGCATTGGTAAACCGCTGAAGAATTACCGCTGCCATATCCTGGATGCGCACAATAATCTGCAGCCCCTCGGCTTCGAGGGTGAATTGTGCATCGCCGGGCACGGCCTTGCCCGCGGTTATTTGAATCAGCCCGAATTGACCGGCGAAAAATTCATCACGATCGCCCTACCCGGCAATCCGGGTAAAGAACGCATTTACAAAACGGGCGATATCGCCAAGTGGGATAAACAGGGCAATATTATTTTTATTGGCCGCAAAGACCATCAGGTCAAGATTCGCGGCGTGCGTATCGAAATTGGCGAAGTGGAAACGGCCATTCGCACCCATCCGCAGGTAGAAAGCGTGTGCGTGGTAGCCAAACCGCAGACCGCCGGCAAAGCGCTGGTGGCGTTTGTGCAAGCCTCGTCGCCGGCCCTGACCGCCGATGGCTTGCGGCATTCGCTGGCCCCTCTGCTGCATGCAGCCGCCATTCCGACCGCTTTCGTTTTCTTGCCTGCATTGCCGTTGACCACCAATGGCAAAGTGGCGCGCCAGCAGTTGGAAAACTGGGTTATAGAAGACGATGACGGCGATATGGCGTTGCCGGAAACCGAAACGGAAGTGATCCTGGAGCGCATCGTGACCGCGGCCATCGGTTGTACCCGTGCCGACGTCACGCAGGACTTTATCTGCCTGGGTGCACACTCGCTTACCATGAGTAAAATCGTTTCGCTGGTCGCCCGGGATTTGTGCTGTCGTCTGAATATCGCCGACCTTTTCCAAAACAATACGATACGTAAACTGGCGGAATATATTGAGAATAAGGCGGTCTCCGCCGACAGGGCCGTCCCCATCGGCGAGCAACGCCGTGCGGCGCTCAGCCCCCAGCAAAATTTACTGTGGTACCTGAGCGCGCTGAATCCTGATGATTGCAGTTATAACCTGCCCATTGCGGTGGAGATCCGCGGGCCGCTAAATCTTTCGCTGTTCGAGCAGGCCATCAATTTCATTTATGAAAAACATGAAAGCCTGCGTACTCAATTCGGCGAGGATCAGGGCATCGCCTATCAGCATGCGCTGCCGCATATTCCCATTAACCTTGCCGGGCATACCCTCACCGGGCAGCATCCTCCTCTGGAAGACAGGGTGAAACAGCTTTGCGCCGCCCCCTTCGATATTACCCGCCGCCCGCCGGTCACCCTGCGTTTGGTGCAGTACCATGACCAGCACCACGTGTTAGTGTGGGTGAAACACAACATTCTGACTGATGCCTGGAGTGAGGATCTCATCCTCAACGATCTTTGGCGGCAATACAATTATCTGTGCGGCGGGGGCCCCTACGCACTGCCGGTACCCGAGGTTCAAACAATTGATATCGTCAATGATGCCGGGGAACCCCGCCTCGAGAGCGATATCGCCTACTGGCAGCAAAAACTGCACGCGTGCAGAGAGTTGGATTTCCCCTTAGACATGCCTCGCCCCCTGGCACCGACGCATGCCGGCGAACGCATAGGCCGCCGGTTGGATCCCGCCGTCGCGGAGCTGCTGGAACAGCGCGCCAGGGTATTGGGCGCGACTCCCTTCGTTTTGCTTACCGCAGCGCTGACCTATCTGCTGAGTAAATACACCAACCAAGACGATATTGTCATTGGCAGCGCCATCGCCGCGCGCGACAACCTTTACCTCGAGCAGGTGAGCGGATTCCACGTCAATACCGTACCGCTGCGCACGGTGCTGAGCGCGGATGACACCCTGGCAACCCTGATCGGTAAAATGACGGAAACCTGTACGGGCGCCTATCGGCACCAACAGCTGTCCTTCGACCGCATTCTCCACCAGCTTGATTACGAGCGCGTATCGAACAAAAACCCGCTGTTCCAAATCATGGCCATTCTGCAAAACGCCGGAGACGTGTGCCAGGCAGGTCTCCATGACTGCTCATTGCAAAAATTGCCGGTGTCTTCGGGTTTCTCGATGTTCGACATGACCTGGAACTTCAGTCTGGCCGCAGACGGCATCAGCATTGAGATTGATTACGCCAGCGAATTGTTCCACGCCGCCAGATTGCAGATGATGCTGAACAATTATGAACAGGTACTGCATCAGCTGCTGACGCAATCCCCCTCGATGGCGCTTGCCGCTATCAACCCACTCAGCGAGGCGGAGCAAACCCGGCTTTTACAGCTGGCGAGCAATACGACGCAGAGCGCGCGCGGGACGCTGATCGAGCAAATTCATGACCTGGCACGCAGGCAGCCGGATTTGCCGGCGGTGAGCTGCGAAAAAGAGAGTTACAGCTACGAGCAACTGTGGCGCCTCTCAGAGCATATCGCCCATTACCTGAGCGAGTTGGACAGCAACGCGTTTTCTGTCGGCATTATGATGGAAAAGAGCTGCAGGGTGGCGGCGCTGATCCTCGGCGCGCTCAAGGCCGGCAAATACTATATTCCCATTGATGTCCATTACCCGGCGGATCGCGTGCGATACATGATTGACGATGCGCGAACGAAAATCCTGGTCACCGACGAAGCAAACACCGCGGTGCCGACGGATTGCCCGCACGTGACTTTCGAGTCAATACTGTCTGCCCGCCCCGCCGTTGAGCAAACGCGTTCGAACGGAGAAGAGGATCCGCTGGCTTACATCATGTACACCTCAGGCTCTACCGGCAACCCGAAAGGCGTGATGATTAGTCACAGTAATCTGAACAATTTCACCAATGACTTTGCCGACCGGTTGGCCCTGGGGCCTGCTGACAAGATGTTGAGCCTGACGAGCATCAGTTTCGATATTTTCGGCCTGGAACTGTTTTGCTCTCTGGTCTCGGGTGCCCATGTCGTGCTGTGCCCGCGGGAAACCGCCATGGATCCCGTCAGGCTTTATCATTTTATCGAGCAGCAACAACCCAGCGTCATTCAGGCCACCCCGACCGTCTGGGGCACCATCGTCAGCCATTTACCGGCGGCGGGCAGCCGGCCGCTGACGGTGCTGTGCGGCGGCGAAAAAATGCCCGTCGCGCTGCTTTCACAGCTGCGGCGCATCGCCACTCAGGTGCTGCAGGTCTATGGGCCGACGGAAACCACCATCTGGTCAACCTGTGCCGATCTGACCTTTGAGGGCGACAGCACCTGCATCGGCACGCCGATAAACATGACCGAGGCTTTCATCATGGACTCGACCGGCGGCCTGGTGCCCAGCGGCGCTTTCGGCGAGCTTTGCCTGGGCGGCGCCGGCGTATCTCCGGGCTACTGGAACAACGGTGCGCTGAGCGCCCAGGCGTTCATCAAACGCCAGGTCCTTGGTGCCGTCCGTTACCTGTATAAAACCGGCGACATCGCGCGCTTCAACAGCCGTGGGCAATTGGAATACCTGGGCCGTAACGATCACCAGGTAAAAATTCGCGGCCATCGCATTGAGCTCAGCGAGATCGACCTCAATTTATCCGCCATGGATAGCATCGCGCATGCCTTGAGCCTGATCGTCGGAGAAGGGAATAACGCCAGGATCGTCAGTTACCTGCAAATGGTGCCCGGCGCGGAGTTAAACGAGAAATCCGTGCGCGCGGCGTTGAAGAGCAGGCTGCCCAACATCATGATCCCCTCCAGCTTTATGGTGCTGTCCGCTTTCCCGCTGACCAACAACAACAAGATCGACGTTCGCAGGCTACCTGCCCCGACGATAACCTACTCGGCCTCCGAAACGGATTACGTGCCGCCGGCCAGCGAGGCGGAACACGCCATGCAGAAAATCTGGCAAGCCGTGTTGATGCAGGAACACATCAGCGTGACGGACAGTTTTTTCAGCCTGGGCGGCAACTCGCTGCAGATCCCACGGCTATTGCACGCCATTCGCCAAGCGATGCACATTTCCCTCACTATTCGCGAATTCATCCTGCACAGCCAAATTCGCGAGCTGACCGCGCTGGCGCTCACCAAAACCAGGGAGGAAGCGGATGGAGTGCATTGAGGTGACCTACCGCGGCCGGCGGCACCGGGTGCATCACCATGAGCGGATCCCGCTGTCCGCCATGCTGAAATTGGGCGACAACCCAACCAATATCTACGGCGTGGCACCGGCGAGCGCAGCACCCTTGCGCTACGGCGATTCGCTGGCCAGCGTAGAGCATGGGGGGGCGTGCAATGCCTCCCGCATCTCTTTGGTGCCGCATTGTCACGGCACCCACACGGAGTGCGCCGGGCACATCATGCCTGGCGAACATAACGTGGCAGAGTTGGTTTTCGAGCCATTCATTGCCGCCACGCTGATTCGGGTGCCGCTGCAAAGGGCGGGCGAGATGTCGGAAACTTATAATGCGAGCGCCCGGGGAACGGACCTGATCATTACCCGCGCGGCGATCGACGATGCCTTGTCGCAGGTGGCGCCGCATTATCTTCAGGCGTTGGTGATCGCCGCCAAAGCGCCGAGCTGGCGGCTGGCGGATGAAATACCGCCTTATTTCAGCCACCAGGCGATGGCGCGCATCGTCGAGCTTGGCGTACATCACCTGTTGGTTGATGTGCCTTCGATTGACCGATTGCACGATGGCGGCAGGATGGACAACCACCGCCGCTTTTGGGGAATGGGCCTGCCGACGGCGGAGGCGCGCGCAAGATTGCGCTGCTCCGTAACGGAAATGGCGCAGGTTTCGCCGGCAACCCCGGCCGGCAGCTATTTCCTGTCATTGCATTTGCCGGATTGTTCGGGCGACGCCCTCCCCAGCAAACCCATTTTGTTTCCGTTCTCCCGAGGGAATGACGCAGCATGAATTACTCACGTTATTTGCAGTTAAATCAGCTACTCGCTTTGCAGCAACCGGCCTCGCCGCCGAGCGAACACCGCAACGAGAACCTCTTCATCATTACGCATCAGACGTATGAACTGTGGTTCAAACAGCTGATCGATGAGCTCCACTGCCTTATCGATCTGATAGAAAACGGAGACATAGCCGCCGCCAACAACGGGCTGATCCGCATCAACGCCATCACGAAAACCGTGGTGAACCAGATTGAGGTGATTTTCACGCTGAAATTCCATGAGTTCCAAAGATTTCGCGGTTACCTCGGTTCTGCCAGCGGATTTCAGTCCTACCAATTTGCGGGCATTGAGGCGCTGTTGGGTAAAGCGAACGGTAAAAAGTTGCAGCAGTACGGTGAAGATCCGGCCATTCAGAAAATGCTTGGCGCGATCATTCGCCCCATCTCGCTCTGGCAAGCGGTTCAGCGCCACCTGCTGCTGCTCAACGATCGCCAGGGACAGCAAGCCGAGTCCTTCAAGGCCATCATAAAAACCGTGCTGGAGGAAGCTTCCAGCGAGTCGCTGTTGCTGAATCAGTTGCTGGATCTGGACTCGCTGCTGCAGGAATGGCGCTATCGGCACGTCAAGCTGGTAGAAAGAACCATCGGCCAACGTAAAGGCACCGGCGGCTCCGCCGGTTCCGATTACCTGAAATCCACGCTGTTTACGCCGATCTTTGACGAACTGTGGGAGGCGATCAACTGATCGCCTTAGCCGAGAACCCGGGGATCGCGCGATCCCCTTCCCCTTCATCCTGAACGGCGATTAACCTGCCATGCACACCATACCCTTCCGGGGAGCCGAGCGATGCCTGAAAGCGCTGACTCCCACACGCCAGGGCAAATTGCGGCTGATTTGCTTTCCTCATGCCGGCGGCAGCGCCGGCACCTTCCGCGCCTGGAGCGGTTTGCTGCACCCGGACATCGAGCTGTTCGCCATGCAATATCCCGGGCGTGAAGAGCGGGCGGACGAAGCGCCGGCGTGCCAGCACCGCAGGCTGGTGGCCGAACTGCAGCAGGCGTTGGCCCCCCTGCAGGACAAACCCTGCGTCTTTTTCGGCCACAGCCTTGGCGGCCGGTTGGCCCTGGCGACCGCACTCTCAGCCCGGCTGCCGCCCATAGGGTTGATCGTGTCCGCCTGCTCCACACCCTACGCGGCAAAGCACGGTCATTTGCTGCGCCTGACGCGCAGCGCGCTGATTGAAACACTTCACGAGTCCGGGCAAACGGCTGAAATCACCGACGAAAGCGCCGACCTGCTTGACGCCTATTTACCGCTGATCCGCGCCGATCTCCTGCTTGCCAGCCAGCTTATTTTCCCACGGGAAACACATTTGCCGATCCCGCTGGCGGTTTTTTATGGCGAGGACGATCTTTGGGTCGACAGGCAGGATCTGGCGGATTGGCGGTTGCTGGCCGGGGGCGAAATGCATGAACGACGCTTCCCCGGCAGGCACCTCTTTTTGAACGAACAGCGCAATGCGGTGATAGAGGCGCTTCATGCCTGGCTGGCGGGCCCGCTGACCGCCCCGCCAACTCCCCGCTGAGGGTTACGCCTGCTCGCTATGGCGTTTACCCAATGTGGCGGTGCGTTCGCCGCGCACCACGGTCCACGCCAGCAGCAGCGCGCAGGCGCTGCTCGCCATCAGCACGATGCCCGGCCGCTGCGCCAACCCGGCCAGCACCAGCCCCGCCGCCAGCATCAGGTAATACATCAGGCCAAGGATTGCGCCCGCAGTGCCCATGCAATCCTTATAATTCCGCAGCGCCCGCGCCAGAATATTGGGGATCGCGATACCGTAGGCCATCACCACCAGCATCATCGGCAGCACGAACCACAGCTTATCCTCCAACAGGAACACCAGGCCGCCGCCGATCAGCGCCAATACGCAGGCCAGTATCAGCAACGGCGTAAACAGCCACTGTTTGGCGATGAGAAACTTGTTGATGGCCGCGCCGATCCCGACGCCGGCGGCCAGCACCAACCCGGTATAGCCAAACCACTGCGGCGGAATGCCCAGCGCGTCAAACCGAAACGGCGCCAGTTGGTAATAGCTGAACATGCAGACGTTGAACAGGGCCACCAGCCATGCGCTGCGCCAGATATCGCCGTCTTTCGCCATGCGGCCAAACGTGCCGAAGAAAGAACTTTTCACCACCTGCGCCGGGCGCGTTTCCGGCAACTGCCATGCGGCATAGGCCAGCAGCAAGGCGGCCAACGCCGCCAACCCGGCGAACACCCCCTGATAGCCCCAGTAATGGGTCAACAGGGCGCCGCTCAACACCCCCACCGCGGGGCTGACCGCCATCGCAATCCCCATCACGGAAAACACCCGCGCCAGCTCATAGCCGTCGAACCGGTCGCGAATGGCGGTCTGAGTGCCTACGGAGCCCACCGCCGCGCCAAACGCCGCCAGCACCCTGGCCGCCAACAGCAGGGTAAAGCTGGTGCTGAAGATGGCGATGATCGACGCCAGCAGATACAGCGCCAAACCGGCCAAAATGGTGGGACGCCGGCCGATCACGTCACACAAACGGCCCCAAACGACGACCCCGAATGCAAAAGCGAAAAAGTAACAGGACAGGGTTTGCGCCGCGACCTCCGCGCTGACGTGAAAACCGTCGGCAATGTGCGTGAGCGCCGGGCTATAGATCGTTTCCACAATCTGGGGAAACATCATCATCAGTGTCGCCAGGGTGAGGGTCAGTCTGCGTTGCATGGTACATCCCGTATCCAAAAAGAAAGTAGGCCACAAAGTAGCACCTTCCCCGCCCCGACCATTACAATATAAAAGACAAAAAACTTATAAAATCGGACACACTTATGGCATGGCTCAGCGCACAGGACGAATTTGATCCCGATGCGATCAACAATAGCGTGTTAGGCATTGCGGCCGAGCTGGCGCAGCATGATTCCGGGCCGCACTGGCACCACATGGGGCAGTTGCTGTTCAGCCAACGGGGCTGTATGCGCATCACGCTCAATGAAAGCATTTGCCTCCTGCCGCCGGCACGCATTGCCTGGATCCCGCCAAAGGTGGTGCACCGCGTTCAGGTTACCGGCGTGGCGGGCTATCGCTCGGTTTATCTCGACAACCTGCGCTACCCCGGCCTTTCGCCCCATCTGGAAGTGCTGTCGGCCTCTTCTTTGCTGCGGGAAGTGCTGGAGCGGATCGCCCTCGCCGACTTTGCCACCCAGTGGGAAAGCGGCCCCAGCGCCAATCTTCTTGCCGTATGCCTGGACGAAATACGGCATGCGCAGCGCGAGCTGACCTTATTGCCGCTGCCCAAGGACCGCCGCTTACGACAACTGGCCGGCATGGAGGAGGTGCCGCCGCTCAATGAGCTGGCGCGCTACAGCGGCGCTTCGGAGAAAACCATCAGCCGCATCTTTCGCAAGGAGACCGGATTGAGCTACCAGCAGTGGCGCCAGCAATGGCGTTTGATCAAAGCCATCGAGCTGCTGGCGGAGGGATACGGCCTGTCGGATATCGCCGGTAAGCTTGAATTCTCCAGCGACAGCGCCTTCTCAACCTTCTTTAAAAATATGACCGGCAGCTCGCCGCGCGCCTATATGCTGATCCGCCGTTAACGGCACGCCTTTTCTGCCGACAAATGCGGCCCCGCCGCCACCGAATCGCGCAGGATCAGGCTCGCCGGGAAAGTCGGGCGTTTGCTCAGTTCGCCGCCGTCCAGCATCGACACCAGGCGGTTGATGGTTTCCTTAATCATCTCGGTCACCGGCATTTTCATGCTGGAGAGCGAGGGAATGGTGTAAGGCGCCAGCGGGATATCGTCGAACCCGATCACCGACACGGCGGACGGCACCGGGATTTGGCATTCCGCCAGCCGCTTCATGGCGCCGATGGCCATTTCGTCGTTGCTGGCGACGATGGCGCTGAACGCGTGGCCGCCGGCCAGCAGCGCATCGACCGCCGCCATGCCGCTTTGCGCATTCCACTTCCCTTCGGCAATCAATGCGTTATTGACCGCAATGCCCTGCTCCGCCAACGCAGCTTTGTAGCCGGAGAGCCGCTCCAGCCCGGTGGGCGAATCCAGCGAGCCGGTGATGAACGCAATATCGCGGTGCCCAAGTTGGATGAGGTGCGCCACCGCCGCGGCACTGGTGGCGTGCTGATCGCTGAAAATGCAGTAGCTGTCGTTCAGCCTTAAGCGGCGGTTGATGACCAGGATCGGCTGTTTGTGTTGGGAGATGATCTCGTCCATTTGCGCGATAGAGAGAAAACGCGGGTAGATGATCACCCCGTCGCAGCGCAGATCCAGCAGGAATTGAATGGCGGCCATTTCTTCTTCTGCGGTGTGCTTGCCGTCCGCCAGGATCAGCTGTCGGCCGTTTTCTTCCATGATGCGGGCGGACTGGGACATCAGTTCGCTGAAGTAGTTACCGCTGTACAGCGTGTTGGTGACCACCAGCCCGATGGTCTGGGTGGTTTTGGTCGCCAGATTGCGCGCCAGCAGGTTGGGCCGATAACCCGTCTCGGCGATGGCTTTATCCACCAGCTCGCGCTTCTCCGGGCTGACATAGCCGCTGCCGGACAACACGCGGGACACCGTCGCCTTAGAAACGCCGGCCTTTTTAGCCACCTCAAGTATTGTTGCCATCTGTGCGCCGTCAAAATCCATTGGATGAGCGCAGTCTACCCAAGACGCCCCCCGTTTGAAATGTTTTCACGCCCGCCGGCGCGAGCGCCCTTGATCTAAAAGTGACCAACCTCACGAAACGAAAAACCAAAAAATCATAATTCTTGCCAACAATAAAATACATCTTCATGATTTTGTGAAACCGGTTTCTTGTGGGCGTTTCATTGAGATGGAACGGCGGATCGCCCAGGCAGTAAAAATTCGCCTTTGGGCAATCCAAATTCATATCTTAAGAGACGATATTTCATGCCGAAGAACTACACAGAGATCTCGCAGGCAATCGTGAATGCGGTGGGCGGCCTCGGCAACATCGAAGCCGTGACGCACTGCATGACCCGCCTGAGATTCGTTGTCAAAGACAAGGCGCTGATCGACACCCCGGCGCTCAAAGCGATTAATGGCGTGCTGGGCGTGGTGCACAGCGGCGAACAGTGCCAGGTGATCATCGGCAACGAGGTATCGAAAGCCTACCAGGCGGTGCTGGCGCTCGGCCTGCCGGGTAACCCCCCTGCCGCCGCGCCCGCAAAACGCAAAATCACCCTGAAAGGCATCGGCGCCGGCATTCTCGATGCGCTGGTGGGCACCATGTCGCCGTTGATCCCCGCCATTATCGGCGGCTCGATGGTGAAGCTGCTGGCGATGATGCTGGATATGGCCGGCCTGTTCGAAAAAGGCTCCTCGACCCTGATCATCCTGAACGTGATCGGCGACGGCGCGTTCTTCTTCCTGCCGGTGATGGTCGCAGCTTCAGCGGCGCTGAAGTTCAAAACAAACATGTCGCTGGCGATCGCCATTGCCGGCGTGCTGCTGCACCCCAACTTTATCGATCTGATGGCCAAGGCGGCGCAGGGCCAGGCCGTGGAGTTCGCCTACATCCCGGTGACGGCGGTGAAATACACCTATACGGTGATCCCGGCGCTGGTGATGACCTGGATCCTGTCGTATATCGAACGATGGGTTGATCGCATCACCCCGGCGGTGACCAAGAACTTCCTCAAGCCGATGCTGATTGTGCTGATTGCCGCGCCGATCGCGATCGTGTTTATCGGCCCGCTCGGCATCTGGATCGGCAGCGGTATCTCCGCGCTGGTGTACACCGTGCACGGCTATTTGGGCTGGCTTTCCGTCGCCATTATGGGCGCCATCTGGCCGCTGCTGGTGATGACCGGCATGCACCGCGTGTTCACCCCGACCATTATTCAGACCATCGCCGAAACCGGCAAAGAAGGCATGGTGATGCCTTCGGAGATTGGCGCCAACCTGTCGCTCGGCGGCTCTTCGCTGGCCGTAGCGTTCAAAACCAAAAACCGCGAACTGCGCCAGACCGCGCTGGCCGCTGCCGCCTCCGCCATCGTGGCGGGGATTTCCGAACCGGCGCTGTATGGCGTGGCGGTGCGGCTTAAACGGCCGTTAATCGCCAGCCTGATCAGCGGCTTCGTCTGCGGCGCCGTCGCCGGTATCGGCGGGTTGGCGAGCCATTCGATGGCCTCGCCCGGCCTGTTCACCAGCGTGCAGTTTTTTGACCCGACGAACCCGATGAGCATTGTCTGGGTGGGCGGCGTGATGGTGCTTTCCGTGGTGCTGTCTTTCGTGCTCACGCTGATTTTGGGCTTCGAAGACATTCCGGAAAGCGAAGCAACCAGCCCGGCGGCCACTGCGCCTGCAGCGAATACCGCTAACGCGACCCATTAACGCACTATTTTTTACCCTAAATAATTAGAGTTGCATCACGACGGCAAGGCCGTACATCCCCAGGAGCTTAGTCAGCTAAGTGACTGGGGTGTGCGGGCGCAGCCAACACAGAGGCAGCTTCAAGTATGACGGGTAATTATTGAGGATTGCATGTCTGACTTAACATTCCCGCAAGGGTTTTTATGGGGCGGCGCCTTGGCCGCCAACCAGTCTGAAGGTGGTTATCTGGAGGGCGGGAAAGGGCTGACCACGGTCGACATGATCCCGCATGGCGCCAACCGCATGCCGGTGAAGCTGGGCCTGGAGAAGCGCTTTACCCTGCGTGAAGACGAGTTTTACCCGAGCCACGACGCGATCGATTTTTATCATCGCTACCGCGACGACATCGCGCTGATGGCGGAGATGGGCTTTAGCGTATTCCGCACCTCCATCGCCTGGAGCCGGCTTTACCCGAACGGCGACGAGCTGACGCCCAACCCGCAGGGCATTGCGTTCTATCGCAGCCTGTTCGAAGAGTGCCGCAAATACGGCATCGAGCCGCTGGTCACCCTGTGCCATTTCGACGTGCCGATGCACCTGGTGACCGAATACGGCTCCTGGCGCAACCGCAAAATGGTGGAGTTTTTCACCCGCTATGCCCGCACCTGCTTCGAAGCCTTCGACGGGTTGGTGAAATACTGGCTCACCTTCAATGAAATCAACATTCTGCTGCACAGCCCGTTCTCCGGCGCCGGGCTGGTGTTCGAGGCCGACGAAAACCCCGAGCAGGTGAAATACCAGGCCGCGCACCACGAACTGGTGGCCAGCGCGCTGGCGACCCGCATCGCGCATGAGGTGAACCCCGCCAACCAGGTGGGCTGCATGCTGGCGGGCGGCAATTTCTATCCGTGGTCCAGCAAGCCGGAAGACGTGTGGGCCGCGCTGGAGAAAGACCGCGAGAACCTGTTCTTTATCGACGTGCAGGCCCGTGGCGCCTACCCTTCTTACTCTGCCAGGGTGTTCCGCGAGAAAGGCGTTAACATCGCGATGGAGGAAGGCGACACCGAGATCCTGAAGAACACGGTCGATTTCGTCTCCTTCAGTTATTACGCCTCGCGCTGCGCCTCTGCCGATATGAACGACAACAACAGCAGCGCCGCCAATGTGGTGAAATCGCTGCCGAACCCGCACGTGCCGCGCAGCGACTGGGGCTGGGGCATCGACCCGCTGGGTTTGCGCATCACCATGAACATGATGTACGACCGCTACCAAAAACCGCTGTTCCTGGTGGAAAACGGCCTGGGCGCACACGATGAGTTCAATGCCGCAGGCGAGATTGAAGACGATTACCGCATCAGCTACCTGCGGGAGCACATCCGCGCCATGGCCGACGCCATCGCCGACGGCGTACCGGTGATCGGCTACACCACCTGGGGCTGCATTGACCTGGTGGCGGCCTCGACCGGGGAAATGAGCAAGCGCTACGGCTTTGTTTACGTCGACCGCGACGACCACGGCAACGGCACCCTCGCCCGCACGCGCAAGAAATCCTTCTGGTGGTACAAGAAGGTGATTGCGAGCAATGGGGGGGATTTGGGGTAATGGGGCTCGCGGCGGCAAGGGCCGCTGAAGGTGATTGTTGCGAGCTGGATTCCAGATTAAGTAGTAAGCCCCTGTAATTCCATACAGGCTATTTTTTCACCTTTCTGCCAGCGCTATAGTCTCCTGGCTGCGGCACAATCCGCAGCCGGAGTTAGCGTTCCGAACATACACTGAGCAGCATTATGTATATAATGCTGGGGCTTTGAACATCCAGAATCATGGTGGCCCAGGCGGAGGCTTCGCAAGAAGCGCCGGTTTCCTTAGTGTCCGGTAACGCTAACTCCGTTTGGGCTACCACCATGGGTTTAGCGTCTCACGTGGTAGCAACGCACCACACTAAGGAGAACAGCCACATGGAAAACATTTCCACCTCACAATCCGCCACAAGTACCCTCACCCTCTATCGCGAACTGTTCAACCAGCTCGATCTCAGCACCTTAGACTCGTCACAGCTCTTAGATTTAGCCGCACTCTCCGCCGAGCAGGCCGAAGGGTTATGTCATGGCCTGATGCTGTTCGGTGAGCTTATGCAAAAGAACCCGCAGCCCGACGACACCCAGTGGGAACAGCTGAATCACTACCTCAATGCTACAGCTCACTTGGTGCCCGCCCTGTGCAACCTTTATGGCCGTGCACTTCGGGAGATGGAGTGCCAGGAGCTGGCAGGTTAAAAAAAGATAAAAATGAAAATAATAAGGACGGTATTAGTTTGGTGCCGTTCTTATCCTCTCCAGAGAATCCCATAGATTTCGATTACATATCAAGATAAATACATTCACCAAGGTAGGCATTTTCCCCCTAGCCTGGCATAGTTAACGCATTCGATAAATCGATGAGCTAACTGCTGGATGACTACGTATGGCCACCGCCTACTGGCAGTAAGCCCACGCATTGCCCAGAACCTATTCTGCAATGAGAGGGGGATGTTTTGACTATTAAGATAGAGACGTTATCTTCAAAAGAGGCTGTTTTAAAGGCTATTGAAGAATATAAAGCACTGGGTTGTGATGCTCTTCTGGAAAAATATAACGTCAAACGAATTAAAAAATGCGTACTTCGTTATAATAATGAAAGTTACGACATCAGAGTCATCGTCGCGGCCGCTTATATTTATCAGTTTGGAAAGCCACTAGAAAAAATAAAAACTAATAGCGGTCCTAAGATAGCTATTCAAGCACTTAAAAATCTCGGTTTCGATATAGTAGAAACGCCACACCCTATTGAACACTTAGTAAAGGGTAAACTGTACACGCGTAAAGAACTCATCGACCTCTATGGTGGGCAACTCCAGGGCGGCATCTGGACGCCGACAGAGTTCCCCGTCATCTTCATTTTCACTGGTGAAAGTGGTGAGGCTTATGGGTACAAGGATGGATGGTCTGCTGATGGCAGTTTCTCCTACACAGGAGAGGGCCAAAAAGATGATATGAAGTTTATTAGAGGTAATAAGGCCATCCGTGACCACAAAGAGAATGGCGAAGACATATTCCTCTTTGAAGATAATAAGAAAGATAAAGGTGTAAGATTCGTTGGAATGTTTGAATGTGATACTTGGGATTACATTGACTGCCTGGACTATAAAAAAGATAAAATGAGGAAAGGGATAGTTTTTAATCTATTCCCGGTATCTTCTGCTCGAGAAGTTGATAATGATACTTCAGAAGTAGTCCCGAAGAAAGAAACGCTCGAACAGCTACGTGCCAAGGCGATAAAATCATCAATGATGACGGGCCAGCGCCAGCAGGGCGACAGTAAGAAATCTTGGTTCAAGCGCAGTGAGGACGTGAAAAAATACGTTCTGCAACGTGCGAATGGCATCTGTGAGTCGTGCGATCAGCCTGCGCCGTTCAAGAAAAACAACGGTGAGCCGTACTTAGAACCCCACCACACAAAACGACTGGCCGATGAAGGCCCCGACCACCCGCAGTGGGTAGGCGCTATCTGCCCTACCTGCCACCGTCGGATCCATAGTGGGGCTGATGGGATGGACGTTAACAAGAATCTTATGGTGAAGTTGGAATTGAAAGAGGCTGATTTTAAATAGATATCTTTCTCCTTGGCTGGAGGATTTACATTAATGATTTCTATTTCATTTACATCCTCACTTCCAAAAATCAAGTGGATTGAGGATCAGCGGAGCCATTATCAGATATTATTCTAGAAATAACCAACTCCCCACTGTGTACTACATCGAAAGGTTTTGATCTATTATATTCGCTATAAATACAGCTGACATTTTCAAAGTAAATTCCAGCCAAAGTAGATGATACTATATGTGGCTTAGGACCAAATTGGATTATTGAAATGTTATAGTCATCTCTAAGCGGTTGGATTAACTGGCATAAACTCTCAAAAGTAATCGCGACACTTGAAATCGGTAATGTAAGTAAGTTTTTCCCCTCAAACAGTTGATGATCTATAAAGTCCCTATTTATACTAAAAGCCATTTTTTCATAATCTGGTAATGCTCCTGGGGACGCGATAACGCCAAAACTCAACTCAGGTTCTAAAAGATTAAAGAAGCTTTGCGGTCCTAGATTATCAAATCCTAACATGAAAATAGCACATTTCTTTTTCTTAGTAATTGATGATCCTTCGCAGCCAGGTAGAATTTTTATATCACCTAGTTCAAAATCTAAAAACTCATCATTCTTAGGGTACTCAGCTGTAGAATAAACCAAGTCAATTATTACTTTTCTGGGATAAAACTTAATGATGTAATTAAGCATAGCTGAGTACCAATTTCTCGACATAGAGCTATAGTCAATTAGTATGTGTATACACTCCTTTTTTATTGTATCAAAATGGATATTTAACGCCCCGTACACTTCTTTAACGCTAGAGTGTTCAAGTTCTAAGATATGTATTTTATTCTTCCATTTTTTTAAAAATGACTCATAACTTACCATCCTATTATCATTACTATTGCTTTCAATGAATGAAAAAGTAATGATACTACTTACTTTATTTTTTTCAATTATGTTTGAGACATAAGTGCATCTAGGCTCATAGCCTAAACCAAAGAAAGCAATGTCATATTCAGAGTTTAACATTTCCGCTCTAGATATATCAACTATCTTAATTTTCATTATCAAAAAGCTCCATTTGTTCTTCTTTAGAATATGCTCTTGTATTTTTCAATATATGTTCAAAATTCACTGATCTGCCGACCCTAGGAAAAAGATTAAAATTCGGAGCCAAGCAATTAGCTAACGTGAATCTCCCCTCTTTGGAAGGGAATAGTGATTTGGCATTTCTATCCTTTCTTACATATGGGTAAATTAAGCCTAAATCTACAGCTGTCTTTATACTATTCCAATGCTCATCAGAAACTGTATTATCTACAGTAAAAGATTGGGGCGTGTCCGTACCTATTTTATCCACTAAACTTTTATCCCTAAAATACCCCCCTATTTTATTTATAAATTCAAAGGCCTTTAGACCATCCTTTTCGAATTTTATAACCTCTAGTTCTCTATATGAATAACTTTTTAATCGTTCACTTTGACTTGAGTCAGCAATTCTTTTTTTCTGATCTTTCAAGTTACTCATGAGATGATTAAATAACCGAAACAACCGCCTAGGGTTACCATCGGAACATCTAGATATAATTGCAACGCCAGAATATAATGTAGAAGACGAGTTCCCTGATTTATTATTATATTCATCTCTCAATAACAATAATCCACGCAGTTTTCTAACAATTGCGTCATCAAATTTTTCTTTATTTTTCTCATAAAGTCCCTTTGCTCTTTTTACTGTTTCTTCATTGCAATGTATATTTATCAGGTTTATAACATAATCTAACTCAGCAATATTTGGTGTCGATTGACTAAGAATAGATTTCCCTACAAGATCTTCGAGGGAAACTTCATTTTTTCCATGGAACTTCAATCTATTCAAAAATAGCTTTTCTGCAAAATCCTGTATTACTGAGTCGGAAGTTTGTTGATTAAGATGGGAGGTTCCAAGCTTATCAATATAAACATACTCTAAATCATGGCCTATATTAATGTTAGCGTCAACATCAGTATCCAGTGTATGGTGTCTATATGGCATTGTAGTAATCTTAAAAACAAGTTCACTGGCAGAACGCATAAAAGTATTTAATGTTCTATGATGCGATTTAGCCAAAAACTCTGCTTCATCGATACAGATAATCCATTTGCTTTCCTGCGGTAAATTTAATATTCTTTTTGCAACTCTAGCAGCAAATTCAAATGGTTTAAATAATGTAGTATGAAAGCTTTCACCGATTTTCTTTTCAGAAATTGATAATTCAATATTCATTGATTCTTTATTAAAACATAAATTTTTCTTATATTCAATATTCTCAAGCTCATCTCTTATAGAGTTCAAGTTATTAAATATATTATCGGAAAACCACAGCTCAGAAATTTTTTTACATATATTTTTTTCAACAACTAATTGATGATACTCATCTGATATATAACAATCTATACAACTTCTTATTGTATCAAGAAGTTTAGCACACAGGGATAAATTGAGGCTCCAAACAAAATACTCTTCTTTTTTATCCTCAAAATTATTTAAAGAATTTACCCATTCAACTCTCAATGGTACATAGGTTGCAATAAATGTCCTGGAGTCAATTATTTCTTTAGCCTTAGGATAGTTGTCAGCTAGTTGGCTCAAATTATCATGCGAAAGCATTTTAATCAGAGCTGTTTTACCAGATCCTCTGGAACCTAGAATAACTTGGTTTTGGCTTGAAAAAAGAAAGTCAAATGACTCTGTCCATATAAACTCACTCGCAAGCTGTTTGGTATTCAAACTTCTGGCGTTTGAGTTTTCAAAAATCGTACTGAGATCATTATAATTCATAATACTATTCCGCCCATAATAGAACAAAGTCATCATTCCTACTTGGCATCACTTCATACTTTAGCTCTTCAGATAGATCATCAATTGCTATAGATAATAGCCTTCTATTACAGTACATTAAGTTCGGTTCCTTTAAAACCAAATCATTGAATTTAACGTAATTTTTTATAGATTTAAATTCACAAATAACATTTCTTAAAGTGGATTTCAACTTACTTTTAGATACTACGTTACCAAAATACTCTACATGACTAATATAATCGCGATCATATTGTGAACGTTTCCATTTATGATTTGTAAAATATGACCATGAAATCAACTTACCTCTAGAGTAATTATTCTCAGGACAAAAATCATGATGTTCAATTAAGTGAAAAAAATTAGCCACTCCATTATGCCAGTCCTTTAGCTGTGCACTAAAGCTTCCAGCACTAAGTATATTAACGGAATAGCCATCAGAATCCATTTGATAATTAAAACGAGGGATATGCTTGTGACCATGAACAATAAAATCAAATTCATTTCTGCTAGCAAAATGTAGGAAATCTTCTGCATTCTTCATCTGACTTAGATCTGCATCAGGAAATGTTCTATCTGTATATATTTTCGGATGGTGATGAGTGAGTAATACTTTAAATCGACGATCATTACTACTTTTTATTTCAATTAGTTTTTTCTCTAATGCCTCTAAGCACTTAAGATCAACCTCACCAAACTTTACTTTTTTATCACAACTATCATAGGCTGAAGAATTAACACCTACAACAATTATTTCTTTACTCTCCCATATAGCAGAGAATGGATCTTTATAATAAGACGAGAACTTTGAGTTATCTAAAACAGATGAGAAAAAATCATTATTCTTTATATTTGTATACTTTGCAGCTCGAGATTTTTCTATCCCATCTCCCCTGCTAGTAGATTCTCTCTCATGATCCCAATTACCATCGTGATTACCAGGAACAAAGAATACATTTTTAACATCAATATCCAAAATGGTTATTATTTCTTTTATTCTTTCAGCTGCAATCTCGAACTCAAGAGTCTCTCCCGAATTTGTAATATCACCTGCTATTAATAAATGCGTTGCATTAATCTTCTCATTCTCCACCAGCTCTCTAAAATCATCTATAAAATTTTCAGTTATTGCCGAGGACGCATTACCATTCAACGTACAAAAGTCCTTGGCACGGGCAGTAGTTCCTACATGTAAGTCACTGATTATTAATATTTTCATAAATTTACATGATTTTTCCATTTTCTTATACTTTATCATTATCTTTCATATTATCAACAAGAATATATTGAAATAAAAAAATATTTATTTAAGTAGTAGAAAGTTGGAATTAGCTACAATTAAACCATGTATATTAATTCACATTTAAATTATATGATGCGAAATATTAAAAAACCATGGCGCGTGAGATAATATCCATTCAAGTGAAAGTCATTCCATATATTTAATAACCCTTACTGAAATTATGAATCTCATATGTAAGTAAATATTTTAGCGCTCGGTATGTGGACCTATTTTATCAACAAATGCTAAATCGATGACGCCCATGTGGTCGAACGGCAAAACCCATTCCCGTTAAAATCAAAGTTCAATGTATGTTATTTTTCCCTGCTAGAAATTAGCTAATAGACAAACAACCAATTTCTGAAGATGCAGGAAGGTCGCATTTATTTTTCATAACTGTTTCATCACCTGTTTTTTATTTTATGACGAAAACCTAAATCGCAGAGATAAAAAGACACCTAACATGGTGTCTTGATTTTTACGCCATTCAATAACAAACACTCCCCCTACCCCACCAACCTCTCAGCCTGCCGCCGAACCCCAGAGAAAATCGCATCACTCACAGAACGGGGAAAATCGTCCGGCAGCATCGCTTCCACATTGGCGAGAACCTGCTCTGTTTGCGCTTTTAGCTCAGCCATCACCTGCAGCGTTTTCTCTTCAGAATACCCTACGGCTCTCGCGGTAGAGATAAAGTGCCGAGGCAAGATCTGGCTCCAACGGTAATGGCGACTCTGCCCCAATACGGCCATGGCCATTTTTGCTTTCTGCGGCGCGATGCCACGGGCATGCATAAAGGGGTAACCCGAGAGCACATCATAAAGCGGAGTCATTCGATAGGCCGTTTCCTGCTCAATGAACAGGCTAAAGTTTTTGGCATGCCCATCAATGGCCGCCAGCATCCAGAATACGATTTGGCTTTTAAAGAAGGTGTCGCGATCGGGTAATGGCTGCTGAGAACCCATTAGCAGTTGCATCGCAGCCGCAATACCGGGCCCGCCATCAGCCTCATATTTTAGCGCAGGGGCAATGCCCAAAGCCTGGCAGAAATCCTCCTGCGGCAAACGAATCAGCCAACTGTTATCCCGCGCCCAACGCCGGTCAAAACGCTCAACGATCAAAGCCTTTTGTTCACCAAAATGCGCCAACTCAGCCTGCGCTACCGGCAGGCCAAACTGTTCTGCAATGCGCAAACATAACCACTCGTTCTCACAGCTTTCGCTGAGATCCAGATTGTTATGCGCGATATGGCCAATGGGCAGTTTTATGATGTGGCTGGTTGGCGTACTCCCCTGTGGCCGACACCACTGATTGCCGAACCAAAGCAGCGCGGTCTTTTCCTGCGCACCGGCCAGAGAAATACGGAAATCATCACTATCAGGCCCCATGCCCAACGGCGCCTCGCGGTACCCCAGCAGAAGTTGCTCTATTTCTGCGTCACTGACAGGCACGGCATTCACTTGCTTTACCGAAGCCACATCGGCATGTTCAGGGTAAAGCTGGATCGCACCCACGCAGTCGCCGCCAATGCTGGAAAGCAGATCAAAAGGCTGTTTGGTTTCCGTTCTAAAACGCGCCTGTAGGCGGCTGCGAATAAGCTCGCTGTCCGGCAGCAGGTTGTCGAAAAAGTTATACACCACGTCACCGCGGAACGGTTCTGGTTGTAGCGGCAGGGATAACGATATGGCGCGCGCGCCAGCTTGTGCCAGCCACTCTTCGTGGTAAACAAACGACATCGCGCCGCCCGCGTGTTTTTCCAGCGTCCCAACAAGGGTACCATTCAGCGCCACACGTAGCTTTTCCATGCTCACCACTCCTGATCCCAGGTTTTGGGATCGACCGGCTTACCGCGCGGGGTCACTTGTAGCTCTAAGTCCAGCGCAGCAAGCAGTTTGAACAATGTTTCCAGCCGCGTGCCGTCCGGGTTGTTTTCAAACGCGGAAACTGTGGCCTGTTTTAACCCAATGCTGTCAGCAGTTTTACTTTGGCTTTGGTTACGCTTTTTACGTTCATTGCGTAGCGCATGCGCCAACATCTTTGCCGAGGTGATTTTCATTTTATCCTCCCAAGCGGATGAAATGAGTATTATCCTCTATAGCGGATAAAGCAAATGTTATCCCCTATAGGGGATAAAAATGACCATATCCTCTATCGCGGATAACTAAGCTTAATATATTGAATATAAATAGATAAAATTTTTAATATACCGAATTACGGGGGGGAAAGATCGTCCCGCACCAATTTCTTGTATCTGCTGCTTTCCAAACCAATATCCGCGCTATAATCCAGGCACACACACTAAGCGTCTTTCCCCTTATCAACCTATCTTTTTGAAAAGGAAGCACACGGAATGGCTCACATGAAAAGGTTATGGCTAGTTGTCCCCTTTATATCGTGGTTTTCAGGCGCTGAAGCAGGCTTGCTCTCCACTGCCGAGATTGATCAGTCCATTTTCGCCGGCGACAGCGGCTTTTCAGGTCAGTTTTATTTCAAAGGGCCGGGAAACGCACAGCTCAAGGCCACTTCCTGTGCAGACTTTTACCAAAAATACCAACAGTTCGGGGCTCCGGTTGAGCAAACCGAAAATGCGATGGATTTTAATACGCTCAATCAGTATCTGGGGGCCTGCCTGATCAACCACAGCCTGCGCGCTGGCTCATTCACTACCGGCCCAAAAGGGTTGGTTATCGGTACGCCAGCAAGCTTGCCGGAACGTTTGCCCGCTTTGATGTACCAGGCAATTAGCAACGAAGCTGTCGAGCTCAGAGCTAAACAGGTCAGTGCAGGAAAATCATTGAAGGCTGTCGATGGCTCCATCCATTTTGTGGATGAAAAAGACGGAGCCTTTAATCTGGCCGATAACAGTGACGGCAATTATGCGATTGATTTCTTGGGCGTGGGCCGGGCCAGCACTAACGGGAAAAACGTTTATGTCGTTCAGCAGAACTTCAGCGTGCAGAATGCGACCTATCGCAGTACGCGTTATTTTTTGCTGAAGCCGGAAAAAGACGGGCGCTACAGCGTAGAAACTGAAGCCATTGTCTTCCCATAAAAATACCGCCCTGGGAGGGGCGGTATCGTCAGTAAGTCACATCAGCGTTCGGACCGACGGGCAGCTCGATCACGTTGCCATTCGGCGGCATCTTTTACTGCCTGGGCATCCGTGAATGCTTTTTTAGTCGCATCATTGCGCGCTTTATTGGCATCTTTGCGATTCGACTCATCGGCCGCTTTAGTCCAATTTTTGTCGTTCACCGCTTTATTAAAAGTGGCGTATTTACCCAAACCGGCACTCCCTAACTGATAGACCATATCGTGCAGGGCAACCTGGATCCCCAGGCTAAAATCGTAGAAGTCACTATAGCGGTTGTGCAGCGAAATACGGTCGGCATCCACATGCGTACGTACAAGTTCTTTAATGGTGTCTTCTGTTAACGTCAAAGATGTTGGAGAGTGATATGCGGTTGCCGCTTTATTCTTGGTAAATGCCCTTTGGACCCGCTCGAACTCAGCTTTGATTTCCGCAGCAGTCGCACGTACCCCACTGGGCTTATTAAAAGCCAAACGTTGTGCATCAGCAACGGATGGCAACATTGTGCCAATTCCAACCGTCACATGCCCATTGGTATCGACATACATGTAAGGGATCTTGGCTTCATAAGTTTCCAAGTCGGCATAGATAGAAGCAAACTCGGTATCATTGGTTTTATCGTTGCGATTGATGGTGCCAGAGTTACTATCGCGGCCATTATCTGCACCACCATGAGTGGTATCGCCGAAATTGCCACCACCACTACGATCTCCTCTTACGGTGATAGAATCTTCATTGCGCTCGCATAAAACGTACTTAAGAATTTTCATGCTTTTCCCTGCCTTCTTCCTGATTGGCGATAGGCCTATCCTATGCCATGGCTGTATATAAACACAGCAATACGCATAGATGGCCAGCAGCTTGTTGTTGGGTTAACAGCACAACATCGGATGAAATATATCCTTTATAAAACAGCGTGATAAGGCAAATAGGATTTAAACAGAAAAGAGGGACGACCAGATTACAGGCACAAAAAAACCACCTTTCGGTGGCTTCTTGTTCGCACTTTACGAATTCAGCCATCAGCCGGTACTCTTCCGGCGTCAGGTTATTCAGGGACTAATGAGATCGCTCACTGTTCTATTGTATTCATTCAACCTGAGATCGGCTATCTCCCGTGCTTCATTCAGCATTCTGAACAGATAAAGAACATTATTAATTACATTCAACTAATTAGGCCTATCCATAAAAAAATCCACGCCGGAGCGTGGATTCAATATCATCGCCAAGACCAGGCATCACGTTATTCGAAGTGAACGTCGGGGTTATCCGCCAGCGAAACGAAATTCTTGGTATTTTTATCCAGCGTGCGGATCTCGCCACTTTCGATGTCGTACACCCAGCCGTGCAGACGCAGGCCGTTGTTGCGCAGACCAACGGCAACGGACGGGTGAGTCTTAATATTATTTAGCTGGGCTATTACGTTCTCTTCAACCATAGCGTTAACTTTGTCAGTTTCGCTATCCCAGGTTTTCTTCTCTACCACCGCTTTTGCCGCGTCCGCATAGTGCAGCCAGTGGGCAACAGCAGGCATCGGGTCAAGGCACTGGCAAGACGCTATCGCCTTCATGGCGCCGCAGTTCGAGTGGCCGCAAATCACGATATCCGTAACGCCCAGTGCCACCACCGCGTATTCGATGGTCGCCGACACCCCGCCCGGCTCCGGACCAAAGGAAGGAACGATGTTGCCTGCGTTGCGGATAACGAAAAGCTGCCCCGGCTCTTGCTGGGTCACAAGCTCCGGCACCAGGCGGCTGTCAGAACACGAAATAAACAACGCTTTAGGGTTCTGGCTGGAGGCAAGGCTGCGGAAGAGCTCCTGACGCTGAGGGAAAATCTCTTTCTGGAAGCTGAGGAAACCTTCAATGATATGTTGCATAGCACGCTCTCTGGATCTGTAGTCTCGATAACATGATAAGCATCACTTCCCGTTAGTCCAGCACCTCGTTGGCAAAAAAGCGCGTTTCAAGGGCCTGGGGGACCAGCCTGCCAAGTTACAAGGTGCAGTAATCCGTTGATGAAGATAAGTCTGGGTAAGATGAGGGAACTCGCGGGGCAGAATCGCAGGCAATACTCGTTATCGAAAAATTACCCCTTCATCGTTCTTCTTTTGTATGCCAGAGATCCACGATGTAGATGGCAACATCGCGTAGTTCGTAGTGAACCTCGTAGTCATCGAATAACACTTTTCGAACTTCCCGAGGTTCATATCGAGTCTGCTGTATGCCGATTGCCGGGTGCGCCGTAAGGCCAGCGCTGCCGATTATCAAACGGTCTAAAACATCATCGGCATGCTGGCGACTGTACTGCAGGGCAAAACGGTAGATACGTTCCAGGTCATCCTGAGCTTTAAGCGTCCAGTAAATTTCCATTTATCAGGTTTTCTTTAAACGATTGGCAAAATCCACCATGTCCGAATGACTCACTACACGGCCGGCATCCACATCAGCAAGACCGGCCTGGATGCTCTGGTGATGCCGTTCACTTTCGGCCAGCATACGGGTCAAGGCTTCCTTGATAATCCAGCTTTTAGAACGATCCAACTCAATAGCCAGATTTTCGACAGCAACAGCCAACTCAACGGGTATCTGTGCACTGATGGTTTGTTTAGTAAGCGAACCCATAGGGATAACCTCGTTTAATAACATTTAATAACTCCTATTAACTTTAACATAGTTCTGCTTATAAAATCATCACCTTGACTTTTGCCGGCATCATCCCAAGATAGTGATGCGCGTCATCAAGCGACCACGATAAGCGGCAAGCCGTGAAAGAAACTCAGGAAAACGATGAAGGGGTAATGCTGGAGAGTGCCGGGCCTTGGTCGTTGCCAATGCCCGGCCATGTCGCTGGCAGGACAGAATCAATATAGGTGGCCGTAACGCGCTGTTAGTCGCTTACCGACAAAGAAAAGCCAGGGAAGGTAAACGCTGCCATCGCTCTTCAGTTCGCTACGTCTGGGTGCTGAAGCAACCAGAACTGGGCGGCAAGAAGCATTATCACATGGCCCTCTTCGTCAACACAGACACGTTCAATGCTCTGGGAAGCTACGACGAACAGGGGAAAGGTCTGGGCTCTCTTGTTCAGAACGCATGGCTAAGTGCAATGAAGAAGCGTGACTGGCCTGAGTATCTGACGCTGGTGCACTTTGTTGGTAACCCTCTGGCTTTCTTGGATCTCAATAAACCGGAGTTTAGGGACAAACTAGATGCACTGACTTTCCGTCTGAGCTACATGGCAAAGCATCGAACTAAACGCTATAGCAGTGCTGAACGCTCATTCGGCTGTAGTCAGGACTGAGATTCCATACATCGTTTTTTGCTGATGGCGATTTATTTACGCCACAACTTCATAGTGTGACAACCGCACCGCGATACCCTTCTCGATCCTTTTAATCTATACACCAGCATGGCGTCTGCCTGCCCTTCAGGGACGGCAGACGCCTGCCAGCAGGAGTCTGATTATGTTCCGAGGCTATTAACCACACGGGTCGCGCCTAACGACAGTTATATCTGCCTTATCTGTGGCTATACGTTGCAAGATTGTTCTTATGCGAAGCCAGACATCAGTGAAATCCAGCAGATTAATCGTCTGCAACATTTCTTTCTCAATGGTTAACAGAGACAATCGGCACTGTACGCAATCTGGCACTAGTTATTAAGGATCAGTCGCTGCCCGGCCTACCACGCCAGATCTTCAGCACTGAAGTAGAACTGAGATCAACTTTGCTGAATTAGTCTGTTCTATAATCTTCTGGTCACTGGGAATTACTATAATGCTTTCTGCATGCATCTATAGCTGAAAACATATCCCGCGCAGGACGCATCTGGTAAGTAATTGCCATTTGAAATCCCCCTTCCTGGAATCCGAGATGATCCAGACTGATGATTTCATCCGTT
This sequence comes from Serratia sp. C2(1), assembly GCF_036352655.1. Taxonomy (NCBI): domain Bacteria; kingdom Pseudomonadati; phylum Pseudomonadota; class Gammaproteobacteria; order Enterobacterales; family Yersiniaceae; genus Serratia; species Serratia sp. C2(1). The sequence continues at coordinate 207,577 of NZ_JAZFBA010000002.1, read as the reverse complement.
TTAGCCCAATACTTATCGCCGTTCACCTCCAATACCTTCTCGCGATAAACCATAATTTTTTCTGGATAGTCTGGTCGCTCTCCTTCTTTTGAAAATATTTCGTAACGGACATATCCATTGCTTTCGTCTCCAAGTAACAGCACCTTGGCAAGGTTAAGTTGTACCATTTCTATATCCTTATCGTAATTTGTCAGTACCGGCTTCGTTCAAATTGGGCTAAGTAAACGATTCTGGGGCGATTAATCATCGAGACATACGTTGCTTGATTACTCCGAAGAACATTCCCCAGAGATGTTCTGACATCCCTTCGTTCGTCAGCAGCTCTTCTCGTGAGTTACCGCTGCTAAATCCTCCCATCAGAGCACGGAAACCGAGAGATTGACCATTATCAGCAAGGCTCAGGCTTTCGTTAATGCTGTTTCGAACAACGTTATCCTGGCTATAACAGATATCCCCCATTCCATGGTGTTGATTGCCACGCCAGATGCCACATTGACCAACCTTGCTACCATTGATATACACTGAGCAAGTGAATGAATTCGCATCAATTCGCTGGAAATCAACGTCTAACCCAGCATGACGATTTTTAAGTTCATCCAGCGAGTTTTCAAAATAACGAGCGACATACTCAAAACCCTCGTGGCGGGCGCGATCTTTATCCAGGTCGGTAAAGCTCTTGGGTAGAGAAAGATTGCTGGAACGCGGTGTAAAAACGGTATCTGCTGCCTGAAGCATCGGATTCACCGGAGCTGCAGCGTGCACACTCTGCTGCGGCTTTTTCGCTTCCAAATTGGCAATGGCTCGGGAGACAGCATCGACGACCTGAACATAGCCTTCATCGTGGCTGGAAAATCGGGTAATCGGCTTACCATCGATTGTCGCCGCCATAATGCTGCCGAACGGCAACTGATGCCAGGCACAATCTCTTAAGATTACCGGAATGACCACCGCTTCACCCCGGTTGTGCCGCTCAAGCGCATTAGCCATTTCAACCTGATAGCAGTAATCAGAATTGATGAAATCACTACTGATCAGTAGCAAGATGATATCTGCTTGGGAAAAGTACAGATCAATCTGGCGCTCAAACTCTTGGCCTGGAACGATACGGCGATCGTGCCATGTGGTAATTTTACCCATCCGCTTCAGAGGGGACAGGTGCTTCTGAAGTTCATTGAGTAGTGCTTCATCTGCATGAGAATAGGAAAAAACGAGAGTGGTCATAGCGCGTAAGATGCTCCGGTAGGAAAATGAAAAACACCGTTATTTTGCGCCTATAAGTGTAAAAGAGTAATCCCCCCTTGCCGCAAGGTATTGATGCGGAAATCAGCCCTTCATCTTGGTATCGCTCTGACGTCAGGGTATGATCCCTAATAATTTCCCCGATTCTACGCAACCTGGGCACCGAACTAGGCATAGATGATTTTTTGAGGTTTTGATGGACAACGCTGAACAGCAATTTCTGAACGATCTGGATACTAAATTCTGGAAAGCCGCAGACAAGCTACGCGCCAATATGGACGCGGCCAACTACAAGCATGTGGTACTGGGGCTTATCTTTCTGAAGTATGTTTCAGATGCCTTTGACGCCCGTCAGAAGGAACTGAAAGGGCTGTTTGAAGATAAGTCCAACCCGGACAACATTTACGCGCTTTCTCGTGACGATTATGACACGGAAGAAGCATATCAGCAGGCGATCGCCGAAGAGCTGGAAGTCCAGGACTATTACACTGAGAAAAACGTCTTCTGGGTGCCCAAACTGGCTCGTTGGGAAACGCTAAAAACCAACGCTGCTTTGCCTGTAGGGACGGTTCTGGGGAAAGACGATAGCGGCAAAAATATCATCATGACGTCAGTATCGAAGCTGATTGATATCGCTCTGGATACTATCGAAAACAGCAACCCGAAGTTGAAAAACATCCTTAACCGTATCGGGCACTATCAGCTTGGTAACGATCTGTTAATCAGCCTGATCAACGTTTTCTCCGATACCAGTTTTAGCGAGCCTAAATACAACGGCGTGAAGCTCAATTTGAAGAGCAAAGATATTCTCGGCCACGTCTATGAATACTTCCTTGGTCAGTTCGCACTGGCGGAAGGCAAGCAGGGCGGCCAGTATTACACGCCAAAAAGCATCGTCACGCTGATTGTTGAAATGCTTCAGCCCTACAATGGCCGCGTTTATGACCCGGCAATGGGTTCTGGTGGTTTCTTTGTTTCCAGCGATCGCTTTATCGAAGCGCATGCTGATGAAAAGCATTACAACGCCGCCGAGCAAAAGCGCAATATCTCCGTTTATGGGCAGGAATCTAACCCTACCACCTGGCGTCTGGCTGCGATGAACATGGTGATTCGCGGGATCGATTTTAACTTTGGAAAACAAAACGCCGATACGTTCCTGAACGATCAGCACCCGGATCTACGTGCCGATTTTGTTATGGCGAATCCACCGTTCAATATGAAAGAGTGGTGGAATGCGAAGCTGGAAGATGACGTCCGCTGGCAGTACGGCACACCGCCACAGGGCAACGCCAACTTTGCCTGGATGCAGCATATGATCCACCATCTGGCACCGAAAGGTTCAATGGCGCTACTGCTGGCGAACGGTTCGATGAGCTCCAATACCAACAGTGAGGGCGAAATTCGCCGGGCGATTATTGAAGCGGACTTGGTGGAGTGCATGGTGGCGCTGCCGGGACAACTGTTTACCAACACCCAAATCCCGGCCTGTATCTGGCTGTTGACCAAAGATAAATCTGGCGGTAACGGTAAGGCGCACCGTAAAGGCGAAGTGTTGTTCATCGACGCTCGCCAGATTGGCTTTATGAAAGAGCGAGTATTGCGTGACTTTTCGGTAGATGATATCCGCAAGATTACACATACTTTCCATGCTTGGCAGACGGATAAAAATTATGAAGATGAAGCTGGTTTCTGCTTTGCCGCTACGCTGGAGGATATCAAGAAGCACGATTTTATCTTAACTCCAGGGCGCTATGTTGGATCGGTTGAAAAGGATGAAGATGATGAACCATTTGCCGAGAAGATGACACGATTGTCGGCGCAGCTCAAAGCGCAACTGGCGGAAAGTGCGGAGTTAGAACAGCAGATCAAGATGAATCTTGAGGGGTTGGGATATGAATTTTAGTACGGAACGTCTTGAGGAACTGTGTGAACTAATAGTTGATTGCCCCCATTCAACTCCCACCTGGACTGATTCAGGTTTTGTTGTATTACGAAACCAAAATATTCGCGATGGCGTACTTGATTTGTCATCTCCAAGTTTCACTGATGAGGAAGGGTTCAAAAGCAGAATTAAACGTGCCACACCTAAAGAGAATGATATAGTTTTTACTAGGGAAGCGCCTATGGGGGAAGTTTGCTTAATACCTAAAGGATTAACATGCTGTTTAGGGCAGAGGCAAGTATTATTAAGGGCCAAGGAGAATATAAATCCTCATTTTTTATTCTGGGCTTTACAATCACCTTATGTTCAACATCAAATATTTTGGAATGAGGGGACAGGTACAACTGTTAGTAATGTAAGAATTCCATTCATCAAGGATCTAAAAATACCTCGTCTTGTTGGCATGGAGGACACTATCGCGTTCACTCTTAACTCATTAGCACAAAAGTTATCAAACAATAATAAAATTAATCGAACTCTCGAGCAAATAGCGCAAGCCCTGTTTAAAAGCTGGTTTATCGATTTTGAACCGGTAAAAGCCAAAATTATGGCACTGGAAGCCGGTGGTTCGCAGGAAGAGGCAACGCTTGCTGCCATGACAGCAATTTCTGGAAAAGACGCTGGTTCTTTGGCCGTATTTGAGCTGGTTTATCCTGAAAAATATGCTGAACTAAGGTCTACAGCAGAGTCGTTCCCCTCTGCAATGCAGGACATTGAATCTGTTAAAATACCTGAAAGGTGGAATTTAGCTCCATTAAGTAGTATAGCCTCATTTGCTTCAGGGAAGATCGATGTATCTGAATTAACTAAAGATACGTATATCTCTACTGAAAATATGCTTGTTAACAAAATGGGAATAGAGTGCGCTACATCATTACCTTCAGCTAGTACAACACCATCTTTTAATCCTGGACATATTTTAATTTCAAACATACGCCCTTATTTTAAAAAAATCTGGCTTGCCAGATTTTCAGGGGGGCGTTCTGCGGATGTTTTAGCTTTCGAGCATAAAAAAAACATTACAGCCGAATATTTATACAACATTCTTTACCAAGACTCATTTTTTGACTTTATGATGCAAACCTCAAAAGGTGTGAAAATGCCTAGGGGAGACAAAAAAGCCATAATGGAATGGTCATGCATAGAGCCTGATACACGATTAGTTAAAGTTTTCTCAAATAAAGTGAAAGAGTTTTATTCTTATATTGAAAGCCATAATAAAGAGAATACTCAGCTTTCACAATTACGCGATACTCTGCTCCCCAAACTCCTCTCCGGCGAAATCACCTTGCCGGAAGCCGAGGAATTAGCAAAGGAAGCCGACTATGTTTAAAGTCGATCAGCCCAGCAATAGCCTGCAACCCCTTCAGGAAACCACCTTCACTAACGCGGGTTTCACTGAGCGTTATCACTTGCAGGAATGGTTGGCGAAGCATCCGCAGGCATTAACCCGCAACAGCGATGATGAACTACTTATCATCCAGAAAGAGTTTGCCGGGTTTGACGATACCAAAGAGCGCCTCGACCTGCTGGCGATCGACAAAGACGGCAATCTGGTGATCATCGAGAACAAGCTCGATGATTCCGGGCGTGATGTCGTCTGGCAGGCGCTGAAATACGCTGGTTACTGCGCCAATTTGCGCAAAGAACATATTGTTGAGATCTTCCAGCGCTATCTTGACCAGAACGAACCTGAAGAAACGCGTCCTGCGGCTGACGTGCTGGCGGAATTTCTTGAGCACGATAGCCTGGAAGAGGTGCAAATTAACCAGAATCGTTCACAGCGTATCATGATGGTCGCAGCAAATTTCCGCAAAGAAGCAACCAATACCGCACTCTGGTTAATGCAGTTCAATATTCGCGTACAGTGCTTTAAGGTCACACCTTACCGTTATGGTAACGATGTGTTTATTGATATCAAGCAGGTTATCCCGACGCCGGAAGCGGAATCTTACATGATCGGTATGGCGCAAAAAGAGGCTGAGGAGCAGTCCACAACTGGAGAATCCAAAGCTCGCCACCATTTACGTAAGGCGTTCTGGACCCAAGCTCTGGAGAAATTCCGCGTTAGTTCATCTTCACTCTACAATAATATCAGCCCGTCAACCGACCACTGGTTAAGCGCAGGTTCTGGCATCAGTGGCGTTTCGTACAATCTTATCTTCAGCAAAAAAGAAATTAGGGTTGAGCTTTGGATTGCCAAACCGTCAGCACAAACCAATACATTCGCGTTTGACTGGCTTCATGAACGCAAATCCGCTATCGAAAATCGCTTTGGGCATGAAATTGTTTGGCAAGCCTTACCGGATAAGAAATCCTGTCGTATTACTTACAGAAAACCCATCAACGGCATCGCAGATCAGGAAAAGTGGCCGGAGATGGTCGACTGGTTGGTAGAACATATGACAGCATTTGAAAAAGCCTTTTCAACATGTCTACCGGAACTTAATCAGTTGATTAAGCGAACCTTTAACGGGCATGATGAAGCTGAAATTATCACTGAAGAAGCCGAACACGTTTAACACAGGACGTTACCGATGCTGACTGAAGACGACTTAGAACAGCTTTGCCTGGGCTGGTTTGCCGAACAAGGCTGGGAAATTCATCACGGGCCGGATATTGCCCCTGACGGCAGTGACCCGCAACGCGCCAGCTATCATGATGTGTTCCTGACACCCGTGTTAACCTCCTGCCTGCAAAAACTTAACCCACACCTGCCCGCAGACGTTTTCGAACAGGTTATCTCCCGTATTACTCGTGCTGAAAGCCCTGATCTTATTGCCAGTAACAAAGCCTTCCATCACTGGTTGCTGGAAGGGGTTCCAGTACAGTACCGTCGCGATGAAGAACTTATCCACGACCACGCACTGCTGGTGGATTTTAATCAGTCGCAAAACAACCGTTTTATGGTGGTCAATCAAATGACTATCAGCGGAACGAAACAACCGCGTCGCCCGGATATCATCTGTTTTATTAACGGACTGCCGCTGGCGGTTGTGGAATTAAAAAGCCCCATCGATGACAAGGTAGATATCTGGGATGCCTACCACCAGTTACAGACTTATAAAGACGAAATCCGCGATCTGTTTATCAGTAATGAAGCGCTGATTGTCAGCGATGGCTATCTGGCGCGTGTGGGTTCTCTGACGGCCACGGAAGAACGTTTTATGCCGTGGAAGACCATCAGCAATGAAAACGATAAGCCTCTGCTGGAATGGCAACTGGAAACTATGGTGCGGGGCTTCTTCAACCGGGAGCTGCTGCTTGACTATATCCGTTACTTCATCCTGTTCGAGAACAATGACGAAAGGCTGATTAAAAAAATAGCCGGTTATCACCAATTCCACGCGGTGCGTGAGGCCGTGCAGGCGACAATTGTCGCTGCTACCGGTAAGAAACTGGCCCTGCACAGCAACATTCAGCCTGGCAGTAAGAAAGCTGGTGTGGTCTGGCATACACAGGGTTCCGGTAAAAGCATCTCCATGTGTTGTTATGTCGGCAAACTGCTACAACAGCCGGAGATGGGCAACCCAACGATTGTGGTCGTAACCGATCGTAACGATCTGGACGGTCAGCTTTACGGCACATTCTGTCAGTCGCAGGAACTGCTCAAACAGATGCCGGTGCAGGCAGATGATCGCGAAGCACTGCGTGAACTGCTTGCAACCCGCGATGCAGGCGGCATTATCTTTACCACCGTACAGAAGTTCTCCCCGGAGGAAGGGGAAAATGCCCATCCGGTTCTCAATGGACGCAGCAATATCGTTGTTATTTCCGATGAAGCGCACCGCAGCCAGTACGGCATGAAGGCCAATCTGGACCGGGAAACCGGCGTCTATAAATACGGTTACGCTAAACATATGCGCGACGCGCTGCCCAACGCCTCGTTTCTCGGGTTTACCGGAACGCCGGTTTCGGCAGAGGATCGCGATACCCGCGCTGTATTTGGTGATTACGTCTCGATTTACGATATTCAGGATGCGGTGGATGATGGCGCAACGGTGCCTATTCACTACGAATCCCGGCTGGCGAAACTCGATCTCAATCATGAAGAACTGGCGGCGCTCTCCGATCAGGTTGATGAACTGATTGAAGATGATGAGCTGGACCTGCGTGAAAAAACCAAAGGTGAATGGAGCCGTCTGGAGAAACTGGTTGGGGCTAAACCTCGTCTCCAGCAGGTTGCCGCCGATCTGATTTCTCACTTTGAGAAGCGCAATACCGTAATGGACGGCAAGGCGATGATTGTCGCGATGAGCCGAGAAATCTGCGTCCATCTTTACGATGAAATTATCGCGCTACGCCCGGAGTGGCACGATGACGATCCTGAAAAAGGACAAATCAAAATCGTGATGACCGGTACAGCGTCCGATAAGGCAATGCTGCAACCGCATATCTACAACAAGCGAACTAAAAAACGACTAGAGTCCCGCTTCAAGAATGTGAACGATCCGCTGAAGCTGGTTATCGTGCGCGATATGTGGCTGACCGGCTTCGACGCCCCCTGCTGTCACACCATGTATATCGACAAGCCGATGCGCGGCCATAACCTGATGCAGGCCATTGCCCGCGTCAACCGGGTATTCAAAGATAAACCCGGCGGGCTGGTGGTGGATTACATCGGTATCGCCAATGAACTGAAACTGGCGCTTAAAACCTATACCGATGCAAACGGCAAAGGCGATGCGACCATCAACGCTGAAGAAGCGCTGGCAATCATGCTGGAAAAGCTGGACATCATCCACGGTATGTTTGCCAAAACAGCAACGTCAGCGGGTTTTGATTACACCGGCTTTGAGGCGCACGCGCAGAAGCTGTTGGTGCCGGTTGCAAACTATGTGCTCGGCCTTGAAGACGGTAAGAAGCGTTTTCTCGATAACGTACTGGCAATTACTAAAGCCTGGTCGCTCTGCTGTACGCTGGATGCGGCGCAGTCTTTTAAGCTGGAGATTGCTTTCTTGTCGGCGGTAAAAGCCGCTATCAGCAAATTCACCAGCGTGGACAAAAAAATTAGCCAAGCTGAGAAGAACTCCGCGCTGAAGCAGATTCTGGATAATGCCGTAATTGCTAACGGCGTGGATGATATTTTCACGCTGGCCGGGCTGGATAAACCCAATATTGGCTTACTTTCTGATGAGTTTTTGCAGGAAGTCCACGATATGCCATATCGCAACCTGGCAGTAGAGTTGTTGGAAAAACTGATTAATGACGGCATCCAGTCCCGTACAAAAAACAATGTGGTGCAGGAGAAGAAGTATTCGGAACGTCTTCAGGCGGTATTAATTAAATATAACAACCGGGCTATTGAGACGGCGCAGGTGATTGAAGAGCTGATCCAGATGGCGAAGGATTTTCAGTCCGCAATGGCGCGTGATGACGCGCTTGGCCTGAATCCTGACGAGATTGCCTTCTACGACGCACTGGCAGAAAACGAAAGCGCCGTCCGGGAGTTAGGGGATGAGGTACTTAAGAAACTGGCGATAGAAGTGACACTGAAGCTGCGGCAATCCACAACCGTGGACTGGCAAGTGCGCGAGAGCGTGCGTGCGAGATTGCGAATCTTGGTTCGCCAGACTCTGCGTCGTTATAAGTATCCGCCCGATAAAACACCGGGGACGGTGGAGTTGATTTTAAAACAAGCGGAAGTTATTTCGAATCACTGGACGATGTAACAAGTGAAAATTTCTGTCAGGAGCAGGTTATAAGGAAATAGTAGTATGGCCAAAATGATTCCGGCATTCGGTCCCATTGATAATGATAGTTATGGAGAAAAAACGGTTTATGCCCTATTAAAAGAAGGGCTGTCCGATGATTTCACCGTGATTCATAGTCTCCCGTGGTTGAGTTCGGCGGCTCGGCATTTGGGTATGAAACTACCTCCAAGTGGAGAAATAGATTTTCTTGTTCTCCATCGTATCTATGGTGTTTTGGCGTTAGAGGTAAAAAGTGGGATATATCGCGTAGATGGCCCTATTTTTTTACATCTCAAAACAAATAATAATGTCGATGTAGTGAAGCAAACACGTAACAATGTCCATGGATTAGCCCGTTGGTTAGGAGGAGCAACAACGTTACGATTGCGTATTGGTTATGGTTTTATTTTTCCTGATAGCTATTTCGATAATAACGTTATAAATACAGCAATGGTTGATGCATCTGTAAGACCATTTAGAAAAATATTCGTTGATAAAAAACAACTCCCGAAAATTTCAAAGTACACTATCGATATAATGCAATATTGGAAATCTGCATTAGGAAATAATGATTTAGGAAGTGAACAACTTCAATTAATAATAAAGTCCATATGCCCACAGTTTGATGGCACTCCTGACTGGGGAACCCGGATTATTTATGATAATCAACTCTGGTTAAGACTCACACATGAACAAATCAAGGTCATTGAACTCCTGTCTGAATATCAACGATTTGTTGTAACTGGATGGCCAGGAACAGGAAAGACCCTGATTGGGATTGAATTTGCCAGACGACTTGTTCAAGAGCAAAAAAAAGTTTTATTTCTTACTTTTAACAACCGCCTTTCTGAATATATTCGACAACAAACTCCAGACTCATTATGCGACGTTTTTACCTGGCACAAACTCTGTCATCAGGCTCGTAATAGATTAGCGCTACCTCCCGATTCGCCAACAGGCTGGTTTGAATCAGGATGTTGCGAGGATTTGCTTAATGCATTAAATAAAAAGGATCTAAAGGATTACGATGCTTTAATTATTGACGAAGCGCAGGCGTTACATCCTTCGTGGTTGGAAACATTATTTTTTTGGTTTGAAAATAAAAACATTATTGCATTTTGTGATGAAACCCAAACGTTCTCTTTTGAAAAAGGAACGAATCATACTGACCTTCAGCGGATAATTAACTCCCAATTTTCCTTCAGCTTAACTATTGTGTTAAGATGCCCCAAAGCAGTTACTGACTATTTAATGGCTATCAGACCTTCTTCATATCAAATTACCTCCCCAAGGAATAACGAACCTGATACGTTAAAAGAATTAGTAGTTATCGATCCACTTTCTACATTGCTTGATGAAATCTTACGGTTGAAAGAAAGCTCTGTACCATCTGATGAGATTACTGTCCTTGTCCCTACGGATTTAGTGAAAAACTTCCTCCAGAAAGACATGAAAATTTTTGATATAAATATTGAAACTGTATCCCGTTTTCGTGGTATGGAATCACCTGTCGTTATTACACTGGATTCCGAAAATATGGAGGATGCTCAATTATTTTGTGCTTATTCAAGAGCCACAACTGCTTTCATTGCAATTTATGATTCGGAGAAACTAGCATGGAGAGAAAATAATAACTTTCTGCATAAACTGGTTAATAGAAAGGAAATTCAGAGAGCAATTAATGAAGCAAGACATAACTCATCTTCCAAAGTTCTTATGGCTAACTTTTTCAGCGAAGGGGACCTGAAACTCAACACTGTAAAATTAGCATGGTCAAAAAACCTTTCTTCGTGGCTTATTGAGTTTTATGAAGAAAATTCTCCAGCGGAAACGTGGGTTGATTATTTATATTCCCACCACACTTACCCAATTATATATTGGTTCAGAGATTCACGGAGAGTTGTTTATTACATTGCTAATCAACAATTCGAATTAAACACATTAGGCGTAGGAACACATTTATCAATAAAAAATTGTGTCATATGTGAAAAGATGATACCTTTTGATTCTGATAATAATTGTTTGCTTTGCAATAATAAAACTGAAGAATCGTCACCAACCAGATATGAAATTGATAAAATTCGCGAACTTGATTTAACAATTTCTCAGGATGATTTTAATTCAGCTGTTCAAAAAGAAAAGAGACGATTATTACCCATACCGTTAGCGGCGGCTAGTGCCCGAAGAGTGGCATTTGAAAAGCCATATAGAAATGAAGTACTAAGCGAATCATTACCTGGCGGAAAACTTCTCTACAGAAGTGCATTAGCTTTTATACAGGCTTGGGTTGCATTATTACCACCAGATAAAACACTAGTATTGGATGAGATAACAGATGCACTACGTAAACGCTATATTCATCTAGAGCAATTAGATCGCTCTGAATTAAGGAGTGCTTTAGCCTGTGCATTGTCAACTTGCTACAATAAAAAGCATCTTATTAAAGTTGAAAAAGGGAAATATTCACCTATTGACGACTAAGAACTCTTATATAATCCTATTTAAAGTCAGGGTGGACATGTTTATGAAGCTTTTTTCTCGGCGGTGTAGAGAATACAAAAGTTCTGAAGGCACTTAAGCCACGCATTTTCTTTGAATATCAGTATGTGCATTTGATCGTGGCTGTGAGCTCCTTATGACAGTAACTCCGAACTTACAGGATGTGAAACATCGTGTATTGTCACTGACAAACCATTTAGTCATAAGACTGCATTGTATTAGCCCAAAATTGACTTGGCAGTTTTCACCGGTAGCATACAAGCTAACCTGACGGTCTGCTTCGAGCGTGAAGCGGACGTTAGTTTAAATTGAAATAATTATCAAAAAAGTAATTAACCGCCAAAAATAAAGAGTTAATTGCATATGCTCACTAATTTATTATTATTAGATGTTTATCAAAAGCTGAAAGGGACAATTTATGTCATCCAATAGTAACAACAGCGCTTCAGCACTTTCGGTACTTGGTTTTGTTGATGGATTATGGAATTTAACCAAAGTAGCAAAAGTAATTTATTTCACATTATGTTTTGATGTTCTATTTTTCTGTCTAAAAGGAAATGGCTTATTTGGCATTAAACTAGGTAAAGAATTCGACCTCTCCCTTGCTGATATGGCCGGAATGATCATCGCCTTAGGTATTTTTTCTTCAGTCATACTGGAAATTACAACATTGTGTTTTAATCTCCTTTTAATAAGGATAAAGTACAGTAAGTTACTGCAAGATAAGGATGAGAGAGTTTGTCGAGAATCCTCAACTGAGGTTTTCATGCATGAACTACGAGATGACGCTCTAGAGAGTGGTGATGATATGTCATTGAAATTATATACTGAAGAGCAAAGCAAAAGAAATATAACTCGTATGGAAGATAGATTGAATGAAATAATCGCGTTTGGGACTGTTTTTGTTTTCTCTATAGAATGGTACTTATCGGTATCAGACGGTTCAAGTAAGATGTTTATTGACTGGCTATGGGAGCAATCAAAACATAGAGATCCAACAACACCGCACTTCCTAATTGGCTTTTTAGTATCATTAGCATTGCTTTTCTATGCAACTACCATATGTTGGCCAACCGAAAATAACCGTAAAATATATTATCCTAAACTTGCTCAGAAACTGAGAAAAAAAGAAGATGAGTGGAAGAAAAAAATTGGTGGTTAGAAATATATGATATTGGACCTCACAGCCTGACGGTTTTTTATAAATAAAGACTGGAGGAGAGGGGAAATTCCCATAAGATAATTGTATCCTACCAAGCATATCGTGCGCTTTCAGGTATCTGATCTAATGTGCCATAACGCTCTTATGGCACAGGGTTGCTTCTGCGGCTCTGGCTAACTCAGACCTCAATTGACTCAGAGATCCCTAACGCATCATCGACTTCAATGCCCAGATAACGGCCTGTGCTTCCCAGTTTCTTATGGCCCAACCGAAGTTGGATCACCCGGAGATTCTTTGTTTTCTTGTATATCAGGTAAGGTTTTGTTCTTCTCATGGAATGTGTCCCGTACAGTAAATTATCAAGACCAAGCTTTGTTGTTCATCCATGAAAAATGCGATTGTATTGTCGGGTTGAGATATGCTGGCAAGAACCGACCCAAGATTGGAGCAAGTAGCCTTTACAGTGCAGATTGCCCAGCTTTATTAGCACTGCAACTGCTTCTCTTGTCCCTTTGGTTATCTCAAATTGGACGGGGCTACCGGTTTTCTGTTGTAACACCGTTGCTCTGCTCGAAACAGAACTGCCATATGTAACATCTGATACTTTAAGTTTTACCAGATCACAGGCCCGTAGCTTACTGTCTAAAGCCATGTTGGACAGGGCTAGATCGCGCGTTTTACCTTCCAGTTCAAGTCTGATTCGCCCCCCAGATATGAGAAATCTGAAGCGGTCTTTGTTCCACGGTGACGTGTTCATACTCAAATCTCCTGCAATGTGGGAGATTTGAGTATGGTTGTCTCTCATGAGCGAACAGTGGATATTGACTTAGCTGTATTACGAGGGATCTCAAAAGTTGGTGGCGCGGTTTTCTGGGATACTCACAGTGACTAATAGCGTACATCAATTAACCGAGGAAGAATATTTTAAACCATTTGATACAGTAAAATTAGCGATTGAAATAATTCTTAATGAGCAGTTTGAGTAAAAAAGCCAAAAAAATAGATATCACATTTAAATCTATTAAGAACCTTCAGTGTTATTTAAAATGGCAGTGTCATTACCAGCCATTTTAAGATAAAAATGTCAAAAGCAGTCACTTTAGATTGTCAATTATTTTTAAAAACAGAGGTTGCATATCAATGTCAGTTTTACTTATTACATGAGCCTCTTTAATAGCATAAGATGCATAGTAATCCAAGATACCATCCGTATACGAAATGTACGCTTTCATTAATTCCTTCCTAACTGCTTGCGGTATAAACAATTCAAGCTTTCCCTTGGCAATTGCTAAAGAATCAATTTTGTCATCACATATGGAATTAATAATTAGTAAGTGTTTGGCATGATTCTTATCATTACAATTTTCCTGACTTAATTCAATAGCCTTGAAATGGAGGGTGTTATCATATTCCTTTATTGCTCTTTTGAATTCCATTATAACTTCGATAGCCCTATCTCTACGCCATTCATTTTGAGACTTAACTCTCCCAATGTGATTATTTAACATTGCAATGAAACATGCGACAGTAGCAGCAATAATAGCACTTAAAACACCCGTAATAAACGGCATCCATTTTATATAGTCACTATCCATACAACTCTCTTCCTTTACTAGATAGAAACATGTTACAGAAAAAATCAAACAAACGCTTTTACTTTTCAGCACCATTGACGGATTCTATCGTAAATTAGAAAAAAGAGTTCATTAATTTATAGGATATATTTGAAAGATGAGTTATTGTGCTTGAAAATGGCTGAACACTCGTCTCTTTCCTTTTTCAGATGTACAAATACTGGGCACAGAAATGGGACTGATATTAAACCATTGCTGTATGCAAACGTCCGTTCCTGGCACAGAACTGCCTTTCAGATTAGGTTTGGCTCTGTGCAATAGATGTGTCAGGTCAAATCTGGGCTAATACAGCTGAATAGTTTGTATACCGCATGCAAAATATCTGCTCTACCTCAGATCAATACTCACCTCTAAACACCTCTTTCCTGTGCCATTCCACAAACTGCTCGCCCGGATAATTTTCTTTAACCGGTGGCAACGCAATCGCCTTTCCTGCAAAATCCCAGAACAGCCGCTGTACTACCCCACCACCATTTACCGCGCCGGAAACCACCACACGCATATTTTCATCCAAGCTAACCGAACCGCGATCAAACGCTTTATGATGGATTGCGCACAATGCCAGGCCATTAGGTACTTCACAAGGGCCATGGTGCTGCTTCCATCTGATATGAGCAGCTTCCAGAGCAATCGGCGCATTGTCGTGGCGCATGTTGAATCCGCAGATCGCACACTGATAATTGTAAGCACGTAGCACCATCTGGCGAAACTTCGGATCGCGTTGACGGACAGAAGTGCGAATATCAAAACCCATCTCCTCAGCGATCTCTTCCTGAATACTGGCCGGGAAATGCGCCTCCAGGAGCTGCTGCGCCAGCGAATCAATTAACATGTAATTTTTTGCCACCAACGCAAAATTATCGGCATCAAATCCACCCGCGACATTATATTCGATGAGTTCACGGCGGGGCGGCTGGCGGCTACCATTGGTTGAGCACAGTTCCGCGTTTTGTAGTACCCAGAAGCCATCGCCCTTCAGACGCCAGAACGGCATGTCCGGGCGCTGGTCACGGCGCTGCGGTCCAAAACGTTCCAGAAGATCCAACAGGGGCTCGTAGATTTCAGAACCATAGTTAAACAGGCGACCATGCCCCTGCCGATAGTGTGAGAGAACGTGCAGCAGCAATAATGGCTTATGTGGCGCACGCTGTTCGCCTTTGCGCCAAATAGTAATATTTGATATCGCTTGCTTTAGGGTTTTGTCAGAGGTCATTGCGTTGAAGAATCCATGAGCACATGTTTGCGATGATGCTCGCAACTATATGTACATTCAAGGCATTATTGCAGACATCCTTTTTGCCTGACGGCTCTGTACCTGGCAGATGGAATTCTGATAACAACGGTAAAAAATACAGCGACCAACCAGTCCTAAGCGGGCTGGTTGGTCATTTTAATTTAAACATCAACCGAGAAATAAAGGCATTCAACTCACACGCCATTACCCCGATTGACTTTCGCATAATCAAACGGCGTAATCCCCATCTCCCGGTTTGCATCCAAAAAATCCGCCCACCACTGCAACATCAACTTGCGTTCATCCAGGTGTTCCGCTTTATGGATATACGCCGCCCTCACCGAATTGCGTTCCATATGGCTCATCTGCCTTTCCACCGCATCCTTCGACCATAAGTCCTGACTCAATTAACGAACTACAGGCCATTGTACGGAAGCCGTGGCCGCAAACCTCAACCTTAGTATCATATCCCATCACCCGTAGCGCACTGTTTACGGTGTTTTCGCTCATTGGCTTACGCGGATCATGATCACCAATAAAAATCAGTTCATGCTCCCCGCAAAACTGTTTTATCTGCTTCAGGATCGCCAGCGCCTGTTTAGAAAGCGGTACCAGATGCGGTGTCCGCATCTTTGATCCCCGATGAGAATGTTTCACGCCGGGAATCGGCTCTCGTTCTGGTGGGATCGTCCACATTGATGCTTCAAAATCGATCTCCACCCAGCGAGCAAAGCGCAGCTCACTAGAACGAATAAAGATAAGAAGAGTGAGTTCCGTTGCCCAACGGGTTAGCGGCCTGCCAGTATAGCCGCCTATTTTCTCAAGTAACTCAGGGATGCACTTTAATTCCAGTGCTGGACGATGTTGTCTATTACCAGAAGCAACCGCCCCAGCCATCTCTTGCGCCGGGTTGTAATCAATTAACCCACTTTGCACCGCATACCGCATGATGGCCGTAGTGCGCTGTTGAAGACGGGCAGCAACCTCAAGACGTCCAGACATCTCTACGGCTTTAATGGGTGTTAATAAATCACGAGTTTTTAACTCAGCGATGTTACGCTCACCAAGCGCTGCGAAGAGATTGTCTTCCAGACGTTTAGCACACGATAGGCGTGATCTTCAGACCACTTTTTATTGGTACCATGCCACTCGATCGCCACCTCTTTGAAGGTGCGTGCTTTACTCTGCTCAACCTTATCATTTTTCTTTTTGTCTCCCGGATCGACGCCATTCGCTAGCAGCTTACGCGCCTCGTCACGACGTGCTCTGGCATCAGCCAGTGTGATTTCAGGATAAACCCCAAGCGCCAGCATCTTTTGTTTCCCGCCAAAGCGGTACTCCTGACGCCAGTATCTTGAACCATTTAGGTGGACGAGAAGATGCATACTGTTGCCATCGGTCAGCTTGTATTACTTATCTGTTGGCTTGACTGTTCTGACTTTGATATCTGTTAGAGCCATGCTTATCCCTCTCTGTTGGTACAAGCATTATCGAACCGGAAATACCATCATCTGTACCAACATGTGTTGGTAGATGTACGTTGAGGTCGGTTGAACTTGAGAGAGTTAATATAGCGAGAAAGGAAGGTAAATGCTGGATTTCAGGCACAAAAAACCACCTTTCGGTGGCTTCTTGTTCGCGCTGTACTAATGGTGCCGAAGGCCGGACTCGAACCGGCACGTATCTCTACGGTTGATTTTGAATCAACTGCGTCTACCGATTTCGCCACTTCGGCACTGCAAGTAGTATGCGGAAAACGGGTGAATTATACCTTTCAGCGATCCGCATGCAACACTTATCCGTTGTTCAATGAGTTAAGTGCTGAAAAAATCGTCGTCGGGGTCACATTGTGCCCATTTTGTGGGCGCAGCATGCCGCGCGCCAACGTCTGACCCGCCGTAATCACGCTCCGCGCCGCACCAGGCCCCAGAAACAAAAAAGGCGCAACCCAATGGCTGCGCCTTTTTAAATCGTCTGTCGCGCCGCTACTTGCGTTTCAGCAGCATATAAACGCTGATTAACAAGAACAGCATGCTCGGCAGCAGCGCGCCCAGCACCGGCGGCATGTTGTACACCAGGCTCAGCGGGCCGAAGATCTGGTCCAGCACGTAGAACAGGAACCCGAAGCTGATGCCGGTCACCACGCGCACGCCCATCGGCACGCTGCGCAGCGGCCCGAAGATGAACGACAGCGCCATCAGCATCATCACCGCCACAGAAAGCGGCGAGAACACCTTGCTCCACATGTTCAACTGGTAGCGGTTGGCTTCCTGGCCGCTCTGCTTCAGGTACTTCACGTAGTTGTGCAGGCCGCTGATGGAGAGTGAGGTTGGGTCCAGCGCCACCACGCCCAGTTTGTCCGGGGTCAGGTTGGTTTTCCATTCGCCGGTCAAGGTTTGGGTGCCGGTAACCTGCTTTTCGTTGGTCAGGTCGGAAGTATCCACCTGCGAAAGCTTCCACACGCCGTCTTCAAAGCTGGCGGTAGCGGCGTAGCGCACCGTCTCCAGCCTGCGCTGGTCGTTGAAATGGTAGATATTCACGCCGGAAAGCTCTTTCTCGCCCGCCACGCGCTCGATGTAGATGAAGTCGTTGCCGTCCTTCGCCCACAGGCCGTTTTTGGTGGAAAGCAGCGAGCCGCCGTACATCTGCTGCGCACGGTAGTTGCGCGCCATCTGGTCGCCCTGCGGCGCCACCCACTCGCCAATCGCCATGGTCAACAGCACCAGCGGGATAGCGGTTTTCATCACCGAGCCGGCGATCTGCATGCGGGTAAAACCGGAAGCCTGCATCACCACCAGTTCACTGCGCGTCGCCAGTTGCCCCAGGCCGAGCAATGCGCCCAGCAGGGCCGCCATCGGGAAGAAAATCTCGATGTCCTTCGGTACGCTCAGCAGGGTAAACATCCCCGCGCTCAGCGCCG
Organism: Serratia sp. C2(1); assembly: GCF_036352655.1. Lineage (NCBI taxonomy): Bacteria > Pseudomonadati > Pseudomonadota > Gammaproteobacteria > Enterobacterales > Yersiniaceae > Serratia > Serratia sp. C2(1). Next base: position 189,254 of record NZ_JAZFBA010000002.1, on the reverse strand, counting down.
AGTACTCGCCCTGGCCCACTTTGCGCAGCTGGTCGACGAACTTGATGATGCCGGAAAGCGACACCAGCATGAACAGCGTCATGATGATGGTGTTGAAAATCGTCTTACCGATATATCGGTCTAAAACGCCAAACATCAGGCCGCTCCTCTCAGGCGTGCGCGCAGCTTGCGCATCGGCACGGTATCCCACAGGTTTAGCGCCAGCGAGATCGCGAAGTACGCCGCATTGACCACCCACAGCCAGATCATCGGGTCCAGCTTGCCCTTGCCGCCGTTGGAACGCAGCGAGGTCTGCAGCAGGAAGAAAATCAAATACAGCAGGATGGCCGGCAGCATGCTCAGCACGCGGCCCTGGCGCGGGTTCACCACGCTGAGCGGTACCACCAGCAGCGCCATAATGGCCACGGAAAGCACCAGCGTCAGGCGCCAGTGGAACTCGGCGCGCGCGTCCGGGTCGTCCGACTGCCACAGCGTCTGCATCGACATCTGCTCGGCCTGATTGCCGTCAATGGCGACCGCACGGTGGCCCACCACCGCTTTATAGTCGTTGAAATCGGTAATGCGGAAGTCGCGCAGCAGCGCGGTGCCTTCAAAGCGGGTGCCTTTGTCCAGCGTCACCACCTGCGAACCGTCTTTCATTTGGTTGATCTTGCCGTGCTCGGCCACCACCACGGAAGGGCGCTGGTTGCCGTTCGGCCGCAGTTGCGCCAGGAACACGTCGTTGAAGGTGCTGCCCTTGACGTTGCCGATAAACAACACCGCGTTGCCGTCTTGCGAGGGTTTGAACTGCCCTTCCGCCAGGCCGGCGATGCTCGGGTTGGCTTTCGCCTCGCTGATCACCACGTCCTGATAACGGGAGGCCAGCGGGCCGGCCCAGAACACGTTTACCGCCGCCACGGCGGAGGTGATCAGCGCCAGCACCATCGCGGCGATGATCAGGGTGCGTTTACCCAGCCCGCAGGCGTGCATAACGGTGATTTCGCTGTCGGTATACAACCGCCCAAGCGTCATCAACAAGCCGAGAAACAGGCTTAATGGCAGGATTAGCTGCGCCATCTTCGGCACACCCAATGCAAGCAGAGAAAGGACTAAATTTGTCGGGACATCGCCGTCCACCGCGTCGCCTAACACCTTGACCAGGTTCTGACAAAAGAAGATCAGAAGCAGGATGAAAAGGATCGCGATTTGGCTCTTTAGCGTTTCCCGTACCAGATATCTTATGATGATCACGCTTATTACGCCTGTGAAAACTTGTCTTTTTGCAGGAAAATCGATAGTTTCATCGCTAATCCGCCATTTATTCTCATCATATGGCAACCGTCATAGCTAAAATAGTATTACAACATCTAGCATTTGGGTGTCCTATAGGAACTTGCTTATAGTCGCCAAAACAGAGCAATTTACGCCGTTCAGGTTAACATAGTTAGTTAACTCAATGGCGGGAGTTGATTACGGCGTTTGGGTCATTCTAGCCGTAGCTTCCGCCTTTGTCTTTAAGATTCAGGAGAGTGCATGGAGTTCAGTGTAAAAAGCGGTAGCCCGGAAAAACAGCGCAGTGCCTGTATTGTAGTCGGCGTTTTCGAACCGCGCCGCTTGTCCCCTATCGCAGAACAACTCGACAAAATCAGTGATGGTTATATCAGCGCATTGCTGCGCCGTGGCGAACTGGAAGGTAAAGTCGGGCAGACATTACTGCTGCACCATGTGCCTAACATTCTCTCCGAACGCATCCTGTTAATCGGCTGTGGCAAAGAGCGCGAGCTCGATGAACGCCAGTACAAACAGGTGATTCAAAAAACCATCAATACCCTTAACGATACCGGCTCCATGGAAGCGGTCTGCTTCCTGACCGAGCTGCACGTGAAAGGCCGCAACACTTACTGGAAGGTGCGCCAGGCGGTAGAAACCGCCAAAGAAACGCTCTACACCTTCGATCAGCTGAAAAGCAATAAAGTGGAGCCGCGCCGTCCGCTGCGCAAAATGGTGTTCAACGTGCCGACCCGTCGCGAACTGACCAGCGGCGAACGCGCTATCCAGCACGGTCTGGCGGTGGCTTCCGGCATTAAAGCGGCGAAAGATCTCGGCAACATGCCGCCGAACATCTGTAACGCCGGTTACCTGGCCTCCCAGGCTCGCCAACTGGCGGACGCCTTCAGCACCAACATCGTTACCCGCGTCATCGGCGAGCAGCAGATGAAAGAGCTGGGGATGAACGCCTATCTGGCGGTCGGCCATGGTTCGCAGAACGAATCATTGATGTCGGTGATGGAATATAAGGGCAACCCGAACCCGGACGCTAAGCCGATCGTGCTGGTGGGCAAAGGGCTGACCTTCGATTCCGGTGGTATCTCGATCAAACCTGCCGAAGGCATGGACGAGATGAAGTACGACATGTGCGGCGCCGCCACCGTGTACGGTGTGATGCGCGTAGTGGCGGAGCTGAACCTGCCGCTGAACGTGATCGGCGTGCTGGCCGGCTGTGAAAACATGCCGGGCGGCAGCGCTTATCGTCCGGGCGACGTGCTGACCACCATGTCCGGCCAGACCGTCGAGGTGCTCAACACCGACGCCGAAGGCCGCCTGGTGCTGTGCGACACCCTGACCTACGTCGAGCGTTTCGATCCGGAGCTGGTGATTGACGTCGCCACCCTGACCGGCGCCTGCGTGATCGCGCTGGGCCACCACATCACCGGCCTGATGTCGAACCACAACCCGCTGGCGCACGAACTGATCGGTGCGTCCGAGCAGGCCGGCGACCGCGCGTGGCGTTTGCCGATGGCCGACGAGTACTACGAGCAGCTGGACTCCAATTTTGCCGATATGGCGAACATTGGCGGCCGTCCGGGGGGTGCCATCACCGCCGCCTGCTTCCTGTCGCGCTTTACCCGCAAGTACAGCTGGGCGCACCTGGACATCGCCGGCACCGCCTGGCGTTCCGGCAAGGCCAAAGGGGCGACCGGGCGTCCGGTAGCCTTGCTGTCTCAGTTCTTGCTCAACCGTGCAGGCCTAAACGGCGACGATTAAATCTGAGCGGTAATTCAGGTATAATCCCTCAAGGGTACAGCATGCTGTACCCTTGTATTTTTAGTAATGGCGCACAATTTTATAAACCCGATAGCTTTCGAGTTGCAGCAAGGCGGCAACCGAGAGAATCCCCAGGAGCTTACACCGGTAAGTGACTGGGGTGAGGGAGGGCAGCCAACACAGCTGCAGCTTGAAAGATGAAGGGGTTATATGAAACAGGCAACGTTCTATTTAATCGAACAGGCAGAACCGGCAGGCGCGCTCAGCGCGCATGAGGCCGTGGCCTGCGCCGTTGCCGCCGAACGTTGGCGTTCCGGCAAGCGGGTGTTGATCGCCTGCGAGAGCCAGGAACAGGCCCAGCGGCTGGACGAAGCGCTGTGGCAGCGCGATCCGCACCAGTTTGTGCCGCACAACCTGGCTGGCGAAGGCCCGCACTACGGTGCGCCGGTAGAGCTGTGCTGGCCCGGCAAGCGCGGCAACTCCCCACGGGATCTGCTGATCGCCCTGCTGCCGCAGTTTGCAGATTTTGCTACTGCTTTCCATGAAGTGGTAGACTTCGTCCCTTACGAAGACACCCTGAAACAGTTGGCGCGCGACCGATATAAAGCCTATCGCAGCGTCGGCTTCCATTTGACCACGGCAACGCCGCCAACTCACTGAACAACGATATAAAATGGAAAAGACAAACAGTCATCTCGATACCGCATACGACCCGAAAGAGATCGAACAGAAGCTGTACGATCACTGGGAAAACCAGGGTTACTTCAAGCCAAACGGCGATACCAGCCAGGAAAGCTTCTGCATCATGATCCCGCCGCCGAACGTCACCGGCAGCCTGCACATGGGCCACGCCTTCCAGCAGACCATCATGGACACCATGATCCGCTACCAGCGCATGCAGGGGAAAAACACCCTGTGGCAGGCCGGTACCGACCATGCCGGTATCGCCACCCAGATGGTGGTTGAGCGCAAGATCGCCGCAGAAGAAAACAAAACCCGCCATGACTATGGCCGCGACGCGTTCATCGACAAAATCTGGCAGTGGAAAGCGGAATCCGGCGGCACCATCACCCGCCAGATGCGCCGTCTGGGCAACTCCGTCGACTGGGAGCGCGAGCGCTTCACCATGGACGAAGGCCTGTCCAACGCGGTACGCGAAGTGTTTGTCCGCCTGCACAAAGAAGATCTGATCTACCGCGGCAAGCGCCTGGTGAACTGGGATCCGAAACTGCGCACCGCCATCTCCGATCTGGAAGTGGAAAACCGCGAGTCCAAAGGCTCGATGTGGCACCTGCGCTACCCGCTGGCCGACGGCGCGAAAACCGCCGAAGGCAAAGAGTATCTGGTGGTCGCCACCACCCGTCCGGAAACCGTGCTCGGTGATACCGGCGTGGCGGTGAACCCGGAAGATCCGCGCTACAAAGACCTCATCGGCAAAGAAATCATTCTGCCGCTGGTTGGCCGCCGCATCCGCATCGTCGGCGACGAACACGCCGATATGGAAAAAGGCACCGGCTGCGTGAAAATCACCCCGGCGCACGACTTTAACGACTACGAAGTCGGTAAACGTCACGGCCTGCCGATGATCAACATCCTGACTTTCGACGGCGATATCCGCCAGGAAGCGGAAGTGTTCAACACGCTCGGCGAAATCTGCACCGACTACTGCAACGAAATCCCGGCCCAGTTCCGTGGCCTGGAGCGTTTCGCGGCGCGTAAAGCGGTAGTTGCCGCCTTTGAAGAGCTTTGTTTACTGGAAGAGATCAAACCGCACGACCTGACGGTGCCTTACGGCGACCGCGGCGGCGTGGTGATCGAACCGATGCTGACCGACCAATGGTACGTGCGCACTGCACCGCTGGCGAAAGTGGCGGTGGAAGCCGTTGAGCAAGGCGAAATTCAGTTCGTGCCGAAACAGTACGAAAACATGTACTTCAGCTGGATGCGCGACATTCAGGACTGGTGCATCTCCCGTCAGCTGTGGTGGGGCCACCGCATTCCGGCTTGGTACGACGTGAACGGCAAAGTCTACGTTGGCCGCAGCGAAGAAGAAGTGCGCCGCGAAAACAACCTGGGCGCGGACGTGGTGCTGAACCAGGACGAAGACGTGCTGGACACCTGGTTCTCTTCCGGCCTGTGGACCTTCTCTACCCTGGGCTGGCCGGAGCAGACCGACGCGCTGAAAACCTTCCACCCGACCAGCGTGATGGTCAGCGGCTTCGATATCATCTTCTTCTGGATTGCGCGCATGATCATGCTGACCATGCACTTCATGAAGGACGAAAACGGCAAGCCGCAGGTCCCGTTCAAGACGGTCTACATGACCGGCCTGATCCGCGACGACGAAGGGCAGAAAATGTCCAAGTCGAAAGGCAACGTGATCGATCCGCTGGACATGGTCGACGGCATCTCGCTGGAAGACCTGCTGGAAAAACGCACCGGCAACATGATGCAGCCGCAGCTGGCGGAAAAAATCCGCAAGCGCACCGAGAAGCAGTTCCCGAACGGTATCGAACCGCACGGCACCGACGCCCTGCGCTTCACCCTGGCGGCGCTGGCCTCTACCGGCCGCGACATCAACTGGGACATGAAGCGCCTGGAAGGCTACCGCAACTTCTGTAACAAGCTGTGGAACGCCAGCCGCTTTGTGCTGATGAACGCGGAAGGTCAAGACTGCGGCTTCAACGGCGGCGAGAAAGTGCTGTCGCTGGCGGACCGCTGGATCCTGGCCGAATTCAACCGTACGGTGAAGGCTTACCGCGAAGCGCTGGACACCTATCGCTTCGATCTGGCCGCCAACATTCTGTATGAATTCACCTGGAACCAGTTCTGCGACTGGTATCTGGAGCTGACCAAGCCGGTGGTGAGCAACGGCAGCGAAGCGGAACAGCGCGGCACCCGCCACACGCTGATCACCGTGCTGGAAGCCCTGCTGCGCCTGGCGCACCCGGTGATCCCGTTCATTACCGAAACCATCTGGCAGCGCGTGAAAACCCTGACCGGCGAAACCGCAGACACCATCATGCTGCAGCCGTTCCCAGAGTACGACGCCGTGCTGGAAGACACGCAGGCGCTGAACGACCTGGAGTGGATCAAGCAGGCGATCACCGCGGTGCGTAACATCCGCGCCGAGATGAATATCGCCCCAAGCAAACAGCTGGATGTGCTGCTGCGCAACTGCAACGCCGACGCCCAGCGCCGCGTGCAGGAGAACCAGAGCTTTATCGAGCGTCTGGCGCGCCTGGCGTCCATCACCCTGCTGCCTGCGGGCGAGAAAGGCCCGGTTTCGGTCACCAAGCTGGTGGACGGCGCCGAGCTGCTGATCCCTATGGCCGGCTTTATCGATAAAGACGCCGAAATCGCGCGTCTGTCGAAAGAGATGGGCAAGCTGGATGCGGAAATCGCCTCGATCGAAGGCAAGTTGTCGAACGAAGGCTTTGTGGCGCGCGCACCGGAAGCGGTGGTCGCCAAAGAACGCGAGCGTCTGGCGGCCTGCAAAGAAGGCAAAGTGAAGCTGCTGGAACAACAGGCGACCATCGCCGCGCTGTAACGGCTGCGGGTTGGTGGCAACAGCTGAAAACAGCGGGGATCTCCCCGCTGTTTTTTTATCGCCGTTGCATCCGACATGCAAATACCCGATAGATTTCAAGGTGCAGGAAGGCGGCAAGTGAACGAAGCCCCAGGAGCTTACATAATAAGTGACTGGGGTAAGAAAACGCAGCCAACACACCTGCAGCTTGAAAGATGAAGGGCATAGATGTTATTACAAGGTATTAATGCCGCATGGACGCCGCCGGGATATAACCCCGGCGCGTTTTTGTCTGCAACAAAAGTGAAATTCCGGGGTTGTGATGACCCCTTCTATGGCGAGTGTAAACATGACAACAGCAACCCCAGTGCGTCTTCTGGTGCGCCCAATAACGGCCGACGACAATGCCGCTATTGCTAACGTCATTCGCGAAGTCTCCGCCGAGCACGGTTTGACGGCGGATAAAGGCTATACCGTTTCCGACCCCAATCTGGACGCCTTGTATCAGCTCTACAGCCTGCCGCGCAGCGCTTATTGGGTGATAGAAGTCGACGGCCAGATTGCCGGCGGCGGCGGCATTGCCCCGCTGCAGGGCGGTGAAGACGATATTTGCGAATTACAGAAAATGTATTTTCTGCCGGTTTTGCGCGGCAAGGGCCTGGCGAAACGCCTGGCGTTGGAAGCCCTGGAGTTTGCCCGTCAACAGGGCTTCCGCTGTTGTTATTTAGAAACCACCGCCAGCCTGACGCAGGCCATCGGGCTGTATGAGCATCTGGGCTTCGAACATATCGACTGCGCCATGGGCACCACCGGCCACGTCGACTGCGAAGTGACCATGCTGAAAACGCTTTAATCAGAGTTGGTTGTAAGCCCGAGATACTCGGGCCTAGCGCACCGAGGGGCGCTCCGACGGCCAAGGCCGTTACGACCCCTTCGGCACGCTCTCCCTAATAACGGACTTTGTCAGCCTTCTGGCAGATCCCGCCTTGAATCTGTTTTCCCCCTCATTCCCCCCTTGATCGCCCACTCAATCCGGCTCAGCGCCAGGCTGGTGAGGTACGACACCAGGATCAACAGCAGCAGCACCAGCGGCGTATAGCGCGGCGCAAAAATCAGTTTCTGGGTGAAGTAATAACAGTAGAAGCTGTGGGTCAGCCACATGTACATCGAATGCTTGCCCAGCTCAACCACCACCTTGTTCACCCTGCTGCCCAGCCCGTCGGCGGTTTTCATCATCGCGATGATAAACAGCGGCGTCACCAGCAACAGCCCCGGATTATGGGCAACGATAAACACCGCCACGGTGACCACCAGCAAGATCAACGGATGGGTGCGCCCCAGCGTGGCTATCAGCTTCGCCAGCCACGAGTCTGCCGGGGCCTGTTGAGTGCGGCCAAACACCATGCCAAAGCCAAAAGGCAGCAGCCAGGTGCAATATTCGATCAACACCTGCGGTGCCCAAGGGAAATACTGCAATCCCCTGCCGCACAGCGCCGCAGCAAACAGCACGCCCAACAAGGCCGTCGTATTCAGTTTCGACAACAGCGGCAACGAGAGCACGTACAGAACATAAAGTTTGAAGAACCACCACTCGCTGTTATAGGTGGATTTGAGGCCAATGAGGTTTTCAATAAACAGCGACGGCGAAAGGGAATATCTTTCACCCGGAAAGAAAATGATGCCGAGCGGCACAAAGATAAACAACACTATCCAGTAGCTGATATATAAATTCTTCAGCTTGCCCCAGATATATTTAAAAGAAATGTCTTTTTTAAGTGAAAAGCCATAACCGGACAAGAACAGGAACATCGACACGCAAATCTTGCCGAAAAGGCCAAGATACATCTCAATGTCTATCCCGCTAACAATATGATATACCGGAATATCGGGGCTAATTCGGCTTGGATAAGCGAACAGGTGATGGACCAACATCAGAATGATGGCAATCCCTTTTAAATAATTAGACTTATTAATTGAAATTTCCATATTTCTTAATATATTATCCGCTATCAGGTGTCGTTATCATATAGCAGCCCCCATTTTCTGACACTTCCTTTCTAATCGGATTAATCCCATATTTAATTTCCCGGTAAAAAACAAAGGCACAGCGTTTTTATTAACGCGTTTCTCCCGCTGTGGTTGCCTTTTTTTGTTATCCCACGGCATCCAAACCCTGCCCGAAACCAATCACTCAAAACCATTAACATAGTCATATTTTAATTGTTTTAAATAAAAACAATAAAATCAAAATGATAAAAGAAGATCACAAACCAATCATCATATTTTTTGTGATATTCATTAACAAATTAACGATCACAAATTGACCTCTTGCCGCCTTGCGATACTCTGCTCTGACAGGCTTATGCCGCATTCGCACGGAGAAAGGTCATGTCGGAAAACGCTTTTGATTACATCATTGTCGGCGCAGGCTCCGCCGGCTGCGTGCTGGCGGCGCAGCTGATCCGCCGTACCCAGGCGCGGGTACTGCTGCTGGAAGCCGGCGGCGACGACAATAACCTGTTCATCAAGATGCCGGCCGGCGTGGCGAAAATCATCGCCAAAAAAAGCTGGCCGTATGAAACCGAACCTGAGCCGCACGCCAACAACCGCCGCATGCAAATTGCCCAGGGCAAAGTGCTGGGCGGCAGCAGCTCGGTCAACGGCATGATCTACATTCGTGGCCAGCGGCAGGATTACGACGAATGGGCCGAACGTTACGGCTGCGTCGGCTGGGGCTATCAGGACGTGCTGCCCTACTTCAAACGCGCCGAGGCCAACGAGAGCCTGTCCGACGCTTATCACGGCGGCGAGGGGTTGCTGCCGGTCAGCGAGAACCGCTACCGCCACCCGCTCAGCATGGCGTTTATCCGCGCCGGCCAGGAGCTGAACCTGCCTTATCGCAACGATTTCAACGGCGACAGCCAGCACGGCGTGGGGTTTTACCAAACCACCACCCATAACGGCGAACGCGCCAGCACCGCCCGCACCTATCTGAAAGCGGTGCGTAACGACCAACGGTTGGTGGTGAAACTGAACGCGCTGGTGCATCGGGTGGTGTTCGACGGCAACATGGCCACCGGCGTGGTGTATAGCCAGAACGGCGGCGGCGAAGTTACCGCCCATGCCGCGAAAGAAGTGATCCTCAGCGCCGGCGCGGTAGGCTCGCCGAAGATCCTGATGCTGTCCGGCATTGGGCCACGCGAGCACCTGCAACAGTTGGGGATCGAACCGCGTGCGGACTTGCCGGTGGGCAAGAACTTTCACGATCACCTGCATATGTCGATCAACGTCAGCACCCGTGAACCGGTCAGCCTGTACGGGGCCGATCGCGGCCTGCAGGCGCTGCGCCACGGCGCTGAATGGCTGGCGTTCCGCAGCGGCGTGCTCACCTCCAACGTGCTGGAAGGCGCCGCCTTCACCGACAGCCTGGGCGACGGCCGGCCGGACGTGCAGATCCACTTTCTGCCGCTGCTGGACAGCTGGGACGACGTGCCCGGCGAGCCGCTGCCGGATATTCACGGTTTCACGCTGAAAGTCGGCTACCTGCAACCGAAGGCGCGTGGCGAAGTGCTGCTGCGCAGCCGCGATCCGCGCGATCCGGTCAAGCTGCACGCCAATTATCTCGGCCACCCGGAAGATCTGGCCGGCAGCGTGCGCGCGGTGAAATTCGGCCTGCGCTTCCTGCAAACCGCCGCCCTCAAGCCGATCGTCAAAGATCTGCTGATGCCGCAGCCGGCATGGCTGAACGATGAGGCGCAACTGGAGGAGTTCGTGCGTAACTTCTGCAAAACGGTGTATCACCCGGTAGGCAGCTGCCGCATGGGCCAATCGCCGCAGGACTCGGTGACCGATCTGCAACTGCGGGTACACGGCTTTGAACGGCTGCGGGTGATCGATTGCTCGGTGATGCCGCAGGTGACCAGCGGCAACACCAATGCACCGACCATCATGCTGGCGGAAAAAGCGGTGGATTTGCTGCTGGGCGCGCCGCAATAAGGGAACGCCCGGCAGTCAGGCGGCGGCGGGCACGCCGCTGTGGAAACGCAGCTCGCTGTCTGGCGACAGGATCAGCTCAGCTTCAATGCGGCCGAAGTGGGCCACCCGCTCGCTGATGTCGCCGCCGGCAATCTGCTCGGCCAGCGTCAGGTAATCCTGATAATGCCGTGCCTCGGAGCGCAGCAGCGAGACGTAGAAACGGTTTAACTCGTCGTCCAGATGCGGCGCCAACCGGGCGAAGCGTTCGCAGGAGCGTGCTTCGATATAGGCGCCGCAGATCAGCTTGTCGATCAGCGTGGCCGGATCGTGGGTGCGAACCTCGCGGATCATGCCTTTGGCATAGCGGCTGGCGGTGATTTTCTTGTAGGGGATGCGCCGCGCCTGCATGATCTCCAGCACCTGCGAGAAGTGGTGCAGCTCTTCTTTGATCAACAGCACCATCTTGTCCGCCAGTTCCTGGCCGTAGGCCGACCCGTTTTTCGGCAAGATTTTCCTGGTGAACTGGCCCTGGCGGAACAAGGCTTCCGGCTCGCCCTGCGCTTCATGCAGAAAAGCCTCGTAGGGCCTGAGCAACGCCAGCAAGGCATCGCCGCTCTCTTTGTCCGCCACGTAGCGACGGATCAGCCACATGCCGGTCTGCGCCGCTTTCAGTTCGCACACCATATGGTCGGTCAGTAACAGCGGCAGGTTTTCCGGACGGCGCGCAGCGTCGATCCAGGCATCAGGCGTTTCACAGTGCAGGAAGTTTAGAATCGGGGATAACAGGGATTGGTATTTCATCAGCTTAATTATAAGGGCCGGCTTGCGCCGGCTCCTGTGCAAAAATTAATCAGTGGCGTTTGCCGTCGTCATCTTCGTCGATCAATTCACCGTCGTCTTCATCATCCTCACCGTCTTCACCGTTCGGATCTTCATAGTAGGTGCCCCAACCGTCGTAGTTAACGCCGCAACGTTCCGCCAGCGCCAACAGTTGCTCTACCTGGGTGTCGATCAGTTCGGCGTTCAGGCCGACTTCGCTGATCACGTCACAGCACATCACCAGCGTGCCGTCTTCCACTTCCAGCTCTTCGGCGTCGGTCACTTCGTAGCCCAGCTTGAAGGCTTCGACAGCGGCCTGCTCCAGCACTTCAAACTTTTCAGCAGAGAAATGGTGTTCGATGGTGTAGAGCGCATCCGGATCGCTGCCGTCTTCCAGCAGTTCTTCGATGATCAGGCGGGTCTCTTCACGTTGTTCTTCCAGCTGTTCGCGGTTTGCCATGCCTATATCCTCAAGTCAAATGGCCTGTATTCCTTCTATTTTCACACACCGCCGTCATGGCTGCCACGATAAACGTGAAAGATTTCTTTCGCGGGGTTGAAATTGAATATTCATACATATAAAGTGAATTTTAATTCAATTAAAACGATCAGGACATGCGGAAATGAGTACGATGAACCCGTTCTACAAACGTCACTTTCTGAGGTTAATGGATTTCACGCCGACAGAGCTGCTGGCGCTGCTGCGGCTTTCGGCCGAATTGAAGCAGGCCAAAAAGCAGGGTAAGGAAACGCGGCGTCTGCAGGGCAAGAACATCGCGCTCATCTTCGAAAAAGACTCGACACGCACCCGTTGCTCTTTCGAAGTTGCCGCTTTCGATCAGGGCGCCCAGGTCACCTATCTCGGCCCAAGCGGCAACCAGATCGGCCATAAAGAATCGATGAAAGACACCGCCCGCGTGTTGGGCCGGATGTACGACGGTATTCAATACCGCGGTTACGGCCAGCATCTGGTGGAAACCCTGGCCACCCACGCCGGCGTGCCGGTGTGGAACGGGCTGACCAATGAATTCCACCCAACCCAGCTGCTGGCGGATCTGCTCACCGTGCAGGAACAGCTGCCGGGCAAACCCTTGAACGAGGTGAAATTCGCTTACCTCGGCGACACGCGCAACAACATGGGCAACACCTTGCTGGAAGCTGCCGCGTTGGCAGGCATGGATCTGCGCCTGGTGGCGCCGAAAGCCTGTTGGCCGCAGTCGGAGCTGGTGGCCGAGTGCCAGGCGCTGGCGCAACAGACCGGCGCCAAGATCACCCTGACCGAAGACATTGCCGAAGGGGTGAAGGACGCGGATTTCCTGTACACCGACGTGTGGGTGTCGATGGGCGAACCGAAAGAAACCTGGCAGGAGCGGATCGCGCTGCTGAAACCCTATCAGGTCAATATGGCGATGGTGAAACTGACCGGCAACCCGAACGTCAAATTCCTGCATTGCCTGCCGGCGTTTCACGACGACCAAACCACCCTCGGCAAACAGATGGCGGAACAATACGGGCTGCAGGGCGGCATGGAAGTCACCGATGAAGTATTCGAATCCGCGCACAGCGTGGTGTTCGATCAGGCCGAAAACCGCCTGCACACCATCAAGGCGGTGATGGTCGCCACGCTGAGCGAAACGATTTAAAGCATATTGCCGGGGCGCGTCACGCACAGGCAATGGGACGCATGGCCATGCTGGCTGTGCGTCCCAACCCCTTCCTCGCTCTGGCAACCCCCGGCCGGCGCGCCTAATATATTCTTGTCATATCAAATAGCCGATTGACCTTTGCCAGCGTTGGGCAAAGGTTCTACCGTGGTGCGAAAACCAACGATAACAAACACTTCTCAGCGCCATGCGTGGCGCCCTCAGGGGATATACACCGATGAAAGCCAACGTCCTGCCGCTGTTAATGCTTGCCGCCCTGTCCGCCTCTGCGCTCGCCGCCACCCCGCCCAACACGCTGGTGGTGGTGCAATCGCTGGACGATATCGTCAGCCTGGATCCGGCGGAAGCCAACGAGCTGTCCAGCATCCAGACCGTGCCCAGCCTGTATCAGCGGCTGGTGCAGGCGGATCGCGATGATCCGGCGAAAGTGGTGCCGGTGCTGGCGGAAAGCTGGCAGGGCGATGCGGCGGCAAAAACCCTGACGATCAAGCTGCGCCCGCAGGCGGTGTTCGCCTCCGGCAACCCGCTGACCGCCGACGACGTGATCTTCTCCTACAGCCGCGCGGTGAAAATGAACAAATCGCCGGCGTTTATCCTCAACGTGCTTGGCTGGCAGCCGGACAACATCGACGCGCAGCTGAAGAAAATCGACGAGCACAGCCTGCAACTGAGCTGGACGGCGGACGTCAGCCCGTCGGTGGCGCTGAACATTCTCTCCACGCCGATCGCCTCGATCGTCGACAGCAAGGCGGTGCAGCCGAACGCCAAAGACGGCGACTACGGCAATGCCTGGCTGAAAATGCACTCCGCCGGCAGCGGGCCGTTCAAAATGCGCGTCTACCAGCCGCATCAGGCGATCGTGCTGGACGCCAATTCAACGTCACCGGGCAGCAAGCCGCTGCTGCACAGCATCATCATTAAAAGCGTACCGGACCCGGCCACCCGCCGCCTGTTGATCCAACAGGGCGACGCCGATGTGGCGCGTGAACTTGGCCCGGACCAGACTCTGGCGTTAAAAAATCAGCCGGGCGTGAAGGTGTTGGAAATCCCGTCCGCCGAGCAGAACTATTTAGTGTTCAACACCGGCAACGCCGCCAATCCGCTGCTGAAAAACCCGGCCTTCTGGGAAGCGGCACGCTATCTGATCGATTACCAGGGCATCACCAAGGATCTGCTGAAGGGCCAGTATTTTGTGCATCAGAGCTTCCTGCCGGTCGGGCTGCCGGGCGCGCTGGAAGACAACCCGTTCAGCTTCGATCCGGCCAAGGCCAGGGCGATCCTGGCCAAGGCCGGCATCACCAACGCGGCCCTGACGCTGGACGTGGAGAACAAGCCGCCGTTTATCACCATCGCCCAGGCGTTGCAGGCCAGTTTTGCCCAGGGCGGCGTGAAGCTGGATCTGTTGCCGGCCGCCGGCAGCCAGGTGTATTCGCGGGTGCGCGCCAAACAGCATCAGGCAGCGATCCGTCTGTGGATCCCGGACTACTTTGACGCTCACTCCAACGCCAGCGCCTTCGCCTATAACGACGGCAAGGCCAGCACGGTAGCGGGCCTCAATGGCTGGCAGATCCCGCAGCTCAGCAAGCAGACGCTGGCGGCGGTGGCCGAAGCCGATCCGGCCAAACGCACTGCGCTGTACACCGCCATGCAACAGGAGCTGCAACGCAGTTCGCCGTATGTGTTTATCGATCAGGCCAAAACCGAAGTGGTGCTGCGCGATAACGTCAAAGGCTACCAGCAGGGTCTGAACGCCGACATGGTCTACTACGATCGCGTAAGCAAATAACCGGCGGGCGGCCATCGCCGGCCAATCGATTGCGAAGCGGCAAAAATCGGCGTTTTAGCGCTTGCAGTGGCGAAAAGCGCGAGTATAATGCGCGACAATTTGCCAGGAGAAAGCATGAAAAACGCCATGTGTTTTGTTAGCCGCAACCGACAAAACCGACCGCCAATCGGCGGCCAGCTGCCGTTGTTTCTCCTGTTGCTAAACCGATCGTTTCAAGCCCCTCGTTGAGGGGCTTTTTTTTGCCTTAAAAATTATGCCCAAGAGATTTCGGGGCGCAGCCAGGCGGCAACCGATGGAATCCCCAGGAGCTTAGTCAACCCAGTGACTGGGGGGAGAGCGGGAAGCCAACACCGCGGCGGTTCGAAAGATGACGGGCATCCCCGTGCCACGGGCATACGTCGAGGAGAGTGAAAAATGGCCAACCCGCTGTATCACAAACATATCATCTCTATTAACGATCTCAGCCGCGAGGATCTGGAGCTGGTGCTGCGCACCGCCGCCAGCCTGAAAGCCACCCCGCAGCCCGAGTTGCTCAAACACAAGGTGATCGCCAGCTGCTTCTTCGAAGCCTCGACCCGTACCCGCCTGTCGTTTGAAACCTCGATGCACCGCCTCGGTGCCTCGGTGGTCGGCTTTGCCGACGGCAGCAATACGTCGCTGGGCAAGAAAGGCGAAACGCTGGCCGACACCATCTCGGTCATCGGCACCTACGTAGACGCCATCGTGATGCGTCATCCGCAGGAAGGCGCCGCGCGGTTGGCAACGGAGTTTTCCGGCGGCATCCCGGTGCTCAACGCCGGCGACGGTGCCAACCAGCACCCGACCCAAACGCTGCTCGACCTGTTCACCATCCAGGAAACCCAGGGCCGCCTGAACAACATCAATATCGCCATGGTCGGCGACCTGAAATACGGCCGCACCGTACATTCGCTGGCGCAGGCGCTGGCCAAGTTCGACGGCAATCGCTTCTACTTTATCGCTCCGGATGCGCTGGCGATGCCGGCTTACATCCTGAAAATGCTCGAAGAGAAAGGCATCGAGTACAGCCTGCACAGCAGCATTGAAGAAGTGGTGCCGGAGCTGGATATTCTCTATATGACCCGGGTGCAGAAAGAGCGTCTGGATCCTTCGGAATACGCCAACGTGAAGGCGCAGTTCGTGCTGCGCGCGGCGGATCTGGCCGGCGCGCGCGCCAATCTCAAAGTGCTGCACCCGCTGCCGCGCATTGACGAGATCACCACCGACGTGGACACCACGCCGTACGCCTACTATTTCCAGCAGGCAGGCAACGGCATCTTCGCCCGCCAGGCATTGCTGGCGCTGGTATTAAACGCAGATTTGGCTCTTTAAGGGGGAACCGTCATGACTCAGGATAACAAACTGCAGGTTGAAGCGATCAAGTGCGGTACGGTGATTGACCATATCCCGGCGCAGGTGGGCTTTAAACTGCTGACGCTGTTCAAATTGACCGCCACCGACCAGCGCATCACCATCGGCCTGAACCTGCCCTCCAACGAGCTGGGCCGTAAAGACCTGATCAAAATCGAGAATACCTTCCTGACCGAGCAGCAGGCCAACCAGTTGGCGATGTACGCGCCGAAAGCCACGGTGAACCGCATCGACAACTACGAAGTGGTGCGCAAGCTGACCCTCAGCCTGCCGGACCATATCGACGGCGTGCTGACCTGCCCGAACGGCAACTGCATCAGCCGCAGCGAGCCGGTGGCGTCCAGCTTTGGCGTGAAATCCCGCGACGGCGACGTGCACCTGAAGTGCCGCTACTGCGAGAAAGAGTTCGACCATCAGGTGGTGCTGCAGGCGGATTGAAATATGCCCATTTGCCGGGAACGACGCTGTTAATCCGCGCGTCACTCCCTATAATGAGTCCCTGAAGATAATCTACCCACGTTGCTACCCAATGGATTTCGAGCCGCAGCCAGGCGGCAAGTACGAGAGTCCCCAGGAGCTGACTCAAGTCAGTGACTGGGGTGAGCGTACGCAGCCAACAACGCTGCGGTTTGAAAGACGAAGGGTATATCAGGAGAAAAAATGTCACGTAACATCAGCACTGAACTCGCCCCGGCAGCCATTGGTCCTTACGTGCAAGGCGTTGATCTGGGCAGCATGATCATCACTTCCGGCCAGATCCCGGTGGATCCGAAAACCGGCGCAGTGGCCGACGATGTTTCCGCACAGGCACGCCAGTCGCTGGAAAACGTTAAGGCGATCGTTGAAGCCGCCGGCCTGAAAGTCGCCGACATCGTGAAAACCACGGTCTTCGTGAAAGATCTGAACGATTTCGCCACCGTAAACGCCGCTTACGAAAGCTTCTTCACCGAGCACAACGCGCCGTTCCCGGCCCGTTCCTGCGTCGAAGTGGCCCGTCTGCCGAAAGACGTGAAAATCGAGATCGAAGCCATCGCCGTTCGTCGTTAATGCCACGACCCCGCGCCTAACGGTCAGCCATCGGCTGGCCGTTTTTATTTGCCCTGCCTGAAGCAACGATCCGTCAAGGTGCGCTATCAAGGATCATAGTGCCCCCAACGCCCCCCATTTTCGCCCCATTTTAAGGCAGCGCTCGCCGCTCCTGCACCCAAATCGCGCTTTCCCCTGCCTTTTTCCCGCTTTTTACGCCGGTTTTCGTCCCTTTCACATTTTGGCACATTTTATGCTCGATCCTGTTACAGCCTGCAATGTCAACGAGGTGACGATGCTAAATATCGATCTGTCCGCTTCACCGTTTTTTGATGAGATGCTTCTGGCTGAGGGTAAACACCGAGGCCACTACGAAGCTTACTGGCATTGGCTGCAACAGGCCGACCAAAAGGCCATTCAACGCAAAAGAGAAGAGGCTGCACTGCTGTTTCACCGGGTGGGCATTACCTTTAATGTTTACGGAGAGGATGACGGCGCCGAACGGCTGATCCCGTTCGACAGCGTGCCGCGCATCATCCCCGCCGGCGAATGGGCAATGCTCGATCGCGGCATTCGCCAGCGCGTACAGGCGCTCAACGCCTTCCTGCACGATATCTATCATCAACAACATATTCTGAAAGCCGGGATTATTCCGGCGGAACAGGTGCTGGCTAACGATCAGTATCAGCCCTGCATGCAGGGGGTCGATCTGCATCGCAATATTTACGCGCATATCGTCGGCGTAGATATGGTGCGCAACGGCGACGGCCAGTATTACGTGCTGGAAGACAATCTTCGCACCCCGTCCGGCGTGTCCTACATGCTGGAAAACCGCAAGATGATGATGCGCCTGTACCCTGAGCTGTTCGCCCAGCAGCGCATCGCCCCGGTGGAGCGCTACCCGTCGCACCTGCTGCAAACCCTGCGCGAAAGCTCGCCGATTAACGATCCTACCGTGGTGGTACTGACGCCGGGCCGTTTCAACAGCGCCTATTTCGAACACAGCTTCCTGGCGCAGCAGATGGGCGTGGAGCTGGTTGAAAGCGCCGATCTGTTCGTCAAGGACGGCGCGGTGTTTATGCGCACCACCGCCGGGCCGTGCAAGGTGGACGTTATCTACCGCCGGGTGGACGATGCCTTCCTCGATCCGCTGGCGTTCCGCCCGGACTCGATGCTCGGCGTGCCGGGGCTGCTTTCCGTCTACCGCGCCGGCAACGTGGTGCTGGCGAACGCCATAGGTACCGGCGTGGCCGACGACAAGTCGATCTACCCTTACGTGCCGGACATGGTGCGCTTCTACCTGCAGGAAGAGCCGATCCTCAACAACGTGCCCACCTGGCAGTGCCGCCACAAGAATGAGCTGTCGTACGTGCTGGCGAACCTGGAGCAAATGGTGGTGAAAGAGGTTCACGGCGCCGGCGGTTACGGCATGCTGATCGGGCCGGCGGCGACCAAAGACGAAATCGCCCACTTCCGCGCCCTGCTGCTGGCCAAACCGCACAACTACATTGCGCAGAACACGCTGGCGCTGTCGACCTGCCCGACCTTCGTCAACGACGGCCTGGCGCCGCGTCATATCGATCTGCGGCCATTTGCCCTGAGCGGCGCGGAAATTCGCCTGGTGCCCGGCGGCCTGACGCGCGTAGCGCTGGCGCAAGGCTCACTGGTGGTCAACTCGTCACAGGGCGGGGGAACCAAGGATACCTGGGTGTTGGAGGATGACGCATGCTGAGCCGAACTGCCAGTGAACTCTATTGGATGGCCCGCTATCTGGAGCGGGCGGAAAGCATCGCCCGGGTGCTCGACGTGACCAACAAACTGTCGATGATGCCGATCCGCGGCAGCGAGGATCATGATCTGCAGGTGCCGCTCAACCTGACCGGCACCGGGCAACTGTACGCCGCCGCCTATCCCGATCTGACGATGGCCAATTTGGTGAGCTTTTTTGCGCTCGACAGCCGCAACCACAGCAGCATCTACAGTTGCCTGCAAATGGGCTGGAACAACGCCCATGCGGTGCGCGGCAGCCTGTCTTCCGAAGTCTGGGAATGCATTAACGCCACCTGGATCGAAATGAAGCTGATCCGCCGCCAGGGCATAGGGTCGGTGGGTGCCGACGCCTTCTTCGACTGGGTCAAGGAGCGCTCGCACCTGTTCCGCGGTGCGATGTTCGGCACCCTGCTGCGCAGCGATGCGATGTGCTTTATCCGCCTCGGCACCCTGCTGGAGCGGGCAGACGGCACCGCACGCCTGCTCGGCGTCAAAAACGAGTTGCTGGATAACGACAGCGATCCGGTGCGCGAGTATTACCGCATGGACACCTTGCTGCGGGCGGTCAGCGCACGCGAAGCCTATCACAGCATTTACAAGCAACAGCTCAGCCGGGAAACCATTGCCGAACTGATGATCCTACGTAACGAAATCCCGCGCTCTCTGCTGGCCTGCGTCGGCGACATGGTGCAACAGCTGGAGCAAATTGGCGGCAACAGTGCCAATGAGCCGCGCCGGCTGGCGCACACGCTACACGCCGCACTGCGTTTCAGCAGCATGAAGGATCTGAACAAGGTGGGGCTGAATGATTGGCTGGGTTTATTCCTTGGGCAGATCAACGGCATCGCGGAAAGCATCCATCACACTTACCTGGAGGCGCAATGAAACTGAACATTGAGCACAATACCCACTACACCTACGCCCAGCAGGTGAAGCGCAGCACCCAATATCTGCGTTTGACGCCGCAGGATTCGCAACACCAGCGCATCATCTCCTGGCAATTAACGCTGCCGGAAGACGCGGTGTGCACCACCGACGCCTTCGGCAATGTGCTGCACGTACTGACGCTGGATCACCCACATCAGGCGATCACCATTCAGGCCCACGGCGTGGTGGAGATTGAAGACGGCGTAGAAGACCCGACGATGGGGCATCTCTCGCCGCTGGTGTTCCTGCGCCACAGCCCGCTGACCCAGCCCGACAGCGCCATCCAGGCCTTCGCGCTGCGCTATTACCAACCCGAAACGCTGCTTGCCGGGTTGGAAAAACTGATGGGCGATCTGTTGCTGAAGATGCCTTACACGCCGGGCGCCACCGAGGTTACCGACAGTGCCGCCCAGGCGTTCGCTTCCGGCAACGGCGTCTGCCAGGATCATACCCATGTTTTTCTGGCCTGCTGCCGCAGCCTGAATATTCCGGCGCGCTACGTCAGCGGTTACCTTTACAGCGAAGATACCGCCCACGTCGCCACCCACGCCTGGGCGGAAGCCTGGGTGGACGAACGCTGGCACAGCTTCGACGTCACCAACAACACCCGCCTGCCGAACCAGCATCTTAAGCTGGCGGTGGGGATCGATTATCTGGATGCCTGCCCGGTACGCGGCATCAGGCTCGGCGGCGGCAGCGAGGATATGCAGACGGTGGCCGCGGTGCAGATGATGCCGGCCGGCCAGGCGCAGGGGCAATAACATCCCCTTGCCGAATGCCGCGGTTTGCGGCACGCTGGGTTTTTCCGGCGTGCCGTCATCGAGCACGGTGTTATTTCGCGTTTGAAGGATTTTGGTATGACCTATTGTGTGGCCATGCGCTTGTCATCCGGATTGGTGTTTGCTTCCGACTCCCGCACCAATGCCGGAGTGGACCATATCTCCACCTTCCGCAAGCTGCACGTGTTCCAGCAGGACGGTGAGCGCACGCTGGTGCTGCAAAGCGCCGGCAACCTGGCGACCACCCAGAGCATCATCAGCCTGCTGCTGCGCCGCAGCAAGGATGCCGATCGCCCCAACCTGCTCAACGTGCCCAACCTGTATGAAGCCGCCACGCTGGTGGGCGAAACGGTGCGCGAAGTGATCCTGCGCGACAGCGAAGCCCAGCAGAGCGGCAGCACCACCGATTTCAGTTGCAGCCTGCTGCTCGGCGGCCAGATTGACGGCGAAGAGATGCGGCTGTTCCATATCTACCCGCAGGGCAACTTTATCGAAGCCACCCGGGATACGCCCTATTTCCAGATTGGCGAAAGCAAATACGGCAAGCCGATTATCGATCGGGTGCTGAATTACGATACCCCGCTGGAGCAGGCGATGCAGTGCGCGCTGATTTCTCTCGACTCCACGTTGCGCAGCAACCTGTCGGTCGGCCTGCCGCTCGACGTGATGATCTACCCGCGCGACAGTTTCAGCAGCCAACAGCAGTACCGCATTACCGAAGATCACCCGCACTTCAGCGCCATTCGCAAAGGCTGGGGCGAAGGGCTGGTCAGCATTTTCAAACAGCTGCCGCCGTTGCAGCTGTAAGTTGTTTTAGGGCTCAGCATGCCGAGCCCTAAATCCCCCTTTTATCCGATCGCGCAGGCGCGCAGCAGCGCCTCCAGCGGGTAAACCGCCGCAATCACCACTTCGTCTCTCTCTACCAGAGAAACGGGATCCGGCATCAAACCTGTTTTTTGCACAGACTGACATCCGATAACGTGTAATGAATGGATGCTACTTCGGCCACTTTTCTTAACAGGATATCCCCGCCATGTAATGACCGGCTGACATGTTAAAATTCATCAGTTAATCAAACAGGAAAAAGGGTCAAGGATGAGTAAGCGTAACGACATCATTGATGGCCGGGAATATGGCAGTCCCTATGGCTTGATCTACACAGAAGTTCTTGGATGGATTGATCTGGGCCATGCACAGGGTACTGACATCAAAACCGTGTTGAGAAGTATTGAGGCCGGGGAATTTTCTGGTCAGGATTGGTACGATATTACCTATTCGCAGTCTATGGTTGATCCGTTTTACACCATGAAAATGGGTAAATTTATTACCTGGCGTATTAAAAGAGGCCGTTCGTATTTCGAACGCCAGAGCATTGCACTTGCGATGATGATGTCGTTAGCCCGAAAATTTGAAGGACTTCAGGCATCATTCCCGATCAACGTCGTTACAGACAGTGGATTCAGCGGAGAGGATTTGGTTTCGGATCTGCTGGGCTTTTATCGCGTTGTATCCATTCAAAATCCCTTTGAAATGTTGCGGCCAGTCAGTAAGGCCCAAGCGCTAAAAAGATGGGATCACTACGGGAAGATCGGCTCCTGGAAAAACGATTCCTTTTCACCGCTATTATTCCCCGCCCCTGAGAAGTTCCCCAACGCCAAGCCACGTAGAGGCATTCTGCCGAATTTTATGAAGACAGTCAGACCCTGGAGTGACTTCCGTTCGGGAATCGTTGGCATCGCCAGCGCTGATGGCTCATACATTGATAAAGCGAAAGGGGGAACATTACCCTATGCGTAAATCACTTAAGCTGCTCAGCGTCGTTGCTATCATGAGTGCTGCTGCGCTCGCGTATATCTGGCCCTATATGCAGATGGAGTTTGCCGGCAGCGCGCACTATACCGAACAAAATAAACGGGAATATGATTTTTATACGCCCGAGATTCTGAGAAAAATTCCCCGTATTACCCCCCGTTATGACTTCGATTTCGCCAACATCACGGGCCCTGCAACGCATGTGTATGCAGTGAAATTTTACGGTACCGAGGATACCCATAAAATTGACGATTACCTGACATCAATCGGCTACGAACGCCAGGGCAACTGCAATATTGACAATGTATGCTGGCGCGGTGCAGATCTCACGGAAACCGTGATGGTAAGAACCTTAAAGAGCGAAAAAGGTGTCATTGTGCAGGTTGTCTACAACTTCACATCGCAATTGGACGCTAACAAAATGACGGTGAATGGCAGCCGAAAAAGCGAATGAATGTGAGCCGACGGAGTGGATCACAGAGGCCCTCTCTTGCATCGCAGAGAGGGTTTGAGGGATTACTGCCAGCCGTAGCGGCGCACGAACCAGCCTTTCACGCACTGGGTCAGCACCATATAACCGGCCAGGATCAGCACCAGCCACGGGAAATAACCGAGCGGCAGCGCCTGCAATTGCAAGAAACCTGCCAACGGCGAGAAGGTCAGGCCGATGCCGGTGGCGATCACCGCCAACGTCATGATGCACAGCGGCCATGAAGGGCGGCTCTGGATAAACGGAATTTTGCGCGTGCGGATCATATGCACAATCAGCGTTTGCGACAGCAGCCCTTCCACGAACCAGCCGGACTGGAACAGCGTCTGCATTTCCGGCGTATTGGCCTTGAATCCCCACCACATCAGGCAGAAGGTCAGCACGTCAAAGATCGAGCTTATCGGCCCGAAGAACACCATAAACCGCCCCAGATCGCTGGAGTTCCAGCGCTGCGGCTGAGTAATTTGATCCTCGTCGACGTTGTCGAACGGAATGGCGATCTGAGAAATGTCGTACATCAGGTTCTGGATCAGCAGATGCAACGGCAGCATCGGCAGGAACGGCAAGAAAGCGCTGGCGATCAGCACGCTGAACACGTTGCCGAAGTTGGAGCTGGCGGTCATCTTGATGTACTTCAGCATGTTGGCAAAGGTGCGGCGCCCCTCGATCACGCCCTGCTCCAGCACCATCAGGCTTTTTTCCAGCAGGATGATGTCTGCCGCTTCCTTGGCGATATCCACCGCCGAATCGACGGAAATGCCGATATCCGCCGCCCGTAGCGCCGGGGCGTCGTTGATGCCGTCGCCCATAAAGCCGACCACGTGCCCCTGCTGACGCAACAGCTTGACGATACGCTCCTTGTGCATCGGCGTCAGTTTGGCGAACACCGTGGTGCGCGCCGCCGCCTGCGCCAGTTGTTCGTCCGTCATCTGTTCGATTTCACTGCCGCGCAGCACGTGATCTGCCGCCAGCCCGACGTCTTTGCAGACCTTGGCCGCCACCAGCTCGTTATCGCCGGTGAGGATCTTCACCGTCACGCCGTTTTTCTTCAGCGCCGCCAGCGCCGGTTCGGTGCTCTCTTTTGGCGGATCGAGGAAGGCCACGTAGCCTTCGAGGATCAGATCGGATTCGTCGGCCACGCCGTATTCATGCGCCTGCGCCGGCAGGATCTTGTTGGCCACCGCCACCACCCGCAGCCCCTGCTGGTTAAGATCGTCGGTAATGCGCCGAATGCGCGCCAGCAGCGCATCGCTGAGCGGGATGACGTCATTTTCCTGACGCACGTGGCTGCAAATCGCCAGCATTTCCTCCAGCGCGCCCTTGCAGATCAACTCGTGATATTGCGCGTCTTTGGCGACCACCACCGACATGCGGCGGCGTTCAAAATCAAACGGGATCTCATCCACCTTGCGGTAATGCTGTAGCGCATCCGGCTGCTGGTTCTGCTCCGCGCAGCTCAGCACCGCCACGTCGAGCAGGTTTTTCAGCCCGGTCTGGTAGAAGCTGTTCAGCCAGGCGTAACGCAGCACCCGGTCGCTGTTGGCACCGAACACGTCAGTATGGCGTTCCAGTACGATTTTATCCTGGGTCAGGGTACCGGTTTTGTCGGTGCACAGAATGTCCATGGCGCCAAAGTTCTGGATCGCGTCCAGGCGTTTGACGATCACTTTCTGCTGCGACAGCTTCACCGCCCCTCTGGCCAGGGTGGTGGTCACGATCATCGGCAGCATTTCCGGCGTCAGCCCCACCGCCACCGACAGCGCGAACAGCGCCGCTTCCCACCAGTCGCCCTTGGTGTAGCCGTTGATCAGCAGCACGATCGGCGTCATCACCAGCATAAAGCGGATCAGCAGCCAGCTGACCTTGCTGATGCCGCTCTGGAAGGCGTTCGGTTGTTCATCCTGGCTGGTGACGCGCTGCGCCAACTGGCCGAAATAGGTGTCGCCGCCGGTGCCGATCACCATCGCCAGCGCGGTGCCGCTCACCACGTTGGTGCCCATAAAGCACAGGTTCCGGCACGCCAGCGGATCCTCCTCCACCCCATTCGGTTCGGCGATCTTCTCCACCGGCAGAGATTCGCCGGTCAGCGCCGCCTGGCTGATAAACAGATCCTTGGCCGACAGCACGCGCAGATCCGCCGGGATCATGTCCCCCGCCGCCAGCTTGATGACATCGCCCGGCACCAACTGGGCAATCGGAAGTTCAAGGTGTTCGCTTTTACCGGTCAGCGCGTCGCTGCGTATGACCGTGGCGGTATTGCTGACCATCGCTTTCAGCGCGTCCGCCGCCTTGTTGGAACGCGCTTCCTGAACGAAATGCAGCAGCGTGGAGATCAGCACCATCAGGCCGATCACCAGCGCGCCGGTCAGGTCTTCGGTGGCGTAGGAGATAAGCCCCAGCACCGTCAACAGCAGATTGAACGGGTTGCGATAGCAGTGCCACAAATGGCGCCACCAGGACTCCGCCTGCTGGTTCTCAATCACGTTGGCGCCAAAGCGCTGGCGCAGTTGCTCCGCCTCATGGGCGGTAATGCCTTCCGGGTGGCTATGGAAACGTTCGTAAAGCTGGGTCGCGTCGGCGACGGCGCATTCCAGCCGCTGCTGGGCCATGCCTGCGGGCAATTCATGCGCTGTGCCGCTGACGCCTTCCAGCAGAGGATCGCGCCGAATCAGCCGGCGCGGCAAATTGCGGCTGAGCAGGCCCAGCAGCTGACGGGGGATATTTTTAAGTTTCATTATTCGCACCTCGTCACCCGCAGCCTCACGGCGGCGGGTAAACGCACAATTCGCCCGGGCGACGCTTTCGGACACGCCAAAAAGCCTCTGCCGGGGCAGATTCTTGTATTTTTAAAAGCAGCAGGAGCGAACGACAGAGCGCGCGCGACCGGTTACCGTTTATTTCACCGGTAAAACAGCAGCGCAAAGCGGAGAGGTTTTACCGGAACACCGAATGGGGGTCTATTGGGGTCGGATCGGGATCCATACGGGTAATAACCTCCGGTAAATAAAAAGATCGAACGACAAGAGCGGCCGTTCAGCGCAGTACGAAGACCCCGTATTGCACCAAGATCCGTACTGGAAAATAGGCTATGCTGACGGGCATTCATCGTAGGCCGCCAGATTACGCCTTTTAACCTAAACGATAAGTAAACCATGCAAAACCGGCTGACCATCAAGGACATCGCCCGCCTGAGCGGCGTGGGGAAATCCACCGTATCGCGCGTATTGAACAACGAAGGCAGCGTGAGCCCGCAAACCCGTGAACGGGTAGAAGCGGTGATCCGCCAGCAGGGGTTTACGCCGTCCAAATCGGCGCGCGCCATGCGCGGGCAGAGCGACAAAGTGGTGGGGATTATCGTTTCCCGTCTCGATTCGCCGTCGGAAAACCAGGCGGTGCGCACCATGCTGCCGCTGCTGTATCAGCAGGGTTATGACCCGATCGTGATGGAAAGCCAGTTTGAAACCCGCCTGGTGGAAGAGCATCTGCACGTGCTGCAACAGCGCAACGTCGACGGGGTGATCCTGTTCGGTTTCACCGGCCTGACGGCGGCCATGCTCAGCCCCTGGCAGGAAAAAATGGTGGTGCTGGCGCGCGAATACGAAGGTTTTTCCTCGGTTTGCTACGACGACGATGGCGCAGTTCGGCTGCTGATGGAACGCCTGCAGCAGCAAGGCCACCGGCATATCAGCTATCTTGGGGTGCAACTTGCCGATGCCACTACCGGCCTGCGCCGCCATCAGGCCTATCTCGACGCCTGCCGCCAGCAGCGGATCACCCCGAGCGTCGCCTTGGGCGAACTGAGCTACCAGAGCGGTTTTCAACTGGCCGCCGAAGTGATTGGCCCGCAGACCACCGCGCTGGTGTGCGCCTCCGACACCATCGCCCTCGGCGCCATCAAATACCTGCAACAGCAGCACATCGCCCCGCTGCAAGTCTGTGGCATCGGCAATACGCCGCTGCTTAACTTCCTGTTCCCCGAGACGTTTTCGGTAGAACTGGGCTACGGCAGCGCCGGGTTGCAGGCCGCTCAACAACTGCTGGGCCAGCTCAGCGGCGAACAGGGCATCCGCCACATCATCGTACCCAGCAAACTCGCCTGACGGCGGGGCTTTGCCCGCATAATTCCCCTACCCGCATCCTCGGTTCTTGCCCACACCCGGTGGGCATAAACCCATCGCCATTTTGTATCAGCCACCACACAACAACGGATAGCCTTTCCTGATTGACCTCTGTCGTCCACAGCACCAATATACTGGTTAAACATACAGTAATTTATTGTGTGTTCCAGCGGTTTGGCAGCACACGGAACGTGAACACCAATAGCCAGAATGGGCGGAAGGATACCGGATGCTGTTAGCCATCAAATAACAGAGTGTCAAAAAGGAAGATTCATCATGGCTGAAGAAAAGAAAAATGCTCAGGTGCTTAACGGCATTAATGAAGACATCACTGAACTGAAATCACTGTCCACATTGCGCAAACGCGTTGTCAGCGACGGTGAGATTGTCTCCAAATCACCGAACGGTTTTCGCCTGGCATGCGGCAATACTGGCGTAATCTTGCGTAATGATGGCAAAGATTTTTACGCCCTGAGCACACCGGACGGACAGGCGCAGGACGGGCAGTGGAACACGCTGCGCCCCTTCTCCTTTAGCCTCTCTACCGGCCGCGTGTCGCTGCGTAACGGCTTGGATGTCTCGGGCGGCGCGTTGGTGTCGCATAACGCCGGCATTGGCGCGGTCACCACTGGCCCCGCTTCTCTTATCAGCGGGCAGACGTACGGCGCACCGCCTGTGCATTCCGATTTCATCAGCGACAACGTCACCACCACGATGATGATGGGGTCACGGATTATCCCGGGCAAAGAAGATTGCGGCCTGATTTCATACCGCGACAGACTGGGCAACTGGAACGAAATTCAGGTAAGAGCCAACGCTGAGCTTTCGGTAGGGCAACTGGTCAAGCGCAATATCAATGGCTGGATTTTGGCGACAGGTACCCAACACGTTAATAACAATTCAGCTCGATATACAAAAGGGGTACGCATTCAAGGGGATAATGGCCTGTATTCAGAACTCTACCATTATGAACGCATTGGGAAGAGTAACCTTATGGGGATCCATGTTGCCAGTAGTAGTCGGGAAACCTGGTATGAATTCCTGGATACAGGTTATGCGTACGCGAATGGGGGCTGGAACAGCAGCTCAGATATTCGCATGAAAACTGAGATCGTGAAAATTGACGGTGCGCTGGATAAGTTGGGAAAAATCAGTGGCTATACCTACCTGAAACAAGGCGTTCCTGAGGCCGGCGTAATCGCCCAGGAAGTGGAAAGCGTATTACCTCAATCCGTCACCACCACTGAACTGAAATTAAATGACGGCAGCGTTCTGCAAGATGCCCGTGGAATTAATATTAACGGCGTAGTCGCCCTTTTGATCGAAGCGTTAAAGGAAGAACGCGATGCCCGGCTTGAGTTGGATTCCCAACTTCATGCATTGAAGATAACCATGCTGCCAAACAAATAAAACAGTGAACAGATCACTACCGAATTTCTCAGAGCGAAATGCACTGAACGAATAGCATTACCGCGTATGGATAAATAAAGAGAATTATCTACAAGGAGTTTTTATGGCTATTGACGTAGGAAAGCTAACTGCTGCAGGTTATTACCTTAATGAATACGGTAGCTGGCAGCGAGGTTTTATACCAGGAGACAATTCAGGTGCGACAGAGCCGGCCATGGGCGTTGAGGCTTATGAAGGTGGAACAATCAGTGGAAATTTAAACACCATCAATAACGGATTAGGGATGTCGCTGGTATTCAGGCCAGACTCGGTCTCTCAGACGGTGAATGCTTTAGATATGGCCAGAAACGTGGCTAAAATCCACCAATATGAGCTCACCATAGCCGTTGATGAAGCTCATCAGAAGCAACTGACCCTTGATGAAAGTCTGAGTGGCTTTCAGAATAAGAGGATAGATGCTGAGATAGCACTTAATAACAGCAAGAACTCTCCGGCACAAGAAAGGGCTAAGTTACTACTGGCATTACAGAATGCGATTAAAGATGAAATAAATGCGAGAATTTCCGCAGAGGAAAACGCAGTTAAATACATCGAATCCGATATTATACTCAATAATGGAAGAATATGGTGGCCTGTTAATGAAAACGATGCAAATGATGCCAAGAATTATATAAAGAAAAGGGAGGTAGATAAGGAGAAAACGAACCAACTGATATCCGAAGATAAAAATAATCTTGCGATATCTATTGCCAATATTGAAAATACTAAAAAGGATATTGAAAGGATAAACCGCGGAGAGGTACTGGAAAAATATCGTCCAGAAAATGAGAAGGTAGCAGAGGCCAGGGCAAAAGCCAACGCAGAAGC
This sequence comes from Serratia sp. C2(1), assembly GCF_036352655.1. Classification (NCBI taxonomy): domain Bacteria; kingdom Pseudomonadati; phylum Pseudomonadota; class Gammaproteobacteria; order Enterobacterales; family Yersiniaceae; genus Serratia; species Serratia sp. C2(1). Next base: position 159,869 of record NZ_JAZFBA010000002.1, on the reverse strand, counting down.
CAAGGCAAGAGCCGAAGCGGAGGCTAAAGCAAGAGCCGAAGCGGAGGCTAAAGTAAGAGCCGAAGCGGAGGCTAAAGTAAGAGCCGAAGCGGAAGCTAAAGTAAGAGCCGAAGCGGAAGCTAAAGTAAGAGCCGAAGCGGAAGCTAGAGCGAAAACAGCGGAGTTAATGACCAAAGCTGGAGTAAAGCCTACTCCGGTCTACACACCTGAAATGGTTAAATCGGCTCAAGCGTCCCTTGCAGCTGTGGGAGCTATGGTGCTAAATCGTGCCCCAGGGATGTTACAGCTATCAACTGCCGCCGAAGGCGTTCTCACCACTACCAGTGAGTTAGCGGGCTCAATAGCCGGGGCTGTGTGGCGAGGAGCTATTGCGTTAGCTGAGGCCGCAACCGTCAGCACCGCAGGGGCAACTGTTAGCGCTTTAGTTATGGGCTTCTGGCCCACAGAAGCAGGGAAAGGCAGCGACAAGCTTTACGGACGCGATATTGTCATGTTTGGCTTTCAGGCTAATCTAATTGCTGCCGGCAAAGTCAGCATTTCGCCGGAAATGCACTCTGTCGACTTACCGGTCCGTGGCTCTTTAGTTATGGAGAATGGTCAGCAACAGGTCAGGCTGGTTAAAACGAGTATAGGTGGCGTACCCGCGAGCGTGCCTGTTCTAAAGGCGGTACGTGATGAGAAAACCGGGCTGGATAGGATTACGCTTCCTGCGGTGGGAGGTACACCGTCGCGAACCATCCTGATTAACCCAGCTCCGGTCGGGCCGACAGCACCTCCCCATACCGGAAACAGTTCGCCTGCCCCCGTCACGCCAGTACATACTGGCACGACAGTAAAACAGGCTGATAGTATAGTTACCACCAGCTTCCCGGCGGATGACCTTAAAGAGCTGCAGGACTTCATCTACTGGCAGCCGGATGCCACAGGGTCGGGTGTAGAAGCAATTTATGTGATGCTGAGCAGTCCGCGTGATATGCCGGGGAAGGTCAGTGGCAAGGGACAACAAGTAGGTGACGGCTGGCTGAGCAAAGCGGGTCAGGAACTGGGCTCACCGGTTCCTAGCCAGATAGCTGACAAACTGCGTGGCCGGGAGTTTGCGAGCTTTGATTCTTTTCGCAAGGCTTTCTGGCAGGAGGTGGGGAACGACCCTGCACTAAGTAAGCAATTTAAAAACCAGAATAAAACGAACATTAAAAATGGCAAGTCACCATTTGTTCGAGAATCGGAGCGAGTTGGTGGTCGTCAACGTTTTGAACTTCACCATGTTAAGCAAATAAAAGATAATGGTGCTGTTTATGATGTTGATAATTTAAGCATAACTACGCCGAGGCGTCATATTGAGATCCATAAAGAGGGTAAGTAATATGGAGAAGAAAACGATTTCTGATTATACCGAGGCTGATTTTTTAGAGTTTGTCAGGAAAATTTGCCTAGCGGCGGGAGCAACAGAGGATGATGATGATAAGTTAGTTGATGAATTTCGTCGACTAACTGAACATCCTGATGGTTCTGACCTTATTTATTATCCACGGGATGATCGCGAAGATAGTCCTGAAGGTATTGTAAAAGAAGTCACAGAATGGCGCGCCAAAAACGGTAAGCCCGGCTTCAAGCAGGGGTAACCGTGCATTGAACCGCCTTATGACTGTTAAGTATTAGTGGTCATTTAAGCAACGTCCAGCAAACGAAAGTTTGTTGGACGTTTTTATTCTGCACATTGATGTTCAAAGAGCGTTTTTAACACTGAGCACGTTATTCGTGGGCACTGATAAACCCGGTACCGACGGGCCCAGCAGCACCTTCGCATACCGGTAACGGTTCACCGGGCCCCAGGACGCCGATACATACCGGCACCAATGTCAGGCAGGCTGATAGTATAGTGGTCACGACCTTCCCTACGGATGTCGTTCAGGATCTGCAAGATTTTATCTTGTGGCAGCCGGATGCCACAGGGTCGGGTGTAGAAGCAATTTATGTGATGCTGAGTAGCAATCGCAAAGGCGTGAAAGAAAAAGGTCATGATTATCATCCCGCACCTAAAACCTAAGATATTAAAGGGTTAGGTGAATTAAAAGACACCAAACCTAAGACACCTAGGCAAGGTGGAGGTGGTAAACGTGAGCGCTGGTTGGGGGATAAAGGCCGAAAAATTTACGAGTGGGATTATCAGCACGCAGAGGTGGAAGGTTATCGTGCCAGTGACGGTCAGCATATTGGGGCGTTTGATCCGAAAACAGGTGAGCAGCTGAAACCTGCTGATCCGAAGCGTAACATCAAAAAGTATTTATAAGGGATTAACATCATGGGATTGAAATTAAAAGTTAATTGGTACGATAAAAAATCAGAGCTGTTGGTCGGTCAAGAATACTCCAAAGATTTTGGCGATGATGATTTTCTTATCAATGAAACAATCAGCCCGAAAGAAGATAACATCATCAATAACGGGATATTCGACTTGGTGAACGAATGGGTTACTCCAGTTCAAAATCACATTACTCATAAAATTGACATGGGAAAATATGATTATTTCATTGCATTTGAGTATAACGATACATGGTGACCAAGACAGTTAAGGCGATCTGAGTTCTGAGTATAACGCTATCCGTCAGGGTAGCGTTTAAGCCTGTTTATAAATTTGTTTACCTGCCTGATTTTGAGATGTTGAGGGAAGTTTATATTTCGGTGACCATCGGAGCGATCACCTTTAATATGGTGGCAATTACACAGAATTAAAGACAGACTCAAAATTAATTTAAAAAAATGCCCAGCAGACGCAAGTTTGTTGGGCGTTTTTGTTGATGGCATCTGTCTCGTACGTATTATTTATCGCCGTGGTGAGTACCGGAAACAGTTCGCCTGCCCCCGTCACGCCAGTACATACCGGAACCAATGTCAGGCAGGCTGATAGTATAGTGGTCACGACCTTCCCTGCGGATGTCGTCCAGGAGCTGCAGGACTTCATCTACTGGCAGCCGGATGCCACGGGCAGCGGCGTCGAGCCGATTTATGTAATGCAGAGTGATCCGCTTGATTCGGGACGATTTACCCGCAAACAACTGGATAAAAAATTCAAGCATGCCATTGATTTTGGTATCAGTGACACAAAGAAAAATCGTGAAACGCTGACAAAATTCCGTGATGAAGTCAATGCGCATTTGGCAGATAAAGAGACCGTTGAGAGGGGAACATACCGACGGGAAAAAGGGTCTAAAGTTTACTTCAATCCCAAGAGCATGAGGGTTGTTATCCTCAAAGCCAACGGCGATTTCCTCTCAGGATGGAAAATAAACCCCGATGCGGATAATGGCAGAATCTATTTAGAAACAGGTGATTTATGAACAAGATGGCGGTAATCGAATTAGCAAGGAATTTTTTGAATTCAAAAGTTAATGCGCTTCAATTTTCTGAAGATATATGCATTGAAAGAAATAATTTGTACGGTATTAAAGATCAAGACAAGGACGTTTTGAATTGTGGTGAAGAATTATTTATGGCAGCTGAAATTTATAATCCAGATTCAGACCGTGTTGATTATGAACTGGATGAAGCCGGGCTAAGGAAGGAAGTGAAAGCGATTCTGGAGAAATTCAATCTGCTTTAATTCCCCTGCCCTTCTGATGAGTTGAATTTAAAACAACGCCCAACAAATTCTCGTTTGTTGGGCGTTTTCATTAATAGCCTCTTACTATGCTATCCATTATCTATGCCCTTCAAGGCCGCCCTTCGTAACCATCCCAGTAGGTGGCAACGGCTGAATCCAGCAGGATCTGCCGTTGTTTCTGCGGGTTATCCGTCGAATATTTGCGATTGATAAATATGCCTTTTTGCCCTACGTCACTGAGGAATTCAGGGCTGCGGAACTCGGCCTCCCTCTGCTGTGCCTGCTGGCGCGTCATGCCATTGGCCCGATCGGTTTTCCCTATCTGATAGAACTGGTCAAAAAACGGAATGGACGATTTTATCGAGTCCGAAATCTGCGTACGGGTATTGGGATCAAAGTGCGCCTGGGCCAGTTGGTGAATGGCATGCCGGGCGTGACGTTCAGGGCTGGTTTGCTGGCTGGCGCAAGCGCTCAGGAACAGCGCGGAACACAAGATAAGGGTACGGCGGGCTATCAGATTCATTATTCTTCCTTGAAAAGTGTATTGCGATACCGCCACCGGCATCACGTTGAAAAAGCATTGAGTATCGATGTCTGCAACCGACCTCTTGCCCAATAAGGGAAAGGTAACTGAGTTTGATGACAAAGTTGTCTTTGAACCCGAGATACCCGGGCCTAGCGCACCGAGGGGCGCTCCGGCGGCAAGCCGCTACGACCCCTTCGGCACGCTCTCCCTAATAACGGGCTTTGTCAGCAGTCTGCAACCGACCTCTTGCCCAATAAGAGAGGTAACTCTTTGTTATTCCGGTACAGGATAATACAACCCGCCGGAGTCTGCAGGATATTTTGGCGGCTTTGCCGGCGCACCCTCGATCCGAGATTGTTGCCCCCCGGGCAGAACGCATAATGCGGTCATTTTTTATCGTTTTGTGATCGTCGCCCCAAACCGGGAACGTTCCCATTCCATAAAAAAAAGGGAATGACTAAGCTTTGATCATTACTCAGCCAACACCTCTGCGCCTTACCCAAAAAAGGTACTTTATAATGAGCAAAGTTAAGCAACAGGATATCGACCGCCTGATTGTGCTGGTGGGCGGACGCGATAACATCGCCACCGTCAGCCATTGCATTACCCGGTTACGTTTCGTCCTTAACGACCCCGCCAAAGCCAACCCGAAAGAAATAGAAACCCTGCCGATGGTCAAAGGCTGCTTCACTAACGCTGGGCAGTTCCAGGTGGTGATTGGCCCGGAGGTCGGCGATTACTATCAGGCGTTGATCGCCACCACCGGCGTCAACGAAGCCGACAAGGAACAAGCCAAGGTAGCGGCGCGCCAGAACATGACCTGGAGCGAGCGGGCTATCTCCCACTTCGCCGAAATCTTCTTCCCGCTGCTGCCGGCGCTGATCAGCGGCGGTTTGATCCTCGGCTTCCGCAACGTGATCGGCGACATCCCGATGTCCGGCGGCCAGACGCTGGCGCAAATGCACCCGGCGTGGAAAACCATCTACGATTTCCTGTGGCTGCTCGGTGAAGCGATCTTCATGTTCCTGCCGGTGGCCATCTGCTGGTCGACGGTAAAAAAAATGGGCGGCACGCCGGTGCTCGGCATCGTGCTGGGCGTCACGCTGGTCTCCCCGCAGTTGATGAACTCTTACCAACTCGGGCAGCAAGTACCGGAAGTGTGGAACTTCGGCTGGTTCGCCATTCAGAAAGTTGGCTATCAGGCGCAGGTGATCCCTTCCATGCTGGCCGGTATGGCGCTGGGCTGGATTGAAACCCGCTTGAAAAAGATCGTGCCCGATTACCTGTATCTGGTGGTGGTGCCCGTCGTTTCACTGCTGCTGGCGGTATTCCTGGCGCACGCGCTGATCGGGCCGTTTGGCCGTATGATCGGCGATGGCGTAGCCTGGGCGGTGAAAGCCGTCATGACCGGCAGCTTCGCCCCGATTGGCGCCGCGCTGTTCGGCTTCCTGTATGCGCCGCTGGTGATTACCGGTGTGCATCAGACCACGCTGGCTATCGACATGCAGATGATCCAGAGCATGGGCGGCACCCCGGTATGGCCGCTGATTGCGCTGTCCAACATTGCGCAGGCTTCTGCGGTATTGGGCATTATCATCATCAGCCGCAAGGCCAACGAGCGTGAAATCTCGGTACCGGCGGCAATTTCCGCTTACCTGGGCGTCACCGAGCCGGCGATGTACGGGATCAACCTGAAATACCGCTTCCCGATGCTGTGCGCGATGATCGGCTCCGCCTTCGCCGGCCTGATTTGCGGCCTGGACGGCGTGATGGCCAATGGCATCGGCGTCGGCGGTTTGCCGGGTATTCTGTCCATCAAACCGCAGTTCTGGCTGGTTTACTCGGCGGCAATTGTGGTGGCCGTGGTGATCCCGATGCTGCTGACCATCATGGTCTACAAACGCAAAGCCGCCCGCGGCGAACTGCCGGTCTGATTGAAATGTAGGGGTCGCAAATATCCAATAGCTTTCAGGCTGCAGCCAACAACGCTGCAGTTTGAAAGATGAAGGGTATCGGGCCCGTTGTCACGATTCAAAGGTATAACTATGAGCAATCCAATCCCCTGGTGGCAGAACGGTGTCATCTACCAAATCTATCCGAAGAGTTTTCAGGACAGCACCGGTAACGGCTACGGCGATCTGGCCGGTGTGACCCAGCGGCTGGACTATCTGCAGGAACTGGGCGTCGACGCCATCTGGCTGACGCCGGTGTATGTCTCCCCGCAGGTGGACAACGGTTATGACGTGGCGGATTACTGCGCCATCGACCCGGCTTACGGCACCATGGAGGATTTCGATAGTCTGATCGCCGCCGCCCACCAGCGCAGCATCCGCATCGTGATGGACATGGTGTTCAACCATACCTCGACCGAACACCCGTGGTTCCAGGCCTCGCAAGACCCTGACAGCCCGTTCCGCCAGTTCTATGTCTGGCGCGACGGCGAAGGCGATGCGTTGCCGAACAACTGGCGTTCCAAATTCGGCGGCAACGCCTGGCAGTGGCACGCCGACAGCGGCCAGTATTACCTGCACCTGTTCGCCACCGAACAAGCGGACCTCAACTGGGAACACCCGCCGGTGCGCGAGGAGCTGAAAAAAGTCTGTCAGTTCTGGGCGGACAAGGGCGTCGACGGCCTGCGTCTAGACGTGATCAACCTGGTCTCCAAGCAGCAGGATTTTCCGTCCGACCCCGAGGGCGACGGCCGCCGTTTCTACACCGACGGCCCGCGCATTCACGAATTCCTGCAAGAGATGAGCCGCGACGTGTTCCAGCCGCGCGGCCTGATGACCGTCGGCGAAATGTCTTCCACCACGCTGGAACATTGCCAACAGTATGCGGCGCGCAGCGGCGAAGAGCTGTCGATGACCTTTAACTTCCACCATCTGAAAGTGGACTACGCCGGCGGCGAAAAATGGACGCTGGCGGCGCCGGATTACGTCGAACTGAAGCAGATTTTCCGCCACTGGCAGCAGGGTATGCATAACCGCGCCTGGAACGCGCTGTTCTGGTGTAACCACGATCAGCCGCGCATCGTCTCGCGCTTCGGCGATGAGGGCGAACTGCGGGTGCCGGCCGCCAAAATGCTGGCCATGGTGCTGCACGGCATGCAGGGCACGCCGTATATTTATCAGGGCGAAGAGATTGGCATGACCAACCCGGGCTTTAGCGCCATCGGGCAATATCGCGATGTAGAAAGCCTGAACATGTATGCCGAACTGAGCGCCCAGGGCAAGAGCGACGCCGAGCTGCTGGCGATCCTGGCCGGTAAATCGCGCGATAACGGCCGCACGCCGATGCAGTGGAGCGCCGCGCCGAACGCCGGTTTCACCCAAGGCACGCCGTGGATCGGTTGCGCGGAAAACTACCCGCAGATCAACGCCGAAGCTGCGCTGGCCGATCTGGATTCGGTGTTTTACGCCTACCGCCAGTTGATTACCCTGCGCAAGCAGTATCCGCTGCTGACCCACGGCGACTATCAGGATCTGGCGCCTGAGCACCCGGCGCTGTGGTGCTACCAGCGTAGCTGGAACGGGCAGCGTCTGCTGGTGGCCGCCAACCTGAGCCGCGAACCGCTGGCCTGGGAAGCCGAAGGCGTGGAGCCCTCCGCTCAGTGGCGCCCGCTGATGGGCAACTACGCCGATGCGGCGGACCAGCCGCAAGCGATGACCCTGCGGCCGTTCGAAGCGGTATGGTGGCTGCTGGAGGACTGAAATACCGCTACATCCTAAGCTTGAGGCTGGTGGGCGTCATGGCAGGTTAGCCGACCGTTGAGCGCAGGGATGCGCGAGATGCGCCCCCAGGGACGGGTTCACGGCGTGTCGGCGCTCTGCATGACCCTACCTGTAGCACTATTCGGCGCAGCGATTTAGCAGCCACAATGTGGGCGCAGTGCGGCAACCCGCTGCGCCCTACAATTTTTGCAGCAGCTTCACCACCCCGGCAGCCTCTTGCGCCAGGCGTTCATCGCTCATATCAAACACCCCCTGCACCAGATGCGGCGGCAGATAATCCATGCCGGTCAGGTTGGCCATGGCATTGAACGGCCGCAGCAGATCCGCCACCGGATAGCGGTTGTAACCTTCCGGCGTATAGGCCTGCGGATTGCCACCGGTGGTCACCACCAGTTGCAGCGGTTTGCCGTGCAGTTTGGTACCTTCGCTGCCGTAGGCGAAACCGTAGGTTAATACCGCGTCTTGCCATTCGCTGAGGATCGCCGGCGAGCTGTACCAGTAAAATGGGAACAGCATCACCACCGCGTCATGGCTTTGCAGCAGCTCCTGCTCGCGGGCCACGTCGATACGGTAATCCGGATAGGCGCGCATCAGTTCATGCACGGTAACCTTGGGCAGCGGGTTCAACGCCTCAATCAGCGCCTTGTTGACGCGTGAATCATCGGGAAAGCGGTGAGCGGTTAACGCTAAAATGCGTGACATAAGAGATCCTCGGTTGAAAATTGATATCGCATTTTTCCATTTCCTTAGCCCTGGGTGTAGGCTGTTCTTTGTCACTTCAATTTCAACTGAAAGTATCAACCATTATGTCGCTGCCCTTTGACGTGCATCGCCTGCTGCCGGCTTTTCTCAGCGCCGCCCAGGCGCAAAACTTTTCCGCCGCCGCCCGCCAGTTAGGCGTTACCCCGGCGGCGGTCAGCAAAAATATCCGCGTGCTGGAAGAGAAGCTGGCGCTGCGTCTGTTCCAGCGCAACACCCACAACGTGGTGCTGACCGACGAAGGCAAAGCGCTGCTGGCGCAGGTGGCACCGCTGTGGCAGGCGTTGTCCGCCACGCTGGAAAACGCCGGCGGCGCGCAGCAAGATCCCTCCGGCACCGTGCGCGTCAGCATGATCCCCGGCTTCGGCCGCCAGATGCTGATGCCGTTGATCCCGCAGTTCCTTGAGCGTTATCCGCAGATCGACCTCGATCTTTCGCTGGATGCGCGAGTCGTCAATCTGGTGGGCGAAGGCTTTGACGTGGGTATCGGCAGCCGGGTCGATCCCGACAGCCGGCTGGTGGCGCGGCCGCTGTATCAGATGCAGATGGTATTGGCGGCGTCACCCGGTTATCTGGCGCAGCGCGGCACGCCGCAGGATCCGGACGATCTGTTGCGGCATAACTGCCTGCTGCACCGCAATCCGGCCAACGGCCGCAGCGTAAAATGGCCCCTGCGCCGGCACGGCGAAACCAGAACCCTGGAGCTGCATGGCCGCCTGGTCGCCAGCCGGCCGGAGATGCTGCTGGATGCCGCGTTGGCTGGGCTGGGTATCGTCTGCCTGGCGCGCTGGTATACAGAGCCCCATTTTGCGCAGGGCACGCTGCAACCGGTGCTGCCGGCGTGCTGGCCGCAACCGACACAGCTATGGCTGTATTACGCCTCTGCGGATCTACCTCCACGGGTGCGCGCCTGGGTCGACTTCCTGCTGGCACATTTTCGCGATCGTCCCTGAGCAGATTGACGTCTGTACAGCTTGCGCACGCTCTTCCGCTTTCCTTGTTCTACATCAAAAGAACCCTGCCAATATCTATATATAGTGCGTAAAGAAATCAAATTACCTATATATAGTAGTTATCCACAAAGTCATCCACACGTCGCCGTAGCCCTTGCGCGCTGCGGTGCTACCCTGTGGATAACCTATCCTTCGGGGAACAAGGAGTCGCAACGTGAAACCAGTAGTGATTAAACGGGACGGTTGTCAGGTCTCTTTTGACGAGGCGCGTATTGGGCAGGCTATCGAACGGGCCGCGCTGGCCGTCGGGATTGTCGATGCCGATTACTGCGCAACCGTGGCCCGCGTGGTCGCTCAACGGATGGCCCAACAGCCGCGCGTAGATATCCATGACATTCAGCAGGCGGTGGAAAATCAGCTGATGGCCGGCGAATACAAGCAGCTGGCGCGCGCCTATATCGAATACCGCCACGATCGCGACGTGGCGCGCGAATTACGCGGGCGGCTGAACCAGGAGATCCGCGGGCTGGTCGAGCAAAGCAATATGGCGTTGCTGAACGAGAACGCCAATAAAGACAGCAAGGTGATCCCGACCCAGCGCGATCTGCTGGCCGGGATCGTCGCCAAACACTACGCCAAGCAGCACATTCTGCCGCGCGACGTGGTGCTGGCGCATGAGCGCGGCGAGATCCACTACCACGATCTCGACTATTCGCCGTTCTTCCCGATGTTCAACTGCATGCTGATCGATCTGAAAGGCATGCTGACCAACGGCTTCAAGATGGGCAACGCCGAGATCGAACCGCCGAAGTCGATCTCCACCGCCACCGCCGTGACCGCCCAAATTATCGCGCAGGTGGCCAGCCATATTTATGGCGGCACCACCATTAATCGCATCGACGAGATCCTCGCGCCCTTCGTCAGCGAAAGCTTCGAAAAACACCGCCAGGTAGCCGAGCAGTGGCAGATCCCGGACGCGCAGGGCTATGCGATGGCGCGCACCGAGAAAGAGTGTTACGACGCCTTCCAGTCGCTGGAATACGAGGTCAACACCCTGCACACCGCCAACGGCCAAACGCCGTTCGTCACCTTCGGCTTCGGCCTGGGCACCTGCTGGGAATCGCGGCTGATTCAGCGTTCAATCCTGAAAAACCGCATTGCCGGGCTGGGCAAGAACCGCAAGACGGCGGTATTCCCCAAACTGGTGTTCGCCATCCGCGACGGCCTGAACCACCAGTACGGCGACCCGAATTACGACATCAAACAGTTGGCGCTGGAATGCGCCAGCAAGCGCATGTACCCGGACATTCTCAATTACGATCAGGTGGTGAAGGTCACCGGCTCGTTCAAGACACCGATGGGCTGTCGCAGCTTCCTCGGCACCTACGAGGAAGATGGCGAACTGGTGCACGACGGCCGCAATAATATCGGCGTGATCAGCCTGAACCTGCCGCGTATCGCGCTGGAAGCGGCCGGCGACGAGACACGTTTCTGGCATCTGCTGGACCAGCGGCTGCTGCTGGCGAAAAAGGCGCTGATGACGCGTATCGCTCGGCTGGAAGGCATCAAGGCGCGGGTAGCCCCGATCCTGTATATGGAAGGTGCCTGCGGCGTAAGGCTGAAGGCGGACGACAATATCGCCGACATCTTCAAAAATGGCCGCGCGTCGATTTCGCTGGGCTATATCGGCCTGCATGAAACCATCAACGCGCTGTTCGGCAACGGCACTCACGTTTACGACAATGCCGCGCTGCGCGCCAAAGCGGTCGCCATCGTCGAACGTCTGCGCACGGCCACCGACAGTTGGAAAGCAGAGACCGGCTACGGTTTTAGCCTGTACAGCACGCCAAGCGAGAACCTGTGCGACCGTTTCTGCCGGCTGGACACCGCCGATTTCGGCGTGGTGCCGGGCGTTACCGACAAGGGCTATTACACCAACAGCTTCCATCTCGACGTGGAGAAAAAGGTCAATCCGTACGACAAACTGGACTTTGAGGCGCCCTATCCCCCCTTGGCCAACGGCGGTTTCATCTGTTACGGCGAATACCCCAACCTGCAACACAATTTGAAAGCGCTGGAAGACGTGTGGGATTACAGCTACAGCCGCGTGCCTTATTACGGCACCAACACGCCGATCGACGAGTGCTACGAGTGCGGCTTTACCGGCGAATTCGCCTGTACCAGCAAAGGCTTTACCTGCCCAAAATGCGGCAATCACGAGCCGTCCAAGGTGTCGGTCACCCGCCGGGTGTGCGGCTACCTCGGCAGCCCGGACGCCAGGCCGTTCAACGCCGGCAAGCAGGAAGAGGTGAAGCGCCGGGTGAAACACCTCGGCAATGGGCAGCTCGGCTGAAAAGCGCCGTGCAGCCTATGCAGAAGCCTGTTCATCAGGCGTGATTGTCGCAGCCAGTTTGTCTTCGGCCAGCGCGCACAAACCGGAGCGTACAGGCAGTACGTGAGGATTTGCAGCACTGCCCGGAGGCAAAATGGCAAGTAAAATAGCCTGATGGGCAGGCCTCAGATGAATTATCACCAGTACTACCCGATCGACGTGGTCAACGGCCCCGGCACCCGCTGCACGCTGTTTGTCGCCGGCTGCGTGCACCAATGCGTCGGCTGTTACAACAAAAGTACCTGGCGGCTGAATTCCGGCCGGCCTTTTACTCAGGAAATGGAAGACCGGCTGATTGCCGATCTCAACGACGCGCGCATTCCGCGCCAGGGGCTGTCGCTGTCCGGTGGCGATCCGCTGCACCCGGCCAATGTGCCGTCGATTTTGCAACTGGTGAAACGGGTACGCGCCGAGTGCCCCGGCAAGGATATCTGGCTATGGACCGGCTACCGGCTGGCGGAGCTGGATGCGCAGCAGATGCAGGTGGTGGACAGAATTAACGTTTTGATTGACGGCAAGTTTGTGCAGGATCTGAAAGACCCGGCGCTGATCTGGCGCGGCAGCGCTAACCAGGTGGTGCATAAGCTGCGTTGAATACTTCAAACAAAGGCGCAGCCTGTGAGCCGCGCTTCTTTTTACCTTACATCAAATACATCCCCACCAGACCCGTCGCGATCCCGCACAACACCACCAGCAATGCGGTCAGGCACAGCGCTTTGGTGGAGAAGACTTTGTTCAGCATCAGCAATGAAGGCAGACTGACCGCCGGCAGGGTCATCAACAGCGCCAGCGCCGGGCCGGTGCCCATGCCCGCCAGCATCATGGTCTGTACAATCGGGATTTCCGCTGCGGTCGGGATCACGAACAGGCAACCGGCGATCGCCAGGGCGATAATCCACAGCAGGCTATTGTCTATCGCCCCATCGGCGTGCGGGAACAGCCACACGCGCGCCGCGCCCAGCGCCAGCACCGCCACAATGTAAACGGGAATGGTCGCCCAAAACAGCGCCCACAGCGCTTTCAACCAGCGGCCGAGGAACGGCCGCTCCTCGGTTTTCACCCGCGGCGCCGCCGGCGGTTGCAGCGCGGCCGGCTGCGGATCCCTGGCGGTGACCCGTTGCACCAGCCAGGCGACGCCCAGCACCATAATCACCCCGGCCACCAGCCGGATAGCGGCAAACGGCCAGCCGAGAACAAAACCCATAAAAATCAAGGTTGCCGGATTCAACACCGGGTTGCTCAACCAGAACGCCATCGCCGCGCCGCTGGAAACCGACTGACGCCGCAGCCCGGCGGCCACCGGTGCAGCACAACAGGTACACATCATGCCCGGCAGTGCGATCGCCGCGCCCAGCAGGGTGCCGGAGAAACGCGGGTGGCCCAGGGTGCGCACCAGCCAATCGCGTGGGATCAGCACTTGCACCAACGAGCCCAGCAACACGCCGAGCACCGCCGCCTTCCACACCGCAGTGAAATACACCAGCGCATAGTGCCAGGCCGCCTGCCATGGGCTGCTGTCGGCATTGGCCAGAATCGATTTGCCGATGGAGTGCGTGTCCGCCGCCAGAAAAGCCTTGCCGTAATAAGGCTGCCATTTGACGTAGTAGAGGCCGATAGCCACCACCAGCAGGAACAGAATCGGTTTCCACAGCGGCCAGGCGCGAGCGGTATTTTCAGGAGCGGTCAAAGGTTGCGGCATAGGGTTGGCTCAGGTCAGTGCATCAATAGCGCTAGCTTAGCGCGCCGTCGGCCCCTGCGCATCATCGGCCTGTCCAAAATAGTTCATCTGTTCGCCACCGGCACGTAACGCGATTGTCATCTGGCGGCGGCAACATAATGCCAACTTGAAAGCCACAGGACATACCCGTCGCCTTTCAAGCCGTAGCGTTGTTAGCTGTACTCACTCACCCCGGTTACTTGACTTTAGTAAGCGCCTGGCGATGAGCGAGCTGGCCGCCTGGCTACAATTTGAAAGTCATAGGGTAAGCACCAGTACTGTAATAAATCCTGATAAATCATAAAGTTTAATAGGTATCCGGCACGCCGAGGTTTTTATTATGATGAACTTATCTAGACATCCGACCAGCTTCCCCACCCGTTACCAGCAGATCGCCGCGCAGCTGGAGCAAGAATTACGTACCCAATACCGCTGTGGCGACTATCTGCCTTCCGAGCAACAGTTGGCGGATCGCTATCAGGTCAATCGCCATACCCTGCGCCGCGCAGTGGATCAGTTGGTGGATCGCGGCTGGCTGCAACGCCGGCCCGGCATCGGCATATTGGTGCTGATGCGCCCGTATGACTATCCGCTGCATGCCAATACCCGCTTCAGCCAGAACCTGCTCGAGCAGGGAAGTCACCCCACCAGTGAGCGCTTACTCGCTGTATTACGCCCGTGCAATGGGCATATCGCCAGCGCACTGTCGCGTGAAGAAGGCGAAACGGTGATCCACCTGCGCACCCTGCGCCGGGTCAATGGCGTGCCGATGAGCCTGATCGACCATTATCTGCCCGATTTGGACTGGTGGCCGGCCCTGCAACAGTTCCACAACGGCTCGCTGCACGAGTTTATCGAACAGCATATTCACCAGCCGCTGACCCGCAGCCAGACGCGTATCAGCGCCCGCCGGGCGCAGGCCAAAGAGAGCCGGCTGCTGGAGATCGCCACCCACGCGCCGCTGCTGTGCGTGCGCACCCTGAACGTCTGCACCGGCGGCGCCAACGTGGCGGAATACTCCGTCAGCCTGGCACGCGCCGACATGATTGAACTGACGATGGAGCACTAAATGCAAGCCTTACAGCCGAGACAACGCTGGATGTCGGTACTGGCGCACAGCCAGCCGGCCCAGTTGCGCAGCCACTGGCAGGCGCTGAACCTCAGCCCGCGCTACCAAAGCATTCGCGCGCCGGAGATTGGCCTGGCGCAGCTGCAAGGGCGCATGGGCGCCACCGGCCGCCGCTTTGTGCTGGGCGACATGACCGTCACCCGTGCGGTAGTGCAGCTGGAAAACGGCGGTTATGGCTACAGCTATATCGCCGGGCGCGACAAGGCGCATGCCGAACTCTGCGCGCTGGCGGACGCCCTGCTGCAACAGCCTGATCAGGCCGAATTGCTGCAACAGCGGCTGATTGAACCGCTGGCCGCGCTGCTGCACGAACAACGCCAGTTGCGCGCCCGCTCGGTCGCCTCCAGCCGGGTCGACTTCTTTACGCTGGTGCGGGGGGATTAACCGATGAGCCTGTTAACCGGATTTGAACAGCCGATAGAACAATCACAGCACGCTTTCCGCTTAATCCTCAAGGCGTTAAGCGAACCCGGCCATACCGTCACGCTGCAAGGCGGCCCGGCCTGGGGCGCATTGAACGCCGCCAGTACCGCCGCGTTGCTGACGCTGGCGGATCAGGAAACCCCGATCCAGCTGTGTGAAGCCTTTAAAAGTGAGCAAGTGCTAACAAACATACGCTTCCACAGCGGTGCGCCATTGGCGGCACAGCCTGAAGAAGTCTGTTTTGCCCTGTTCGATACACAGTTGCAGGCCGCCGATTTGCTGGCGCTGCCGCACGGCAGTGAAATCTCGCCGGAATTCGGCGCCACGGTCATCGTGCAGCTCAATGGGCTGGAACAAGGCACCCCGCTGCGCCTCACCGGCCCCGGCATTGAGCGCCAACGCAAGGTCTCACCGCAGTTGCCGCCGGCGCTGCTGGATTTTCTCATTAACCGCCCGCTGCGCTTTCCGCTGGGGCTGGATATTTTGCTGACCTGCGGCGATCGCCTGCTGGCGCTGCCGCGGACCACCCGCGTGGAGGTGTGCTGATGTACGTAGCCGTTAAAGGGGGCGAAAAAGCCATTGAGGCCGCCCATCAGTTACAGGAACAGCTGCGGCGCGGCGACGACAGTGTGCCGGCGCTCGGCATCCGGCAGATTGAACAACAACTGGGGCTGGCGGTGGATCGGGTGATGACCGAAGGCGGCATTTACGATCCCGAACTGGCCGCGCTGGCCATCAAGCAGGCGAGCGGCGACCTGGTCGAGGCGATTTTCCTGCTGCGCGCCTACCGCACCACCTTGCCGCGTCTGGCGGTCAGCGAACCGCTGGCGACCGAAAACATGCGGCTGGAACGCCGTATCTCGGCGGTTTACAAGGACTTGCCCGGCGGGCAGGTGCTGGGGCCAACCTACGATTACACCCACCGGCTGCTGGATTTTGCCCTGCTGGCGGAAGGTGAAGCACCGCGCGCGCCGCAGGCCGACGAACCGCTGCCGGAAAATTGCGCCCACGTGTTCGATTTGCTCAGCCAACAACAGTTGGCACTGGCGGAATGCGACGACGGCAGCACGCCGGACGACATCACCCGCAACCCGCCGGTTTACCCTTGTTCACGCTCGGCGCGGCTGCAACAGCTGGTGCGCGGTGACGAAGGTTTCCTGCTGGCGCTGAGCTACTCCACCCAGCGCGGCTACGGCCGCACCCACCCGTTCGCCGGTGAGATCCGTACCGGCTACGTTTCGCTGGAGATCGTGCCTGAAGAGCTGGGTTTCGCGGTAGATATCGGCGAAATTCTGCTGACCGAATGTGAAATGGTCAACGGCTTTGTCGACCCGGAAGACCGGCCGCCGCACTTCACCCGCGGTTATGGCCTGGTGTTTGGCCGCGCCGAGCGTAAAGCGATGAGCATGGCGCTGGTGGACCGCGCACTGCAAAGCCCCGAGTACCAGGAAGGCGTCGCCAGCCCGGCGCAGGATGAAGAGTTCGTGCTGGCCCATGCCGACAACGTCGAAGCCGCCGGCTTCGTTTCCCACCTCAAACTGCCGCACTACGTTGACTTCCAGGCCGAGCTGGAGCTGCTCAAGCGCCTGCGGCGGGAGTTCAGCGAGCGTCAGGAGGCCCGCAATGAGTGAAGTATTGACCGGCTATAACCTTGGCTATCTCGACGAGCAAACCAAACGCATGATCCGTCGCGCCATCCTCAAGGCCGTGGCGATCCCCGGCTATCAGGTGCCGTTCGGCGGCCGCGAGATGCCGATGCCTTACGGCTGGGGCACCGGCGGCATTCAGCTGACCGCCAGCGTGATTGGCCGCGCCGACGTGCTGAAGGTGATCGACCAGGGGGCCGACGACACCACCAACGCGGTATCTATTCGCCGCTTCTTCCAGCGCGTTGCCGGGGTAGCCACCACCGAACGCACGCCGGAAGCCACGCTGATCCAGACCCGGCACCGCATTCCGGAAACGGCGCTGCACGAAGACCAGATCCTGATTTATCAGGTGCCGATCCCGGAGCCGCTGCGCTTTATCGAACCGCGCGAAACCGAGACCCGCAAAATGCACGCGCTGGAAGAGTACGGCGTGATGCAGGTGAAGTTGTACGAGGACATTGCGCGCTACGGCCATATCGCCACCACCTACGCCTATCCGGTGAAGGTCAACGACCGTTACGTGATGGACCCTTCGCCGATCCCGAAATTCGACAACCCGAAAATGCACATGATGCCGGCGCTGCAGCTGTTCGGCGCCGGGCGCGAGAAGCGTATCTACGCCCTGCCGCCGTTCACCAAGGTGGAAAGCCTGGACTTCGACGACCATCCGTTCAGCGTGCAAAAGTGGGATGAACCCTGCGCGCTGTGCGGCTCGCGCCACAGCTATCTGGATGAGGTGGTGCTCGACGACCAGGGCAACCGCATGTTCGTCTGCTCCGACACCGACTACTGCCGGCAGCAGCTGGCGCAACCTTCGCAAGAGGCGCAGCACTGATGATTTCCCAACCCCTGAGCACCACGCCGCTGTTGTCGGTGGCCAACCTCACCCATTTGTATGCGCCGGGCAAAGGTTTTAGCGACGTCTCTTTCGATATCTACCCCGGCGAAGTGCTGGGCATCGTCGGCGAATCCGGCTCCGGTAAAACCACGCTGCTGAAATCCATCTCCGCACGGCTGGCGCCGCAGCACGGGCAGATCCTCTATCGTCCGCAGGCCGGGCAACAGCACGACCTGTACGCGATGGCGGAGAGCGATCGCCGCCGCCTGCTGCGCACCGACTGGGGCGTGGTGCATCAGCATCCGCTCGACGGGCTGCGGCCCAAGGTGTCCGCCGGCGGCAATATCGGCGAGCGGCTGATGGCCATCGGCCAACGTCACTACGGCGATATCCGCCGCCAGGCCGCCCAGTGGCTGGAAGACGTCGAGATCCCGGTGTCGCGCCTTGACGATCTGCCGACCACCTTCTCCGGCGGCATGCAGCAGCGGCTGCAGATCGCCCGCAACCTGGTGACCCACCCGAAATTGGTGTTTATGGACGAGCCGACCGGCGGGCTGGACGTCTCGGTGCAGGCACGGTTGCTCGATCTGCTGCGCAATCTGGTGGTGGAAATGCAGCTGGCGGCGGTGATCGTCACCCACGATCTGGGCGTGGCGCGCCTGCTGGCGCACCGGCTGCTGGTGATGAAAGAGGGCCAGGTGGTGGAAAACGGCCTGACCGACCGGGTGCTGGACGATCCGCACCATCCTTATACCCAGTTGCTGGTTTCTTCGGTGCTGTCGTAACGCAAGGGGACAATAATGACGATTCAAATCCGGGTTGAACACCTGAGCAAAACCTTTGTGCTCCACCAGCAGCACGGCACGCGCCTGCCGGTGCTGCACGACGCCAACATGACGGTCAGCAGCGGCGAATGCGTGGTGCTGCACGGCCACTCCGGCAGCGGTAAATCCACCCTGCTGCGTTCGCTGTACGCCAACTACCTGCCCGACAGCGGCCATATCTGGGTCAATCATCAGGACGAATGGCTGGACATGGTGCAGGCCGAAGCGCGCCAGATCCTGGCGGTCCGCCGCCACACCCTCGGCTGGGTCAGCCAGTTTCTGCGGGTGATCCCACGCATCAGCGCGCTGGAGGTGGTGATGCAGCCGCTGTTGGAACAGGGCGTCGGGCGCGCCGAATGCCGCGAGCGCGCCGAGACGCTGCTCAACCAGCTCAACGTGCCGCAGCGCCTGTGGCAGTTGGCACCCTCGACCTTCTCCGGCGGTGAACAGCAGCGGGTGAATATCGCGCGCGGCTTTATTGTCGACTACCCGATTTTGCTGCTCGACGAACCGACCGCCTCGCTCGACAGCCGCAACAGCGCGGCGGTGGTCGGCCTGATAGAACAGGCCAAACGGCGCGGCGCGGCGATCGTCGGCATTTTCCATGACGAAGGCGTTCGCCAACAGGTCGCCGACCGGTTATACGACATGCAAGCGCCCCAAGCGCTGGAGATCTTCTGATGATCATCAATAACGTGAAGCTGGTGCTGGCAGACCAGATTGTCGAAGGTTCGCTGGAGATTAACGACGGCGTGATCCGCAGCTTCGCCGATACGCCGAGCCAGCTGCCGCAGGCGCTGAACGGTGAAGGCGGCTGGCTGCTGCCGGGGCTGATTGAGCTGCACACCGACAATCTGGACAAGTTTTTCACCCCGCGGCCCAACGTGGACTGGCCGGCGCATTCGGCGATGAGCAGCCACGATGCGCTGATGGTC
Source organism: Serratia sp. C2(1) (assembly GCF_036352655.1). Taxonomy (NCBI): domain Bacteria; kingdom Pseudomonadati; phylum Pseudomonadota; class Gammaproteobacteria; order Enterobacterales; family Yersiniaceae; genus Serratia; species Serratia sp. C2(1). The sequence continues at coordinate 140,392 of NZ_JAZFBA010000002.1, read as the reverse complement.
GCCAACGGCATCACCACGGTGCTGGACGCGGTGGCGATCGGCGACGTGCGCGACGGCGGCCACCGGCTGGAGAACCTGCAAAAAATGATCGACGCGGTGATCCACAGCCAGCGCGCCGGGGTCAACCGCGCCGAGCATCGGCTGCATTTGCGCTGCGAGCTGCCGAACGAGAGCACCCTGCCGCTGTTCGAACAGTTGATGGACAAACCGGGGGTATCGCTGGTGTCGCTGATGGACCATTCGCCGGGCCAGCGCCAGTTCGCCTCGCGTGAAAAATACCGTGAGTATTATCAGGGCAAATATCATCTCAATGACCAACAGATGAGCGAGTACGAAGAGCAGCAGATCGGGCTTTCCGCCCGCTGGGCCACGCCGAACCGCGAGGCGATCGCCGCCCACTGCCGGGCACGTAAAATTTCCCTCGCCAGCCACGACGACGCCACCGCCGAACACGTGGCCGAATCCTGCGCGCTGGGCAGCGCGATTGCCGAGTTCCCGACCACCGAGGACGCCGCCCGCGCCTCGCACCGGCAGGGCTTGCAGGTGCTGATGGGCGCCCCGAACATCGTGCGCGGCGGCTCCCACTCCGGCAACGTGGCGGCGCACCATCTGGCGGCGCTGGGGGTATTGGATATTCTGTCTTCCGACTATTACCCCGCCAGCCTGCTGGATGCGGCATTCCGCATCGCGGCCGACGAACGTAACGCCTACAGCCTGCCGCAGGCGGTGCGGATGATCACCGGCAACCCGGCGAAGGCGCTGGATCTGCACGATCGCGGCACCATCGCCGAGGGACTGCGGGCGGATCTGGTGTTGGCGCGGCCGCACGGCGAGCACATCTACGTGCAAAACGTCTGGCGCCAGGGCAAGCAGGTGTTCTGATGGCGCAACTTATCTATTTGATGGGGCCTTCCGGCTCCGGCAAAGACAGCCTGCTTGCGCAGCTTAGGGTCGATACCGACAGTGCGCCGCTGGTGGCGCACCGTTATATCACCCGGCCGGCGGATGCCGGCTGCGAAAACCATATTGCGCTCAGCGAACCCGAGTTTCTGCGCCGCCGCGCCAAGGGACTGTTCGCTCTCGACTGGCAGGCGCACCAGCAGCATTACGCGTTTGGGATCGAAGTAGATCTTTGGCTGTTGCAAGGGATCGACGTGGTGGTCAACGGTTCCCGCGCTCATCTGCCGCAGGCGCAGCAGCGCTACGGTGCGCAGCTGTTGCCGGTCTGCCTGCAGGTCAGCACCGAAGTGCTGCGCCAACGCCTGCAAAACCGCGGGCGTGAAGACGCCGCGCAGATTGAACAACGGCTGGCGCGGGCGGCGGAATACCAGCAAAAACTGCCCGCCGGTTGCCGCCTGCTGGCGAACGATGGCGACCTGCAAGACACCCTGACGGCGCTGCTGGCGTTGTTACCGGCTTCAACCAAACACCCCCAGGACGCCACGCAATGAATGATTTTGCCCAGCCGAGAATCGGCGACAACGTGATCCTTAACCGTACCCGGCTCGGCCGGTACGTGCATCTGGCCGACGATGCGATCCTCGAAGAAGTGGAGATGGGCGACTATTCCTATACCGCCGGGCACAACCAGATTTTTTACGCCACTCTCGGCAGGTTCGTGTCGATCGCCTCTTACGCGCGCATCAATCCCGGCAACCACCCGACCTACCAGCGCATCGCCCAGCACCACTTCACCTACCGCGCTTCCGAGTACGGCCTGGGAGACGATGACAAGGCCTTCTTCGACTGGCGGCGCGAGCACCACGTCACCGTCGGCCACGACGTGTGGATCGGCCATAACGCCATCCTGATGCCCGGCGTGAGCGTCGGCAACGGCGCGGTGATCGGCAGCGCGGCTGTGGTGACCAAAAACGTCGAGCCTTATGCGATTGTCGCCGGGGTGGCGGCTAAAAAGATCGGCATGCGCTTTGACGATGCCTTGATAGAACGCATCGAACGCAGCCAGTGGTGGCACTGGGATCATCAGACATTGCAGGAGCGATTGGCGGATTTCAGGGATATCAACGCCTTTGCGGAGAAGTATCTTTAAGACCCTTATTAATCTTACCCAATGAATTTCGCGTTGCAGCCAGGCGGCAAATGCGTGAATCCTCAGGAGCTTACTCAAGTAAGTGACTGAGGTGCGCGTATGCAGCCAACAACGCTGCGGCGTGAAAGGCGAAGGGTAAAGGAGCAACTCATGCAATTGACGTTTCTCGGCACCGGCGGTGCCCAGCAGATCCCGGTTTTCGGTTGTGATTGCCTGGTGTGCCAGCGGGCGCGGCGCGAACCGGCATTCCGGCGGCGGCCATGCAGCGCGATGCTCAAATTTCAGGGGGAAACGACCTTGCTGGATGCGGGATTGCCGTCGCTGGAACGGCGCTTTTCGGCGGGGGAAATTCAACGTTTTTTACTGACACATTACCACATGGATCACGTTCAGGGGTTATTTCCTTTGCGCTGGGGGTGCGGAAATTTCATTCCCGTATACGGCCCGGCGGATGAACAAGGCTGCGACGATCTGTTTAAACACCCCGGTATTCTGGCGTTTCAACCGCCGTTAACCCCCTTCGAAAGGGTTGAAATGGGTGGGCTGCATATCATCCCGCTGCCGTTGCAACATTCCAAACCGACGCTGGGTTATTTGGTCCAGGCGGAAGGCTACGCGCTGGCCTATCTGACCGATACCGTCGGCCTGCCGCCGGACACCGAGGCTTTCCTGCGCAATATAACGTTGGATCTGCTGGTGCTCGACTGCAGCCTGCCGCCACAACCCCAGGCACCGCGCAATCATAACGATCTGACCCGCGCTCAGGAGACACAACAACGTTTGCAGCCCGGCCGCACGCTGCTGACGCATATCAGCCATCATCTCGATTTATGGCTGATGGACAACGAACTGCCGCCAGCCCTGGAACTGGCTTTCGATAATCTCAGTGTACATTGCCATAGCGATGCAGTTGGTCGGACTCCAGCACCGTAACGCCGCTGCCGGGGCTGAACGCCTGCTCCAGCAGGGTCTGCGCCACGTCTTTGGCGGCAACTGAGCGCCACTTGCCCGGCAACAGGCTAAACAGCGGCGCGGTGAGCCGCTCCAGTAAACGCGGCGATGGGCGATTACCCAACAGCATCGACGGACGCACCAGCGTCAGGCGCGGCCAGTTCTGCTCACGCAGCGCCTGCTCCATTTCGCCTTTGGTACGGTTATAGAGGAATGACGAACGCGGGTTAGCCCCCACGGCGCTGACGACCAGACAATGCTGCGCCCCCAACCGCCGCCCGGTCAGCGCGCTTTCGACGACTAACTGATAATCGACATAGCGGAAATTGGCATCGCTGCCGGCCGCTTTACGGGTCGTGCCCAGGCAGCAGAAAATAATATCGATGGGTTGCTGCAGGCCACTCAGCAACGCGAACAGATCCTCACCCACCGGGTTATCTGTTTTTTCGTTTGGGGACAGCGGTTGACGCGTCGGCGCCACAATCGCCGTCACCTGCGGATCGCCCTGCAACAGTTGCAACAGCTCGTTGCCCACCAGCCCGGTCGCCCCTACGATCAATACCCGTGCCATACACTCTCCCGCCGATTGATGATTCTGAAAAAGTATAGTGTGTTGTGCTCAGGCCCGCGTCCAATGCAGTTTTTTACCAAATCCCAGGGTATTGTCCGTCATCTTCACTTCCTGCAAATTCAGCTGCCACACCGGCGCTTTCATCACTTTGGCAATCGGGAACCGCTTGCAGTAACGGGCGCGCGCCAGCGCCTCTTCATCGCCGCTCAGCATCACCGCCTCGGCGCGGTACTGCACGCCGCGGATCAGCGCGATGGTCTTTGGCTTTGGCGCAATAGTGCCTGCCACACGGGCATTTTGCAGCATCAACTCGCCGTGGCGAGTGTGGGTTTCGGTCATCAACCACAACGCCATCTGCTCGGCGTCAAACACGTAAAAACAGTTGGCGCACCACATGTCCACGCCGTTGCCGGCGCACAGCGTCAGCACATGCTGCTTGCCGATAAAATGAGTAATAAGCTGCTGTTGTTCAAGATTGTTCACATCACTTCTCCCCTTCAGTGGCGCTATCTTATATCGATTATGGAAGGGCTGCAGCGTCGACAAAAACAACAAAGCCATCAACTCGGCGTATCAAGTTGATGGCTTTGAAATTGTGTCTGACTCGACAACCTCAGGATGCTGCCGAGTGAGGCACAAGCTAACGCATTATATTATTATGGGTGGTGACCTGGATCATCAATATCGATACATTGACCATTTGGGAAACAAATAATATTTTCTTTATGCTCTACACGGTCAAACTTAGACAGCTCAACAGCGAAAGCAGAGCCGTTAGCGGCTAACAGCAAAGCGCCCATCAGAAAGTATTTCATAGTGATTCCATTTAATTGAGTGGTTAATTAACTTGCTCTCATACTCTGAGAGTGAAGCTAATTTATTACCTTGTGACTTAATCCTCAATAAAAACATTATTAAATTAATGTGTTTTAATAACTTCAATTAAAAAAACATATCTTAATTTCATTAAATTACATAAAAATCATAACATTAAAAACAAGTCATACATATAAAAAACAAGCCTTATCCTACCTTATTTTTCAGATTATTGTTAAATAAAAATATCCCCACAAAAAAGACCGACAGATTTATTTTAATTTATGCAATTCAATTATCGTGCTAATTAATAAATAGTCATGGGATTTTAATGCATTGTCTTTCGTAATCTTGAGCTTTTCAAGCCACAGTATAAATACGTCCAACTTAATGAAAAATAGCAAAATGCAATTCCATTCCCATCGGTTTTGAAACTGCCAGTGCGGCAGTGCACTATTGGGTTGAGGAAGCGCAGAGGGCTTCCCATTTCGAAACTGTCTACTTTTATAGAGGCATTTCAAATCTTTCAGCGGGGGGAGCTCTTCTTTTGAGTTTTCCTCGACGCCGTAAATGAGCGATTCGGAGCATCCGATATTGCGGCTGCAGCCAGCATCATTCTTGGGCAGCCAACCCGCCCAACAAGAGGGAAGTTCGCCGGAGCCACTAAAAAAACCGCTAACCGTCAGAATGTTTGCTGAATCCGCAAAAGCTGGCGGTTGGTTGTATTAGGCCGGCAAACGCCGCACCTTTATTCAATATGTCTTCCACTCAGAGAACACCGGTGGATCACCAAAAGCATAACACCGATACTCTACGGTAAAGTTATAGGCATATACGCCTAGCGACAAGCACCAGCATCCACGCCATTCAGTGCGCTGGCCACGGCTTCGGGATAATTCAGTGCCAACGTTGCGTTGCCGGTCACATTCTGGAAGTACTCGCCGAGTTCGATGATGGTGTTTAAATCCGTGCCGGCAGGCAACGTCTTATCGGCAACCGACACTGCTCTTGTATCCTCCGCCGTTAGCGTATTCTTAGTTGCCAGATCCCCCAACCCCCAGATTTTTCTGCGATTCTGTTTGTGCTACCTCGCCTGAGTCGGCGATCTCAGAAAGATTGTTTTTAATGGACAGAACATCAGATTCCACCGGCAAAGCAGTGAACATGGGGTATCTCTGTGGGGAATGGGGAATATTTTCTAAGCTGCCTATACGGCAGTGCACCGTTGAAGATTAGCGCTAATCCGCTGATTATTGAAGAGTAACACTACGATTCCGCCAAAAAGGCTTTTTTAAGCCCGCCTATTCAGCATATTTAAAATCAATGAGTTAAAGCATGTCGAAAAAAAAGGGTTCAGCGACTGCCTGACGTTGCCTATAGTAACGCTCAACTCTCTACAGGGACCCAATGATGGACATTCCAACCTGGCACCTCTACATGCTGCGTTTGCCGAACGGCATGCTGTATACCGGCATCACCACCGACGTAATACGGCGGCTGGCGCAGCATCAGGCGGGCAAAGGCGCCAAGGCGTTACGAGGAAAGGGGGAACTGACTCTGGCGTTTCACTGCCGGGTGGGAGATCGTTCGACGGCGCTGAGGCTGGAATATCGGGTAAAGCAACTGAGCAAAATACAAAAAGAGCGGCTGGTGAGTCACCCGCCGCCCTCATTGGATTATTTACTGCCGAGCGCTGAGGTTAAAACCGGTTAAACGGCTCGGAGTATTCAACCGCCCCGCTGACGTCGTTCAGAGCGTCTTCCGCCAGCGGATAGACCTGGAACGCGGCTTCGGCACCCGGCCAGCGGCAACGCAGGCCATAGGCGGCGGCCGGTTTAAAGCCGAAGCGGCCGTAGTAAGCCGGATCGCCCAGCACCACCACTGCCGCGTAACTGAACTCGTTCAGGGAATCCAGCCCTTCGTAAATCAGCTTTTCGCCCAACCCCTGGCGACGCAGGCTTTCATCCACCGCCAGCGGTGCCAGGCCGACCCACTGCCGGTCTTCTCCGGCAACATCGACCGGACTGAACGCGGCGTACCCCACCACGCCCCCTTCGTCGTCGGTAGCGACAATGCCCAGAGTCAGCAGGCCGTCTTCGCGCAGTTGTTGCACCAGATCGGCCTCGTCATCACGCCCGAAGGCGCGGCGCAGCAAGGCATCGATCCCCGCCGCATCTACCGGAATTTCTACGCGGATCAGCATGCTACCGGAACACGGGAAGTCTGCACCGTGCCCTCCTGCAATCCTGCTTCCACAAACTCGGCCAGTTGCAACAGGCCAATACGCAACGGCGCAGGCATGGCTTCCAGCTCGATGGCGTCCATCAGATTTTTTACATACAGGCCCAATTCGGTGTCCCCTTCAATCTGCAGCCGACGCTGAAAGAACAGCGTATCGGGATCTTGCTTACGCGCTGCGATCAGAATCAGATCGTTGGCGTCGCCGCTGAAGCTGACATCAGCTTCGGCGTGGTGGCTGACAACCAGTTTGTCGTTTTCTACCGTCATAAACCAGTGTAGCGCCAGATCGCGAACTTCGATCTTCAACCAGCGCGATTCGAGAAAAGCCAAATCGCCATCCGCCAGCGCCTGGCGGAATTGCCAGCCCAGCACCTGTTCCAGAAGCTGCCGCTGCAAGGCAAACGGCGTGAATTTTAGCGGTACGCGCAGCAGCGACGGCCCTTGGCGCACAATGCGTGCTCGTAGTTGTTCCAACACTGTCGTTCACTCCTTTCAACACAGATTAGCGCTATTTTGCCATATCGGCGCGCACCTGAAGCGGTCTATATCAACAAATAGTGCATTTCACCGCCAGCTTTATCAATACGCCAGAAGCTGCCCCAAATCAAAACCTGTTCGCCGCGCTTTCACTAAAATTGCTTCCCCGATGGGCGCTTGCCGGTTGAATACCGCCACCGGCAACCCTTGTTAACCAGGATAAATCTATGGAGCTGCTTTGTCCCGCCGGTAACCTTCCGGCCCTGAAAGCCGCGGTGGATAACGGCGCAGACGCCGTGTACATCGGCCTGAAAGACGATACCAACGCGCGCCACTTTGCCGGCCTCAACTTCACCGAGAAAAAGCTGCAGGAAGCGGTCGAGTACGTGCACCGGCACCGCCGCAAACTGCATATCGCCATCAATACCTTCGCCCACCCGGACGGCTATGGCCGCTGGCAACGGGCGGTGGACATGGCGGCGCAGCTGGGTGCGGATGTGCTGATCCTGGCCGATTTGGCGATGCTGGAATACGCAGCCGAACGTTATCCGCAGCTGGAACGCCATGTCTCGGTGCAGGCTTCCGCCACCAACGAAGAGGCGATCCGTTTCTATCAGCGCCATTTCGACGTCAGCCGGGTCGTGCTGCCGCGCGTGCTGTCGATGCATCAGGTCAAACAGCTGGCGCGCACCAGCCCGGTGCCGCTGGAGGTGTTCGCGTTCGGCAGCCTGTGCATCATGGCCGAAGGGCGCTGTTACCTCTCTTCCTATCTGACCGGCGAATCGCCGAATACCGTTGGCGCCTGCTCCCCGGCGCGCTTCGTTCGCTGGCAGCAAACCGCACAGGGCATGGAATCGCGCCTGAACGACGTGCTGATCGACCGTTATCGGGACGATGAAAACGCCAGTTATCCGACGCTGTGCAAAGGGCGTTATCGGGTAGACGACGTGCGTTATCACGCGCTGGAAGAACCCACCAGCCTCAACACGCTGGAGCTGTTGCCGGAATTGCTGGCCGCCAATATCGCTTCGGTGAAGATCGAAGGGCGCCAGCGCAGCCCGGCGTATGTCAGCCAGGTGGCGCGCATCTGGCGCCAGGCGATAGACCGCTGCCAGGCCGATCCGGCCACCTACCGGGCCGACGCAGATTGGATGGAAGCCCTCGGCGCGATGTCCGAAGGCACGCAAACCACGCTCGGCGCCTATCACCGTAAATGGCAGTAGCAGGAGAGACCATGAAATACGCATTAGGCTCGGTGCTGTACTACTGGCCGAAAACCGAGATTGAGGAGTTCTACCGGCAGGCGGTGAGCAGCAGCGCGGAGATTATTTACCTCGGCGAGAGCGTCTGCACCAAGCGGCGCGAGATGAAGGTGGGCGACTGGCTGACGCTGGCGCAGGAGATCGCCCGCAGCGGCAAGCAGGTGGTGATTTCCACTCTGGCGTTGCTGCAAGCGCCGTCGGAGCTGAACGAACTGAAACGCTATGTGGAGAACGGCGAGTTTCTGATTGAAGCCAACGATCTGGGCACGGTGAACATGGCGGCGGAGCGCGGCCTGCCGTTCGTCGCCGGGCATGCGTTGAACTGCTACAACGCCTATACCCTGCGCCTGCTGCACCGCCAGGGCATGGTCCGCTGGTGCATGCCGGTCGAGCTTTCGCGGGACTGGCTGGCCAATCTGCTGGCGCAATGCGACGAGCTGGGTTTCCGCCATCAGTTCGAAGTGGAAGTCTTGAGCTACGGCCATCTGCCGCTGGCCTATTCGGCACGCTGCTTCACCGCTCGCTCGGAGAACCGTGGCAAGGACGAATGCGAAACTTGCTGCATCCGCTACCCGCAGGGGCGGATGATGCGTTCGCAGGAAGAACAACAGGTGTTTGTGCTCAACGGCATCCAGACGATGAGCGGCTACTGCTATAACCTCGGCAATGAGTTGCAAAACATGCAGGGGCTGGTGGATATCGTGCGCCTTTCGCCGCAAAGCGCAGAAACGCTGGCGCTGATCGACAGCTTCCGCGCCAACGAACAGGGTACGCAACCGCTGGTTTTGGCCGATAAAGCCGACTGCAACGGTTACTGGCGCCGGGTAGCGGGGTTGGAGCTGGTGCAGTAGCGGGATAACGCGAAGGGATGCCGGTAACTTTTCCGCTGCCGGCATCTTATTTTTTCACGTTAAATCGCATTACTTTCCGTTGTACCAATGATAAAAACGCACGCACATCAAGCCAAAACTTCTGACGCCCAACCCCATAAAAACAGCAATAGCCGCATTCGCTACATGTTCTCTTGGGGAACCTGCGAGTAATACCGGGTGATAAAGCAACTGCATGGTCGTTATCAGCCCGATAAAAGTAGCAATAGACTTGGCGAACTTACCTGGCCCCATAGTCAGCACCTATTCTTAAAACTTAAAAAAATAATATAAATGAGCGATTACCAGCGGCACTGACCATTTACGCTATTAGCATTTCTATTACCATCCAATGCGCCTTTATTGTCACTGTTATTCTTTGACTGACTATTTCTATCACAACCAACAACTCCAGTTAAGCCGCCAGCGAAAGCCATACCAAGTATCCCTGGCAGGCCGCCAGGCATACCCGTAAATGCCCCAACAATCATGTAGGCGCCTGTTTTGTTTGCGCAGGTGTCAGGCGCACCGCGGCTGGTTCTGTCACGGTCACCGCCGTTATTTTCATCCCCGCAACCGCCAATCAACTTCATCTCGTCTAACGTCAATTCCCTTATCGTTGACATAGTAATGTTCCCTTTAATAGAGTGTTTTATTTATTCGACTAATGCGACCGTAAATCAACCCGTCATAAAAACCATCAACCGGCCAATAAAACAATATCTACCGATAAATAATAAAAAATAAAAAATCAAGAAAAAATAATAATAACGTGTTTATTTTAATTTTTTATTTAAAAATAACGGCTAATAAAAAATACAAGCGCCATATGCGGCGCCTTGCTCAATCAGGGCTCGCCGTTTACGGAACAAGTTGCGCAGAAAGCCCACGTCACCGCCCTGCTGGGGGGTAATACTGCCCCACACTTCGTTAAGTAACGGTTGACGCTGGCGATCTCCGTGGTGGCCAGGTGGAGAGAAATGCTATCGGTTTCTTTGAGCCTACGGTCCATCTCCGCTAGCGCGGGGAACACGGCATAAGTCAGAAAAGATGACTGAGAAATACCTTAATGAAAGAGAAGCAAAATATGTGATATTAAGCATATAAAATCACCGAGGGCGTTAGCTATGTGGTCTTGGGTTTGGGATGTTTGCGCAATCTACGGCGCATACAAATTGGTGGTTGGCGCAATGCATGCCATAGGTAATCACTTCTCTATGCTGGATGCTGGCAGAAGAAGTGCGGTATAAAAAGAAAAAATGAGTTATCAAAAATGGTCGTCAGCATGATGTTTTAGAAAAAGACCGGATATGGGAATTTGGAGAATTTCGGAATTATCGAGATAACCAATTGAATCATATAAAAAATAAAAAGACTGCATGCGATTCCCGTTCCCGCACTATATTATTTAATTCATTAAATATCATGAAGTTAAATCAAAAATCAATTAAAGCACGCCCAAGAAAGCATGCGAAAACACGTCAAAATAATCAAACACCTATCAATTTTTTCGGGGATGCTCGGAAAAGATTCGAAAGGAATTTTCAATAATTGCCTCCCCAGAAACCAACTTTTACACCGCCGGGCATAACTTTTTTTTTCTCGAACCAAAGCTGCAGCATCCCGCAAGACACCTCAAAATGAAAACCGGGCAATTTTCCTAAGTCAGTACCTGACATAGAAATTTTCGGTCCAGTTGATATATTGGGCAGCAACTAAATGGACAAGGAAAAGTTATGGATACGGTTGAGGAACTGAACGGAGCGTATTTCTATAAGGGTTATAGCAACTTGAACCCACAGCAGCTGTTTTGGCTCGGTTGGGTCTATGCATTCAGCCAACATGCAGGTTTAGAAATATCTTCATCAGCTATGATTTTGTCAGGATACCCTGTGCTCCCTACACGAAGGAAGCCTATTGGTGCCACGAAAGGAACGTCTGTGGCATCAGTGATATCCCGAAAACTTCTTCCAGACGTTCGCCTGCCGTCTGGGGTTGTCATTCCAACCCTGGTGGGTCGATCACTTAAAGATCTGCATGTAAGTTTCACCAACAAGGTGAGGACGGCGGTAGGGAGAAATGTACCCTGGATCGGTTACGCAATGGCAGCCTACACCGTGCATGCTATCAGCCGCGACGTCAAAGAAATCTATAATCGTATCGCTAGGCCTGAACATAAAATAGCGTGGACATATTTTTGAACATCGAACGCGAAATTTTAAGTTTCATCAAAAAAAATTACAGCCGCAAAAAGTTTCTTTTTTGGGGTGCTGTAAATCCCGTCTCCTTAGAAACAGACATTAGGGAGGATTTGAAGGTTCTGTATGAAGACGCTGGAGATCTCTTCACTTACTTTTTTCACAACTGGAAAGTTGAATTCAATGATTTCAGTCTAGACAGGTATTTTTCGCCAGAATATCTCGGATCCCCTTCACCTAAAAACCCCTTGGAACCGATCACCATTAACATGCTCGTTGAATCAGCCAAAGCAGGTCAATGGTTATATTAGGCCGGCACTCGCCGGCTATCTTCATCAATACACCGGTTTATCCCCGCTGACGCGGGGAACACTCTAAAACTATCTAACTGAATTCATTGTATTTTTTAAGGCTATAAAATTCCACCAACAATTAGGTCATTTTAAAAAACTAACCATTTGATATTTAATAAATAAAAAGCTACGTATGTGCAAAAATACAAATTCACCGAAAAGCTCTGCTATTGCGACGATACTGCAACCCCACACGCTATGCACTCCGCTTGCGAAACAGGCTGCGCAGCGCCACGCTGTTGCGTAGAAAGCCCACGCCGACACCCAGCAAGGTGTAGATAATCCCCAGTACCAGCAGCATCACCACGTCGCCCCATACTTCGTTAAGCGACAAGCCCATCTGGTTAACTCCGGCTATCGCCTTGGTAGCCCAGGTGGAGGGGATGCAATAGGAAATGGCCCGCACCCAGCCCGGCATCGCCTGCAGCGGCCAGATGGTGCCGGAGAGGTAGAATATCGGCGTGGTGATAAACGCCAGCGTCAGGTAGATCATCTCGACGCTGCGCAGGCACTCGGTCACCAACTTGCCCAACCCCAGCACCGCCAGCAGGAACGGGAAGGTCAGCAGCAGAATTTCCGGAATGCCCGCCGTCTGGCGGTAACCCAGCACCCACGGCCACAGCACAAACAGCACGATCGACAGGAATAACCAGATCGGCAACAGCGCCGTCAGCCCGCCCAGATGCGCCGCCAACGGTGCCTTACCGCCCGGCGTACTCTTCATGGCGATGCTGACGCGTATGCAGGCGATCAACAACGAGTGCTGCAACAGCATGACCAGCAGGCCGGGGAAGATGATTGCCGCAAAGCTGATGCCGGGGTTGAACACGTCCAGCGTCTGCCCCACGATCGGCGTCAGGATCACCTGTGCCTGGCGTTCGCTGAAACCGCTGCGCAGCAGCAGCCCGGTGTTGTACTGCCCCAACAGCTGTTGGTAAGCCGCCACGACATCCTGTTGGATCTGGCCGTTGGCCAAACGATTGGTCGCGTCGCCGTACACCGGCACCACGATATTCTGCCCGCTCAGGATCTTCTTCTCCAGATCCACCGGCATGATGATCACCGCAAACAGCTTGCGCCAGCCAAGGTCGCGCTGAGCCTGCTCCTGGCTGTCGTAGGTCTGGATCGCGATTTTCGAGGTGGCGTCCAGTTGGCGGATCAACTGGCGGCTGGCGGTGCTGTGGTCCTGATCGACCACGCCCACCGGCAGATCCCACACCGTACGGTTGGCATACACCATACTCATGATGCACAACGACAGGATCAGCATCAGCCACATCGGCCGTTCCAGCATGCCAAGCAGCACCCGGACAAAGGTTTGCCAATAGATCTTCATCCCGCGCCCCCTTCCTTCAGCAACCGCTGCAACAGCCGGTTACGCACCAGCAGCGCGGTAACCAGCGGATAGACCGCCAGCAGCGCACAGACGCTGAAGATGGCGCTGGCCGGCACCTGTCGCAGGAACACGTCGAACATGGCATACAGCGCATGGGTCAGCGGTTCGATATTGGAGATAATCCGCGCCGGCAGCGGCATCGACAGCTCCGGCACCGCCATGCCCGAGAAGGTCAGCGCGATACTCACGAGGATGCCGATCAAGCTGTAGGCGGTGATGGTGCTGCCGGTAAAGGTGAACAGCAGCAGGCCGACGCTCTGCGCTGCCATCACGTAGAAAAAGCCGATCATCAGCATAAACAAGGGATTGCCGCTGACGCGGGCGTCAAAAATGCCCACCAGCGCCGCAATCTCCACCATCAGCAGGCTGGTGAAGCACAGGGTGTAAGGCGCCAGTTTGCCAAGCAACGCCAGGCTGAACGGCCTGGCCTTCAACAGCGACTTGCTGCGCGCCAGCACATAGATCATGCAGGTCACCACAAACAGCTGCAGCAGGTGGATGGTGGCCGCGAACTGCTGGTAGTAAATATAGCTGCCGCTGGCGTTGAACAAACTGCCGTACAACAACGTGACGTCCGCCAACGGCGGCAACGTTTTGCCCATCTCGCCGGCGATAATGCTGCGGGTGCCGGCGTTGATTTCGGTCATCAGGCCGCTGAAATCCTGAGTGGAATACAGCCCGGCGCCGTAAAACAGCGCGTTGTAATACATCACCACGCTCGGCTGCTTGCCCGCCAGCGCATTGGCTTCGAAATCCGGCGGCACGTACAGCAACGCATAATCCTGCGCGCTGCGCAGGCGGTGCAGCGATTCATCCAGCCCGCCATCGTAGGCTTCGACGTGGGCGTGGGAGCCGGCATCCAGCCTGCGGATCAACGATTTGGACAACGAGCTGTGATCGCTGTCCACCACCGAGACCGGCAGATCGAGCAAGGTGCCTTCCGAAAAGTTGCTGCTGATCAGGCCAAACAGCATCAGCGGGAAGATCCAACACAGCCAGTGCACCACCGGGCTGCGAAAGGCGATGCGGCACTCGTTGTCAAACGCGTGGCTGAAGCAGCGCCAACCGGCCTTTACTCTTTCCATAGCCATAGGCTGCTCATCCCCGGACGCAAACCGTTCACCGGCTGTGACGGATACAGACGCACTTCAAAGGTTTTCAGATCGAAATCACCGGTGGCGCGGGTAGCGCGCTTGGTGGCGTAATCGCCCAGCGGCGCGATGTAGCGCACCTCTGCCTCGATCATTTTGTTCTGCAGCGCCGGCACCCGCATTTGGATCTTATCGCCTTTGCGCACATGGGCCAGAATGTCTTCGCGCAGATTAAACACGAAGTAGGCGTCCGGTACGCGGATCAGCGTCACCAGTGGGCTCCCGGCATTCAGCAGTTCACCCACTTCCGCGGGGATCGGCCCCACTTCGCCGTCCACCGGCGCTAAAACGCGCAGATCGTCGGTCTGGGCCTTCACTTCCAGCAGATTCTCTTCCGCCGCCCGCAGCGCCGCGGCGTATTGCTGCCGCAGTTCGATACGGTCGCCGTTGACGCCTTCGTCCAGATTGGCCTTGGCGGCCTGCACCTGCTGGAAAGCGGTATCGCGCGAACGGCGCGAGCTGTCCAGTTCGGATTTCGAGATATAGCCTTTCCCGGCTACGCTCAGGTTGCGATTGTAATCATTCTGCGCATTGCGGTATTCCGCCTCGGCCTGCGCCAGGCTGGCGCGCAGATTGCGGATGCTCTCTTCACGCGTGCCATGCAGCGACTGATCAAGCTGCGCTTTGGCCTCATCGCGCGTCGCCTGCGCGGAACGCAGCTGCGCCATCAGTTCCGGGCTGTCGAGCTGAATCATCGCCTGCCCGCCCTTTACGTCGTCGCCGCGCTCCACCAGGCGTTCGATCACCCGCCCCTTGGCTTTCGAGGCCACTATCACTTCCGGCGCATCCACCTCGCCCTGCAACAGCAGATCCTGATTATGCGCGCGGAACAATATCGCCAGAGCGATCGCCACCACCATCAACAACAGGGTAAACAGCGTCTTTTTTTTCATTATTCAGGCTCCCGGAGCGGTAAGCGGCAGGTGGGGATTATCACGTCCATATTTTAATACACTCTAAAAAGGCCATTCTTCTCATAAGGATATCACAAGCACATATATCCTCTTTTATATCCCTAAATTGGATTATGCTTTTAATGCTAAAGCACATTTGACTTTGTAGTTTGCAGACTCCTGCAATCGCCCTTTAAGCGATCACTCCTCTGATGGACGATGTCATGACTGAAAAAACCGTGGTACCGCTTTCGGTACTGGATTTATCCCCCATCCCGCAAGGGGCAAAACCGCGCGATGCGTTTCACGCCTCTTTAGATTTAGCACAGCATGCCGAAAAGTGGGGCTATCAGCGCTATTGGTTGGCGGAACATCACAATATGACCGGGATCGGCAGTGCGGCCACCTCGGTGCTGCTGGGCTTTTTGGCCGCCGGCACCCAAAGTATCCGCCTCGGCTCCGGCGGCGTGATGCTGCCCAACCATGCGCCGCTGGTGATTGCCGAACAGTTCGGTACCCTGGAGTCGCTGTATCCGGGGCGTATCGATCTGGGCCTTGGCCGTGCGCCCGGCACCGATCAACGCACCATGATGGCGCTTCGCCGCCACCTGTCCGGCGAAGTGGATAACTTCCCGCGTGACGTACAGGAGCTGCAGCATTATTTCTGCGATGCGCAACCGGGTCAACCGGTACAGGCCGTGCCGGGCCAGGGCTTGCATGTGCCGATTTGGCTGCTGGGCTCGAGCCTGTACAGCGCACAACTGGCGGCACAGCTCGGCCTGCCGTTCGCCTTCGCCTCCCACTTCGCGCCGGACATGCTGTTCCAGGCACTGAAGCTGTATCGCGAGAACTTCAAACCTTCCGAACAATGCGCACAGCCGCATGCCATGGTGTGCGTCAACGTGGTAGCCGCCGACAGCGACGAAGAGGCCCGCCGGCTGTTCACCTCAATGCAGCAGCAATTCATTAACCTGCGCCGCGGTTCGCCGGGCCCATTGCCGCCGCCGGTGGACAATATCCACGCGCTGTGGACCGCCGGAGAGCAATACGGTGTCGATCAGGCGCTGCGCATGTCGATAGTCGGTAATGAAGGCACCGTACGCCACGGGTTGCAGGCGCTGCTGCGTGAAACCGGCGCGGATGAAATCATGGTCAACGGCCAGATCTTCGATCATCAGGCGCGGCTGCATTCGTTTGAGATTGTCGCCGGAGTGAAAGGCGATGTGGTGAAAGGCTAAATGAAGGATGGGGGAAAAGGCTTCCCCCACGTTTAACCGGGCCGTCAGGCCTGTTTTACCGCCTCCCGTGTCTGCCGGCGGCGATCGGCCCGCAGAAACAGCAGCGTGCGGCTCAGCAACACCAGCATCAGGCAAAATTCGGCCGCCACCGCCACCAGCACCGCATTAAGGTAATTGCCGGGGGCCAAATGCAGCATCTGCACCAGCAGCGTGCCCAACAGGATCGGCCCCAGCCCCAACGCCGTCTGTTGCACCGTAGCCAGCATGGCACTGCCTGAGCCGGCGTGCTCGGCCGGTACGTCAGACAGGCCGATGCGGAAGAAGCTGCTGACGATAAACGCCTGCCCGAAGCCAATCAACACCGTCGCCGGGATCAAATTCCACACCCCCGGATGCGGCCAAACCAGTTTCAGCGTCAACATCAGCGCCAGTAGGCCCACCATCTGGATCAGGCAACCAAACATCAGCGTCCGCACCTTGCCGAAGTGTTCCACCACCGTGCTGCTCAGCAGCGACGAAATAAAATAGGCCGCCCCGAGCGCGATAAACGCATTGCCTGACTGGAATGAGCTCAACCCCGCGCCGGACTGCAGCGTCAGCGCCATCACAAACATAAAACCGCTCCAGCAGGAGAAGAACAGGATGGCGATCACCAGCCCGAAGCGTACGCTCGTCAAGCGCAGCAGCGCGGGCGGCAACAGCGGGAAATTACGCCGTTGCTCCTGCCGCCGTTCGACCCGCCACAGTAGCCACGACAGCGGCATGCTGGCCGCCAACAGCACCAGGCAAGGCCACGGCCAATGCCATACCGGCCCCAATGCCAGCGGGAACAGCAGGCAGGCGATGGTCAATCCAAGCAACAGCGTGCCCGGGAGATCGACATTCACCCGCTTCTCCCCACGGGTATTCGGCACCCAGCGATGGGCGCAAGCCAGCACCAACAAGCACACCGGAATATTAATCAGGAATACGCTGCGCCAGCCGCTGCCGGCAATATCCAGGGTGATCAACAGCCCGCCCAGCACCTGGCCGACGATAAACGCCAGCCCACCGATAGCGCCGTACATTCCCAATGCCTTGGTATGTTCGCGGCCCCGCAGGCACACGTGTATGGTGGCCAGGATTTGCGGCACGATAAACGCCGCGCCAACCCCCTGCAGTACCCGAGCTACCAGTAACAACCAGACGGAGTTCGCCAACCCGCACATCAATGAAGCCACGGCAAATATTCGCACGCCCCACAGGAACAGGTTGCGCCGCCCCAGGTTATCCCCCAGGCGGCCGCCCATCGCCAGACAGACAGCGAACGCCACGCCATAGACCGCCACGATCAATTCCAGCTGTGCCGGGCTGGCCCCCAGCGACTGTGCTATCGCGTCCAGCCCGACATTGACGATGGAAAAATCGATCATCGGCAGCAACTGCCCCGCCAACAAAATAATCAACCCCGCGCGGCCCAGCCCGGCCGCCGTTGATGGTGCGCTCATTGTTCTCATCCATTGTGTTAACCCAGGAATGTGATTAGCATCACCTTTAAAGTAAACGGGTACCAGTTCTTGATTATCATGGTATAAAAACTACCGGTCTCGTTGCAGGAGGAAATTATTCATGCCCGTAACTACCCGCATTACCGCTACCCTTCACGCCGATAACCGCAAGCTGTTGGGCGCTTTTCTGCGCACGCGCCGCGAGAGCCTGGACCCCAACCGGCTGGGGCTTGCGCGCATGCGTCAACGGCGCACACCCGGCCTGCGCCGTGAAGAAGTGGCGCAGTTGGCCGACGTTGGCATCACCTGGTACACCTGGCTGGAACAGGGGCGGCCGATTCAAGCCTCACCGAAAACGCTGAGCGCAATCGCCAATGCGCTGCAATGCAACGAAGCGGAAACTCACCACCTGTTCAGGCTGGCGGGGCAAAGCTTGCCGGCGGCCGCGCAAAGCGGCGGCTGCGAGCAGCTATCGGCGTACGGGCAAAAAATTCTTGATCAGCTCGGCCCGCTGCCGGCGATCATTTCCAACGCACGCTTCGATATTCTGGGGTTCAACCGGGCCTATTGCCTGCTGATGGGCGTCGAGCTGGCCGAACTGCCGCCGGAAGATCGCAACTGTATCTATTTGGCGTTCACCCACGAACCCTGGCGTGCCAGCCAGCTGGACTGGGATGAGGTCATGCCGAAAATGGTGGCGCTGTTCCGCGCGCAGATGGCGGAGCATTTGGGCGAACCGATCTGGGAGGCGCAACTGGCGCGCTATATGGCGGTTTCCGAGGATTTCCGCACTATCTGGGAACGGCATGAAGTACGCAGCATCGACAACAACGTCAAACGCTTTCGTCATCCTTTGGTGGGGGTGATGAGCCTGAGGCAAAATAACTGGTGGTCGGCGCCGCGCAACGGCGACCGGATGCTGGTGTACGTGCCGGCAGATGAGCAGAGTGAACGCCGCCTGCATCAGTTGACCGGCGTCGCAGGGTAACCTTGGGCAGCACGAGCCGCCCTGGCGTCAGCGTTGGATAAGGTAGCGGATGGTCGGGCCGTCCTGCTGGATATCCAGCACCTTGTAACCGTGATTGCGCGCGTCGAGCGGGATATTATTGATCGACTGCGGGCAATCGCTGATCACCTCCAGAATTTCCCCCGGTTTCAACTGCGGCATCGCTTCCAGCGTCGCCACCGCCGGGTAGGGACAAGGCTCGCCGAGCATGTCCAGCCGGTAATCCGGCACTATCGCCGCCTGTTTCATGACACTCTCCTTAAATTAACCACCTGCGCGTCCGGCCTGGCGCGGAAAAAGCGTTTCTCCCACCACAGCATGGCGAGAAACGCCAGCGCCAGCAGCAGGTAAGTGACCAGCAGGCCACCGATCGGCCCAAAGGTATTCAGCAGGTTGACCTTGTCGTAATCGGTGGCCAACGCAGGGGCCAAATCATCCCAGTAGTAAGCCAGCAGCGTGGCACCGATGATATTGCCCAGCCCGACCCACCAATAATGCACCTGCCCTTCTACCGCGCGGTACATCCAGCCGGTTTCGCAGCCGCCGGCCAGTACAATGCCGAAACCGAACAACAGCCCGCCAATCACCGCATTGGGACCGGCCCACATGATTTTAGGTGCGACGCCGAGCTGCACGTAACTGAAAATGCCGATGGCGCTGACCGCCATACCGATAATGATCGCTTTCGCCATGTGGGTGCGGCCGGTGATCCACAAATCGCGGAACGCCGAGGTGAAGCAGATCTGCGCGCGTTCGATCAGCAGGCCAAAGCCGATGCCAAACAGCATGGCGATACCCAGCGTCGGTGCATCAAACAGCGTCCAGAGCGACCAGGCAAGCGACAGGCAGAAAATCACCATGCCCAGCCGGAAACGGCGGCGCGCCTGGTCTGGTTTTTGCGTCAGCGGCGCGGCCGCCTGCACTTTTTGCAATTTCACCGGGATACGGAACAGCGGCAACAGGGTAAATTTGGCACCAAAGTAAGAGCCGGCGGCGGTCGCCAGCGCGAAGAACCAGGCGTGAAGCGAGAACTGCGGAATGCCGGTAAAAAATGCCGCCAGGTTACACCCCATTGCCAGCCGCGCGCCAAAGCCGGCGATAATGCCGCCCAACAGTGCCTGCACAATACGAATACGATGCTGCGGCCGGCGTAGCTTGATGTTGTTGGCCCACAGCGCGGCGGCGATGCAGCCGGCGAACATACCGATGATCATCCGGCCGTCGATGCGTTGCAGCGGCGTACCCTCAAGGCCGATAACCTTAAAATAACCCCATTGCTCAGGGTGCAGGCCGAACGCCTGCAACAGGTGGCCACCCCAACGGGTAAATTCGCCGGTGACCGCCCAGAAGGTGCCGGTCATGCCGAAGTAGTAAGTCGAGAGTATCCCGGCGGCAATCACCGCCGGCAGTGGCGCCCAAAAGCGCACCAGGTATTGAGATTTAAATTGCTGCCAACTCATGGCATCTCCTGTGCGTAGTATCCATAAGAAAAAACCTTATAAATGATACGCCATTTAACCGCACTTAACGGCAAATTTCAGGCATAAAAAAACCAGCCCGAAGGCTGGTTTTTCAGTGTGATTGACCGCGAACGGCTAAATCAGACGTTATGCATCGCCGAAACGGCGACGTGGTGCAGCCGGAGCGGCATCATCACGACGCGGTGCGCGTTGGCCGTCACGGTTGAAGTTACCGCCACGACGCTCGCCACCGGCGTTGGCGTTACCGCCTTCGCGACGCTCATTGAAAGAACGACGTGGAGCACCGGCGCCGGCACCTTCGCGACGTTCGCCGTTGAACGGACGAGCACCGCCACGACGCTCGCCACCGGCACCAGGAGCCCCGCCTTCGCGACGCTCACGACGTTCATGCGGCTGTGCATCGCCCAGCAATTGCATGTTCATCGGCTTGTTCAGGATACGGGTACGGGTGAAATGAGACAGGATCTCGCCCGGCATACCTTTTGGCAGTTCGATGGTGGAGTGGCCGGCAAACAACTTGATGTTACCGATGTAACGGCTGCTGATATCACCTTCGTTAGCGATCGCGCCAACGATATGACGAACTTCCACACCGTCATCACGGCCCACTTCAATGCGGTACAGCTGCATTTCGCCAACGTCACGACGTTCGCGACGCGGACGCTCAGCGCCACCGTCACGGCTGTCTGGACGCGCTTCACGACGACGGTCGTTACCACGATCGTCACGGTCGTTGAACTCACGACGTTGACGCGGCTTGAACACCGGATCCGGTGGCAGAATCAGAGGACGTTCGCCCTGCGCCATTTTCAGCAGTGCTGCGGCCAGGGTTTCCATTTCCAGCTCTTCTTCCGGCTGCAGTTTAGCCAGCAGTGCGCGGTACATGTCCAGATCGCTGCTTTCCAGCTGTTGCTGTACTTTAGCGGCGAACTTGGCCAGACGACGCTCACCCAGCAGCTCTGCATTTGGCAGCTCAACTTCTGGAATGGTCAGCTTCATGGTACGTTCGATGTTGCGCAGCAGGCGGCGTTCGCGGTTTTCCACGAACAGCAGCGCACGACCGGCACGACCGGCACGACCGGTACGGCCGATACGGTGAACGTAGGACTCGGAATCCATAGGGATGTCGTAGTTCACAACCAGGCTGATACGCTCAACGTCCAGACCACGAGCGGCAACGTCGGTCGCGATCAGGATATCCAGACGACCGTCTTTCAGACGCTCCAGGGTCTGCTCACGCAGCGCCTGGTTCATGTCACCGTTCAGTGCGGCGCTGCTGTAGCCGCTGCGCTCCAGCGCTTCAGCCACTTCCAGGGTCGCGTTTTTGGTACGCACGAAGATGATCGCCGCATCAAAGTCTTCCGCTTCCAGGAAACGCACCAACGCTTCGTTCTTGCGCATGCCTTGCGCAGTCCAGTAG
The DNA here is from genome assembly GCF_036352655.1 of Serratia sp. C2(1). Taxonomy (NCBI): domain Bacteria; kingdom Pseudomonadati; phylum Pseudomonadota; class Gammaproteobacteria; order Enterobacterales; family Yersiniaceae; genus Serratia; species Serratia sp. C2(1). The sequence goes on along the minus strand of NZ_JAZFBA010000002.1, from coordinate 118,532 downwards.
CTCTGGCTGATGTCCGGACGGGTAGTGATGCTGGACTGAATGCGCACTTCCTGCGGATCTTTCATAAAGCGACGGGTAATGCGACGGATCGCTTCCGGCATGGTTGCAGAGAACAGCGCGGTCTGATGTTCAGCCGGGATCTCCGCCATGATGGTTTCCACGTCTTCGATAAAGCCCATGCGCAGCATTTCGTCGGCTTCATCCAGCACCAGACCGCTCAGGTTAGAGAGGTTCAGCGTGCCGCGTTTCAGGTGGTCCAGCAGACGGCCTGGGGTACCCACTACGATTTGTGGGCCCTGACGCAAGGCGCGCAGCTGCACGTCGTAACGTTGGCCGCCGTACAGGGCAACAACGTTAACGCCAGTCATATGTTTAGAGAAATCAGTCATCGCTTCCGCAACCTGAACCGCCAGTTCGCGGGTCGGTGCCAGCACCAGAATCTGTGGTGCCTTCAGGGAAGCGTCAAGGTTGTGCAGCAGTGGCAGCGAGAACGCTGCAGTTTTACCGCTACCGGTCTGCGCCATGCCCAGCACATCACGGCCGTTCAACAGGTGAGGAATACACTCAGCCTGGATCGGTGACGGTTTTTCGTAGCCCAGATCGGTCAGGGCAGAAATGATAGGAGCGGACAGCCCCAGGTCAGCAAAAGAGGTTTCAAGCTCAGTAGTCATGTACACGTGCCTCATTAATAATGGCAGCCAGTCTACATAACTCGTCGAGAAAATTTTCAGTCATTTTCATTGAAAAGTGTGAACCGGCTCAAATTAGATTATAAAACGAACAAAGAAGCCCTCGCCCGTTAAGGCGATAACTTTGGCAAAAAACCAATGTATATCAGGCTGATAGTTGTTCGTCAGCTATTGCTGGTCCGATTCCGATAGGTCGTCTTGTTCTTGGCCCAACAGCGCCAATTCCAACAATGCATAGCGGTGCTCAACGAAATTATGAACGTTGTTAGCAACCGTCAGTTTGAACAGCGCCGAAGCGGTGTCCTTGTCCCCCAGACTCAGGTAGTGTTTACCCAAATAGAAGTCAGTTTCACTGAGATGCTCAGCGAGCGAAGTGTTATCCGTTGCCTCTGCCTTGAGCCTTTCCATCAGCGTTTTTTCGCTGATGTTGCCCAGGTAGAATTCGACAATATTCCATCCCCATTGCCCTCGGTTCGCTTTGTCATAACGCTGCTGGAGCGCTACGTCAGCCTTCTTGGGATCGATTTCTCTTTCCACAAGATACAGCCACAACGAACGGAAGGGATCGTTTGGGTCGTCTTGATAAAACGCCTGCAGATCATCCTGCGCCAACGGGAAGCGGCCGCCATAATACAGTGCGATGCCCCGGTTTAAACGCGCGTAATTGTAAGTTGGATCAAGCTCTAGTACAGAATCAAACGCTTCATAGGCAGCATCAAAATTGCCTGCCTGCGTTAAGTAAATGCCCAGGTAGTTGAAAACTTCTGGCATATCAGGACGTATCGCCAGCGCTTGCGAGAAATCATTGCGCGCCAGTGCACGTAGCCCGAGGCTATCATACAGCACACCGCGCTCATATAAAAGCTGCGCACGCTCATCGTCCGTCAGTGCCCGGCTGGCAAGTATTTGTTCCATGCGCGCCAGGATCACTTCCTGCTGCAGAGTTGGCTGCAACGGGATCGCCAAAACTTCGTCTTTACGCCAATCATGGTTGCTGCATCCTGCCAGCATGAGTGCTGTCGCAACGTAACACCAGCGCAAGAAAGGCTTCATTTCCCACTCCCGAAGACAAACATTGGATGAACGTCCTGTCATCCGTTTGCTAATACGCAGGCATCCTACCCGCGCGATACGAACAGCTCCCAACCCCATGGCAGGGAGCTGTAAATCTATCTATACAGTTATTCTGCTTCAGGCGCAGGCGCAGATGAATCTGCTTCTGGCGCTGTAGCTTCTTTAATGCTCAGACGCACACGGCCCTGACGGTCAACTTCCAGCACCTTAACCGGTACTTCCTGACCCATCTGCAGATAGTCGGTCACTTTCTCAACGCGCTTGTCAGCGATTTGAGAGATGTGCACCAGACCTTCTTTACCGCCGCCGATCGCCACGAATGCGCCGAAATCAACGATACGGGTCACTTTACCCTGGTAAATACGGCCCACTTCGATCTCTGCGGTGATCTCTTCGATACGGCGGATAGCGAACTTCGCTTTCTCACCGTCGGTAGCAGCAATTTTAACCGTACCATCATCTTCGATTTCGATGGTAGTACCGGTCTCTTCAGTCAGCGCACGGATGACAGAGCCGCCTTTACCGATCACGTCTTTGATCTTGTCCGGGTTGATCCGGATTGTGTGGATACGTGGTGCGAACTGAGAGATATCGCCACGCGGGGTGCTGATAGCCTGTTCCATTACGCCCAGGATGTGCAGACGCGCGCCCTTGGCCTGGTTCAGTGCCACCTGCATGATTTCGCGGGTGATGCCTTCAATTTTAATGTCCATCTGCAGCGCGGTAATACCGTCACGGCTACCGGCTACTTTGAAGTCCATGTCGCCCAGGTGATCTTCGTCACCCAGAATGTCGGACAGAACGACAAAGTTATCTTGTTCTTTAACCAGGCCCATTGCGATACCCGCAACGGCTGCCTTGATTGGCACGCCTGCGTCCATCAGCGCCAAAGAGGCACCACAGACAGAAGCCATTGAAGAAGAACCGTTGGATTCGGTGATCTCGGAAACCACACGCACCGTGTACGGGAAATCTTCTGGTTTAGGCATCATAGCCAATACGCCGCGTTTCGCCAGGCGACCGTGACCAATTTCACGACGTTTAGGCGAACCCACCATACCGGTCTCACCTACGGAGTACGGAGGGAAGTTATAGTGGAACAGGAAGCTGTCGGTTTTCTCACCCATCAGCTCGTCCAGATTCTGCGCGTCACGGGCGGTGCCCAGCGTTGCGGTAACCAGAGCCTGAGTCTCGCCACGGGTGAACAGTGCGGAACCGTGGGTACGCGGCAGTACGCCGGTGCGCACGTCCAGGCCACGGATCATGTCTTTTTCGCGGCCGTCGATACGCGGCTCGCCACGCAGTACGCGGCTACGTACAACGTTTTTCTCAACGCTGCCCAGGATGTCCTGAATTTCAGACGCGTCCAGGGTCTCGTCCTGCGCCAGCAGGGCTTCAACTACGCTGCTCTTGATCGCATCTACCTGAGCGTAACGCTCTTGTTTTTCGGTGATGTGATAAGCGTCGCCCAGACGGCTTTCTGCCAGTTCTGCAACGCGCGCGTGCAGCGCTTCGTTGATTGCAGGTGCCTGCCAGTCCCACTTAGGCTTGCCGGCTTCGGCAACCAGGGAGTTGATGTTTTCGATAACAATCTGCTGTTGCTCGTGGCCAAAGACCACCGCGCCCAGCATCTGATCTTCGCTCAGAACGTCAGCTTCGGATTCAACCATCAGTACTGCGCCAGCGGTACCGGCAACCACCAAGTCCAGGCTGCTTTCTTTCAGCTCGTCGGTGGTTGGGTTCAGCACGTACTGATTGTTGATGTAACCCACGCGTGCAGCGCCGATTGGGCCGTTGAACGGAATACCGGACAGGCTCAGGGCTGCAGAGGCACCGATCATCGCAACGATGTCCGGGTTTACCTGCGGGTTAACGGAAACTACGGTCGCGATCACCTGAACTTCATTCAGGAAGCTGTCCGGGAACAGTGGACGGATCGGACGGTCAATCAGGCGCGAGGTCAGGGTTTCGCCTTCGCTCGGACGGCCTTCACGACGGAAGAAGCTGCCCGGGATACGACCAGCAGCGTAAGTACGCTCCTGATAGTTAACGGTCAGCGGGAAGAAGCTTTGGCCTGGCTTGGCTTTTTTCTGGCCAACTACGGTAACGAATACTGCGGTGTCATCCATGCTCACCATAACGGCGGCGGTGGCCTGACGAGCCATCATACCGGTCTCGATGGTGACGGTATGCTGGCCATACTGGAATTTGCGAATGATCGGTGTCAGCAAAATTATATCCTTGATTAACGGCGCGCAATCGTATTGACGACTCGACACGCCAGTGACTCGATTTGCCTTCTCACTACATCCTCGCGACTAATGACAATCCTTATCTCAAGCCTGAGACAAAGCCTCTCATTAGCCGCGCGAACCTCTGTAACGGAAGAACCTGTTTGGAAACATCAGTAATACATTAACCTGATTTGCTTATGCTTCCTAGAAGAAAGGGGCCAAAATAGGCCCCTTTCCGCTGAAACTTGCTAGATTAGCGACGCAGACCCAGACGCTCGATCAGGCTGGTGTAACGTGCTACATCTTTACGCTTCAGGTAGTCCAGCAGCTTACGACGCTGAGAAACCATACGCAGCAGACCACGACGGCTGTGGTGATCTTTTTTGTGTTCTGAGAAGTGGCCTTGCAGATGGTTGATCTGCGCAGTCAACAGGGCAACCTGAACTTCGGTAGAACCGCTGTCGTTAGTACCACGACCAAAATCAGCTACGATTTGAGCTTTAGCTTCAACACTTAGAGACATTGTCATACTCCAGATTATAGATAATAAATACAGGCGCCGATCTCTAATTCAGCAACCCAATGCATAAGCTGCGCCATTCTACTCTTAGCGCAGTGCGATCGCAAGGCAGTGCGTTTTCTACCCTCAGTCGAAATGTTCGACTACCAGGCGGCGCGGCGCTACGCGACCGTCATCGGCGATGTCGCCGACGCCGATAAATTTACGCTCTTCACCTTCAGTCATTCGCACCATGCCCGAGGCCGGTGCGCCGGCAACTTGTACCGGTTGCCCCTGCTTGACGTAACCCGCAACGACGGGCAGCAAATTCACTTCCGGGTAGTTTTCTACCGGGCTGTCCATCGGCATCAGCAACGGATCGAGCAACTCGCCAGGCGCGATGTCTTGTGCCTGAGCCTGCTCCAGCAACGCATTCAACTGTTCAAGCGTGACCATGCGTTCGATTGGATAAGTCGCTACCTGCAAGCGACGCAGATAGATCACGTGCGCGCCGCAGCCCAGCAATTCGCCGAGATCATCGGTGATAGTGCGGATGTAGGTGCCTTTCGAGCAATGAATTTCCAACTCCAGCTCATCCCCTTCCCAGCGAATGAACTGCAGTTCATAAACCGTGATGCTGCGCGCTTCACGCGGTACTTCGATACCCTGGCGTGCATACTCATAGAGTTTCTTGCCCTGATACTTCAGCGCCGAGTACATCGACGGCACCTGCTTGATATCGCCACGGAAACTGTCCAGTGCCGCATCAAGTTGCGCCTGAGTGAAGTTCACCGGGCGCTCTTGCACAATCTGGCCGTCCGCATCCGAGGTGTCAGTGCGCTGACCCAGCCTGGCAATGACACGATAGCGTTTATCGGAGTCGAGCAGGAATTGCGAGAATTTGGTCGCCTCGCCCAGGCAGATCGGCAGCATGCCGGTCGCCAGCGGATCGAGCGCGCCGGTGTGGCCCGCGCGATTGGCGTTATAAAGGCGTTTCACTTTTTGCAAAGCGTCGTTGGACGACAGGCCCTGCGGTTTGTCCAGCAACAATACGCCGTGAATATCACGGCCACGGCGACGAGGGCGACTCATTAAGCCTCCTCGTCATCGCCTGATGCGGAACGGCGTTCGGCGTCGTTTTTCACCACGTTAGTCACCAGGTTGGACATGCGCATGCCTTCCACCAGTGAGTTGTCGTACGCGAAGGTCAGCTCAGGCACCACGCGCAGACGCATGGCTTTGCCCAGCAGCGTGCGGATGTAGCCGGAAGCGTCTTCCAGAGCTTTAATGCCTTTAGGTACCAGATCCGGATCGGCGTTTTCGGTCAACACGTTCAGGAAGGTGACGTAAACCTTGGCGTACGCCAAATCGCGAGAAACTTCTACACCAGAAACGGTAGCCATGCCGATACGCGGGTCTTTGACTTCACGCTGCAGAATGATAGCAATCTCTTTTTGCATCTCTTGTGCCACGCGCTGACCGCGGCTGAATTCTTTTGCCATTATGGATTCTCCAGACAAATCGGGGGGCACAAGGCCCCCCGGAACAGACTTAAGCAGATGTGCAAGCGTTAAGCGATGGTGCGTTGAATCTCAATGATTTCGAACACTTCGATCATGTCGCCGACGCGCACGTCGTTGTAGTTCTTAACGCCGATACCACATTCCATGCCGTTACGGACTTCGTTAACGTCATCTTTGAAGCGGCGCAGGGATTCCAGCTCGCCTTCATAGATAACCACGTTGTCGCGCAGGACGCGGATTGGGTTGTGACGCTTGATTGTCCCTTCGGTAACCATACAACCTGCGATGGCGCCGAATTTCGGTGATTTGAACACGTCACGCACTGCGGCCAGACCGATAATCTGCTGCTTGTACTCAGGCGCCAGCATACCGCTCATCGCCTGCTTCACTTCGTCGATCAGGTTATAGATCACGGAGTAGTAACGCAGATCCAGGCTTTCTGCTTCAATCACGCGGCGCGCAGAAGCGTCGGCACGGACGTTGAAGCCCAAGATGATGGCATTGGAAGCCGCTGCCAGCGTAGCGTCGGTTTCGGTGATACCCCCTACGCCGGAGCCAACAATCTTCACTTTCACTTCATCGGTAGAGAGTTTCTGCAGTGATTCGCTAATCGCTTCACAAGAACCCTGTACGTCGGACTTCAGTACGATGTTCAGCTCAGAAACTTCACCGTCGGTCATGTTGGCGAACATGTTTTCCAGTTTAGATTTCTGCTGACGTGCCAGCTTAACTTCACGGAACTTGCCTTGACGGTACAGCGCAACTTCACGCGCTTTCTTCTCGTCACGCACCACGGTCGCTTCATCACCGGCGGCAGGAACGCTGGACAGGCCCAAGATCTCAACCGGAATAGAAGGACCGGCAGAGGTCACTTCGCGACCCAGTTCGTCACGCATCGCACGTACACGGCCGTATTCGAAGCCACACAGAACGATATCGCCTTTGTTCAGCGTACCTTCCTGCACCAGCACGGTAGCAACCGGACCACGACCTTTATCCAGGAAGGATTCAATAACCACGCCGCTGGCCATGCCGCTGCGTACGGCTTTCAGTTCGAGAACTTCAGCCTGCAACAGGATAGCGTTCAACAGTTCGTCGATACCGGTACCGGCTTTCGCAGATACGTGAACGAACTGTGCTTCGCCGCCCCACTCTTCCGGCATAACGCCGTACTGGGACAGTTCCTGCTTAACGCGATCCGGATCGGCTTCCGGTTTGTCAATTTTGTTCACTGCAACGACCAACGGTACCTTCGCTGCTTTCGCATGCTGGATAGCTTCGATGGTTTGCGGCATCACGCCGTCGTCGGCAGCAACAACCAGAACAACGATGTCGGTCGCCTGAGCACCGCGAGCACGCATTGAAGTAAAGGCTGCGTGGCCTGGGGTATCCAGGAAGGTGATCATGCCGTTGTCGGTTTCTACGTGGTAAGCACCGATATGCTGGGTAATACCACCGGCCTCGCCTGCTGCCACCTTGGTGGAGCGGATGTAATCCAGCAGAGAAGTTTTACCGTGGTCAACGTGGCCCATGATGGTCACGACAGGTGCACGCGACTCGGCGGCAGCACCGGTATCACGGTCGCTCATCAGCGCTTCTTCCAGCTCGTTCTCACGACGCAGGATAACTTTGTGGCCCATCTCTTCGGCAACCAGCTGCGCGGTTTCCTGATCGATGACCTGGTTAATGGTGGCCATTGCGCCCAGTTTCATCATCGCTTTGATGACCTGAGAGCCTTTAACCGCCATTTTGTTAGCCAGTTCGGCTACGGTGATGGTTTCGCCGATCACAACGTCACGGTTAACCACCTGAGCCGGCTTGTTGAAGCCCTGCTGAAGGGTGCTTGGCTTACGCTTGCCTTTACCGCCACGGGTAACGGCGCGCGCTTCTTCGCGGTCTGCTTTAGACTCGGAAAGCTTGTTGCCTTTCTTCTGCTTGGTCGCTTTGCCGCCACGAGTACGGGCGCGGCGCTCGCCTTCAACTTTGGCGTCGTTTTCGTCTTCGGCTGCACGGGCGTGCTGAGAGGTGGTCACGTGGTAATCGGCTGTTTCAACCGCAGCGCTTGCCGCTTCAGCTTCAGCCCACTTCTCGCCATTCTCTTCGGCCATGCGGCGCGCTTCTTCCGCTACGCGTTTGGCGTCTTCTTCAACCTTACGGCGCACTTCCTCTTCCGCTTTACGTTTCAGTTCTGCGGCTTCGGCTTCACGGCGTGCTTTTTCTGCCTGAGCTGGCTTGGTCATTTCGTCGGTATGTTGATTGGTCACTTTTTCTTTTTCCGCTGAATTACGCTTAGCAATCTCCGCGGCCTCACGTTTGGCTTGGTCTTCGGCTGCGCGCTTTGCTTCTGCTTCGCGTTTCGCCAGCTCTTCCGCTGCGCGCTGTGCCTGCTCTTCCGCTTCACGCTGTGCCTGCTCTGCCGCTTCAGCCTGCTGGGCTTCTGGCGTATCGCGATTTACATAAGTGCGTTTCTTGCGGACTTCGATTTGCACCGATTTACTTTTACCGCCGGTGCTCGGAATATTCAAGGTGCTGCGCGTTTTGCGCTGCAACGTGAGCTTACCCGGCGCACTACCGTGTTCACGGTTAAGGTGCGCCAGTAAGGCTTCTTTCTCGTGCTGGGTTACAGAGTCTGTCTCAGACTTGTTAATCCCTGCATCAGCAAACTGCTGTACCAGGCGATCAACTGGAGTCTGAATCTCTGCTGCCAGCGATTTTACGGTTACATCTGTCGTCATGCTGTTCCTTCCTGCTACAGTTTATTACGCGTTGTCGCCAAACCAACAGATATTACGTGCGGCCATAATCAGCTCGCCGGCTTGCTCATCGCTAAGCCCTTCAATATCAGCCAGATCGTCAACACCCTGCTCGGCAAGATCTTCCAGCGTACAAACCCCACGCGCGGCCAGTTTAAAGGCCATGCTGCGCTCAAGACCCGGAAGGTTGAGCAAATCGTCAGCAGGTTTTTGGTCACCCAGGCTCTCTTCTTGGGCCAGGGCAAGCGTGGTCAATGCAGCTTTGGCGCGATCGCGCAACGCTTCAACCATATCTTCATCCAGACCGTCAATTTCCAGCAGCTCTTTGATTGGCACATAAGCCAACTCTTCCAGAGTAGAGAAGCCTTCTTCGACCAGTACGGTGGCGAAATCTTCGTCGATATCAAGATACTTGGTGAAGGTATCAATGGCGGCATGAGCTTCGGCCTGGTGCTTGGCCTGCAGATCGTCCGCCGTCATCACGTTCAGTTCCCAACGGTCATCGTCACGATGCTGTTTTAACAATTGGGAAGCCAAACGCACGTTTTGGCCATTACGGCCGATCGCCTGTGCCAGATTGCTGGCTTCAACGGCGATATCCATGGTGCAATTATCTTCATCAACCACGATAGAGGCAACGTCTGCCGGGGCCATGGCGTTGATGACGAACTGCGCAGGGTTATCATCCCACAGGATGATATCGATACGCTCACCGCCGAGTTCACTCGAAACGGCCTGAACGCGCGCACCGCGCATACCTACGCAAGCGCCGACCGGGTCGATGCGTTTGTCGTTGGTTTTCACAGCAATTTTTGCACGGGAGCCAGGATCACGGGCTGCCGCTTTAATCTCAATCACTTCTTCGCCGATTTCCGGCACTTCGATGCGGAACAGTTCTTTCAGCATCTCGGCGCTGGAGCGGCTGACGAACAGCTGTGCGCCACGAGCTTCAGGACGGACGGCGTACAATATGCCGCGAATGCGGTCGCCCGGACGGAAGTTTTCGCGCGGCAGCATGTCTTCTCGGCCAATAACCGCCTCGGCGTTGCTGCCCAGGTCCAGCGCAATGCTGTCACGGTTAACTTTCTTCACCACGCCGGTAACGATTTCACCTTCGTGCTGGCGGAAAGCGTCAACGACCATGGCGCGTTCGGCTTCACGTACTTTCTGTACGATAACCTGTTTCGCGGTTTGGGTGGTGATACGGTCAAAGGTCACAGATTCGATCTGATCTTCAATGTACCCGCCCAACTCGATGCCAGGCTCTTCGTACTGAGCGGCTTCCAGCGTGATTTCACGCGTTGGCTGGGTCACTTCATCTACGGCGACCCAACGACGGAAGGTATCGAAATCGCCGGTTTTGCGGTCAATGCTGACGCGAACCTCAATTTCCTGCTCGTATTTTTTCTTGGTTGCGGTGGCTAATGCGGTTTCCAACGCTTCGAAAATCTTCTCACGCGGAAGGGATTTTTCGTTGGAAACAGCTTCAACAACAGCCAGAATCTCTTTATTCATCCTAGTTGCCTCATCCAAACTTTAAAAGTGGGGTACCAGGTTCGCTTTCTGGATGTTGCTCAGCGCGAACACTTCATCTTTCCCTTCCACAGTAACCGTGATCATCTCGCCATCGACAGACTTAATAATGCCCTGCCATTTGCGACGGTTCTGTACGGCCATGCGCAGGACCAGGCTGACTTCTTCACCGAGGAAACGAGTATAGTGCTCAGCGGTGAACATCGGGCGATCAAGGCCAGGAGAGGAGACTTCCAAGTTGTAAGCGACTGTGATTGGTTCTTCGACGTCCAATACAGCGCTGACCTGGTGGCTGACATCAGCACAATCGTCAACATTGATGCCATTTTCACTATCAATATAGATACGGAGCGTCGATTGGCGCGCACGAATAAATTCGATGCCTACAAGCTCAAAGCCCAACGCTTCTACCGGTGCCGAAAGCATCTCTGTTAATTTTTGCTCTAATGTGGACAAGCCCACCCCCAAGACATAAAAAAAGGGCCTAATAGCCCAGTGATTCTGTTGCCAAATAACAAAAAACCCCGAAAATTCGGGGCTTTATGCAACTGGACCCTGTTTGCCGCAAAGCGGCTTCGGTGCAACTTTCTAACAAGTGCCATTTTCAAATGTTGTTCGAGAAAAGCGGATTTCAATCGAAAAGTGTATTTGAAAATAAACACTTAAAGGAAAGTGGTTGCGGGGGCCGGATTTGAACCGACGACCTTCGGGTTATGAGCCCGACGAGCTACCAGGCTGCTCCACCCCGCGTCCGAAAACGTGGCAAATACTACGCCGATAATCGCAAAATTGCAAGTTATCTCTGGGATTTGGTACCGAGGATGGGACTCGAACCCACAAGCCCGTTAGGGCACTACCACCTCAAGGTAGCGTGTCTACCAATTCCACCACCTCGGTACTGATTCTTGCTGCTAACGGCTGTTATTTTATTGAGGTAACAACAACCGTTTTCAAACTCTGTTACTGCTTGCCGCTTACTGTGGGATATCGCTGCTCGGCTTGGTTGGTGCTGCCGGTGCGGTAGTCTGCTCAGATTTCACTGGCTGACCGAGGTTTTCCCACTCGCTGCCTTTCTTGCTCTGGTTGGTGCTCAGGTTGCCCAGGATCAAACTGATGACGAAGAACAGCGCCGCCAGAACAGCCGTCATGCGGGTCATGAAGTTACCGGAACCACTCGAACCGAACAATGTGCCAGATGCACCTGCTCCGAATGAGGCTCCCATATCAGCGCCTTTACCTTGCTGCAGCATAATCAGAGCAACCAGCCCGATTGAGATCAGCAGGAAAATTACCAGAAGAGCTTCGTACATAGTTGTACCCGTATCCTTGCGGCTTCACCGCGTGCCAAATGCTTCACACCCCAAAGGCTTCTTTTCTATTAAGAAGTCGCAGGCATTGTATCAAACTGCCCACTGAAGCGGGTGTGAATACTAACCAAAGCAGCTAACCCACGCAAGGGCAATTTGCAGCCGCCGGCGCGTTTGCGGAAAAAAACACCAATAAAATTCGCAGGCTGTGTTTTCCGGGGGCTGCAAACCGCCCCCGGCTTGTCCGCGGCCCGTTAACCGGCGGACTTCACCGCATCGGCAATACGGTGCGCCAATGCGGTAACCTGCTGTTCATCCTCACCTTCCACCATCACGCGGATCAAAGGTTCAGTGCCTGATTTACGCAAAAGAACGCGGCCACGGCCAGCCAACTCGGTTTCAACCTGCTCAGCGACTTTACGCACCGCTTCAGACTCCAACGGGTTGTGCTCGCCGACAAAACGCACGTTCACCAAGATCTGCGGCAACAGTTTCATGCCGCTGCACAGATCGTGCAAACTCATGCTGTTACGCACTATCGCGGTCAGCACCTGTAGGCCGGCAATGATGCCATCGCCCGTCGTGGTTTTGTCCAACAGGATCACGTGGCCCGAGTTTTCCGCGCCAATGCGCCAGCCCAGTTCCTGCAGCTTCTCCAGTACGTAACGGTCACCCACTTTCGCACGGGCAAACGGGATACCAAGCTGCTTGAGCGCCAGTTCCAGGCCCATATTGCTCATCAACGTACCGACAGCGCCACCGCGCAACTGGCCCTGACGCAGCCCCTCACGGGCGATGATATACAGAATCTGGTCGCCATCCACCTTGTTGCCAAGGTGATCAACCATCATCACGCGATCGCCGTCTCCGTCAAAGGCCAGACCGACATGCGCTTTTTCCAGCAGTACGCGTTCTTGCAGTTGGCGAACATCGGTCGCACCGCATTTCTCATTGATATTCATGCCGTCCGGCTCAACGCCGATAGCAATCACCGTAGCGCCCAACTCACGCAACACGCTCGGTGCGATGTGGTAGGTCGCGCCGTTGGCGCAGTCCACCACGATTTTCAGGCCCTTCAGGCTCAGTTCGCTCGGGAAGGTACCCTTGCAGAATTCGATGTAACGACCGGCGGCATCGATAATCCGGCTGGCCTTGCCCAATTCGGCAGATTCCACGCAGGTCAGCGGTTTTTCCATTTCGGCTTCAATGGCTTCTTCGACATGATCCGGCAGCTTCGCACCATCAATGGAGAAGAACTTAATGCCGTTGTCGTAGAATGGGTTATGTGATGCAGAGATCACGATCCCGGCTTCAGCACGGAAGGTGCGCGTCAGATAAGCCACCGCCGGCGTCGGCATCGGGCCGGTGAACGAGGCGGATAGCCCCGCAGCGGCCAGACCGGCCTCCAGCGCCGATTCCAGCATGTAGCCTGAAATGCGGGTATCTTTGCCGATAATGATTTTGCGGGAACCGTGGCGTGCCAGCACCTTACCTGCCGCCCAACCAAGTTTCAGCACGAAATCCGGGGTAATAGGACTATCGCCGACTTTGCCACGAATACCGTCGGTACCAAAATATTTGCGCTCACTCATGTCTCTGTCATCCCTTAGCTGAAAGTGTTGCCTCGACGACACGCATCGCCTCGACGGTTTCTTTAACGTCATGCACTCTGACAATCTGTGCGCCCTGCATAGCGGCGATCACCGCACAGGCCACGCTGCCGATAACCCGCTGTTCCGGGGGTACATTCAGCAGCTGTCCAATCATCGACTTACGCGACATCCCTACCAATAGCGGCAGGCCGAAGTGATGAAACTCTGACAATCTGGCCAGCAGTTGATAATTGTGAGCCAAATTCTTACCGAAACCGAATCCTGGGTCGAGCAGCAATTTCTGATTTGTAATGCCGGCGGCATTGCAGCGTTCGATATGCTGTTGGAAAAAGGTGTTCACATCTGCAATAAGATCGTCATAGTGCGGTGCCTGCTGCATGGTACGCGGTTGCCCCTGCATATGCATCAGGCACACCGGTAGCCCGCTTTCGGCCGCCGCCGCCAATGCGCCGGGCTCCTGCAGCGAGCGAACGTCGTTTATCAGATGCGCCCCCGCCTGAGCCGACTCGCGGATCACCCCGGCTTTCGACGTATCCACCGAGATAAAAACTTCAAAACGCTGGGCAATCGCTTCGACTACGGGCACTACGCGTGCGATCTCTTCCTCTTCACTGACCTCAGCGGCTCCCGGCCTGGTCGACTCTCCGCCCACGTCAATCATGGTCGCACCGGCCGAAATCAGCGCATGCGCATGCAACAGCGCCTGATTCAGGGTGTTGTGACGGCCGCCGTCAGAAAAAGAATCCGGGGTTACGTTGAGGATCCCCATCACTCGTGGGTGGGAAAGATCGAGAGTCATGTCTCGCACGGTTAACTGCATCGCTAATTCACCTTACTGTTGCCTGGGTCACTGCCCGCCGGGCAATAAAAAACCCCGGCATGCCGGGGTTCGATGTTATTACACAGCCGAAGTTACTTGTCTAGCTGTTCAGACATGGTATTGCCTGGGTTTGGCGTGCGTGGCTCATCTACCGGCGTAGGGGCTTTTGGAGTGCCGCCGTTGTCGGAATTGCTGCCCTTGTTCACATCGTCCCAACCCGCTGGCGGACGCACATCCTTACGGTTCATCAGATCGTCGATCTGCGGCGCATCGATGGTTTCATACTTCATCAAGGCATCCTTCATTGAATGCAGGATGTCCATGTTTTCCATCAACAATGCACGCGCACGGATGTAGTTGCGTTCGATCAGGGATTTCACTTCCTGGTCGATAATGCGCGCAGTTTCATCCGACATGTGTTTCGCTTTGGCCACTGAACGGCCCAGGAACACTTCGCCCTCTTCTTCCGCATACAGCAATGGCCCCAGCTTCTCGGAGAAGCCCCATTGGGTCACCATGTTGCGGGCAATCGAGGTCGCCACTTTAATGTCGTTCGACGCACCGGTAGAAACTTTCTCTGGCCCGTAAATGATCTCTTCAGCCAGACGACCGCCGTACAGAGTAGAGATTTGGCTCTCCAACTTCTGACGACTGGCGCTGATCGCATCGCCTTCCGGCAGGAAGAAGGTGACGCCCAACGCACGGCCACGCGGAATGATAGTGACCTTGTGCACCGGATCGTGCTCAGGAACCAGACGGCCGATAATGGCGTGGCCTGCTTCATGATACGCGGTCGACTCTTTCTGCGCTTCGGTCATCACCATGGAGCGACGTTCCGCACCCATCATGATCTTGTCTTTGGCTTTTTCGAACTCAACCATCGACACGACGCGTTTGTTGCCGCGAGCGGCAAACAGCGCCGCTTCGTTGACCAGGTTGGCCAAGTCCGCACCGGAGAAGCCCGGGGTACCACGTGCAAGCACAGAAGCATCAACATCTGGAGCCAACGGCACGCGACGTGAATGCACCTTCAGGATTTGTTCACGGCCACGCACGTCCGGCAGACCCACCACGACCTGACGGTCAAAACGGCCTGGGCGCAGCAACGCCGGATCAAGCACGTCCGGACGGTTGGTCGCAGCGATGACGATAATGCCTTCATTGCCTTCAAAACCGTCCATCTCAACCAGCATTTGGTTCAGCGTTTGCTCACGTTCATCATGACCGCCACCCAGACCGGCACCACGCTGGCGACCGACGGCGTCGATTTCATCGATGAAGATGATGCACGGTGCCGCTTTCTTGGCCTGTTCGAACATGTCACGCACACGGGAAGCGCCCACACCCACAAACATTTCCACGAAGTCGGAGCCGGAAATGGTGAAGAACGGCACTTTTGCCTCGCCCGCAATGGCTTTCGCCAACAGCGTTTTACCGGTCCCCGGCGGGCCAACCATCAGCACGCCTTTCGGGATCTTGCCGCCCAATTTCTGGAAACGGCTCGGCTCGCGCAGGTATTCCACCAGTTCGCTCACTTCCTCTTTTGCTTCATCGCAACCGGCAACGTCAGCAAAAGTGGTTTTGATCTGGTCTTCCGTCAGCATACGGGCCTTGCTCTTGCCGAAGGACATCGCGCCCTTGCCGCCGCCGCCCTGCATCTGCCGCATGAAGAAGATCCAGACCCCGATCAGCAACAGCATCGGGAACCATGAAATAAAGATAGAAGCCAGCAAACTCGGCTCTTCAGGCGGTTCACCAACAACTTTCACATTTTTCGTCAACAACGTATCCAGCAACTTAGGATCGTTGACAGGGATGTAGGTCGTGTATTTGTTACTGTCTTTCTTGGTAACGTTAATTTCACGTCCGTTGATTCGCGCTTCGCGAACCTGGTCCTGGGTCAGTTCGGACATGAAGGTAGAGTAATCCACCCTACGGCCATTCGACTCGCTGGGCCCAAAGCTCTGGAATACAGACATCAACACTACCGCGATGACTAACCAGAGTATTAGGTTTTTCGCCATGTCACTCAAGGGATTAACCTCATATTACAACTGTGTTAACAAACAGCGTTAGGGTACTACAGCTTGCGCCCTGTCGCTACAATGTACACTTCGCGCGAACGTGCGCGGGAAGCGTCTGGCTTACGAATCTTAACCTTCGTAAACAGGGAGCGAATTTCCCGTAGGTACTCGTCAAAGCCATCTCCCTGGAACACCTTCACCAGGAAACTTCCGCCTGGTGCGAGGACATCACGACACATTCCCAGTGCTAATTCCACCAGATACATCGATCTCGGAATATCGACGGCCGGAGTGCCACTCATATTCGGGGCCATGTCAGACATAACCACCTGAACCTTACTTTCACCTACACGTTCCAACAGAGCTTTAAGGACCAGTTCATCACGAAAATCGCCCTGAAGGAAATCGACGCCAACGATAGGATCCATTGGCAAAATATCACAGGCGATGATGCGACCGTTACCGCCGATCTGCGTCACGACATATTGCGACCAACCGCCCGGCGCTGCACCTAAATCCACTACTGTCATGCCGGGTTTAAACAGCTTGTCACTCTGCTGTATTTCATCAAGTTTAAACCAGGCGCGCGAACGCAGTCCTTTTTTCTGCGCCTGTTGCACATATTTATCGCTAAAGTGTTCTTGTAACCAGCGACTGGAGCTAGCAGAACGCTTTTTATTAGCCATCTCGTTTTCCAACTATCATAAAAGAGTCTTATGTCAGGTTCGCTGCTCACGTAGACTCACACCGGTGAAGACCGATTTGGTGATATACATGAGATGGCGGTAGAATGTACCGTTTTCAATCCCAACTTAAGCAAAAAAGACAATGAATCTGAATAATAAACAAAAACAGCACCTGAAAGGCTTGGCGCATCCGTTAAAACCGGTTGTCATGCTGGGTAATAACGGTCTCACCGAAGGGGTGCTGGCTGAAATTGAACAGGCTCTGGAGCATCATGAGCTGATCAAGGTAAAAATCGCTGCTGAAGATCGCGAAACCAAAACCCTGATCGCCGACGCTATCGTACGTGAAACGGGTGCCTGCAACGTGCAAGTCATCGGCAGTACGCTTATTCTTTACCGCCCGTCGAAAGAGCGCAAGATCAGTCTACCGCGTTAATAAGCATTGAGTTAACGAAAAGGTGCCATGCACCTGACTCAGATAAAAGGCCGCATGCGGCCTTTTTCCTTTCTTTACAAAACCCTGGCGAATTTCTGAACGATCGGGCGTATATCAGAGATATTCAACCTTCAGGATCTCGTAATCTACATCGCCGCCCGGGGTTTTAATGACGACCACATCATCCTGCTCTTTACCGATCAAGCCGCGTGCCATGGGCGAATTTACCGAAATCAGATTTTTCTTGAAGTCGGCCTCATCGTCACCCACGATTCGGTAAGTCACTTCTTCTTCGCTATCCAGGTTCATCACCGAAACGGTGGAGCCAAAAATCACGCGGCCATTGTTTGGCATCTTGGTGATGTCGATTATCTGCGCGTTCGACAGTTTGGCTTCAATTTCCTGAATGCGTCCTTCGCAAAAACCCTGCTGTTCACGGGCAGCATGGTACTCCGCGTTTTCTTTCAAATCGCCGTGTTCACGGGCGTCAGCGATGTCCGCAATGATTTTTGGACGGCGCACGCCTTTCAGATATTCAAGCTCTTCGCGCA
This sequence comes from Serratia sp. C2(1), assembly GCF_036352655.1. NCBI lineage: Bacteria > Pseudomonadati > Pseudomonadota > Gammaproteobacteria > Enterobacterales > Yersiniaceae > Serratia > Serratia sp. C2(1). Next base: position 100,790 of record NZ_JAZFBA010000002.1, on the reverse strand, counting down.
GTTTTTCAGCGCCAAACAAGGTCATCGGAATCTGTTTCATATAGTGAATACCTCTAAATCTTTCCTGTTCAAATAACCGTCATCCTGACGTGTTCGAATGAAAAAACGGTGGATGTATATCCCTCCGCCTCCAGGCGACAAACAAAAGAAGCCTGACTCGGGACATTCACCCAAGTCGGGATCGATTTTGCATTTTGATACGCATTTTAGCGTAGAGTTCCTTGAGGGTCATCGTTTACTTTCTCCCTGAATGCACCGTAGTATGACGGCACGTTATCCAGCTGTTATCCCGAGATTATGCGTTTTTCACGAATTGTCAGTGCATTGGCTTGCGCATTTGTTCTGAATGCAAATGCGGCCCCGGTGGAAGATTACACACAATATTTGCCTGATGGGGCCAACCTTGCCCTGGTCGTTCAGAAGATCGGCGCCGATGCGCCGACCATCGATTATCATTCACAGCAAATGGCGTTACCGGCCAGTACCCAAAAGGTGCTGACGGCGCTGGCTGCCTTGTTGCAGCTAGGTCCCGATTATCGTTTCACCACCACGCTGGAAAGCCAGGGCGATATCAGCGACGGCGTGCTGCGGGGCAATCTGATCGCCCGCTTCAGCGGCGACCCGACCTTTAAACGCCAGAGCCTGCGCAATATGGTGGCGATCCTGAAGAAACAGGGCGTGCGCCAAATTACCGGCGACGTGCTGGTCGACACGTCGGTATTCGCCAGCCACGACAAAGCCCCTGGCTGGCCGTGGAACGATCTGACGCAGTGCTTCAGCGCACCGCCGGCAGCGGCGATTGTCGATCGCAACTGCTTCTCGGTATCGCTGTACAGTGCGCCAAACCCGGGTGACATGGCCTTTATTCGCGTGGCCTCTTATTACCCGGTCAATATGTTCAGCCAGGTGCGAACGCTGGCGAGAGGCTCTGCGGACGCCCAATACTGTGAGCTGGATGTGGTGCCGGGCGAATTGAACCGCTTTACCCTGACTGGCTGTCTGACCCAACGCAGCGATCCGCTGCCGCTGGCCTTCGCCATTCAGGATGGCGCAAGCTATGCCGGCGCTATCTTGAAAGATGAACTGACGCAAGCCGGCATCCAGATAGATGGCCATCTGAAACGCCAGACTCAGCCTGGCCTGGCCGGCACGGTGATTGCGCAAACGCAATCGGCGCCGCTGCATGAGCTGCTGAAGATCATGCTGAAGAAATCGGACAACATGATCGCCGATACCGTGTTTCGCACCATCGGCCATGAACGTTTCGGCGTTCCGGGTACCTGGCGCGCCGGCGCAGATGCCGTACGTCAAGTACTGCGTCAGAAGGCCGGGGTTGATCTGGGCAACAGTATAGTGGTGGACGGCTCTGGCCTCTCCCGCCATAACCTGCTGGCCCCGGCGACCATGATGCAGGCGTTGCAGTATATTGCGCAGCATGACAGCGAACTGAACTTTATTTCGATGCTGCCGCTGTCCGGCTACGACGGCACCCTGCGCTACCGTGGCGGGCTGCACGAAGCCGGCGTCGATGGCAAGGTTTCCGCCAAAACCGGCGCACTGCAGGGCGTGTATAACCTGGCGGGCTTTATCACCACCGCCAGCGGCCAACGTTTTGCGTTCGTACAGTACCTGTCGGGTTATGCCGTACCACCGGAAGATCAGAAACAGCGCCGCGCTCCTTTGGTGCGTTTCGAAAGCCGCTTGTATAGGGATATTTATCAAAATAACTGAGGGTCGGGATGAAACTGCTGATTGTTGAAGACGATGAGCTGTTGCAGCAAGGGCTGGCGCTGGCATTGGCCAGCGAAGGTTATGCCTGCGACTGCGCGGCCACGGCGGCGCAAGCCAATACGCTGCTCATTACCAGCCAGTACAGCATGATCATCCTCGATCTCGGTCTACCCGACCAGGACGGCGCCAGCCTGCTGCGGCAATGGCGCCGCCAGCAAGTCGATTTGCCGGTGCTGATCCTCACCGCCCGCGATGCACTGGAAGACCGTGTCGACGGGCTGGACGCCGGCGCTGATGACTATCTGGTGAAACCCTTCGCGCTGGTTGAGCTGCAGGCGCGGGTGCGCGCCCTAATCCGCCGTTATCAGGGCCACAGCGACAACCTGATGCAGTTGGACGATCTCCAGCTCAATCTCTCCAGCCAGCAGGTATACGTTAACCAGCAGCCGGTTGAAGTCACGCCAAAAGAATTCGCCATCCTGTCTCGCCTGATGATGCGCGCCGGGCAAACGGTCAATCGTGAACTGTTGCAGCAGGATCTTTACACCTGGCAGGACGATTTAGGCTCCAACACGCTGGAAGTGCATATCCATAATCTGCGCCGCAAATTGGGCAAGGATCGCATCCGCACCGTCCGCGGCATCGGGTACCGCCTGGAATCTACATCATGATCAGCATGCGCCGTCGTCTGTTGTTGATGCTGGCGCTGATCCTCCTGGTCACCCAGCTTATCAGCGCCTTTTGGTTGTGGCATGAAAGCCAGGAGCAAATCAGTTTTCTGGTGGATGAAACGCTATCGGCCAAGATTCGCACCGAACGTGTCGACACCGAAATCGCCGAAGCGATAGCCTCGCTGCTCGCCCCTTCACTGATCATGATGATTGTCACGCTGCTCGCCTCTTTCTGGGCCATTAGCTGGATTATCCGCCCGCTCAATCAACTGCAACAACGGCTGGAGAAACGTTCCGCCGATAACCTGACCCCGCTCCCCCTTAACAGTGACAGCCTGGAAATGAAAGCGGTCACCACCGCACTCAATCAGCTTTTCTCACGCCTGGACAACACCATCCAGCAGGAACGGCTGTTCACCGCCGACGCGGCACATGAGCTGCGCACGCCGTTAGCGGGGATCCGTCTGCATCTGGAACTCATGGAAAAACAGGGTATTGAGCAAAGTAAACCGCTGATTACCCGCATCGACCAACTGATGCACACCGTCGAACAGTTGCTGATGCTGTCGCGCGCCGGGCAGGATTTTGCCAGCGGACACTATCAACGTTTTGATTGGGTGAACGATGTGATTCAGCCACTGCGGGAAGAGCTAGACGAACTGGCCGCTCAGCGTGATCAAAAGTTGCAATGGCAACTCCCTGCGGAGGCAAAAATTCATGGCGACCCGGTGCTGCTGCGTCTGTTGTTACGCAACCTGGTGGAAAATGCGCACCGCTATAGCCCCGAAGGCAGCCTCATTCAAGTCAGGCTTGCACCGCAGGCGCACGGCCACCTGCTGCAGGTGATCGATGAAGGGCCTGGCGTGAAGGAGAAGATGGCAGGCGAACTTACCCAGGCGTTCCGTCGTATGGATCAACGTTATGGCGGCAGCGGACTGGGGCTGAATATCGTGACCCGTATCGTGCAACTGCATCAGGGTCGCCTGACGCTGGAGAATCGCCAGGATGCCAGCGGGCTGAATGCCCAATGCTGGCTGCCTGAAAGCGTGCTGAACAAATAACGCCGATAAAAAAAGGGCCCAGCTTTGTCAACTGAGCCCCTCTTTTCGCAAGATTATTTCTGGTAAATGATTTCGACGCCTTCGTCGTCATCTTCGTCCCAGTCGTCATCCCAATCGTCATCCGCTTCGGCTTCCACTTCCGCGATCTGTTCACGGTGGTAATCGTCCCACATGAACTCGACTTTCTCAGGTGCGCTTTCTTCGATCGCCATGGCTTTCGGTTGGGTGTTGATAAAGTTCATCACGTCCCAGCACAGCGCATTGACGCCTTCGCGGTTGGCGGCGGAGATCATGTAATACTTACCTTCCCAGCCCATGCCCTCTGCGATTGCCTTGGCACGTTCGGCCGCTTCTTCCGCACCTACCAAGTCAACTTTGTTGAACACCAGCCAGCGTGGCTTCTGCGCCAGATTTTCGCTGTATTGGTTCAGCTCGTTGATGATGATTTTGGCATTTTCTACCGGATTGGATTCGTCGATCGGGGCGATATCCACCAGGTGCAACAGCACGCGGCAACGCTCCAGATGCTTCAGAAAACGGATACCCAAGCCAGCACCGTCGGATGCACCTTCAATCAACCCCGGAATATCGGCCACCACAAAGCTCTGCTCGTGATCCATTCGCACCACACCCAGGCTAGGCACCAGGGTGGTAAACGGATAGTCGGCAACCTTTGGCTTGGCTGCGGATACCGCGCGGATGAAGGTCGACTTGCCGGCATTCGGCAGGCCAAGCATGCCGACATCGGCCAGCAGCAGCAACTCCAGCAAGATGTCACGGGCCTCACCGGCAGTACCCAGCGTCTTCTGACGCGGTGCGCGGTTAACCGAAGATTTGAAACGGGTGTTACCCAGACCGTGCCAACCGCCCTTAGCGACCATCAGTTGTTGGCCGTGGCGAGTCATGTCACCGAGGATCTCGCCGGTGCCCTGATCCTGCACGCGAGTACCGACCGGTACCTTGACGATAATGTCTTTGCCACGTTTACCTGTACAGTCGCGGCTTTGGCCGTTCTGGCCGCGTTCGGCGCGGAAAGATTTCTCAAAGCGGTAATCAATCAAGGTATTGAGGTTTTCGTCCGCCAGCAGGTAGACGTCCCCGCCATCGCCGCCATCGCCGCCATCCGGCCCACCGTTCGGGATATACTTTTCGCGGCGGAAACTGACACAACCATTACCACCGTCACCTGCAACGACCAAAATCGCTGCTTCATCTACAAACTTCATTTACCGTCTCCGTAAATCATTCACCGGGCTGCTTTAAAGGAGCAACCAGGTTGGTTTCTGCGCGTCGTGGCCACCAGCGGTGACCAATTGCGGAAAACATGGCGCCCGCTACCACCACGAAAGCACCGATATAGCCGACGACATTCAATGCCGGGGCGGCGAATGCCTGTGGCCAAGCCAGCGCCAATAAATCTGAAAACAGCAGGGTAAACAGCGGTGTCAGCGTAACTAACGCACTCACCTGCGCTGCCTGCCAGCGCGCCATGGCTTCCGCCAGTGCACCATAGCCAATCAAGGTGTTAGCGCCACAAAACAGCAGACAAGCCAATTGCCAGCCACTGAGTTGGGAAATCATCTCTGGCCGGGCCAGAGGGAACAGCGCCACTGCACATAAAGTGTACAACATTACCAGGATCTGCGGTGAAGCCAATCGGCGCAACAACACTTTCTGCGCAACGCCATAAGTCACCCAAACCGCCGCCGCACAGACGCCCAGCAGTACCCCAAGGGTGTAATCCGTCAGGCGGGTAAAGATTTCAATCAGGCTGACATTGAAAAACAGCATTAGCCCACAGATCAACATCAGTGCGCCTATCACCTGAGTGATGCGCATGCGTTCTTTTAAAATCAGCACGCTGGCAAACATCATACCGACCGGCGACAGTTGGCCGATCACTTGCGACGCCGTCGGGCTGAGGTACTGCAATGAAGAGCTGAAGAAGATAAAGTTCCCCAGCAGGCCCGCAGTGGCAATTGCCAAAATTAACAGCCAGCGCGGCTGACGGAACATTTCCACCGGGGGCAGTCTGCCGCGTATCGCCAAAATGCTCCCCAGGCCGAGTGCAGCAAGGGTAAATCGATACCAAACGATGGTAAACGGATCCATCACGACCAGCACTTCTTTCATCGCAATCGGCAACGCACCCCAGCAAATCGCCGTGGTCACCGCCAGAGAAATGCCAATTCCGACCTGCTGTTTCGTTTCCATCTTACCTTTGCCAGCGCTGATGAGCCGATGCATAAGCAGCCCATAAATGTAAAAAGCCCCGCAACGAATTGCGGGGCTTACATCTATTTAGTAAGGCTCGAAAAATTATTCAGCTTCGATGCTGATGAATTTACGATTGCTCGGGCCTTTAACTTCGAACTTGACTTTACCGTCTTTCAAAGCAAACAGAGTGTGGTCTTTGCCGCAACCCACGTTGGTACCAGCGTGGAATTTGGTGCCGCGCTGACGAACGATGATGCTGCCTGCCAGTACTGCTTCGCCGCCAAAGCGTTTTACGCCCAGACGTTTAGCTTCTGAATCGCGACCGTTACGAGTCGAGCCGCCAGCCTTTTTGTGTGCCATTAATCCGCTCTCCTAACTTAAGCGCTGATGCCGGTGATTTTAACGTCAGTGAACCACTGACGGTGGCCCTGCTGCTTACGGTGGTGCTTACGACGACGAAACTTAACAATTTTAATTTTCTCGCCACGACCGTGAGCAACGACTTCAGCTTTGATCTTACCGCCATCGACGAAAGGAACGCCGATTTTGATATCTTCGCCATTAGCAATCATCAGAATCTGGTCAAACTCAACCGCTTCACCAGTTGCGATGTCCAGCTTTTCCAAGCGAACGGTCTGACCTTCGCTTACTCGGTGTTGTTTACCACCACTTTGGAAAACCGCGTACATATAAAACTCCGCTTTCCGCGTGCCCAACTATTTAGTACAGAGCGCGCTATAAATATTCACAATAGGGCGCGAATTCTACGCAATAATCCCGCATATGACAAGAGCAGAATAAGACCAGAAGCAGAAAAAAGAAGAAAAAAAGCACAGTTTCTTTCATGGCGTTTATCTGAGCCGTTTTTCAAGTACAATCAGGGGGACAGTTACCGCCATGTACCGATGTGAGCAGCGATCTCAACGCGGTGAAGAGAAACACAGCTGAAAAAAATACAATGAACCTAGAGCAAATTACCGAGTTAACCGCGCAAGATATGGCGGCCGTGAACGCAACAATTCTCGAACAGCTGAATTCCGATGTCACACTCATCAATCAGCTTGGCTATTACATTATCAGCGGTGGCGGTAAGCGCATCCGTCCGATGATCGCCGTTCTGGCGGCACGGGCATTGCACTATCAGGGTGATAAGCACATTACCGTCGCTGCGCTGATCGAATTCATTCATACCGCTACCCTGTTGCATGATGACGTGGTGGATGAATCCGACATGCGCCGCGGCAAGGCCACCGCCAATGCCGCGTTCGGCAATGCCGCCAGCGTGCTGGTGGGCGACTTCATTTATACCCGCGCTTTCCAGATGATGACCAGCCTGGAGTCACTGCGCGTGCTGGCGCTGATGTCCGAAGCCGTCAACGTCATTGCCGAAGGTGAAGTGCTGCAGTTAATGAACGTGAACGATCCGGACATCACCGAAGAAAGTTATATGCGGGTGATCTACAGCAAAACCGCGCGTCTTTTTGAAGCGGCAGCGCAATCGTCAGCGATCCTTTCCGAGGCCAGCGAAGCAGAAGAAAAAGCGCTGCAGGATTACGGCCGCTATCTCGGCACCGCATTCCAGTTGATCGACGATCTGCTCGATTACAGCGCCGACGGCAGCACCCTGGGTAAAAATACCGGTGACGACCTGAACGAAGGGAAGCCCACGCTGCCCTTGCTGCACGCCATGCGTAATGGCAACAGCGCGCAAACGGCCATGATCCGCGAAGCCATTGAGCAAGGCAGCGGCCGTCATCTGTTAGAGCCGGTTTTACAAGCCATGCAACAGTGCGGCTCACTTGAATATACCCGCCAACGCGCCGAAGAAGAAGCCGATAAGGCGATTGCCGCACTGCAGGTTCTGCCGGAATCCCCTCATCGCTCCGCGCTGGAAGGATTAGCGCACCTTGCGGTTCAGCGGGATTTTTGAGAAACAAAACCCCTTGGTAGTTTCTACAGACCTGCGACCGCAGGTCTGTTTATTTCCCCGCCGAGATACGCGCCAGCAGGCTGCCTATGCCTTCACGCATCAGGAACGCCAACACTTTCTCACGCTCGGTTTCCGTCAGGTGATAGTAATATTCAATCCACACCGCCAGAGGATCCTTGCGTTCACTGTCATAAATTGCCGGATCTTCTTTTAGTATCAGCAAATTGCGCGTACCTGACGGTAAGCTGTCAATATGATATTCCAGCGCCTTTCCCTGCACGCCTTTACGCCTGCGACTGATCCAGCCATCGCGACGCGCCATCAAATTTATTCCCTGTGGTGAAGCGGGTAATCCTGCAATGCCTGTAAGTTCCTTGGCGGCAAACCACTCTTTTTTCATAGCCATGATCTCTGGGGAAAATGTGCAACGGCGTTTTTTGGAAATTAATGAGATATTTTTATGGAAATTTAGTGGTATCCTAATTTCCGTATAAGCGTTTCATGTTGTTCAAACGATTAATCTTGACCTGTTAGTTATACCACTAACAGAACTTTCGCTAATCAAAAAAGGGAATGCAAACATGAATTCTAGGAACAAGGACTGGCATCCGGCGGATATCATTGCGGCTTTACGTAAGAAAGGAACGACACTGGCAGCAGTATCGCGCAAAGCAGGGCTTAGCTCATCCACACTGGCAAACGCGCTATCTCGGCCCTGGCCAAAAGGGGAATGGCTGATTGCCGAAGCTCTGGATGTCCATCCTGCAGAAATCTGGCCAAGCCGCTATTTCGATCCGCAAACCAACGATCTGCTAAATCGAAAAGCCCGTATCAGGTCGTGATTCGGGCATAAAAAAACCGCCGGTACGATGTCCGGCGGCTTGTGCATATTCATGCGTTCTGGGTTGATCAGTTATTGATAAACTTTTCACCCAGTTCGATATCTTTATGCAGAACATCCAGCATCTCTTCCAACGCTTTCTGCTCGAACGCGCTCAGAGTACCGATGTCTTTACGTTCTTCTACGCCGTTTTTGCCCAGCACCAGCGGTTGTGCGAAGAAGCGGGCATATTTGCCGTCGCCTTCCACATAAGCACATTCCACCACGCCTTTTTCACCTTGCAGTGCACGCACCAGAGACAGGCCGAAACGTGCCGCCGCCTGGCCCATTGACAGAGTTGCGGACCCGCCACCGGCTTTGGCTTCAACCACTTCAGTACCCGCATTTTGGATACGCTTGGTCAGATCCGCCACTTCCTGCTCGGTAAAGCTCACGCCAGGGATCTGCGACAACAGGGGAAGAATGGTCACGCCAGAGTGCCCGCCGATAACCGGCACGTTCAGCTCTTCCGGTTGTTTGCCTTTCAGCTCAGCCACGAAGGTGTTGGAACGGATGATATCCAGCGAGGTCACGCCGAACAGTTTGTTTTTGTCATAAACACCGGCTTTCTTCAGCACTTCTGCGGCGATTGCCACGGTGGTGTTTACCGGGTTGGTGATAATGCCGATGCAGGCTTTCGGGCAGGTTGTTGCCACTTGCTGGATCAGATTACGCACGATACCTGCGTTGACATTGAACAGATCTGAACGATCCATGCCAGGTTTACGCGCAACGCCGGCTGAAATCAGCACTACGTCTGCGCCGTGCAAAGCTGGAGTAGCGTCTTCGCCGCTGAAGCCTTTGATTTTAACTGCGGTAGGGATGTGGCTTAAGTCGACGGCAACGCCTGGGGTAACGGGGGCAATGTCGTAGAGAGAGAGTTCAGAACCTGAAGGAAGCTGGGTTTTGAGTAGAAGGGCGAGGGCCTGGCCGATACCGCCAGCAGCACCGAGAACTGCAACTTTCATCCTATACTCCTTTATTATCTTAAATATATATAGCGCCGTGAATACGTTAGTTACGGACCTTAAATTATTACACCTTTAAAAACAATCTCTTAACAGTCTGTTTGAGAGCTGGCGCAATAAAACTGCCGATGCCACGCTCATTTTAGATTAAATGGCTTACACATTAAGGGCATAGCGCACATTAATCAAAAATAGTGCGAGGTTATTCACAAGCAAGTTAACCGGCGGTTACATTACACCCTTACATAACATCAGAACAACATCATTTTAATAACATTTTCTTTACCGCCGCGGGCCGCTTTTTCGGTCACTGAAAGGGCATATTCATGGGGTACGGATTTTGTTAAAATGCCGCCCTTTCCTCATTGTCCGGGCATTATTGTTTTTTTCGGGCGTCCTTTTATTGCATAAAAATTCATTTATATGCATAATAATCACTTCTATTGTCAACATTCCACGGTGCAAAATGCGTAATCCCGCAAAGCAGGAAGATCTGATCAAAGCGTTTAAAGCGTTATTGAAAGAAGAAAAATTCAGTTCTCAAGGCGAGATCGTTTTGGCGCTGCAAGAAGAAGGCTTCGAAAACATCAACCAATCCAAAGTATCGCGCATGCTGACCAAGTTCGGCGCGGTGCGTACCCGCAATGCCAAAATGGAAATGGTGTATTGCCTTCCGGCCGAACTCGGCGTACCGACCACCACCAGCCCGCTGAAGAATCTGGTGCTGGATGTCGACCATAACGATGCCGTAGTGGTGATTCATACCAGCCCCGGTGCCGCGCAACTGATTGCCCGCCTGCTGGATTCGCTGGGCAAATCCGAGGGCATTCTCGGCACCATCGCCGGTGACGACACCATTTTTATTACCCCGGCCAGCAGCTTTACCGCTCGCCAGTTGTACGAAGCCATCCTGTCGTTATTCGAACAAGAGCTATGATGCACCACGCTAACAAAATGCGGCTGACGGTCGTGTTTTGTTAGCGCTTCTTTAACTCTGCCTTACCTTTTCCTTCACCCTGCCACGTTTAAAACCTGATTTCCGCTTTGCTAAAGCACATTCCAATGACATTTATACATAGCTAGTGATAGCTACTGCATTCTTCCGCACGTTTGGTCAAAAACGCTTACCTGATTGAAATTACATAAATTTAACATCGAAAGATCGTTTTATGAGCGATTTTTATTCCATAAGGTTATTAAAGATAAGAATCATCATAATAAAGTTTCACAAGAAACTGTTAGCGAACTATTAATTTTTAGAGTTACTAGATGTATACTCATTTCCGTGACGTAAATCACAGTTCATTGGAACTGATAAAAGAATACGATAAGGTGAAATCATGAAAATTAAAGCTACAGTTGCAACTCTCAGCCTCCTGTCTGTGCTTTCCTTTGGCGCATTTGCAGCACAATCCGTTGATGCAGATCAAGCAGCCAAACTGCAGTCCGCAGGCACCATTACCGTCAGCGGCGTAGCCGGTGCCCCTTCAGATATCCGTCAGGCGCTGTCTGAAAAAGCCGATGCCCGTGGCGCGACCGCTTACCGTGTGATCGAAGCGCGCAATGAAGGCAACTACCACGCCACGGCTGAAATTTATAAATAAGACCCCGGCATTACCCGGCAACGGGCAATTCCTCTCTGGAAACCAGCATTGCCGATAACAGCTTTCAAGAATAATAAACGCTGTAAAGCCCTTCCTGGCTGTTATCGCTACAGGACACACGATCATGAACATGAAAGCTACCCTCGCGGCAATTAGCCTGATGTCAGCCCTTTCGTTCGGCGCTTCAGCCGCTACGTTGATCACCAATGACCAGGCCGCGGATCTTCAGTCTGTCGGCACCATTACCGCCAGTGGCGTCACAGGTGCACCTTCGGATATTCGTCAGGCGCTGTCCGACAAAGCCGATAAACAAGGCGCTAAAGCGTACCGCGTGATCGAAGCCTACGAAAACGGCAACTGGCACGCGACTGCCGAAATCTACAAATAACAATTCAGAGAACGCGATTGCCGAACTGATTACCCTCGTCACTGCCACTGCCGAGTTCTGTCGTAAACGCGAATTCTCTGAAGATTATCGTCGTCCTATCCGACGAACCCCGTTGCCCTCGCTCGCGAGGGCTTTTTTATGGGCGAAAAAAAGGGCCGCTAGGGCCCTTCATCGAATTGTTATTGTCGATCAGTAGGTTACTTTCGGCTCTGGCTTATTGGCCAATGCCTCCAGCAGCCGATCGTGGATCCCGCCAAATCCGCCGTTACTCATCACCAGGATATGGTCACCCGGCTGAGCGGTTTTCACTATCATATCCACCAAGGTGCCGAGATCGGCGCTCCAGTGGGCCGGCTGCACGCAAGCCTCGGCCACTTCAGCCACCTGCCAGGGAATATGGTGTGGCTGGAACAGGAAGACCTCATCGGCGCGGCCAAGCGATGGTGCCAAATCGTTCTTGCTGATGCCCATTTTCATGGTGTTGGAACGTGGCTCAAGCACTGCCAGAATGCGGGCGGTGCCCCCCACTTTGCCACGCAGCGCGGCCAGCGTCGCCAGGATCGCCGTTGGGTGATGCGCAAAATCGTCGTACACCGTGACGCCGTTGGCTTCGCCGCGCAGTTCCAGGCGGCGGCGGGCATTGATGAAATCGCCCAGCGCGGCGCAGGCGTCTGCAGGCTGCACGCCAACGTGACGCGTTGCGGCAATGGCCATCAGGCCATTATGCATGTTGTGCTCGCCCACCAGCGCCCATTTCACCTCGCCAACCTTGTCGCCGTTGAGGAACACTTCATAGTGGCTGGCGTCCGGGGTCAGCTTGTGCGCCCGCCATGCCCCCTCTTCCCCAACCAGTTCCTGCTCGCTCCAGCACCCCATCGCCATCACCTGTTTCAGGTGGTTGTCGTTGTCAGGCAAAATGATCTTGCCCTTGCCCGGCACCAGGCGCACCAGATGATGGAACTGCTTCTGGATCGCTTTCAGATCGTCGAAGATGTCGGCATGATCAAACTCCAGATTGTTCATGATCAGCGTACGCGGGCTGTAATGAACAAACTTGGAGCGCTTGTCGAAGAATGCGCAGTCGTATTCATCGGCTTCGATCACAAAGAACGGGCTGCCGCCCAAGCGCGCGGAAACGTCGAAGTTCCCCGGCACGCCGCCGATGACAAAGCCGGGCTGATAACCGCAGGCTTCCAGGATCCAGGTTGCCATGCCGGCCGTGGTGGTTTTACCGTGGGTCCCGGCCACCGCCAGCACCCAGCGATCGCGCAGTACATAGTCGTGCAGCCACTGCGGGCCGGAAACGTAAGGGATGCCTTGCTCCAGCACCGCTTCCACGCACGGGTTACCGCGCGTCATGGCGTTGCCGATGATCACCAGATCCGGTGCGGGATCCAACTGAGCCGGATCGTAGCCCTGGATCAGATCGATCCCCTCTTTCTCCAACAGCGTGCTCATCGGCGGATAGACATTAGCGTCAGAGCCGGTCACCTCATGTCCCAACGAACGAGCCAGTACCGCCAGCCCGCCCATAAAGGTGCCACAGATCCCAAGAATGTGAATGCGCATAGTTTTCTCAATTGAGTACGTCGAATGTTGCCTTATTCTACCGCTCAGAATCGTCCAGAAGAAATGGATTTGCCTATGAATAGCGCTCATCTTTGGGCTACACTGCTCGCGAATACGTTGGCGGTTTGTTAACAAACCGCTACCCATCCGTAGATTCAGGGATTGTGTCATGAAAACGTTAGGCGAATTTATCGTCGAGAAACAGCACGACTTCTCTCACGCCACCGGCGAGCTGACAGCGTTACTTTCTGCAATTAAACTGGGCGCCAAAATCATCCACCGCGACATCAATAAAGCGGGTCTGGTTGATATCCTCGGTACCAGCGGCATTTCCAACGTACAGGGTGAAGTCCAGATGAAACTGGACCTGTTCGCCAACGAAAAGCTGAAAGCTGCGTTGAAAGCGCGCGGTGAAGTTGCAGGTATCGCTTCTGAAGAAGAAGATGAAATCGTGATTTTCGATGGCGAGCGGGCTGAAAATGGCAAGTATGTGGTGTTGATGGATCCGTTGGACGGTTCGTCCAACATTGATGTCAACGTCTCGGTCGGTACTATTTTCTCTATCTATCGTCGCATCACCCCGGTCGGCACTCCCGTGACCGAAGAAGATTTCCTGCAGCCGGGCAGCGCTCAGGTTGCAGCCGGCTACGTAGTTTACGGTTCCTCTACCATGCTGGTTTACACCACCGGTTATGGCGTGCATGCCTTTACTTACGATCCGTCTCTGGGCGTGTTCTGCCTCTCCCATGAGAAAGTGCGTTACCCGGCCACCGGCAACATGTATTCCATCAACGAAGGCAACTACATCAAGTTTCCTCGCGGCGTGAAGAAATACATCAAGTATTGCCAGGAGCAGGACGAAGCGACGCAGCGCCCTTACACCTCACGCTACATTGGTTCACTGGTTGCCGACTTCCATCGCAACCTGCTGAAAGGCGGCATCTACATTTACCCAAGCACCGCCAGCCACCCGCAAGGCAAGCTGCGCCTGCTGTACGAATGCAACCCGATGGCGTTTCTGGCGGAACAGGCCGGCGGAAAAGCCAGCGACGGTAAAAACCGTATCCTGGACATTACCCCGGTGAAACTGCACCAGCGTGCGCCGTTCTTCGTCGGTACCAAATCCATGGTTGAAGACGCCGAGCGCTTTATCGCCGAAAACCCGGACGAATAAAGCCTCTCTACAGGAGGCGGCTTGCCGCCTCCTGTCATCCATCATAATTTGAACGCCGCCATGCTCTGCGCCAGCAACTGAGCCTGATCCTCCAGCGAACGCGTCGCCGCCGCAGACTCTTCGACCAACGCAGCATTTTGTTGCGCAACCTGATCCATCTGGGCCACCGCCAGGTTCACCTGCTCGATACCGCTGCTTTGTTCCCGGGTAGCCGCCGAAATTTCCCGCATCAGCGCCGTTACGCGGCCCACTTCACCGGTAATGCCGTTCATGGTTTTCGCCGCAGATTCCGCCATCTGCTCACCTTCCTGCACCCGATTCTGCGACGCTTCGATCAACCCTTTGATCTCTTTCGCCGACTGCGCACTGCGCTGTGCCAGGCTGCGCACCTCACCGGCCACCACGGCGAAACCGCGTCCCTGTTCACCGGCACGGGCCGCTTCGACCGCCGCATTCAACGCCAGAATATTAGTCTGGAAGGCGATACCGTCCATCACGCTGATGATATCGGCGATGCGCCGTGAACTGTCGGTAATCGCCTGCATCTTGTCCATCACCTGGCTGACCACCTCACTGCCTTGGTTGGCGATATCGGATACGCTCAGCGCCAGCTGGTTAGCCTGCTCGCAATTCTCGGCGTTCATTTTCACCGTCGAGGTCAGCTGTTCCATGCTGGCCGCGGTTTCTTCCAGCGAGGCGGCAGACTCTTCGGTGCGCTGCGCCAGATGCAGGTTACCGGCCGCCAGCTCACGTGAACCGGTATCAATCTGGCTGCTGGCATCGCGCACCTTGCTGACCGAGCCGACCAGCGCCCGTTGCATTCGTTGCATCGCGCGGATCAAACGGCCCATCTCGGTATCCCCTTCGCCGGTAATTCGGTGCGTCAGGTCGCCGCCGGCGATATATTCCAGTTGGGCGATAGACTCATTGAGAGGGCGCAGGATAATCATCCGCAGCGCAAACCAGGCCAGTACTGCCAGCAGCACGCTGAGCAAGCCTGCAACCACGATCAGGGTGATTTTGGTGCTGGCGTTATTTTCCGCCTCATCCACCCGCTGTTGCCCCACCTGCATGGCAAAGCTGCGGAAATCGCTGAGGTCTTTTTCGAAGGCGATGCTCAGGGCCGAAATCCGGGTTTCCTGAATGTCGTAATAGTCATCGACCTTGCCGGCCTTGATGGCGTCGGCCATTGGCCTGACCCCCTGTTCGAGATAGGCCCGGTAGCTGTTCTGCAAACGGGTAGAGAGCTCACGGCCACGTTCGGTGACGGTACCGACGCTGACAAAGCGCGCCATTTCGTGCTTCGACTGCTCAAGGTAATTATAGATACGGCCTACTGTGGCATCGGAAACCTCAATCTGGCCGATTTCCCGTTGGCGCACCGCCAGCGAAGCGGCGGTTCTGGCGCGCAGCGTCAGGTTGGAACTGCTGGCCAACGATCCCAGCTCCTCCCCCAGGATCTGGTTCAGTGTATGTAGCGAGCGCGACCCTTCATTAATCGCGTTGACGCCGATCGTGCTGACCATAATCAGCAACAGCGTCGTCAGGCTAAGCAGGGCAATCAGCCCGGCCTTCACCGTAATCTTTTTTAGCATGAGTTCTTCCCGGCTTCAGAAATAGTGAGATCAAACGTAGGGGAGGTAAAACGCGGAGCCAGGTTTCGCCGGCTCATTATTATTTGATGAAGTTATCGGCAACGGCGGGAAAAACTTAACCTCGTTGGAGGATTAATCTGGAAATGCGGCGGATGGCTCCCCGGTGGGGCGTCGGTGATGAAAAGGACAGGAAATCGCAAAAGAGTCCGCTATAATAGCCGCCACTCCATTTCTGGTTTGATTAAAGGAAACCGACATGAGCTTGAATCTGGTCCCAGCTGGCAAAGACCTGCCGGAAGACATCTACGTTGTTATCGAAATCCCGGCTAACGCCGATCCGATCAAATATGAAATCGACAAGGACACCGGAGCGCTGTTCGTTGACCGTTTCATGTCTACCGCGATGTTCTATCCGTGCAACTACGGTTACATCAACCACACCCTGTCTCTGGACGGTGACCCGGTTGACGTGCTGGTACCGACCCCGTATCCGCTGCAGCCGGGTTCTGTGATCCGTTGCCGCCCGGTAGGCGTGCTGAAGATGTCCGACGAAGCCGGTGAAGATGCGAAACTGGTTGCCGTTCCGCACAGCAAGCTGACCAAAGAGTACGATCACATCAAAGATGTGAACGACCTGCCAGAACTGCTGCGTGCCCAGATCGCTCATTTCTTCGAGCATTACAAAGATCTGGAAAAAGGCAAATGGGTGAAAGTGGAAGGCTGGGCAGACGCTGCCGCTGCCAAAGCTGAAATCGTTGCTTCTTTCGAACGCGCTGCCAAGAAGTAATTCTTGCCGCCGTTCGATGAAAAAACACCGCTCAGTGAGCGGTGTTTTTTTTATTACTTTTCGTCGAGACGCTTCAACCAGTCGCCGCTGTTAATCCGCGGGTAACCGTCCACACTGTGTTTATACAGGTAGATCCACGCACTCCCATAAGGCGTCTGAATCAGCTCGCGCTTATAGTCCTTGGTGTTGCTTTTCAGTTCGTCCAGCTCTGCCAGAATCGATGAGTTAATACGGTACACCTCACAATGTACCGTGCCCTCTCCAGGGATCGCCGCCGGGTAATGGCCCAGATTATAAATCTGATAGCCTTCGAGCTCATGCTCGCCTAACCATTGGGCGTTGGTCATCCAATGGCTGTTTCCCTGTTTGCGTCGTAAACTGCCGTAGACAATTATTCGCATCGCTAAAACTCAAACTGATAGAGCAAATCTAATGCCTGTTCGATACCAGACACCGCTTCAAGATACAACTTAGGCATCAGGCGGTAACGCAACGTCAGCGTGGCCAGCGAGTCGAAAATGCCCACCCCATATTTTACTTGTAAGCCAGGGAGAACATAGCCGCTCACGACAACCTGGGAGCTGTCGCCAACCCCCTGAGTGTCCAGGGCCAAATTACTTACGCCAAACGCCTCGCCGATTTTACCCACAAGTTGACCACTTTGTGCAACCCCCATCCCAATTAACATTGAGGTCATTGCGTTGCCGTCGGCGCCGGAACTGCTCAACCCTTGCCCACGCAGCAGGTAAGACAAGGCTTCCTGCTGCGATTTAGCCGGGTCGGAGAACACTTCCAGCTTCGGCGCATCCGCCAGCCCGGTGACGCGAACCCCGGCGGTGACGCCGTCTTCGGTCGAGTCCGGATTACGGATCGCCTCAAGGTTAAGCAACGGCTGATCCGGTGGCCCCGAGAACATCAGTTGCCCCTTGCGGACAATCAGATCCTGACCATAAGCATGGAAGCGACCGGAAGGGATGTCAATCTGGCCGTTCAGGCCCAGACCTTTCTTGTCCTGCACCACTTTCAAGTCACCCTTCAACCTGGCCTTCAGGCCAAAGGCATCCAGACGTACGTCGTTGCCGACGTGGATCATCAGATTACTGTTGATTGGGATCCCGGCGGTTTTCGGCTGAATGGGTTTCAGCTGATTATCCAGCATCACTTCGTCGGAAGACACGCCCACTGCGCTTTCCGGCAGTTCCTGCACCGTTATGCGCGCCCAGGGGATATTGACTGAGCCGTTGAGCGAGAACAGCTGCGGTGTCGCTTCAAAGACCAGATCGGGCGAAACGTCGATGCGGATCATCGGCGGCACCGTCACCCGCAACTTGTCTCCCTTGGCGGCGATACGGGCGCGCCAGGCGTTAATATCGCGCCAGTCGGCGTCACCGGACAGGTTCAACTGCCCGCGGGTCGTGCCGATCAGCCCCTCCAGCGTCGAGGTCATGCCATCGAAGTTAACCACCAACCGGCCGTCAGTCATGTCAAACGGCATCCAGTGACCATCAATATCCACTTTATCCAACGCTAACCGACCATAAACCAGCGGTTTTTGCGCGCTGCCGCCCAGACGCAGGTTGGCGTTCAACAAGCCCGCCGCTTTTTCCCCCTGCATCAGCGCCGGGTTAATCATCGCCAGCGAGATATTGGTGATATTGACATTACCGCTGATAGTGCGGCGCACCTGCGGATCGGTGACCTGAATGTTGCCGTTAAACTGGCCATTATTGTTCAGCTTGATCAACCAGTCCGCCTGAGCGCGGCCGTTGGTCAGCCCAGCGTTGAGATTCAGCGTATCGAAGGCAATCGGCAGCGCATTGCCCTGCACCTGCTGCACCACTTTCACCCCGTTGCCCACCAGCGAGACTTTCGCATCAGGCAACGCGCCACCCGGTTTCCAGCTAACATCAGCCCGGCCGGAGAACACGCCGCTCAGAGCCGTTTCCGGCCCCAGGAAAGGTTTCACCATCGCCAGATCAAAGCGGTTCAGCACTACGCTGGCCTGGCCGCTCTGGCCGGCCTCAATGGTTTTCGGCACGCACAGTTCGGCATTCGGGTTCTGCCAGCAGTGCGGCCCGATACTGATTTTCTGTGCGGTATTCAGGTAGTCCAGCGCAATGGCTCGCGTTAACCGCCATTCGCCCACTGGCGTATCGAAACGGGTATTGTTCAGGTTGCCGCGCCAGCGCTGCTGCTGGCGATCGAAACTGCCCTGCAGCGCCAGTTGGCCGGATACCGGCTTGCCGTCGATTTTCAGTTGTAGCTGATGCTGTTTTTCGCTGCCTTTGGCATCCAGCGTCAGCAGGTTGATCTCCAGAGCATCCTGCTTCAGTTGTTCAACCCGTACCGCCAGTTGGCCCTGTATCTGATCGCTGGAACGCACGTCACCGTCAATTTTAACCCGATTAATGCGCAACGCCTGCCACTGCAGGCCGGAAGCGGTCAAATCGGCCAGCAACTGAGGCGCCTGCAGGTTGCCGCGCAGTTTAAGCAGACCTTTCGCCGTCCCCCCCAGCCCCGGCAGCGCGCCGTCCAGGCGCGGCGCGTCGATGTTCGCATCCAGATTCCAACTTTTCTCGTCCAGTTGGCCTTTGACGTTCAGTTGGTTACGCCCCAGCGTCAGATCGATGCCGGGAATTTTCCACTGCCCGGCAGCGTTGCCGCTGAGCGAGCCGCGCGCGGTGACTTTATTTTGCTTCACGTTGCCGTCGAGCTGCAGCACCGGCACCTGCAATTGCCAGCTGCCACCGTGCAGGCTGCCGCGAGTGGTGATCTTGCCGTCCAACTTCGCCGGCCATTCCGGCCATTGTTTGGCGGTGTTAATACCGCTTAGCATCAGCTGTGAATTCCAGCTGATGGCCTTGCTCCAGTCCACCAGCGCGGTCAAATCGGCGTTGCCCTGCAAGGCGGCCAGCCGCAGGCGATCCAGTTTGAACTGTTCGACGTTGCCTTTGCCATCCAGCGTCAGCACCGCCGGCGGCAGATCCTGGCCTTTGATGTTGGCGCGCGTCGACAGCGCATAGTCGGTCGCCTTGCCGTTGAAGCGCAGGCGGAAATCGTTGATTTGGTATTGCGCCTCGCCGCTCAGCGGCCATTTCAGCTGTTTGCTTTGCAGCGTCAGTGCCAACGGCAAACCGGCCTCGGCCAGTTGAGTTTGCATATCCAACTGCGCGCCGACCGGCCCGGACAGATTGAGCGCCACTTTCAACTCTTCACGCAACCCGCCGCCGACGTTCAGTTTGACCTTCTCGCCCTTCAGCGGCTCAATATTCAGCGTGCCGTTCGCCACCATCTCCACCGGCCAGTTGCCGGTCAGCGTCGCCTGCCCTTGGGCGGACAGCGTGCCCTGCGGCGATTTCACATCAAAATTGTCCAGCTGGATATGCTGGTCCTTGGTGCTGGCCTGCAGCAGCAGGTTGGTGATCAATACCTCGGTGTCCCCCGTCAGCCGCAGCTGTTCACCGCTGATTTCCTTGACGGTGATATCCAGCGGCAGGCGAATGTCCGGCAGATCCGGCAGCAGCGGTTTGGCGAACAGTTCTTTCAAGGTTTCGCCCAGTGGCTTCTCTTCCGGCTGGGGCGCAGGCTTGGCAGCCTCTTCGACTTTTTCGCCGACCTTTTTCGCCACCTCAACGACCGGCTGCACGGCTTCCGGCAATGGGTTTTGCGGCGTTTTCGGCAAGGCTATCAGCAGCGAGCTGATTTTAGTCGGCAACAGGGTCAGCGCGCGCTCTTGCCACTGTGCACCGGTGCGGAACTCGCCCAGTGAAATCGCCGTGTCGTCGACGCTGACCTTGACGTTGTTCAGCGCCAGCATGCGCAAGGTAATCGGGTACGGCGTGCTCAGATTCGTGGTCGGCTCGCCGGTCTCTTCCACCGGTGCCGACGGCGTCATTTCTTTGGTTTTCACCACCACGTCCACGTCCTGCGCAGTCAGGGCGTTAACGCACAGCGAACTGCGTTTAAAGCACGACAAATCCAGCGACAGGTGGAACTGCCCGGCATTCACCGTCACGCCCGGCATCTGGTATTTCACGCCCTTTAGCGTCAAATCGCGCCAACCGCCGCTGACGCCGGCAATATCCAGCCCCGGAACCCAACGCGCAGCGCCGTTGATAACCGTATGCAGGCCGCTGGTGGTGCCGAGCAAATAAGCCAACCCGCCAATCAGCAGCAACAAGACGATCAGGAATCCCAGACAAATCTTTTTAATCAGGCTCATAATTCAGGCCCCAAACCAATATAGAACTGCACCCCGTGGGTCTCTTTATCCCCAACCGGAGCGGCGATATCCAGCTTCACCGGACCGACCGGCGACTGCCAGCGCACGCCGAAGCCGGCGCCGGTTTTAACGTTGCTTTGCTTGATATCGTTCACCGCTTCGCCGGAATCCACAAACACCGCGCCCCACCATTTGCCTGTCACGTTGTATTGGTATTCCAGCGAGCCGGTCAGCATTTTAGAGGCGCCGGTCAGCTTGCCGTCATCGTCACGGGGTGAAATGCCTTTGTATTTGTAGCCGCGAATGCTGCGATCGCCACCGGCGAAGAAACGCAGATCCGGCGGCACTTTTTCAAAGTTATTGGTTTCGATCCAGCCCACCTGCCCGCGCGCAACAAAGCGGTGTTTGTCGGCCAGGGTACGTATCCAGACGTTTTGCGCCTGTATCAGCGCAAAGTCGACGCCGGACCCCCAGGTGGTGTCGGAAACGTCGAGAGAATAACGCTGGCTGTCGCCCCAGGTCGGCATCAGACCGCCGCGCGAGCGGGTACGGTTAACGCTGACGCCGGGGTACAGCAGCATGGTGGTGTCGGTGACCGTACCCTGGGTAAAGTGGTCCAGACGCCAGGTCAGGTTCAAGGCCCGTTGCCAGCCGCTGGAGAGATCCCAATTGCGGGAAACCACCGCTTTTGACGTAACGGACTTGGTGTCGTTGAGATCGACGTTCTTGAAGCCGCCCTGCAACAGGTAGTACTGCTCCAATGGGTTCTTCAACAGCGGGATTTTATAGGTCAGATCAAGCTGCTGTTCCGGTGCGGAAATACTGGCGCTGGTTTCCAGGCTATGGCCGCGATCGTTGAGCCAGGGTTTTTTCCAGGTGCCTTTTACCCGGGGGCCGACGTCGGTGGCATAACCGACCCCGGTTTCGATGGTATTGCGGGTGCGCGGCGTAACCAGCGCATCTAACGGCAAAATCTTGTTCTCTTTGGCATCTTGGAAATCAGGGGACACCACCACCGAGTTAAACCAGTTGGTGGCGGACAAACGACGGTTCAGTTCGGCCAACTCTTCCGAACTGTAATAATCCCCCTGATGAAAGGGCACCAGATTTTGCAGATAGTCTTCACGGATTTGCGAACCTTCAAACGTCACCTTGCCGAAGCGATAGCGCTGCCCGCTGTTGAAGTCGATGTCCCAATAAGCCTTATGCAATTCCTCCGCCACGCCCAGTTGGCTCTTGGTCATATCGGCATCGAAATAGCCTTTGCGCAGCGCCATGCCGGTCAGCGAACCTTTGAAGTCGTCGTATTTGCCGTGATTGAGGATCTCGCCTATCGTCGGCCGGCCCTTTTTGACCAGTTCCAGATAGTCTTCGTCGGTTTTCGCGCCACCTTCCAGTTGAATATCGGCACCGGCAATGCGCACCGGCTCGCCCGGATTCACCTTGGCATGCAGCACGGGACGCGCCAGCCCCGGGCGGTCATCCAGCGTAAAATCGATGGTGGGTTGATAATAACCCAGCGCGCGCAGCCCCTGACGGACGGCTTCATCCACGCGTGCGCGGAACCGCCCATCGGTGCCGACTTCTTCCGGCGTGATGGAAGACAACCGCACACGGACATTTTTTTCAAGTTCCCCGCTAAGTCCTTCAACCTGCAGCCGCACATTCGCAGAAAACGCCGCAGGCGTCGCGAGCAGCGCACAAAAAAAGCACAGGGCACGGTATCGTGGCACGCGTTCTCCTTAATTTATTTTACTTTCCTGTCATAACATCGCTCTCTGGTGCCAGGGCAGACTCCGCGCTATCAGGACGGCAGCCCTCTTCAGCGTTATTCCAGACGCCGCGTGTTACCGTTTACTGTCGCCGTAAACAGGCGCATTCTTCGCTTTTGGCGCTCAAAATACTGCGTTAAGCTGACACTTAATCTCAATATGCAGCTTATTGTGGGCAAAGTTTCGGTTAGATACAACCGAACCGCTGCGTCTTGGGCCAATTCTTACTGTGACAACAGGAGTCAACCGTGGTGCCATTTTTTGATAAAACCCAAACCGTCGACAAGGCGAACGCACTGCCTGGCCGCACGACGCCGATGCCGGTTGCGACGCTCAATGTGGTCACCGATCATTCGATGACCCACGTCCCGGACGGCATGGAGGTAGCGATCTTCGCCATGGGCTGTTTCTGGGGTGTTGAGCGCCTGTTCTGGCAACAACCGGGCGTCTACAGCACCGCCGCTGGCTACAGCGGCGGCTACACGCCAAATCCGACCTACCGCGAAGTATGCAGCGGCCAGACCGGCCACACCGAAGTGGTGCGCGTAGTGTTTGACCCGAAAATCGTCAGCTATAAGCAACTGCTGCAGGTGTTCTGGGAAAACCACGATCCGGCGCAAGGCATGCGTCAGGGCGGTGACGTCGGCACCCAGTATCGTTCGGCGATTTACACGCTGACGCCGGAACAGCAGACCGAAGCCGAAAGTAGCCGGCAACGTTTCCAACAGGCGATGGATCAAGCCGGTGACAAACGCGCCATCACCACCGAAGTGACGCCGGCACTGCCGTTCTACTATGCCGAAGACGACCATCAGCAATATCTGTATAAAAATCCTGAAGGCTATTGCGGGCTGGGCGGGATCGGCGTTTGTCTGCCGCCGCAGGGCTAAGCTACTATTTTTTAACCGCTGGCGGCCCCTGTGGGGCTACTGCTATACTGTGCGGGGTCGCATTTGCGGCCCCGCTTTTTGATAAAGCTCTGGCGGGCGCGATATGCGACCCCCGACAATTCTTTTTTTACAATGTACTACCCTTCCTCAAGAGCGCCGTCATCCCGTCGGCACGTATGGATAGATTATGTTAAACAGTATCTTACTGATTCTTTTTCTGATCGCCGTGAGTGCGTTTTTCTCACTGTCGGAAATTTCTCTGGCCGCATCACGCAAGATTAAACTGAAAATGATGGCTGACGAAGGTAACGTCAATGCCGCCAAAGTGCTCAAACTGCAGGAAACGCCAGGCCTGTATTTTACCGTAGTGCAAATTGGCCTGAACGCCGTGGCCATTCTCGGCGGTATCGTTGGCGATGCAGCCTTTTCCCCTACTTTCAAACTGCTGTTCGACCGCTTTTTGTCACCCGAACTGGCGGAGCAGGTTAGCTTCATCTGTTCGTTCGTGCTGGTGACCAGCCTGTTTATTCTGTTCGCGGATTTGACCCCGAAGCGCATCGGTATGATTGCACCAGAGACGTTCGCCGTCCGGATCATCAACCCGATGCGTTTCTCAATCATGCTGTTCCGGCCGCTGGTATGGTTCTTCAACGGCATGGCAAACCTGATCTTCCGCCTGTTCAAGCTGCCGATGGTGCGTAAAGACGACATCACCTCCGACGACATTTATGCGGTGGTGGAAGCCGGCGCCCTGGCGGGCGTGCTGCGTAAACAGGAACATGAGCTGATCGAAAACGTGTTCGAGCTGGAATCACGCACCGTGCCCTCTTCGATGACCTCGCGTGAAAGCGTGGTTTACTTCGATCTGCGCGAGAGCGAAGAAAGTATCATCGAGAAGGTGTCGACCCACCCACACTCCAAGTTCCTGGTGTGCGACGGCAATATCGATCAGGTGGTCGGCTACGTCGACTCCAAAGACCTGCTGAACCGCGTGCTGGGCAACCAGAGCCTGGTGTTGAGCAGTGGCGTACAAATCCGTGCGGCGCTGATCGTACCGGATACCCTGACGTTGTCCGAAGCGCTGGAAAGCTTTAAAACCGCCGGTGAGGACTTTGCCGTTATTCTTAATGAGTATGCGTTGGTGGTAG
Organism: Serratia sp. C2(1); assembly: GCF_036352655.1. NCBI lineage: Bacteria > Pseudomonadati > Pseudomonadota > Gammaproteobacteria > Enterobacterales > Yersiniaceae > Serratia > Serratia sp. C2(1). Next base: position 76,183 of record NZ_JAZFBA010000002.1, on the reverse strand, counting down.
GCATCATTACGCTGAATGACGTAATGACCACGCTGATGGGCGATCTGGTGGGCCAGGGCCAGGAAGAGCAGATCGTGGCGCGTGACGAAAGCTCATGGCTGATTGAGGGCGGCACGCCGATCGAAGACGTAATGCGCGTTCTGCATATTGATGAGTTCCCGCAGGCGGGTAACTATGAAACCATTGGCGGCTTTATGATGTACATGCTGCGCAAGATCCCGAAACGCACCGACTTCGTTAAGTACGCCGGCTATAAATTTGAAGTCGTGGACATCGACAGCTACAAGATTGATCAGTTGCTGGTGACCCGATTGAGCGACAAACCTGCGGCGGTACCGCCAAAAGCGCCGGGAGACAACTCCCCAGCCTGACCCTTGCCGGCAAAAACGTCAGCGGCCCCATCGGGGCCGCGATTATTGGAGCTTTTGCAGGTACGCAAAATTTACCCTGTAAATTTCAAATTGCAGATAACAGCGCTGCGGCTTGAAATAAGGCGGGTATAGCGCATTAACCCATCTCTGATTGCAGCAACAACACCTGCCGGTTCACCTCTGACATCACACTGAAGTGGCGCCTGTCACGAATTTTCGGTATCAGGATTTTCCCTTCGTCGAACTCGAACGCGCCTACATCTTTGATATACAGCCGGCCACGAAACAGGGTCTTTACGTACTTCGCCACTTTCAATGGGTTATAACGCTGGAAGATTCTCATTCTTTTGCTCTCCTCCGTTTGGTCCATGCGCTCAGCGAGCCGCCAAGGTGGCAGCCTCTAAAGTAAGAACGCAACTTGATTGCCATGTAGTAGACCTAGTAAAGACCATATCGTTCACTTCTGCCTGGTCATCTTCACTGGATTTACACTTTTTGACAGAATTGTATATGATAATATATAACTTTTTCAGTATATCCCTTCAAAGTAAAGGTATTAGCACTCAGAAGGAAAAACTGCGATCCGGCTAACAGGACAGACCTCCGATCACCACCTATGCTTTAGGCTGTTGGGTGCTGTCGGCACCGTCCCCTTCCAAGGAGAAGGCATGAAAAAAAGTAGCATGCTCATTGTATCCCTGCTGTTTGCTCCCCTTTTGGCCTCCGCACACAATTTCCAGCTCCAGCAGCGCGTCGCGCCGGTCGGCGTCAGCGATAAAGGAGAGTTAAATTACGCTAATGATAAGTTTAGCTATAAAAACTGGAATAGCGCGCAGCTCAGTGGGAAAGTGCGAGTGATCCAGCATATTGCCGGCCGCAGCTCCGCCAAGGACATGAACGGCCCACTGATAGAAGCGATTAAAAAAGCTAAGCTACCGCACGAACGTTACCAAACGACGACAATCGTAAATACCGACGATGCCCTGCTCGGTACCGCGATGTTTGTTCGCAACAGCATTGAAGACAGCAAGAAAGAGTTTCCGTGGTCGCAATTTGTCGTCGACAGCAACGGTAACGTTCGCAAAGCTTGGGATCTGCAGCCGAAAGGGTCGGCCATTGTGGTGCTGGATAAACAGGGCAAGATCCAATTCGCCAAAGATGGCGCTTTGACGCCGGAAGAGGTGCAGCAGGTCATGACCCAACTGCACCAGCTCCTGAACTGATTCAGAACAGCGAAACCCGGAAGCCGGGGTTGAGGAAGGATTCACGCGGCGTATAAAGCAACGGCTGGCCCCGCCAATCGTGGATCTGCGCCCCGGCAGCCACCGCGACGGCATGGCCGGCGGCGGTGTCCCAGATATTGGTCGGCCCGAAACGCGGATAGAGCTGCGCCTTACCTTCCGCCACCAGACAGAACTTCAGCGATGATCCGACAGAAATAGTCTGATGCTCGCCCAGTTGGCTCAGGTAATCCTTCAATTCTTCATCGCTGTGGGAGCGGCTCACCACCACCAGCGGCGGATGGGCATTGCTGACGCCAATCGCCTGGCGCTGCCCCTTCTCTTCTTTCCAGGCTTTACCGCGCTCGGCCAGATACAACACGTCGATCGCCGGGGCATAAACCACGCCCATCACTGCCTGGCCGTCTTCAATCAGCGCGATATTCACCGTAAACTCGCCATTGCGATTGAGGAATTCCTTGGTGCCATCCAAGGGATCGACCAGCCAATAACGCGTCCAGTTCTGACGTACCTCCCAGGCTGGCGGATCTTCCTCCGACAGCAGCGGCACGTCCGGCGTTAACGCCGCCAGCCCGCGTTTGATAATATGATGCGCCGCCAGATCGGCCGCCGTCACCGGTGAATCATCTTTTTTCTGCGCCACATCAAGCGGTTGTTCACCGTCATATACCGCCATGATTGCCGCCCCCGCTTCGCGGGACAGTTGGCAAATTTGCTCTAACATCATTCACCTCAGATATGCAGTTCCGTGGGTCATTTCCCCTTCCTCATTGCTAGCAGCCTAGTTTTTTTTGCATGGAATATCCATCACAACGGTTTAACCATCGGTATTTACTCAAGTCTTTACCGTCACAACTGTGACATTTCCTGCGTAACCACGGCCAATTTTCTGCCACACTTCACAGTTTGGTGAGACAACCAATGTTAATTACATGTCCCTCTGCGATAAAACTCGAAAAATGGAATGGAGAAAGCCAAAAATGATGAAGCGTCCGCTGACGTTGTCCGCCCTCGCTATGCTGGTTTGCGCCTCGACGCAGGCGGCAACGGTCGATCTGCGCGTACTGGAAACCACCGACCTGCACAGCAACATGATGGACTTCGATTACTACAAGGATAAACCGACCGATAAATTCGGCCTGGTGCGTACCGCAAGCCTGATCCAACAGGCTCGCCAGCAGGCCACCAATGCGGTGCTGGTGGACAACGGCGATATTATTCAGGGCAGCCCATTGGGCGACTACATGGCAGCCAAGGGGCTGAAGCCCGGCGACGTACACCCGGTATACAAAGCGATGAATACGCTGAATTACGTGGTCGGCAATATCGGCAACCATGAATTCAATTACGGCCTGGATTACCTGAAAAACGCCATTGCCGGCGCCAAATTCCCGTATATCAACGCCAACGTGATCGACGCTAAAACTCAAAAGCCGCTATTCACGCCTTATATTATCGTCGATACACCGGTAAAAGACCGTGACGGCAAGGAACATACTTTACGCATCGGCTATATCGGCTTCGTTCCCCCGCAAATTCTGGTGTGGGATAAAGCCAATCTGCAGGGCAAGGTGACGGTTAACGATATTACCGAAACCGCCAAACGCTACGTACCTGAAATGCGCAAACAGGGCGCCGACCTGGTGGTGGCAATCCCGCACTCCGGTCTCTCCAGCGAACCTTATAAGGCCATGGCGGAGAACTCGGTGTACTACCTCAGCCAGGTGCCGGGCATTGACGCCATCATGTTCGGCCATGCTCATGCGGTATTCCCGAGCAAGGACTTCGCCGCCATCAAAGGCGCAGATATTGAAAAAGGCCTGTTGAATGGCATACCGGCGGTCATGCCGGGCCAATGGGGCGATCACCTCGGCGTGGTCGACCTGCAGTTGAGCAACGACTCCGGCAGTTGGAAAGTGGCCTCCGCCAAAGCGGAAGCACGGCCGATCTACGACAAAGAGCACAAGAAATCGCTGGCGACGGAAGACGCGGCGCTGGTGAAGGTGCTGGCAGAGGATCATAAAGGCACGCGTGACTTCGTCAGCCAGCCGGTCGGCAAGTCTGACGACAATATGTACAGCTACCTGGCGCTGGTGCAGGACGATCCGACGGTGCAGATCGTCAACAATGCGCAGAAGGCCTATGTTGAGCACTACATTCAAGGCGATCCGGATCTGGCGGATCTGCCGGTGCTGTCAGCCGCAGCGCCGTTCAAGGTCGGCGGGCGCAAAAACGACCCGGCCAGCTTCGTTGAAGTGGAAAAAGGCCAGCTGACCTTCCGCAACGCTTCCGATCTCTATCTCTACCCCAATACGCTGGTGGTGGTGAAAGCCAGTGGCAAAGAGGTGAAGGAATGGCTGGAATGTTCGGCCGGGCAGTTCAATCAGATCGACGTCGCCAGCAGCAAGCCGCAAGGCCTGATTAACTGGGATGGCTTCCGCACCTATAACTTCGATGTCATTGACGGCGTGAATTATCAGATCGACGTCAGCCAGCCGGCGCGCTACGACGGCGAATGCCAGTTGATCAACGACAAAGCGGAGCGCATCAAGCAGCTGACGTTCAAGGGTAAGCCGATCGATCCGAACGCCACTTTCCTGGTTGCCACCAATAACTACCGCGCTTACGGCGGCAAGTTTGCCGGCACCGGCGATAAACACATCGCCTTCGCGTCGCCGGACGAGAACCGTTCGGTGCTGGCGGCGTATATCGGTGCCGAAACTAAAAAACACGGTGCGGTACGGCCGCAGGTGGATAATAACTGGCGCCTGGCGACATTCAGTAGTACACAGCCGCTGGATATCCGCTTCGAAACCTCACCCAGTGAGAAAGCCACCGCGTTTATCAACACGCATGCGCAGTACCCGATGAAGGCTGAAGGCACGGACAGCATTGGTTTTGCGGTTTATCGGATCGATTTGAGCAGTAAATAAGTGCCAGGCCGGGGGAAATGACGTCTCCCGGCCGCCTCCCCCTTTTTCTCGCTGGCGCGCGGCCTGGCTAAACAGCTGAACCTGATCCGGCTGGATTTGGAAAACCATATGATGAAAGAAGAACAGATCCTGTTCCCAATGATCAAACAAGGTATGGGCCGCCAGGCCGCCGGACCGATCTCGGTGATGGAGCATGAGCATGACGAAGCGGGTGAACAGCTGGAAGTAGTGAAATTCCTCACCCATAACATGACGCCGCCGGAAGGGGCATGCAATACCTGGCAGGCGCTGTATGGCGGCATCGACGAGTTTATCGACGACCTGATGGAACATATCAACCTGGAGAACAACCTGCTGTTCCCACGCGTACTGAGCGCTGCATAAAACAAGGGCGCCATTAAGGCGCCCAGGGAAACCTGTTATTGAATTACAGGATTTCCAGCAGCTCGACGTCAAACACCAGCGCGCTGAATGGCGGGATGGATGCGCCGGCACCGCGCTCGCCGTAGGCCAGATCATGCGGGATATACAACTGCCATTTGGAGCCGACCGGCATCAGGGTCAGCGCTTCGATCCAGCCAGGGATCACGCCGCTAACCGGGAATTCTGCCGGCTGGCCGCGCTCTACGGAGCTGTCGAACACGTCGCCGTTAATCAGACGACCGGTGTAATGCACGCGCACGCGATCCTGACGGGACGGGATTGGGCCATTGCCCTGCTCCAGCACGGAGAACTGCAGACCGGATTCGGTCAACGTCACTTCGTCACGCTTGGCGTTTTCTTCCAGGAACTGCTGACCTTCAACGGCCATTGCCTGCTGGCGCTCACGACGCACGGCATCCGCACGCTCGTGGATTTCACGCAGTGCACGGTGCACCACGTCTACCGGAACCGCCGGGGCATTCCCTTCCAGCGCGTCACGCAAACCTGCCAGCAAAGCTTCCGGTTGTAAACCTTCCAGACCGGACTCTTGCAACTGCTGGCCGACCTGTAAACCAATCCCGTAACTTGCTTGCGCTTCAACGCTGTCAAAAGAAGGGGTTGTCATGGGGTTTTCCTTTAGTCTGTAAAAAGTCGAAAGCGCAGCATAACAGCGCCGGAAAGCCGGGTAAAATCTTGTGTGGAGAATGATGACTTTTGTCGTAGAAAAAGAAACAATAACCTCCTGTTAACGCCCGCTCCCGCGATCCCAGGCATATCGCCTGCCGCGACAACCATTGAATCGCTGCTGCCTTTCACTTCAAACAGTTAGCGGACTATACTGAAAGCAGGAAATCGGGCCGGCGGTACACCATATTGTACTGTGGCATTTTTACGCAGTTGAAGAGAGGTCACCATGGGCAGAATCTCGCCCAGGAGAAGGAAAACCACCCGTATCTACCAGCCGTTGCTGCGCTCCTGGCTGAACTTCAGCCAACGCCTGAAACCTGGCCCCGCGCCAGAGGCGGCAGAAGATCCGGATTCAGAGCAACCGCCGGTAAACGGCAAAGGACAGGGAATCAAAGCGTTACTGCTGAGGATTTGGCACCTGCCGGACAGTTTCGGCTGGATGGAACCCTTGCCCTATTTTCATCGTCGTTGGACCCTTATCTTCGGCGCGATCCTGCTGTTGGCGCTGTTATGGCCCTACTCGTCAGACAAACAGCCATTCCCGGTCACCCAGCAAGGCAACGGCATACCGCTGCAGACCGATCAGCAAGATAACGGCCAGCAGCAGCAAGCTGCCGAACCGGAACCGGCGGGTAATTGGCAACGCTACCAGATCCAGCCAGGCCAAACACTGGCGCAGCTATTTCGTGACAACGGCCTGCCGGTGAACGAAGTCTTTGCCATGGCGCAGGTGGAAGGTAACGACAAACCGCTCAGTAATATGAAAGTGGGTCAGGAAGTGCGTATCGAACGTGATGCCAACGGCGTGATTAGCGCGCTGTCGGTCACCACCGCAGACAATACCCAAGCCCTGTTCCGCCGTCAGACCGACGGCGGTTATCGCCGCGAGCGCTAATCCGCCAATTGAGACAACAGGAAGTCACGCAGCACCACGCCCTGGTTGTGCTGTGTGTCTTTACTGCCGTACAGCAAGGTCAGGGCCTGCCCTTGCCGCAATAACGCCACCAGCGGCCGCCAGGCTTCGTTTTCCGCCAGTTGCCGACGGTAACGGCGGTCAAACTCTTCCCACAGATCGACGTGTTGATGAAACCACTGCCGCAGTGCGTTATCCGGCGCAACCTGTTTGAGCCACTGCACACCCTGCAACCGTTCCTTGCTTATCCCGCGCGGCCACAGCCGATCAATCAAATAGCAGTTCTCCGGTGCCGGGCCGGTAAAGTCATAGACGCGCTGTAAGGTAATGTCTGCCATTTGCTGCCTCTCCTCACCAAGGGTAATCGCAGGGTAGCGCGTTTTACCGGGCGCAGAAAAGCAAAACGCCAGCACGAGGCTGGCGTTTTAACTTGGCTGGCAGACGCGATTAAGCTTCTGCAACCACAACTACATTCAGCTTAGCGAACACGTCGCTGTGTACCTGGAACTCAACTTCATGTTCACCAGTGGTACGCAGAACGCCGTTCGGCAGACGAACTTCGCTCTTGGCAACTTCAACGCCTGCCGCAGTCACTGCGTCAGCGATGTCGCGGGTGCCGATAGAGCCGAACAGTTTGCCTTCGTCGCCTGATTTAGACGCGATGGTTACTGAACCCAGTTCGTTGATCTTGGTTGCGCGAGCTTCAGCAGCAGCCAGAACGTCAGCCAGTTTGGCTTCCAGTTCTGCACGACGTGCTTCGAAGAACTCTACGTTTTTCTTGGTAGCAGGAACAGCTTTGCCCTGTGGTACCAAGAAGTTACGGGCGTAGCCCGCTTTAACGTTAACCTGATCACCCAGGCTGCCCAGGTTTGCTACTTTATCAAGCAGAATAACTTGCATTACCTTATCCTCTTAAAGTCGTTAATAGACAGCGGCCGATTACTGATGACGATCAGTGTATGGCAGCAGGGACAGGTAGCGAGCACGCTTGATGCAGCGAGCCAGCTGACGCTGGTATTTTGCACGAGTACCGGTGATACGGCTCGGGACAATTTTACCACTTTCGGTAATGTAGTTTTTCAACGTTGCGATATCTTTGTAATCAATCTCAACAACGCCTTCCGCGGTGAAACGGCAGAACTTGCGACGACGGAAATAACGTGCCATTAGGCTAGTCTCCAGAATCTATCAATTCAATCTGCTCGGCATGCAGAACCAGTTTGTTCAGCCCGTTGCGCCCTTGATGGCAGCTTACGAAGCCTTGCACGGTTATCTGACTGCCGACCGTTAATCTTTGAGTTAGTGCTTGTGACTGTTGTCCGCTGACAACCACGGGCATTCGGCACCATGCTTGTCTGCTGAATCCGGCTTCTATTTGCTGCGAACGGTGCTCTAGCACAAATTGGCAGTGGGGGATCCCGGAAGGACTCACCTTTCGAACCGGCGCCTTGCACACAGTGCCCGACAAAACCAGACGATTAGAGGTCACAGCAGCAATTACTCTTCAGAATCCCCAGCATCTGCATCATCTGCGGTTTCGTTAGCGAAGTCTTCGCGGCGATCGCCACGACGTTCGTCTTTCGCTTTAACCATCGGAGATGCTTCAGTTACCGCGTGCTTAACGCGCATAACCATGCTGCGGATAACGGCGTCGTTGAAGCGGAAGTTTGTTTCCAGCTCATCGATCGCTTCCTGCGGAGCTTCAACGTTCAGCAGAACGTAGTGAGCTTTGTGCAGTTTGTTGATCGGGTAAGCCAGTTGACGGCGGCCCCAGTCTTCCAGACGGTGAATCTGACCGGCAGCGTTAGTGATGGTAGCACTGTAACGCTCGATCATGCCCGGAACCTGTTCGCTTTGGTCAGGGTGGACCATAAAAACGATTTCGTAATGACGCATCGAATTGCTCCTTACGGATTATTCAGCCTCCTGTCAGGGTCAACCGTGGCCCATGGAAGCAAGGAACGTGTATATGTGTACGGCTGAAAAAATGACGCGTAATCATACTTGCGGCGGTTGGAAAACTCAAGGAAAGCGTGGGATTTATTATCGGTAATGCGAGGCCAATTCAAAAATAGCACGATTTGCTTTCTGCAGAACCTATGTATGCAGATCCATCAGTTCCAAAAATCTTTCAATAAAATCATCATCGATGCGCAAATATTATTCATTTTTTTTGAAAGAGGCTATCAAAACCACGCACTTTTTAATCCCGCCGGAAGGTCTAAAATTGTACTTATCCGCCGCAGACAGCGCGACGAAAAAGATTAGAAGTCATTCAATGCATATAAATAACTTTTTGCTGCACTGGCACCTGCTGTCAGGCCGTTGAGGCAAACGGTTAAGAGAGGCAAATATGAAACGCATTACCATCGCTACCGCCATTGCTTTACTGTTTTCCGCCAACGTCATGGCCGCCACCGAAATCACCTCCCATGAGGCCGACCAGCGCCAGAGCGTTGGGTTCGTCACGCTAAACCAGAATGTGGTATCGCCGGATGACGCCACCAGCCAGGTGAGCAAAATCGCCGACCAGCGAGGCGCCACCGCCTACCGCATCATTGCCCTGCATGAGCCGGACAGCAACAGCACCATTCACGTCAGCGCCGAGCTGTATCGCTAAACGAAAATGCAGTACCAGGGAACGAAGCCGCGCCAACAAGCGGCAAATGAGAACAGGCGACGCTCTCGCTGAACGGTAATACCTGGCCCCCTATTATTCAGGGGGCTTTTTTTACAGCACGCGGCGGAAAAAGTCTGCGGTCGCGGACAATGCCAACGGCGTAATGCGGTGCTTGACGCCCGGTTCGGTAATAAACGTCAGTTGGCGATCCCAGCCACTCTGGCGCAGTTCGGTAGCCAGCCGCAGGCTTTCCGCCGCCGGCACCACATCGTCCGTCTCGCCGTGCCACAGCAGCAGCGGACGATCGGTAACCTTTTCCAGCTGATGCTCCAGACCGTAATCCGCCAGAACGGCGATGCGCGCCTCAAAACCAGCAGCCGTCAACAGATTGCCCTGCTCATCCAGCGGCGGAAACAGCGTCTGGGCCAACGAGGTGTAATAACCGCTCCCCATCAGACTGGCGGCCGCTTTAATCCACGGATAACGCGCGAAGCTGCCTAAAGTGGTCATGCCGCCCATTGAAGCGCCGGCCACGCCAATACGCCCATCGGCAATCAGGCCACGCTGCGCAAACTGCATTTTGAGCGCCGGTAGCTCGTCAATGTTGCGTTTGAGGATCTCCCAAAAGCTGGCCAATCGCCGCTGTTCATCACCGTCAAAGCGTTCGCCGTGCAGATCGGCATCCGGCAGCACCACGCGAAAACCCGTCCTGGCCAACGCATAGGCAAAGTAGGCGTACACTTCTTTCGACGAGGTATAACCATGGTAGAAAAATACCGTCGGCAGCGGCTGATGATACTGCCCTGCCGGCACTGCATGGATCACCGCAACATCGCCCACCCGTTCATCATGTATTTCAATCATCCGTTTTCCCTCTGCGTGCTGTTTGCCTTCATAATGGCAAACTTGAGCTAAAAGCATTAGCTCAATCTGTTCCACTTTATATTGGGTTACACTGAAGCCATGATAGCGGTTTTTCCGAGGTGCCCATGAGACTTTCCCGCCTGCTGCTCCCCCTGACGCTGGCCGTGTTGCTTTCCGCCTGCGGTATTATGACCACAACACCCAAAGCCCCGCCGCCGCCAACCGATCAGGCACAGGAGATCACCCGGGCGCAAACCTCTGAGTTGGTAAAGATAGGCACCACCAGCGCACTGGTTTACGGCAGCCCGATGGACGTGGAAGCGGAGATCAACAGGAAGGCTAACGCCAGCGGCGCACGCTATTACATGATTATCATGAACAGCGAAACCGTCGTTCCCGGCCAATGGTATTCGCAGGCGATCCTGTATCGGTAAACGGCGGCGTTTTAACCCTATTTACAATGGCTTTGCACAGACTGAAGTTGGATATTGCACACTGGCGGTCAACCTGCCGCAGCCTGCGGCCGTTCGACGAAGGGGAAACGCCATGAAACGCTCCGCCGCACTCACCGCCCTCCTGCTCTCCCTGGGGTTGCTCAACGTCAGCGCCAAATCTGCCGAACTGGCGCCCGCCGACCGTGTTACGCCGCTCAGTGAAATTGCGCAGATCACCCTGGATAATCTTTCCGGCTCGCCTCAGGACGTCGAACAGGTCATAGCCCGCAAGGCTGATGAGTACGGAGCAAGCTATTACCGCATTTTGCGGATGGAGGAACAGGCGCATCAGCCCGGCTGGCGCGCCTCGGCGATTTTTTATCTTTAATAACTCATGCAGGCCGCATTTAACACGCCGCCGCTGATCGAAACGCCCCCCAGGAAAATCCCGGCGGCCAGGTGATTGGACTCAATCTTGTCACTGATGCGCGGCATGTAAATTTTAACCGCCGCGAACAGCAACAGTTGCACCACCAACGCCACTACCCCCCACAGCAAGTAGTCCAGTAGGCTGATCGAGTTGATCGCCGCGCTGGCCAGCGGGATCACATACCCCAGGCAGGCACCGACAAATCCGAAGGCGGCAGACTGGTTGTCGGCCTTGATCAATGCCCATTCGTCATGCGGCGTAATGCGGGTATAGATAAACAAGAACACCAGAACCATGGCAAAGCCACTGAAGAAGTAAGAGGCGAATGCCGCCAACGCGCTGAGAATATCCATGTCATGTTTCCTGATCAGAGGTCAGTATCCCTTACGGGCCAAGTGCTGAATTAAAAAGCTTTTTCTGTTGCGACGCCACTGTTTTCCCTAACCGTCCATCGCTCGGGCAAACAGCATATCGCACAATCGGTCAGGCAGTATCCGTTCGCCACGGGCGTCGAGCGTCATTTGGCACCAGGCTTCCGCCAGCGGTGGTGAACTGTAGCGCAGAAGCTGCGCCGCCGCGAACAGATTGAATAATATGCTGGTGACTGCGCGCCCCTGCTCCTCCTGGGGTTTACGCATCAGCTGGCTCAGCCGTCGCCACTGGTGGTCAAAATGGCGATTCTGCCCTTTAACTTCGCCAAATTCACGTTCCAGAGCTTCCTGTACAGCCGGCAATCGCCCCCAGGCCCGCATCACGTCCAGGCACATAATGTTGCCGGAACCTTCCCAGATGCTGTTCACCGGCATTTCACGATACAACCGCGGCAGTTCGCTCTCTTCGCAGTAACCCAAGCCACCCAGTACCTCCATGGCTTCGCCCACAAAAGGGATCCCTTGTCGGCAGACTTCAAACTTCGCCGCCGGGGTCAGCACCCGACACAATGCCTGCTCAAGAGGATCGCCGGCGCCGTCATAAGCACGCGCCAGGCGCATCAGCGCCGCCGTCTGCCCCTCCAGCCGTAACGCCATTCGCCCCAAGACCTGACGCATCATCGGTTGTTCGATGAGCGTTTTGCCAAATGCCTGCCGCTGCAGGGTATGGTACAAGGCCACCGATAACGCACGCCGCATCAAGCCGTGGCTGCCCAACGCGCAGTCAAAACGCGTCAGGCCCCCCATCTTGAGGATTTGCCGTACGCCATCCCCTTCCTCGCCCAACAGCCAGGCGGTGGCATCCTGGAACTCCACCTCACTGCTGGCGTTGGAGCGGTTGCCCAGCTTATCTTTCAGCCGCTCCAGCCGTATCGCATTGCGCGTACCGTCAGGCAAAATACGCGGCAGGAAGAAGCAGGACAGCCCGCCTTCGGTCTGCGCCAGTACCAGATGCGCATCGCTCTGCGGCACCGAGAAGAACCATTTATGCCCCACCAACCGGTACGCCTCTCCAGAACCACGCACTGTTAACGGGGTGGCGGTCGTCGTGTTGCTCAACACGTCGGATCCCCCCTGCTTTTCAGTCATTCCCATGCCAATCAGCAAACCGCGCTTTTGCCCGCCGGGTGACAAATGCGCATCGTATCGATCGGAAAACAGCGGCGGTAGCCAGGATTGAAATTCTAGAGGCAGTGAGCGCTGCAGCAGAGGAATGGCGCCAAAGGTCATCGTCACCGGACATAAGGTGCCGGCCTCCACCTGCGCATGCAGCACAAAGCGGGCGGCGCGCGCCACGAACGCACCGATACGGGCATCCTCCTGCCACGGCAGGTTATGCACTCGGTTGGCAATCAGCCCTTGCATCAAAATATGCCAGGCGGGATGGAAACGAACGTCGTCCAGCCGCTGCCCGGTGGCGTCGTAACGCAGCAGTTCCGGTGGGTTGGCGTTGGCCAGTCGCCCCAGCTCCAGCGATTCCTGGGTGCCCAATTGTTGGCCCAGCGAGGCGAGTACGTCTGCGTCCCAGCCAGCCTGCTCGCGCTGTATCGCCTCGCGCAACGGCGTATCGGACAGGAACAGATTGCTGTTGCCCAGCGGCTTGGGTTGATTGAAAACGGTGTGCGTAGTCCAGACCATCGGCTTGCTCCCTGAGTAAAGCGTCAGGAGTAATTATGGTCGGTAAGGAAATTTCTGCCGAAGGTGGGATCACAAGGCGGGAGATTGGCAGGGGCGCCAGCGCCCCTGCGGGTAAATCAGCTGCGCTGGCGCACCGCTTCGAACAAACAGATACCGGTAGCGACCGAGACGTTCAGCGAAGAAACCGTCCCCGCCATCGGGATGCTGATCAGCTCATCGCAGTGTTCGCGGGTCAGACGGCGCATGCCTTCGCCTTCAGCCCCCATCACCAACGCCATCGGGCCGGTCATTTTGCTCTGGAACAGCGTATGGTCGGCTTCGCCGGCGGTGCCGACGACCCAGACGTTCATTTCCTGCAGCAAACGCAGGGTGCGCGCCAGGTTGGTGACGCGGATCAGCGGGACATTTTCCGCCGCACCACAGGCCACTTTCTTGGCGGTCGCGTTCAACTGGGCGGAACGATCGCGCGGGACGATGACCGCATGCACGCCGGCCGCATCCGCGCTGCGCAAGCAGGCACCGAGGTTGTGCGGGTCGGTCACGCCGTCCAGCACCAGCAGGAATGGCGTGTCTATGCTTTCGAGCAGGCCCGGCAAATCGTTTTCCTGATACTGACGCCCTTCGCGCACCCGGGCGATAATTCCCTGATGCACTGCGCCCTCGACTTTCTCATCCAGCCACTGGCGGTTCGCCACCTGGATAACAATGCCGGTCGCTTCCAGCTCGGCGATCAGCGGTTGCAACCGGCGATCGTCGCGCCCTTTCAGAATAAACACTTCCAGGAAGCGCTGCGGATCGTTATCTAACAGGGCCTTGACGGCATGGATGCCGTAAATAATTTCGCTCATGATGCTCTTTTAACTGTGCGGCAGGCAAATGCCTGCCGGTGATAATGACGTGCGGCAGATTAAGCCTGCTCAGCACCTTTCTTCTTGCCGGCGCGTTTGGCCTTGGTCGCCGCCGCTATTTTCCGGGTTTTGTCAGACGCTTTCTTGGCCTTGGCCTTTTTGTCTTTCTTCACCTGGTCAGCCGGTTTGGCGTCGTCTTTTTTGCGGAAGGCGCTGTCCGGCTCAAAGTTGGCCGGCGGCTTGCCACCACGACGCTTGTTGCGCTGCGATGCCGGAGCACGGCCTGCGCCGGCGCCGTCACGCAAGGTACGTTGGCCGCCGTTCTTGGCGCGGTCACGTTCGGTTTTACCTTCACCACGCGGTTTGCGGGTGCTGGAGACCAAAGCAAAATCAATCTTGCGCTCGTCCATATGCACCGCTTCAACGCGGATCTCCACCGTATCCCCCAGGCGATAAACCATGCCGGAGGATTCGCCGATCAGACGCTGGCCAATATTATCGTAGCGATAATAATCGTTATCCAGCGATGATACGTGCACCAGGCCGTCGATAAACAGATCGTTCAGACGCACGAAGAAACCGAAGCCGGTCACGCTGGCGATAATGCCGCTAAACACTTCACCGACGTGGTCCTGCATAAAGTCGCATTTCAGCCAGTCAGCTACGTTGCGCGTCGCTTCATCGGCACGGCGTTCGGCCATTGAACAGTGTTCGCCGAGCTGCAGCATCTCTTCGAACTCGCTGTGCCAGCCGCCGGTCGGCGTCCAGCGCTCTTTCGGCTGGCCGTGCTCTTTAGCCAGCAGATATTTGATCGCACGGTGCAACGCCAGGTCCGGATAACGGCGGATCGGTGACGTAAAGTGGCCGTAAGAAGCCAGCGCCAGGCCAAAGTGCCCGCGGTTTTCCGGATCGTAGATCGCCTGTTTCATCGAACGCAGCAGCATGGTTTGCAGCATTTCGCGGTCAGGACGCTCAGCCACTTCATCCATCAGGGTGGCGTAGTCCTTCGGCTGCGGTTTGTTACCGCCGCCCAGCGTCAGGCCCAGTTCACCCAGTACGCTGCGCAGTGCGGTAATATGATCGTCGCTTGGACGATCGTGCACGCGGAACAGCGCCGGTTCGTTATGTTTCTCGACAAAGCGCGCTGCGGCGACGTTCGCCATGATCATGCACTCTTCGATCAGCTTATGGGCGTCGTTGCGCACCGTTGGCTCAACGCGCTCAATACGGCGTTCGGCATTAAAGATAAACTTGGCTTCTTCGGTTTCGAAGGCGATGCCGCCACGTTCCGCGCGCGCCTGATCCAACACCTTGTACATGGCGTGCAGTTCCTGCAGGTGCTTGACCAGCGGGTGATAATGCTCACGCAGCTCCTCATCGCCCTGCAGAATATGCCAGACTTTATTGTAGGTTAAGCGAGCGTGTGAACTCATCACAGCTTCATAGAACTTGGATGTCGACAGACGCCCCTGGGCGGAGATGGTCATCTCGCACACCATACACAGGCGATCGACCTGCGGGTTCAGCGAGCACAGACCGTTGGACAGCACTTCCGGCAGCATCGGGATAACCTGCGACGGGAAGTACACCGACGTCCCGCGGTTGCGCGCTTCGTCATCCAATGCGGTGCGAGGGCGTACGTAGTAGCTGACGTCGGCAATCGCTACCCACAGGCGCCAGCCGCCGCCGCGTTTTTTCTCGCAGTAGACGGCGTCATCGAAATCGCGCGCGTCTTCGCCGTCAATCGTCACCAGCGGCAGTTGACGCAGGTCAACGCGGCCTTTCTTGGCGGCCTCCGGTACTTCTTCGCTGAGATCGGCAACCTGTTTCTCCACCTGCGGCGGCCAGACATGCGGGATCTCATGGGTACGCAGTGCGATGTCCACCGCCATGCTGGTGCCCATTTTATCGCCGAGGATCTCAACAATCTTGCCTACCGCCTTGGTACGGCGGGTCGGGCGCTGGGTCAGTTCAACCACCACCATAAAGCCCATGCGCGCACCGCTGACGGCCTCGGCGGGGATCAGGATATCAAAGCTGAGACGGCTGTCGTCCGGCACCACAAAGCCGGTTCCCGCGTCCATAAAAAAGCGGCCGACGATTTGACTGGTTTTCGGCACCAATACGCGCACGATACGCGCTTCACGACGGCCCTTACGGTCGGCCGCCATCGCCTGCGCCAGCACCACATCACCGTGGATCGCCATTTTCATCTGCTCAGCCGACAAATACAGGTCGTCTTTGCTGCCTTCAATGCGCAGGAAACCAAAACCGTCGCGGTGCCCGATAACGGTGCCGCGCAGCAGGTCCAAACGTTCCGGCAGCGCATAACACTGGCGGCGGGTAAATATCAATTGGCCGTCACGTTCCATTGCGCGCAGGCGACGGCGTAACGCTTCAAGCGCTTCTTCACCGGTTAAATCCAGCTCTTTGGCCAGCTCTTCGCGGCTGGCCGGCGTTTCTCTTTTCGCCAGATGGGCCAGAATGAATTCACGGCTCGGGATTGGGGATTCATATTTTTCTGCTTCTCGTTCCAGGAATGGATCTTGTGACATTGCGGTTCCTCCGTTGTCATAAGCAGGGTGCCGCTGAGCCTTGTCTTCTCAGCGACGCTTTATTCGACAAGCAATAGCTTGTAGAGCGGTGGATTGTCTTCGACCATATCGGCCAACGTGTGGCTATCCAGCTCTTCAAGGAAATTCTGTACGCCCTGGTGGAGCACCTGCTTCAGGCGGCAGGCAGGGGTTATGTGGCAAAAATCACTGTTGCAGTTAACCAACGAGAGCGGCTCCAGCGCTCTTACCACGTCGCCGAGGCGAATGGTTTCGGCAGGCTTGCCCAAACGGATGCCACCGTTCTTTCCGCGCACGGCGGTCACAAACCCAACCCGGCTTAACTGATTGATGATCTTCACCATATGGTTACGGGACACGCCATAGACTTCGGTAACTTCCGAAATGCTGGTCATTTTGTCCGGTGGCAGCGAGGCCATGTAGATCAACGCCCGCAGGCCATAATCAGTAAAACTTGTTAACTGCACATCTACCTCTGGGTCTCTTTTTACCCGTCTGACAAGCCGATTTTCGGCATTATTCAAAAGATTACTTATTGGATAATAAACCAGCCGGAGAGTTCGCCGCTAATTATTTAGCGTATCTCAAGCTCTGGAGCGGGTGAAAGAAAGGATTTTTTGACGTGAAACCGCAATCGGGGAGAATAATGATAAAAACAAACCGGGACATGCCCGGTTTGTTTATTGCAGAAAGCCAGATTATGCGTCGAACGGGTCGCGCAGGATCATGGTCTCGCTACGATCTGGGCCAGTAGAGATAATATCTACCGGTACGCCAGTCAATTCTTCAATACGCTTGATGTAATCCAGCGCCGCCTGAGGCAGTTTGCTGTGATCTTTCACGCCGAAAGTCGTATCGCTCCAGCCCGGCAAGGTTTCGTAGATTGGCTCAATGCCTTCCCAACCTTCTGCAGCCAGCGGCGTGGTGTCCATTTCGCGGCCGTCAGGCATACGGTAACCCACGCAGATTTTCACTTCTTTCAAGCCATCCAGCACGTCCAGCTTGGTCAGGCAGAAGCCGGACAGGGAGTTGATCTGCACTGCGCGGCGAACCGCTACCGCGTCCAGCCAACCGGTACGACGACGACGGCCAGTGGTAGCGCCGAACTCGTTACCCTGTTTGCACAGGTATTCACCGGTTTCATCGAACAGCTCAGTAGGGAACGGGCCTGCACCCACGCGGGTAGAGTAAGCTTTAACGATACCCAGTACGTAATCCACGTAACGCGGACCAATACCTGAACCGGTAGCAACGCCGCCAGCAGTTGTATTGGAAGAGGTTACGTACGGATAAGTACCGTGGTCGATATCCAGCAGAGTACCCTGAGCGCCTTCGAACATGATCAGATCGCCACGCTTGCGCGCGCCGTCCAGCAGTTCGGAAACGTCAACAACCATCGCGGTCAGGATATCGGCGATGGACAGTACGTAATCCAGAGTGGCCTGATAATCAACGGCTTCGACTTTGTAGTAGTTAACCAGCTGGAAGTTATGGTAATCGATGATTTCTTTCAGCTTAACGGCGAAGGTTTCTTTGTTGAACAGATCGCCAACGCGCAGACCGCGGCGGGCAACTTTATCTTCGTAAGCCGGGCCGATACCGCGACCGGTGGTGCCGATGGCTTTCGCACCGCGCGCTTTCTCACGCGCGTTATCCAGCGCAACGTGATAAGGCAGGATCAGCGGGCAGGCTTCGGACAGTAACAGACGTTCGCGTACCGGGATGCCGCGCGCTTCGAGTTCACCCATTTCTTTCATCAATGCGTCTGGCGCCAGAACTACACCGTTGCCGATGATGCTGGTCACGTTATCACGCAGAATGCCTGAAGGAATTAAATGAAGGACGGTTTTTTCACCGTTAATAACCAGAGTGTGGCCAGCGTTATGGCCACCTTGGTAGCGCACAACATATTGAGCCCGTTCAGTCAGCAGGTCTACGACCTTGCCCTTACCTTCGTCACCCCATTGGGTGCCCAGTACGACGACGTTCTTACCCATTTTCAAAATCACCGGTTGCTTAAAAATGGATTCTACCACCGTAATTTTCGATTTTCAGCACTTTTAGCATACGATTGCGTCTTTTTTAGGCTAAACTTTAAAGCCCCGTACGGCTACGCAACATGTAGTAGATCACACAGCCCGCAACCACTATTCCCCCGCCAAATCGCCGCAACGTAGCGTCAGGCAACTGGGTCATCGCCAATACCATTTTACGCCAGGCCTGTGGAAACAACATCGGCCCCAGCCCTTCCAGCACCAAAACCAGCCCAAGCGCCAGCCAAATCGTTGAATTCATGCCTCACCCCAAAAAAGAAAGGGCCCGCGGTTAAACGGGCCCCAAAGATTTACCTGTCGCTGTTACTTGCGCGTGGAATCAGGCGACTTCATGTAGCGGAAGAAATCGCTGTCCGGGCTCAGTACCATCACGTCCTGGTTGTTGCTGCTGAAACTGGTTTCATAAGCACGCAGGCTACGGATAAAGGCATAGAAATCCGGATCCTGGCTGAATGCGGCAGCAAACAGTTTGGCGGCTTCCGCATCGCCATCACCACGGGTGATACGCGCCGTACGTTCAGCTTCCGCCAACGTACGAGTCACTTCGTAGTCCGCAGTTGCGCGCAGTTTCTCAGCTTCTTCCTGGCCTTGTGAACGGTGACGACGGGCTACCGCTTCACGCTCGGCGCGCATACGCTGGTAGATTGCGTCAGACACTTCCGCCGGCAGGTTGATCTGCTTGATACGCACGTCAATCACTTCAATACCCAGTGCCGCCATGCTGTTCGGGTTAACCTTCGGCAGGTTGCCGGTGGTTTCCTTCTCAACGCGGGCCGCAGCAGAAGCAATGGCATCATCCGCTTCGGTGGTTGCCACTTCTTCGCCGTCACCAACGGTACCCGTATTCAGCGCATCACGTACGTCAGACATCAGCTTGCCGCGCGAGTCGGTCACGATGTCTTTCACATCCAGACGACCAATCTCGGAACGCAGACGGTCACTGAATTTACGTTTCAACAACACTTCGGCTTGCGAAACGTCACCGCCGCCGGTGGCCAGATAGTAACGGCTGAAATCACTGATGCGCCATTTCAGGTAAGAATCGACGATCAGGTCTTTCTTCTCGCTGGTCACGAAACGGTCAGCCTGGTTGTCCATGGTCTGGATACGCGCGTCCAGCGTTTTCACTGATTCGATAAACGGGATCTTGAAGTGCAGACCCGGCGCATACACCAGCGGTTTGTTGTCGCTGTCACGCAGTACCTTGCCGAAACGCAGCACGATGCCACGCTGGCCTTCTTGCACCACGAACAGGGAGGCGTACAGCGCCACCAGCACCGCGAGGACGATAACTATAAAAGACTTACGCATTGATTACTCTCTCCCTACGCGAGTGGTGTCGTCACGCTGCGCATTCGCCCGGCGTTGGTCCATGACCGAGCCGCTGTTGCTACGCTGGCTGTTCGAGCCGGCGCCACTGTTGGCAGACGGAGCGGGGTTGAGACGAATCAGGCTGGTGTCTTTACTGCCTTCACCCGCCGCGCCGGCAGGGCCACGCAGCATTTGCTCAAGCGGTAACACCATCAGGTTGTTGCCTTTGTCATTCACCAGCACCTTGCGGGTGTGGCTCAGGACTTTTTCCATGGTTTCGATATACAGACGCTCACGGGTAATTTCCGGGGCGGATTTGTATTCCGGCAACAGTTTGGCAAAGCGCGCTACCTCACCCTGAGCTTCCAGGACGGTACGGTCTTTATACGCTTTCGCATCTTCCAGCAGACGCTGCGCCTGACCGTTGGCACGTGGCTGAACTTCGTTGGCGTAAGCTTCCGCCTCACGGATGTACTGCTGCTCGTTCTCACGCGCGGCAATCGCATCGTCAAATGCGGCTTTCACCTCTTCCGGCGGACGGGCAGCCTGGAAGTTGACGTCCAGCAGCGTGATCCCCATGTTGTACGGACGAATGGTCTCTTCCAGTACGCGTTGGGTATCGCTACGAACGATAGTACGGCCTTCGGTCAGGATCTTGTCCATGGTGTACTTGCCGATAACGCCACGCAGGGCACTGTCGGTGGCCTGGCTCAAGCTGTCGTCGGCACTGGTCACGCTGAACAGATAGGCTTCCGGATTGGTCACGCGGTACTGCACGTTCATTTCCACGCGCACTACGTTCTCATCGGAGGTCAGCATCACGCCGGAAGCCGCCAGTTCACGCACGGACTCCACGTTGACCGGACGAACTTCGTCGATGAAGGTCGGTTTCCAGTTCAGGCCCGGTTGCACCAGGTGGCTGAACTTGCCGAAACGAGTGACTACGCCACGTTCGGCTTCTTTGATGGTGTAGAAGCCGCTGGCGGCCCAAATCACCACCACCGCAACCGCAGCAATGCCGACGATACGGCTGCTGAAACCCGGACCTGAGGTACCGGTGCCGCCGCTGTTATTGCTGTTGGAACCTTTACCCCCGCCCAAGCCGCTCAGTTTCTTGCTCAGCTTGCGGAAGATATCGTCCAAATCAGGAGGTCCTTGCTCGCGACCGCCTTTGTTATTACCGCCAGAGTTGCCGCCATTATTATTGCTGCTCCCCCACGGGTCGCGGTCCTGTCCGTTATTACCGGGCTGATTCCACGCCATGTTTTAGCTCCATATTCTGTGATTGGGTACTTCAGGCTTACGCGAAGCTCAAATGTAACAGGATATGATCATACTATAAAGTTAATCAGGTCCTGTTCCTGTTTACAGAGGCGACGCCATTCGACAATTGGCATACGAATCACCATGCCGATACTGCCGTCTTCTTCGTTCCACTCTTTCTCAATTGCCTGAAGCTGGTAAAAACGGCTACGAAGACGGCCTGCCTGTGGCGGTAAGCGCAGCTCATATTGCGCGATTTCCCCCGATAAGCGTTCCGTCAACGCCTGATACAGCAACGGGATACCTTCACCGCTGGCGGCGGACAGCCACACCCGGATCGGTAAGTTTTCATCGTTGCGGTCGATACGCGGGACAAAATCATCCAGCATATCTATTTTGTTCATCACTAACAGTGTAGGGATCTCATCCGATTCAATTTCTGCCAGCACGGTGTTTACCGCTTCAATGTTTTCATCAACGCGGGGATCCGCGGCGTCGATTACATGTAACAGCAGAGACGCCTGGCGCGTTTCCTGCAGCGTCGCCTTGAAGGCGGCTACCAGATCGTGCGGCAGGTGCCGGATAAAGCCTACGGTATCCGCCAACACGGTATCGCCCACGTCCGCCACGTCAATACGGCGCAGAGTGGGATCCAGGGTGGCAAATAGCTGGTCCGCCGCATACACATCGGCAGACGTTATTCGGTTAAACAGAGTAGATTTGCCGGCGTTGGTGTAGCCCACCAGCGATACGGTCGGCACGTCAGCACGGGTACGCGCACGTCGGCCCTGTTCACGCTGCTTGGCTACCCGCTCCAGGCGGCGTAAAATCAAGCTAATACGATCACGCAACAGGCGACGGTCGGTTTCTAACTGGGTTTCCCCCGGCCCGCGCAGGCCTATCCCCCCTTTTTGGCGTTCAAGGTGCGTCCAGCCACGAACCAGACGCGTGGCGATATGACGCAATTGCGCCAACTCTACCTGCAGCTTACCTTCATGGGTACGGGCACGCTGGGCAAAGATGTCTAGAATCAACCCGGTGCGATCGATCACACGGCATTCACACAGGCGTTCAAGATTTCTCTCCTGCGCCGGGGAAAGGGAATGATCAAACAGGACAACAGATGCGCCACTGGCTTTTACCGCATCTGCAATTTCTTCGGCCTTTCCTTCGCCTACAAAGTACTTGGGATGTGGGGCTTTGCGGCTACCAGTAACCACTTGCAAAGCTTCAACACCCGCTGAGGACACCAGGGATTCGAACTCACTGAGATCTTCCGTATCTTTGTCTTGCGAGAAATAGATATGAACCAGGACGGCCTGCTCACCGGCTTCATAACGGTCAAACAAGCGTGCAACCTCTCAAACGGACATATACCGCGAGTTTGGGGGACATAAACAGCCCACGGCTGCTTATGCTCCCCGTCATGGTTGACTCGCAACGCGCTTTATTCAGCGTCATCGCTTTCCTGCTGCGGCTGTTGCGGCGCAGACGGGTTGTTACCATGGTGATAGTTACTGGTGCCGGCGCTCGGATTGTTGCTATGGTGCGAAACCGGGCGTGACGGAACAACGGTAGAGATAGCGTGCTTATAAACCATCTGGCTCACCGTGTTTTTCAACAGGATGACAAACTGGTCAAAAGACTCAATCTGGCCTTGCAGCTTAATACCATTCACCAAATAAATAGAAACCGGAACACGTTCACGACGCAATGCGTTCAGGAACGGATCTTGCAAAGATTGCCCCTTAGCCATTCTATCTTTTCCTTATTTGCTTGTTGTTTGTAACTAAGAACCTGTCGGCTCTAAAATAAACGACCTAAAAAATTTGCGCGCTGAATACTCATCAATTGTACACAATCACTCAACCTATGCACTAACAACCTGTATTACCGAGTCCAAAGCCTCTCCCGGCTTCTCGCTGTCCAGCCAATGTACCGAGTTCCAGCCCCGTAACCAGGTCATTTGGCGCTTGGCCAACTGACGCGTTGCGCAAATACCACGATAAACCATCTCATCGTAACTAATTTCGCCAGACAAATATGACCACATCTGGCGATAACCGACACAGCGAATGGAAGGCAAATCCGTATGCAAATCACCCCGTGCAAAAAGTGCACGCGCTTCCGTCTCAAAACCTGCCGCCAACATTTGATGGTACCGCAGCTCGATGCGTTGATGGATCAACTCACGGCTGGTCGGCGCTATCGCAAATTGGTGAACATGATACGGCAACGATTCACCCGAAATTTTAGTCAGTTCCGTTAAAGTTTTACCCGAAATAAAAAAAACTTCCAGTGCTCTGGACAGTCTCTGCGGATCATTCGGATGAATTCTCATTGCCGCAACCGGGTCAATCTCTTGTAACTGACGGTGCAAAACGTCCCAACCCTGCTCTGCCGCCTGCTGTTCGATGCGTTCTCGCACCGCCGGATCGGCGGACGGAAGCGGCGATAATCCCTCCAGCAGCGCCTTGAAGTAGAGCATGGTGCCCCCCACCAGCAGCGGGATACGGCCTGCGGCGGTAATGGCGGCCATCTCTTTCAACGCATCGGCACGAAAATCCGCTGCGGAGTAAGCTTCAACGGGATCGCGGATGTCAATCAGCCTGTGCGGAGCCTGCGCCAGCTCGTCGGCGCTCGGCTTGGCGGTGCCGATATCCATCCCACGATAAATCAGTGCGGAATCCACGCTGATCAGTTCCACAGGCAGGCGCTCACGCAGCGCGATCGCCAGAGCGGTTTTGCCGGAGGCGGTCGGCCCCATGATAAAAATAGCCGGGGGACGTGGTGTCATTTCAGTTTCAATCATGCTTAAGGGCTGTCAGTGCAGCCTGTAAATCAACAGGTTGTAAAAGTCCGCTCGGAGGTAATTTGACCAATTGCGGGCAAAGTCGTTCAACGTCGGTCAGCAATTGTATCGCTTGCGAGGTGTTCCACTGTTCGTGCTCGCTGCCTAAATGGCGGGCGATCCAGGTGGCTAACACCGCGGGCGACATCTCCTGATGCTCGGCCAGATAGCCTAGCAGTTCGGGTATCAGTTTTTGTAAATTTTGTTGGCGTAATGGTAAAGGTACTGCGCGCAGCGTCACACGCCCATGATCTGACTGCAGATCCAGCCCCATAGTGACCAGCAGCGGCTGATGGCGCACGCAGGCGGCCGCCTCGTTTTTATTCAAGGTCAGTTTAATGGGAATCAGCAGCGGCTGTGGCCGCAGGCCCTCTTCCGACGGGCTGAGCTGAGCCTGACGCAGCCAGCGTTCAGCCACCGGCAGGTTCAACAACATAAGCCGTTGGCGGCTTTCAATCAGCGCGTAGCACGGCGGGTAAATCATCAGTACCCGACCAAAGCTGTGCTGACTGCCCGCCAGTGGCGTTTCCTGCTCGATTTTCACCGGTGGGAACAGCGGCTGTTTCGGCGTTTCCTGACGCGGCTCGGCGGCGGGAGCAGCCTGCAGCAGCTTGCCATACAGCTCCCCTTCACGTTTTTGATAACCGCTGCCCGCGTGATAAGCCGGCTGTGGCGCAGGTTCGCGCGCAACCGCAGGTTCAGCCGGTGGAGGCTCGCGACGTGGCGCAGGCTGCGAGAAATGGTTGCCGCCGGCGGCGACGCGGTTTTCCGGCTGCCAGACCGGAGCGGGTTCCTGGGCCTGCTCATCCGCCAGCGGCAGCGGAACATTGCCAACCTGCTGCAGTACGGTGGTTACCGCCTGATAGATAAAATCATGTACCAGCCGTGCCTGATGAAAACGCACCTCATGCTTGGCCGGATGAACATTCACGTCAACCTGATGGGGATCTACCTCGAGATACAGCACATAAGCGGGCTGCTGCTCGTCTTTTAATTGATCCTGATAAGCCTGGCGGATGGCGTGGTTGATCAGGCGATCGCGCATCATGCGGCTGTTGACGTAGCAATACTGCATTTCACCCAGTTGGCGGGCGCCGGCGGGATCGGCCACCCAACCGCGAATGGTCAGGTCCCCGTGCTGCCAGGCGATGTTCAACGCATGCTGCAAAAATGCCGGCCCACAAATGCTGC
The DNA here is from genome assembly GCF_036352655.1 of Serratia sp. C2(1). Lineage (NCBI taxonomy): Bacteria > Pseudomonadati > Pseudomonadota > Gammaproteobacteria > Enterobacterales > Yersiniaceae > Serratia > Serratia sp. C2(1). Next base: position 51,107 of record NZ_JAZFBA010000002.1, on the reverse strand, counting down.
CCAGACGACGTTCATGCTGGCTCTCGTCTTTCGCGGCGCGGTATTGGCGGATCAGTTTGCCATTGTGGCTGAGGTTTATCGCCACATCGAAACGCGCCAGCGCAATGCGCCGCACGACTTCATCAATATGACCAAATTCGGTTTTCTCGGTGCGCATAAACTTGCGGCGTGCCGGAGTGTTGTAGAACAAATCCAGCACTTCCAACGTGCTGCCTGTCGGGTGCGCCGCCGGCTTGATCGTCACCGCCTGATCGCGGCCTTCGGCATAGGCCTGCCAGGCTTCGCTTTGTTCTGCGGTGCGCGAGGTGAGGGTCAAACGAGAAACCGAACTGATGCTGGCCAGCGCTTCACCGCGAAAACCGAGGCTGACAATCGCTTCCAAATCGTCGAGGGTACTGATTTTACTGGTGGCATGACGAGCCAGCGCCAGGGCAAGATCGTCCTTGCCAATGCCGCAACCGTTATCGCGAATGCGGATCAGCTTGGCGCCGCCGCGTTCGATATCGATATCGATGCGCGTCGCCCCGGCATCCAGACTGTTCTCCACCAGCTCTTTCACCACCGACGCGGGCCGCTCGACCACTTCGCCGGCGGCAATCTGGTTGGCGAGCTGTGGCGGTAACACCTGGATGGGCATACTGGCTCCTGTCATGTTGGCGCTAGGCCTGCGGGATAGTCAGCGTCCGATCCAGCGGCGCGACGTCCGACTTCAGTTTATTCACGCGCTTCAGGTCACCGACGCTGACACCATAACGGGAAGCAATGGATGACAACGTATCACCGCGCGTCACTTTATGTTTTGACGCTTTCTTCACGCTGGGCTTCGCTTTGGCGACCGAGCGAGCTGGGGCTGGAGTTTTAACCGCCGCTGCGACGTCCAGCGGACGGTTTTCCACCTTTGGGTCGGCTTGTAGCGGATGCGCCAGGAAATAACTGCGCAGGCCATTGTGAATCGCCCTGGCAATTTTATCCTGATACGCGCTACTGCCCAGCAGCCGCTCCTCCGTGCTATTACTGATAAACCCTGTTTCCACCAGCAGCGATGGGATGTCCGGCGAACGCAGCACGCCAAGGCTGGCGTGTTCCGGTCGGCGTTTATGCAATGAACCCACGCTCTGCAACTGCTGCAATACTTTTACCGCAACATCGTAGCCCACTCTCTGCGAGTGGCCGAACTGCAGATCCAGCACCGCCTGGCTCAGGTAAGGATCGGCCTGGCTGTTAGCCAGCAAATCACCCGCACCGCCAAGCAGCTCAGACTGTTTCTCATGTTGTTCCAGCCAGCCAGCCATTTCACTGTTGGCGCGACGGTTGGACAGCACCCAAACTGAGGCTCCGTTAGCGCTGCGGTTTGGTGCGGCGTCAGCATGAATGGAGACCAGCACATTGGCACCCTGTTTACGCGCCACGTCAGAACGCCCCATCACCGAGATGAAGTAATCGCCTGTGCGCGTCAGCACCGGTTTGAACTGCGGATCGGCATCCAACATGGCCTGCAAACGGCGGGCTATGCCAATGGTGACATTTTTTTCTTTCAGGCCGTTCGGGCCGATAGCGCCCGGATCCTGCCCACCGTGGCCGGCATCAATCGCCACCACGACCCGATCGCCGGAACCTACGGAAACGCGGCTGCTGCGCGGCGTAATTTCCGATGCAGTGCCCGATACTACGCTTGGTTTATTGGTGAAGGGATTGGAGCCGCTCGGCGCTCTGCGCACCGGTTCAGGCTCAGGCTCGCTCATTACCGGCGTTTTGCGTACCGGTTCGCGGACCACTACAGGGGCCGGCGCAGGTGTAACCGTCGGGGTTCTGCGCACCACATTGGTGTTGGCGCTGCCCTCGGCGGCAATGGTAAATACTACGGTATAAATGCCGCCATTTTGGCGCGTAGCGACGCGGGTCTTCGAACGCTGGGTCAGATCGAAGACCAACCGCACGCTCTGAGCGTCTTTCGGCGTACTGGAACGGATGCTTTTTACCAGGTTCTGCCCGCTGAAATTCAGCGGAAGGCCGCCAACCTTGCCTTTTTGGTTAACATCCAGAACCACGCGGTCCGGGCCGTGCAGTGGGAAGAAGGCATAATCCGGCGGGCCATTGAAGCTCACCGATACCGTGGCCTCTCGCTGAGCATTGGATACTTTGATGTCAGACAGCGACGATGCGGCCAGCGCATTGGCCGCACCAAAAGACCCCAATACGGCGATCAGGGTGATTATAAGTAATTTTTTCAACGCATACGTCATTGCGGCGTCATTCCTGTGGCCCGTGGATACGGTCTAAAATCTGGCTACCGTAGGCGGAAACCGCCTGAATTTTTGCCTCACGCCCCAGATCCTGATAGCTGAGGTGCAGCTCCAGATCCGGATCCGGCAACACGCCGGTACCCTGCTGTGGCCATTCAACCAGGCAAATGGCATCCTGCGCAAAATAATCGCGAATACCCATAAACTCGAGTTCTTCCGGATCGGCTAGCCGATACAGATCAAAATGGTATACCGCCAGTGGCTGCAGAGCATAGGGCTCGACCAGCGTATAGGTTGGGCTTTTAACATTGCCCTGATGCCCCAAAGCCTGCAGAAAACCACGGCTGAAGGTGGTTTTACCGGCGCCCAGGTCACCGTAAAGATAAATTACGCTGGCGCGATCGCACGCCTTGGCCAAGGCGGCACCCAATGCGACAGTCGCTGCCTCATCCGGCAGAGGTAAAACGAGTTCTTTCATTCGATAGTTTCTATTATGCCAACTCAGGATTAACGTAATAAGGGATTTCAGGCAGTAAATCGCTCGCCAGCATCCCTCTTGTTCCTTGTCTTGCCGCCACGCGATCGGCAGCTGCACCGTGCACTACACACCCCGCGCAGGCTGCATCATACAGCGAGAGCTTTTGCCCCAGCAAACCGCCAATAATGCCCGACAGCACATCCCCCATACCGCCGGAGGCCATGCCCGCATTGCCGACGTCCGCTATCGCCATCTCGCCCCGGTCATCGGCAATCAGCGTACCGGCACCTTTCAGCACCGCCACGCCACCGTAATGCACCACCAGCTTGCGCACTGCAAGTAAGCGATCACTCTCAATATCAGCGGTACTGCACCCCAACAAGCGCGCAGCCTCCCCAGGATGCGGAGTAATCACGCGATTCTGACGCTTCTCGGGATTTAATGCCAGCAAGTTCAGTGCATCGGCATCCCATAACGCCGGTTTATCACTGGCTTGCAGCACTTTCAGTGCATTCCGACCCCATTCACCCTGGCCCAGCCCCGGCCCCACCACCACCACATCCGCCCAATCGAGCGCCTGTAGCAGCGTATCGTCGCTCAGACGTTGCACCATCAGCTCAGGACGGGCGGTAAGCAGTGGCCCGACATGCTCAATGTGAGTGAGTACTCGCACTAATCCTGCACCGCTGCGCAGTGCGGCTTCTGCCGCCATGCGTATGGCCCCGCCAAAGCCCTGATCGCCGCCCACCAATAGCAAACGCCCTTGCTCCCCCTTGTGTGAACAAGGCCGGCGCGGCTTTAGCCACTGGGGCAGTGAATCTGCGGTAACCCGATGAATCTGCGCCGATTGCTTTGCCAGCCAGCCCGATAATCCTAGCCTACTCTGATGAAGTTGCCCGACCCAATCACGTGCCTGGCCGGTCAACAGACCCGGTTTGAGGGCAATAAAGGTGAGGGTATGCGTCGCGCGGATGACCGCGCCGGGCGCAGCGCCGCTTTCCGCCAACAGCCCTGAAGGGATATCAAGCGCGATAACCGGCGCCGAGCTGCGATTAGCCGCCTCAATCAAGGTATTGTAGGGGGACCGCGGTGCGGTATTCAGCCCGGTGCCGAGCAGGCCATCGATAATCAGATCGATACTCTCCGGCCAGCGGCTGTCAGCCGGATGAATTTCACCCCCGGCGTTCAGCCAGGCCTGCCGGGCGGCAGCGGCCTCAACGGGCAAGGGCCGCGAGCCCTCGCAGGCAATTAACGTAATCTTTACGCCGGCGGCTGCAGCAAGTTTGGCGACCACGTAACCGTCGCCACCATTGTTACCGTGACCACACAACACCAGCCAGTGGCTGCCGGCCGGGTATTGGTCGCGCGCCAGGGCATAAGCCGCCTCACCGGCACGCTGCATCAAATCGTAGAGTGAAATACCGAGCGAAGCGGCGGCGGCAGGTTCTGCCTGCCGGATCCAGTCCGCAGACCAGACAGAGTGTGATAAACTATCGGTGTATTGTTTTTCACTGTGGCCCGTCATGACACACCCCCTCGATCTCAATCAACTCGCCCAACATATCAAGCAATGGGGGCAATCGCTAGGATTCCAGCAGGTAGGCATTTGCGATACCGATCTGAGCGCCGAAGAACCCAAGTTGCAGGCATGGCTGGACAAGCAATACCACGGCGAAATGGAGTGGATGGCGCGTCATGGCATGCTGCGTGCACGGCCGCATGAGCTGCTGCCCGGTACGCTGCGGGTGATCAGCGTGCGCATGAACTACTTGCCGGCGAAAGCGGCCTTTGCCAGCACCCTGAATAATCCGCAATTGGGTTACGTCAGCCGCTATGCGCTGGGGCGGGATTATCATAAATTGCTGCGCCAGCGGCTGAAAAAGCTCGGCGATCAGATCCAGGCTTACTGCGGCGAACTGAACTTTCGTCCCTTTGTCGATTCGGCCCCGGTGATGGAGCGCGCATTGGCCTCCAAGGCCGGCATTGGCTGGGTTGGTAAACACTCACTCATTCTCAATCGCGAAGCCGGTTCCTGGTTCTTTCTCGGAGAACTGCTGATCGATCTGCCGCTACCGGTGGATGAGCCGCAGCCGGAACAGTGTGGCCGCTGCGTCGCCTGCATCACCACCTGCCCAACCGGCGCGATTGTCGCTCCTTACACCGTGGACGCTCGCCGCTGTATCTCTTATCTGACCATCGAGCTTGAAGGTGTCATCCCGGAAGAATTTCGCCCGCTGCTGGGTAACCGTATTTACGGCTGTGACGACTGCCAGCTGATCTGCCCGTGGAATCGCTTTTCCCAACTCACCGACGAAGATGATTTCAGTCCGCGTGCTGCACTGCATGCGCCGCAGTTGATTGAACTGTTCGGCTGGACGGAAGAGAAATTCCTGCGCATCACCGAAGGCTCCGCTATCCGGCGTATCGGCCATTTGCGCTGGCTGCGCAATATTGCCGTGGCGCTGGGCAATGCCCCTTATCAGGATGCCGTAGTGATAGCGCTGCGCTCCCGGAGGCATCAAAACCCCATGCTGGACGAACATATTGACTGGGCGCTTGATCAACAGTTGGCGCGACGCGACGCGCAGGGCATAGAAGTGCAGACAACGCAGAAAAAACGATTGATACGGGCTGTGGAAAAAGGATTACCGAGGGATGCGTAAAACCACGTCGGATCCGTCGCTCCGTCCTCAATAGTCGCTCTGTGGATTTGTGCATAAAAATAAAAATGCTTTGTCTTTCAAATGCAACAAAAAGAGCAAGTGATCGGCATAACGTTTTTCGATAAAAAAATATAACTACAAATCAACGGGATATATATTTCATTTCTGTGGTGTTGATTTTTTGAACTGCGGGTATTATGAACGTTACCTGTGGATAACTCTGTTCACAACATTTCGACAGGGTGTGTACGGAGAGGCAAAAAACCGCGTCGCTGAAGGCGTTGGGTTGAGATAAATCGAAGATAAAATTGGAGCGGGAAACGAGACTCGAACTCGCGACCCCGACCTTGGCAAGGTCGTGCTCTACCAACTGAGCTATTCCCGCATTGAGATGCTTGAGCATCCGGCCATCAAACAACAACATGGCCTTTGAATTTTTTGGAGCGGGAAACGAGACTCGAACTCGCGACCCCGACCTTGGCAAGGTCGTGCTCTACCAACTGAGCTATTCCCGCGTCGCATGGGTACTGCTTAACACTTTTTTATTCATCATGCCGCATCAGCAACATTGTTGAATTTGGAGCGGGAAACGAGACTCGAACTCGCGACCCCGACCTTGGCAAGGTCGTGCTCTACCAACTGAGCTATTCCCGCCCGGCGTATCGATGTCGGAACTAAACGAAATTCTTCATCGGTACGGGGTGCGCATTATACGAGAAATCCTTTTTGCCGCAAGCCCCTGAAAGCAAAAAAACGCGATTTTTGTTTGATTGCCGATTAAAGCGTCAAACTGGCTAATTAAGCGGCGGAATCGAAAGCTTTTCACAGTACAGGGGCCCCAAAGGGGCCCGAGCGACCATCACAACTGGATGAAATGTTCGCGGTAATAGGCCAGTTCAGCCACGGACTCGCGGATATCATCCATGGCCTGATGGGTACCCTGCTTTTTAAAGCCGCTGAGAATTTGCGGTTTCCAGCGGCGCGCCAGCTCTTTCAGCGTACTGACGTCCAGATAGCGGTAATGGAAGTAGGCTTCAAGTTCAGGCATATAGCGGAACAGGAAACGGCGATCCTGACCGATGCTATTGCCGCAGATTGGCGACTTGCCCGCCGGCACCCATTGCTGGAGGAAAGCGAGGGTTTCCAGTTCGGCGGCGCGATCGTCGAAACGGCTGGCCTTCACCCGTTCCACCAACCCGCTGCCGGTATGGGTACGCACGTTCCAGTCATCCATCAGGCCGAGCTGTTCGTCGGATTGATGGACGGCGATTGTTGGCCCTTCAGCGAGAATGTTCAGATTGGCGTCGGTAACCAGCGTGGCGATCTCGATAATGCGATCGCGCTCCGGATCCAACCCAGTCATCTCCAGATCGATCCAAATCAGGTTGTTTTCGTTTCCTGTCATGATATTTCCTGCGTAAAAGCCGAAAGATAAACAAAGCGTGGGCAAGGCAGCGACCGGCGCCGGCTGTTTGCCGGCGGCGATACGCGGTGCGTAGCGGCTAACAACGGTTATTTAATATAAAATAGCGTGTATCATAGCCTTTTTGGTCGCCACGAGCGATAAAAGCCGATTCAAGTGAGGCGCAGTGACTAAGAACAAACTGTCCAAAGGTCAACAACGCCGCGTACAGGCGAACCATCAGCGTCGTCTGAAGCGCACCGATAACAAACCGGAACTGGATGATTCCCAACTGGGGGAGCCGCAAGACGGCATCGTCATCAGCCGTTTCGGCATGCACGCCGATGTTGAAGCCGCGGATGGCACCCAGCATCGCTGCAACATTCGCCGCACGTTGCGTTCGCTGGTAACCGGCGATCGCGTAGTGTGGCGTCCCGGCGTAGGTGCTCATGAAGGGGTCAAGGGTATCGTCGAGGCGGTGCACGAGCGTACCTCGGTGCTGAACCGCCCCGATTTCTACGACGGCGTGAAGCCGATCGCCGCCAATATCAATCAGATCGTTATCGTTTCGGCGATCCTGCCGGAGCTTTCGCTGAATATGATCGATCGCTACCTGGTGGCGTGCGAAACGCTCGAGGTCGAACCGCTGATCGTGCTGAACAAAATCGATCTGCTGGATCCGCCGGCGCGCAAGGTCGTCGACGGCATGATGGCGATTTACCGCCATATCGGCTACCGGGTGCTGGAAGTCTCCAGCCAGACGCGCGAAGGCATGGAGGCGTTTGAACAGGCTCTGGCCGATCGCATCAGTATCTTCGCCGGCCAGTCTGGTGTGGGCAAATCCAGCCTGCTGAACGCCCTGCTGCCGCCAAGCGATAAGCAAATTCTGGTAAATCAGGTTTCCGATGTCTCCGGCCTGGGGCAACATACCACCACCGCCGCGCGGCTGTACCATTTCCAACACGGCGGTGATGTGATCGACTCGCCGGGAGTACGTGAATTTGGTCTGTGGCATCTGGATCCGGAACAAATCACCCAAGCCTATGTCGAATTCCGTGACTATTTAGGCGGATGTAAATTCCGCGACTGTCGCCATGACACCGACCCAGGCTGCGCCATCCGCGCGGCGGTGGAAAAAGGCGATATCGCAAAAGAGCGTTTCGACAACTACCACCGCATTCTGGAAAGCATGGCGCAGGTGAAGGTTCGCAAAAACCTCACGGACGCCGCAGACTGATCGTTGCGGGCGGGCGTTGACAGTGGCAGCGCCACCGTTACAATGCGCGCCCTTTACCCTGATTCAAGAGGTTAACGTGCTGGATAGCATCAAGATAAAATTGCAGTATTGGTTGCCGAAGCTGGCACTGACCCGTCTGGCCGGCTGGGGCGCAGACAAACAAGCCGGCTGGCTCACCCAGCTTGTCCTTAAGGGTTTCGCTCGCTACTACCGCGTGAATATGCAGGAAGCGCAACAGCCAGAGCTGACCTCCTACGCCACCTTTAACGAATTTTTCGTGCGCCCGCTGCGTGATGGCGCGCGTCCCATCATCGGCGAAGCCAACTGGCTGGCACTGCCTGCCGACGGCGCTATCAGCCAGCTCGGCCCGATCCGCGAAGATCAGATTTTCCAGGCCAAGGGCCATCACTACAGCCTGGAAGCGCTGCTGGCCGGCAACTACTTGCTGGCAGAGCCGTTCCGCAATGGCCTGTTCGCCACCACTTATCTGGCCCCACGTGATTATCACCGCGTCCATATGCCGTGCGCCGGCACGCTGCGTGAAATGATTTATGTGCCGGGCGATCTGTTCTCGGTAAATCCGCTGACCGCCGCCAACGTGCCGAACCTGTTCGCGCGCAATGAGCGCGTGATCTGCGTATTTGATACCGCTATCGGGCCAATGGTGCAGATCCTGGTGGGGGCCACCATTGTCGGCAGCATTGAAACCGTTTGGGCCGGCACCGTAACGCCGCCGCGCGAAGGTATCATCAAACGCTGGACCTATCCGGCAGAAGGCGCTGAAGGCGCAATCGTACTGGAAAAAGGCGCTGAGATGGGCCGCTTCAAGCTCGGTTCCACGGTCATCAACCTGTTTACCCCAGGCAGCGTGCAGTTCGCTCCGCAGCTGAACAACGGCACCGTCACCCGCATGGGTGAAGCCTTTGCCGAAATCCCGGCTGCACCCGCCGCTGAAACACCGCAGATCTAAAGGAATTGACGCCGTGCGCCTGATTATCACGTTACTGCTCGGTTGTTTACTGTCTCAACCGGTGCTGGCCGCCACGGTGCCCACAGAGGCTCAGCTCAAGCAGGAGCTGAAGCAGGCAGAGAGCAGCAAAAACGCGCCTAATCAGGCGGAAACCACCGAGGCGCTGCAAAGTGCCCTCAACTGGCTGTCGGAGCGCCAGGAGTCGTTGACGCGCTCCGAACAGTATCAACGGGTGATCGACGATTTCCCTAAGATGACGCAGGAATTGCGCCGTCAGCTGACGCTGGAAGACAACAAAATCCTGCCGAATGGCGATAATCTGCCGGCCAGCGATCTGGAGCAACAAATCCTCCAGACCAGCAGCCTGTTGCTGGAACAGGCGCGTCTGCTGCAGCAAGAACAGGATCGCACGCGGGAGATCAGCGATTCGCTCGGCCAATTGCCGCAACAACAGACCGATGCACGCCGCTCGTTGACCGAAGTGCAGCGTCGTCTGCAAGCTCAGCCCGCCAACCCTACCACTCCGCACGCCCAGGCGGCTCTGGCGTTGTTGCAGACGGAAGCCGCGGCGCGCAAAGCCAAGGTGGATGAACTGGAACTGGCGCAACTGTCGGCCAATAACCGGCAGGAGTTGGCGCGGATGCGCGCCGACGTGTACAAGAAACGCCACGAGAAGATCGACGTCCAGCTGCAAGCCCTGCGCAACAACCTTAACGCCCAGCGACAACGTGAAGCTGAACTGGCGTTGGAAAAAACCGAGCAGTTGGCGGAGCAAAACGGCGATCTGCCGAAAAGCATCAGCCAACAGCTGCAAATCAACCGTGAACTGTCCGCCGCCCTGAACAATCAGGCGCAGCGTATGGATCTGATCTCATCTCAACAACGCCAGGCCGCCGCGCAAACGCTGCAAGTGCGCCAAGCGCTCAGTACCATTATCGAACAGGCCCAGTGGCTCGGCTCGTCGTCGGCGCTGGGGGAAACCCTGCGTGCCCAGGTGGCAACGCTGCCGGAAATGCCAAAACCGCAGCAGTTGGATGGCGATATGGCCCAGTTGCGCGTACAACGCCTGCAGTTTGAAAGCCAACTGGAGAAGCTTTCCCAGCGTGAGTTCAAACGTGACGACGGTAGCGAGCTGACCAGCGCAGAGCGGCGCATCGTTGAAGCCCAACTGCGCACCCAGCGCGAGTTGCTGAATTCGCTGCTTTCCGGCTGCGACACCCAGATCCTCGAACTGACCAAGCTGAAAGTAGCCAACACCCAATTGATTGAGGCGTTGAACGAGATCAAGGACGCCACCCACCGCTATCTGTTCTGGGTACCGGACGTCAACCCGATCACCCTGTCCTATCCGATTAACGTGGCACAGGATCTGACACGCTTATTGTCGCTGGATACGTTGGCGCAGCTGGGGGGGGCCTTCATGATGATGGTGACCAGCAAAGAAACGTTGATCCCGATTTTCGGCGCCCTGCTGCTGGTGATTTTCAGCATCAGCTCACGCAGGCACTATCACGCCTTCCTGGCGCGCGCCAACAGCCGGGTCGGCAAGGTGACGCAGGACGAGTTCTTCCTGACGATGCGCACCGTATTCTGGTCGATTCTGGTGGCGTTGCCGCTGCCGGTACTGTGGGCAGCGCTCGGTTTTGGCCTGCAAAGCGCCTGGAACTATCCGGTCGCCGAGGCGATTGGCAAGGGGGTCACCGCCACGTTGCCGATCCTGTGGATCTGTATGATCTGCGCCGCCTTCGCTCATCCGCAAGGGCTGTTTATCGTGCACTTCCGCTGGCCGGTGAAACAGGTTTCACGCGCCATGCGTTACTACAAGATGTCGATCTGGCTGATCGTGCCGCTGATCATGGCATTGATCACTTTCGACAGCCTGAAAGAACGCGAGTTTGCCAACACGCTGGGGCGGCTGTGCTTTATCCTGCTTTGTCTGGCGCTGGCCATCGTCACCAAAAGCCTTAAGCGAGCCGGTATTCCGCTGTATCTGGACAAGAAAGGCTCCGGCGAGAATATGGTCAACACCGCGCTGTGGGGGCTGCTGCTGTCGGCGCCGCTGCTGGCCGCGCTGGCCTCAGCCGTCGGTTACCTGACCACCTCGCAGGCGCTGCTGGCAAGGTTGGAAACCTCGGTGGCGATCTGGTTCTTCCTGTTGGTGGTTTACCATATTATTCGCCGCTGGATGTTAATCCAACGGCGGCGCATCGCCTTCGACCGCGCCAAACAGCGCCGTGCCGATATCCTGGCCCAGCGTGCCCGTGGCGAAGAAGAAACGCCGCATACGCCAAACAGCACCGAAGGATCGATGGATGTGGATGACTCTGAGATCGATCTGGACACCATCAGCGCCCAGTCTCTGCGGCTGGTTCGTTCGATCCTGACGATGATCGCGCTGGTATCGGTGATCGTGCTGTGGTCGGAGATCCATTCCGCCTTCGCCTTCCTGGAAAATATCTCCCTGTGGGACGTAACCTCGACGGTCAACGGGGTGGAAACGGCGCATCCGATCACATTGGGCGCGGTATTGATCGCCATTTTGGTGCTGATCGTCACCATGCAGTTGGTCCGTAATCTGCCGGCGCTACTGGAACTGGCGGTGTTGCAGCACCTTGATCTGACGCCAGGCACCGGCTACGCCATCACCACCATTACCAAGTATCTGCTGTTGCTGTTCGGCGCCATCCTCAGTTTTTCCTGGATCGGCATCGAATGGTCGAAACTGCAGTGGGTAGTCACCGCGCTCAGCGTGGGGTTGGGCTTCGGCATGCAGGAGATTTTCTCCAACTTCATCTCCGGCCTGATCATTTTGTTCGAGAAGCCGATTCGCATTGGCGATACGGTGACGATCCGTAACCTGACCGGCACCGTCACCAAGATCAACACCCGCGCCACCACCATTTCTGACTGGGATCGCAAAGAGATCATCGTGCCGAACAAGGCGTTCATCACCGAGCAGTTCGTCAACTGGTCGCTGTCGGACAACCTGACCCGTGTGGTGTTGACGGTACCGGCACCGGGCGATGCCAACAGCGAAGAGGTGACCAAGATCCTTCTCAACGCCGCCGAGCGCTGCGCGCTGGTGCTGGATACCCCGGCACCGGAAGTTTATCTGGTCGACCTGCAACAGGGTATTCAGATCTTCGAGATGCGCATCTATGCGGCCGAAATGGGCCATCGCATGCCATTGCGCCACGAGATCCATCAGTTGATTCTGGCCGGCTACCGCGAACACGGCATTACCCTGCCATACCCGCCATTCCAGGTGCGCAGCGAAACGCTGTCACGCTTGACCAGCAATGGCCGCACTCCGCCGTCCACACCGGCGCCCAACACCAAACGCGAATCAGGCAGCTTGTAAGCGCATAATGAAAAAAGGGTTCGGCACTGGCCGAACCCTTTTGTTTTCACGATAGCGCAAGTTAGCGGTTACGCGCGCCCTACCGGGAAGGCCAACACTTCGCTCAGGCTGTCGGCGCCCAATGCCAGCATGACCAGCCGATCAACCCCTAACGCCACGCCGGAACATTCCGGCATACCGTGCTGCAAGGCGTCCAGCAGGTTGTTATCGATAGGATGCTGCGGCAAACCGCGCTCCGCACGTTTGCGGTTATCCTGATCAAAACGCTGGCGCTGTTCGCGGCTGTCGGTCAGCTCGCGGAAGCCATTCGCCAGTTCGATACCCTTGAAATACACCTCAAAACGCTCCGCCACGCGGTGATCTTCGGTGCTGATCTCCGCCAATGCCGCCTGGCTGGCCGGGAAGTGATAAACGAACGCCGGCTTGTCACGCCCAATGTGCGGCTCAACGCCGACGGTGAACAGCAGTTGCAACAGCGTATCGCGGTCTTCTTCAGTATCGGCAATGTTGCTCAGATCAAGCTTGGCCGCCGCTTCACGCAGTTGCGCTTTCTCTGCCGACAGCGGATCGATATCCAGATGACGCAGGAAAGCCTGCTGATAGGACAAGGTTTCCGCACTGTCGCAATCCAGCACCTGCTGGAGCAAATCATCCACCTCATTCATCAGCCGGTACATGTCGTAATGTGGGCGGTACCACTCCAGCATGGTGAATTCCGGGTTGTGATGGCGACCGGCCTCTTCATTACGGAAACTGCGCCCCATCTGATAGATCGGGCCGCTACCCGCCGCCAGCAACCGCTTCATGTGATATTCCGGGCTGGTCATCATGTACAGCGTCAGGCCATCCGCCGCCCCCGGGCCGACAAAACGCGTCTGAAACGGGAACAGGTGGATATCGGTAACCGTCGCCTGGCTCATGGTTGGCGTCTCAACTTCCAATACGCCACGATCGGCGAAGAAACGCCGGATCTCAGTCAGGATCGCTGCGCGTTTCAACAAATTGGCGATAGGTGCACTTGGCTGCCAGCTTGCCGTTTCGCTCATGGTAATTACTCCGAAATCAAACAGGGGATGCAGTCTACTCGTATCCAGGCATGCAAACAAATTCTTAACAGCCGGGCGCCTTTGACGGTGGAAATTCCTCATAAACGAGTAGCAATAAGGTTAATAAAAGGTGAATAAACGTTAAATATCCCTTGAAGGCACTCATTCTTCCAGCCAATAGCTAAAAGACAAAACAATCGATCACATCAAATTTCTTCTACTTAACTTTAGGTATAGTTAATTCCACATAATTGGTGGGAGATATCTACCCTCAGTCTTTATGCAATACCAATCGGTTCAATTAGTTAGTGTCCGAAGCGTTTTTATAAATATTAAGCATAGATATTTAATTTGCCGTTCTTAACAAGAATATTGGAGGAATGCAGTGCAAACCTTTAACGCCGATCTTGCCATTATTGGGGCCGGGGGGGCTGGTTTACGTGCAGCAATAGCCGCAACGGAAGCCAACCCTCAACTGAAAATCGCCCTGATTTCCAAAGTCTATCCGATGCGCAGCCATACGGTGGCCGCCGAAGGGGGCTCCGCCGCCGTCACTCAGGATCATGATAGCTTCGATTACCATTTCCACGACACCGTTGCCGGTGGCGACTGGTTGTGCGAGCAGGACGTGGTCGATCATTTCGTCCACAACTGCCCGCGTGAGATGGCTCAGCTTGAACAATGGGGCTGCCCGTGGAGCCGTAAACCGGACGGATCGGTCAACGTGCGCCGCTTTGGCGGCATGAAGATTGAACGTACCTGGTTCGCCGCCGACAAAACCGGCTTCCATATGCTGCACACCCTGTTCCAGACCTCGCTCAAATATCCGCAAATCCAGCGTTTCGACGAACACTTCGTGCTGGACATTCTGGTGGATGACGGTCAGGTCCGTGGCCTGGTGGCGATGAACATGATGGAAGGCACCCGCGTGCAGATCCGCGCCAATGCGGTGGTCATGGCTACCGGCGGTGCCGGGCGCGTATACCGCTACAACACCAACGGCGGCATCGTCACCGGTGATGGCATGGGCATGGCGTTCCACCACGGCATTCCGCTGCGTGATATGGAGTTCGTCCAGTATCACCCCACCGGCCTGCCGGGCTCCGGTATCCTGATGACCGAAGGTTGCCGTGGCGAAGGCGGCATTCTGGTGAACAAGGACGGCTATCGTTATCTGCAAGATTACGGCATGGGTCCGGAAACGCCGCTGGGCGAACCGAAAAACAAATATATGGAACTCGGTCCGCGCGACAAGGTTTCGCAGGCCTTCTGGCACGAATGGCGCGCCGGACGTACCATCCCCACCCCGCGCGGCGACGTGGTCTATCTGGATCTGCGTCACCTGGGAGAAAAGAAACTGCTGGAACGCCTGCCGTTCATCTGTGAGCTGGCGAAGGCTTACGTTGGCGTCGATCCGGTGAAAGAGCCGATCCCGGTGCGCCCGACCGCGCACTACACCATGGGCGGCATTGAAACCGATCAGAACTGTGAAACCCGCATTAAAGGGCTGTTCGCCGTCGGCGAATGCTCTTCCGTCGGTCTGCACGGCGCCAACCGCCTCGGCTCTAACTCGCTGGCGGAACTGGTAGTGTTCGGCCGCGTAGCCGGGGAGAACGCCGCCCGTCGCGCGCTGGAAAGCAGCCCGGCCAATGGGAGCGCGCTGGATGCTCAAGGCCGTGATATCGAAGCCAGGTTGAGCAACCTGATGAAGCAGGAAGGCAACGAAAACTGGTCAAAAATCCGCGATGAAATGGGCCTGTCGATGGAAGAAGGCTGCGGCATCTACCGCACGCCGGAGCTGATGCAAAAGACCATCGATAAGCTGGCAGAGCTGAAAGAGCGCTTCAAGCGCGTCAAAATCACCGACAGATCCAGCGTGTTCAATACCGATCTTTTGTACACCATCGAACTGGGCTACGGACTGGACGTGGCGGAATGCATGGCGCACTCCGCCTTCAACCGCAAAGAATCGCGTGGCGCACACCAACGCCTGGACGAAGGCTGTACCGAACGCGACGACGTCAATTTCCTGAAACATACGCTGACTTTCCATAACCCGAAAGGCGCACCGCGGCTGGAATACAGCGACGTGAAGATCACCAAACTGCCACCGGCCAAACGTGTGTACGGCGCTGAAGCCGAAGCGCAGGATAAAAAGGACAAGGAGCAGGCAAATGGCTGAGATGAACACCCTGAAAATCGAGGTCATGCGCTATAACCCGGAACGCGACGCCGCGCCGCATTTCGAGACTTTTGCGGTGCCTTATGACGAGCAAACCTCGCTGCTCGATGCGTTGGGCTACATCAAGGATAACCTGGCGCCCGACCTTTCCTACCGCTGGTCATGCCGTATGGCGATCTGCGGTTCGTGCGGCATGATGGTTAATCGGGTGCCGAAACTGGCCTGCAAAACCTTCCTGCGCGAATACACCGGCGGCATGAAGGTGGAAGCACTGGGCAACTTCCCGATCGAGCGCGATTTGGTGGTCGATATGACCCACTTTATCGAAAGTCTGGAGGCGATTAAGCCCTATATCATCGGCAACAACCGCAAGCCGGAAGATGGCCCTAACCTGCAGACCCCGGCGCAAATGGCCAAATACCACCAGTTTTCCGGCTGCATCAATTGCGGTCTGTGCTATGCCGCCTGTCCGCAGTTCGGTCTGAACCCGGAATTTATCGGCCCGGCGGCGATCACCCTGGCGCACCGTTATAACCTGGATAACCGCGATCACGGCCAGAAGCAGCGTATGGCGCAACTCAACGGTCAGAACGGCGTCTGGAGCTGTACCTTCGTCGGGTACTGCTCTGAAGTGTGTCCAAAGCACGTCGACCCGGCCGCTGCCATCCAGCAGGGCAAGGTGGAAAGCGCCAAAGACTTCATGATCGCCATGCTGAAGCCGCAATAAGGGAGAAAACCGCAATGACAACACAACGTAAGCCTTATGTGCGCACCATGACGCCGACCTGGTGGCAAAAGCTCGGTTTCTACCGCTTCTATATGCTGCGTGAAAGCACCTCTGTACCGGCGGTGTGGTTCAGTATCGTGCTGATTTACGGCGTTTTTGCACTGAAAGGCGGGGCTGATAGCTGGGCCGGGTTCGTCGGTTTTCTGCAAAACCCGCTGGTGCTGCTGATTAACGTTATCGCCCTGCTGGCGGCGCTGCTGCATACCAAAACCTGGTTCGATCTGGCGCCCAAAGCCGCCAATATCGTGGTCAACAACGAGAAAATGGGGCCTGGGCCGATAGTGAAAGCACTGTGGGCGGTGACGCTGATCGCCAGCGCGATCATTCTGGCCGTAGCCTTGGTGTAACCCGGAGGAAATATGATAAATCAAACACCTAAACGCTCCGACGAACCGGTTTTCTGGGGGCTATTCGGTGCAGGCGGCATGTGGGGAGCCATTGTCGCGCCCGCCATCGTGCTGCTGGTCGGCATTCTGCTGCCGCTGGGCCTGTTCCCCGGCGACGCGCTGGGCTATGACCGCGTGCTGGCATTTTGCCAAAGCCTGATCGGCCGCCTGTTCTTGCTGCTGATGATTATCCTGCCGCTGTGGTGCGGTTTGCACCGCATCCACCATGCGATGCACGATTTGAAAATTCACGTGCCGGCCGGTAAATGGGTGTTCTATGGCCTGGCGGCCATCCTCAGCGTGGTGACTCTGATTGGGGTAGTCACTCTGTAAGCCCCTTGGCGGCCAGCCCCCGTTGGCCGCCAACCTTCGCTTTCGGCTACACTGTTTATCTGAGCCCGGTAATACAGGAGTAACCAATGCGTTTATGGTCAAAGCTTTGCGTGATTTTTTCCGCCCTTCTTTCCGTCGCTTGCAGCGTCACGCCCCCCAAAGACGTCAAGGTAGTGACCCCCTTCAATAGCAAAGGCTATCTGGGCACCTGGTATGAAATCGCCCGTCTCGATCACCGCTTTGAGCGTGGCCTGCAACAGGTAACCGCCAACTACAGTCCACGGGCTGACGGTGGCCTGAAGGTGATCAACCGCGGCTTTAATGTGCAAAAACAGCAATGGCAAGAAAGCGAAGGCAAAGCCTATTTTATAGGTTCACCGCAGGTAGCTGCTCTGAAGGTTTCGTTCTTCGGCCCCTTTTATGGCGGCTATAACGTGATCGAACTGGATGCGGAATATCGTTACGCGCTGGTCTGCGGTCCTAACCGAGATTATTTATGGATCCTGTCGCGCACGCCAACATTGGACGCCACCTCGCGCGACAGGCTGGTGCAAACCGCCAAGAGTTACGGGTTTGCTACCGATAAACTAATCTGGGTGCAACAAGCCACGACTCAGTGACTGCTGAATTTCAGCCCAAGTATGCCGACAACAATCAGGCACAGGCTGAGAATACGCGCGATATTGGTCGATTCGCCAAGCAGCACCATTCCCATAATCGCCGCCCCTACCGCGCCGATGCCGGTCCAGACAGCATAAGCCGTGCCGGCAGGCAGCGTTTTCATGGCATGCGCCAACAACAGCATGCTGACCACCATGGCGGCGACAGTGATAATGCTGGGCGTCAGGCGGGTAAAACCCTGGGTGTATTTCAGGCCGATAGCCCATACCACTTCGAGCAAACCGGCAATAAGCAGAATAATCCAAGCCATGAACAGGCTCCGTTACGATGGGGTCGTCCCCGGAAGCTGATGCGTAAACAGGTCGTCCCGTTTAGCTTTGTGAAAAATGCCTGGGAATTATACCTGCCGCTGGGCAGGATAGCAGCACACAAAGGAGGGGTTTGCCAAGCTTTAGGGGTGAAGCGGTATCCCACGGTGGGGCTGTTTACGTGGAATACCACAAAAAAAGCAGGTTATTCTGCACTGCGCTGGATGGCTTCCCCGCCGGCCTGCACGTCTTTACCTACGCCTTTGGTGGTGTTGCATGCGGTCAATGAGGTCAGGATCATCAAAGAGAAAATCGCGATAATACTTTTCTTCAGCATATGAAAGTCCTTATTTGTCAGTGATGAAAAAGTACGGCTTTCTAAGTTTAGTAAATATTAACGAGAGTTGCTGTTTAAAACGCGTTTATTTTGCACAATTACATTATTGAAATTAATGTTTTCTAACTGGCCGTCCGCGAAATAGCGCCGCCGAGGTGCTGAACATCCTCACCGAAACCGCGGAAAGTATTACAACCGCTAAGGGACGCAAGTAACAACAGGGAGATCACGGCCAACAGAGTTTTTTTCATCATGCTGAGTCTGCCAACGATATGCGCAAGGGGATAAAGCAAAGGAGCCACTCAGGGCTCCTTTGTTTGGAAACTTATTTTACGCGTGAAACGTATTCGCCAGAGCGGGTATCAACACGGACAACTTCGCCAATCTGTACGAACAATGGCACTTTTACCACGGCGCCAGTGCTCAGGGTCGCAGGCTTGCCGCCGGTACCGGCAGTATCGCCTTTCAGACCAGGATCGGTATCAGTGATTTCTGCTTCGATAAAGTTCGGTGGCTGAACGGCGATTGGGCGGCCATCCCACAGCGTGACGATACATTCCGCATTATCTTGCAGCCATTTTGCCGCGTCAGAAACGGTTTTTTCTTCAACACCGTGTTGCTCGAAAGTCTCAGGGTGCATGAAGTGGTAGAACTCACCGTCGTTGTACAGGTAGTTCATGTTGGTATCTACAACGTCTGCGCCTTCGCAAGAGTCGGTAGATTTAAAGGTTTTTTCTACGCGGCTGCCGGTCAGCAGACGGCGCATTTTAACGCGCGCAAACGCCTGGCCTTTGCCCGGTTTAACGAACTCGCTGGATTCGATGGCATAAGGCTCGCCTTCGAACATGATTTTAAGACCCGGACGGAAATCGTTGCTAGAATAAGTCGCCATGATGGCCCCTCTGAATATTTAAACTGGTAGCTTAGCCAAAAAAATGGCACACATTATAACCCAAAATACGGCATATAGAGAAGATTGGTTGCATCAACTCGCCGATGTTATTACCGATCCTGATGAATTACTGCAGCTTTTATCACTGAATACGCATCCGGACCTGCCGCAAGGCCGCGAGGCCCGTCGATTGTTCGCGCTACGCGTCCCTCGCGCCTTCGCAGCGCGTATGCGCCCCGGCGATGCCAACGACCCGCTGCTGCGCCAGGTGCTGACCGCCAGCGAAGAATTCATCAATGCGCCCGGCTTCACTACCGATCCGCTGGACGAACAGCGCAGCGTGGTGCCAGGTCTGCTGCATAAATACCGTAATCGCGCTCTGCTGCTGGTCAAGGGTGGCTGTGCGGTCAACTGCCGCTACTGCTTCCGCCGCCATTTTCCGTATCAGGATAACCAGGGCAACAAGGCCAACTGGCGTCAGGCGCTCGATTATATCCGCCAACACCCGGAACTGGATGAGATTATTTTCTCCGGCGGCGATCCGCTGATGGCGAAAGACAGCGAACTCGACTGGCTGATCGGCGAGTTGGAAGCCATTGCGCACCTGAAACGCCTGCGCATCCACACCCGCCTGCCGGTAGTGATCCCCGCGCGCATTACGCCGGAGCTGTGCCGTCGGCTGTCCGCTTCGCGCCTGCAGGTGCTGATGGTGACGCACATCAACCACGCCAATGAAATTGACCGTGAATTGCAGATGGCGATGGCGCAACTGCGTCTGGCAGGCGTTACGTTGCTGAACCAGAGCGTGCTGCTGCGCGGTATCAATGACAACGCCGACACGCTGGCGACGCTGAGCAACGCGCTGTTTGACGCCGGCATTCTGCCCTATTACATCCACGTACTGGATAAGGTTCAGGGCGCGGCGCACTTTATGGTCAGCGACGACGAAGCGCGTACTATTATGCAGGCGCTGCTGAGCAAGGTTTCAGGCTACATGGTGCCGCGTCTGACGCGAGAGGTCGGCGGCAAACCAAGCAAAACCCCCCTCGATTTGCATCTGATGCAAAGCTGATCGACCGCCCGTTCCAGAAACAAAAAGAGGCATGCCTGGGCATGCCTCTTTTTTATGTTATACCCTGCTCATTACTGCGTTACGGGCACTTGTAAACCTGGCCAATCATTTTGCTGTCCAGCGGAGCAAAGCTTGAAAGCAGGTTCTGCGTCGGGCTGGTGGCGCCATAGATAACATTGCCACCCATCGCCGCTGCCTTGTTACGCAGATCGTTTGCCGCGCCGCGCATAGAGCTGCCTTCGCCGCCGTTACCGGACAACCAATTGCTCTGGGTGCCGGTCACTTCGCCCACCAGCTGGCATTCAGCCGCCGGCTTGGTGTCGGTAAATTTAACCTGCTGGCCTGCGGCGGACAGTTCGTTGGTGCTGCTGCAACCTGCCAGCAGCATAGCTGCCGAAAGACCCAGTAAGGCTTTAATCCGCATCTTGTTCCCCATATGATATTGAGAATTCTGCACAAGCT
Source organism: Serratia sp. C2(1) (assembly GCF_036352655.1). Lineage (NCBI taxonomy): Bacteria > Pseudomonadati > Pseudomonadota > Gammaproteobacteria > Enterobacterales > Yersiniaceae > Serratia > Serratia sp. C2(1). The sequence continues at coordinate 30,327 of NZ_JAZFBA010000002.1, read as the reverse complement.
TATCAGAAAGCGTTGCTATCTCTTAAGCATCCGTTGCCACGGGTACCGGGTCAACGCCTTGAGCGACAGCTGATGAAATATCAGTTTACCAGCTAAATCACCCCGGGCTGCAAAAATATCATCAAATACAGTGCGGCAAAGAGCACAGAATAAAAAAACCCCGGCCAATTGACCGGGGTTCTCAGCACACAGACAGTGTGGGGGATGATTACATCATGCCGCCCATACCACCCATGCCGCCCATACCGCCAGCGCCGCCTAAATCAGGCGCATCGCTTTTCGGCAGGTCGGTCACCATGCATTCGGTGGTGATCATCAGGCCAGCCACAGAAGCCGCGTACTGCAGAGCAGAACGGGTTACTTTGGTTGGATCCAGGATACCCATCGCGATCATGTCGCCGTATTCTTCGGTCGCTGCGTTGTAACCGTAGTTACCTTCGCCCGCTTTCACGGTGTTGGCAACAACAGATGGCTCTTCGCCGCAGTTCAGAACGATTTGACGCAGTGGTGATTCCATTGCGCGCAGCGCAACTTTGATACCCACGTTCTGATCTTCGTTCACGCCACGCAGATCGCTCAGTTTGGACGCTGCGCGAATCAGCGCAACACCACCACCAGCAACTACGCCTTCTTCTACCGCAGCACGGGTTGCGTGCAGGGCATCTTCAACGCGAGCTTTCTTCTCTTTCATTTCAACTTCGGTAGCAGCACCGACTTTGATTACCGCAACGCCGCCAGCCAGTTTAGCTACGCGCTCTTGCAGTTTTTCGCGGTCGTAATCAGAAGTTGCTTCTTCGATCTGCTGACGAATCTGGGACACACGGCCCTGGATCGCAGGTTCTTCACCATTGCCATCGATGATGATAGTGGTGTCTTTGTTGATAACGATACGTTTAGCCGTACCCAGGTCTTCCAGAGTCGCTTTTTCCAGCTCCAGACCGATCTCTTCAGAGATCACGGTACCGCCAGTCAGGGTAGCGATATCCTGCAGCATGGCTTTACGACGGTCGCCGAAACCAGGTGCTTTAACCGCAGCCACTTTCACGATGCCGCGCATGGTGTTGACTACCAGGGTAGCCAGAGCTTCGCCTTCAACATCTTCAGCGATGATCAGCAGTGGCTTGCCGGCTTTCGCCACGGCTTCCAGTACTGGCAGCATTTCACGGATGTTGGAGATTTTCTTGTCAGCCAGCAGGATGAACGGGCTTTCCAGCTCGATAGAACCGGTTTCCGGCTTGTTGATGAAGTAAGGAGACAGGTAACCGCGGTCGAACTGCATACCTTCAACGACGTCCAGTTCGTCTTGCAGGCCAGTGCCTTCTTCAACGGTGATAACGCCTTCTTTGCCCACTTTCTCCATGGCTTCTGCAATCAGTTTACCCACGGTTTCGTCGGAGTTTGCAGAGATGGTGCCTACCTGAGCGATAGCTTTGGAGTCAGAGCAAGGTACGGACAGTTTTTTAAGCTCTTCAACGGCTGCGATAACAGCCTTGTCGATACCGCGCTTCAGATCCATCGGGTTCATGCCGGCGGCTACTGCTTTCAGGCCTTCGGTGATGATGGATTGAGCCAGTACGGTTGCAGTGGTGGTGCCGTCGCCCGCAGCGTCGTTCGCTTTGGAAGCCACTTCTTTCACCATCTGCGCACCCATGTTTTCAAACTTGTCTTCCAGTTCGATTTCACGGGCAACGGATACGCCATCTTTAGTGATGGTTGGAGCGCCGAAGGATTTATCCAGCACTACGTTACGGCCTTTCGGGCCCAGGGTCACTTTTACTGCATCAGCGAGAACATTCACGCCGCGGAGCATTTTCACGCGAGCGTCATTGCCGAATTTTACGTCTTTAGCTGCCATTGGTATTTCCCTTCAACTCGTTTCGTTCAGTTCAGAAAGATAAAGCGTAATTACGCTTCAACAATTGCCAGAATGTCGCTTTCGGACATGATCAACACTTCTTCATTGTCGATCTTCTCTGCTTTCACGCCGTAGCCGTCGTTGAAAATCACGATATCGCCAACTTTCACATCCAGCGGTTGGATGTTGCCGCTTTCCAGAACACGCCCTTTACCCACTGCCACAACTTCACCACGAGTAGATTTACCCGCTGCAGAGCCAGTCAGAACGATGCCGCCAGCAGATTTTGATTCAACTTCTTTGCGCTTGACGATAACGCGGTCATGCAATGGACGAATACTCATTGAACGCTCTCCTGTAAGAAGGTTTCTATCAGACTTAGGGTTGTCACCGGATTGTTATTACCGGCCTCGTGGGATTTGAAATGGGGGCATTCCATCCCCCTTCAAGGGCCCGGCCAAAAAAATTTTCGCTTTTGAGGGCAATCCAGAGGGGCAAATGTGAAAAACGCGGCCGGAGCCGCGTTTTTTAACGATCGTTACGCCGGTCATGATCATCCGGCTGATTTCCCAACGTATAACGATCGTCGTCCTTACGTTGAAACTCGCCATCGAAGGTGTTGCCGTTGGCGGCATCGCCGCCCTGGCTCCAACCGCCGGGACGGTACACCGAAAGGTGTGGCATCAGTTTCAGCGTCAGCGATTTCTGCACCGGCGGCAGCAGCAGCAACAGGCCAAGGAAATCGGTGAAGAACCCCGGCACCAACAGCAAGAAGCCCGCCAGCACCAGTGATACGCTTTTCACCATTTCCGCAGCCGGGCTTTCACCTGCGGCCAGTTTCTGTTGCATTTGCACGAAGGTTTTCATGCCCTGGTTGCGCACCAACGAGATACCGACGCAGGAAGTGAACACCACCAGCAACAGGGTTATCGCCACGCCCAATACGGCGGCGACCTTGATAAAGAGAGATATTTCGATGTAAGCCAACAGAAATATCAGCAGTAACGGTAACCAGCGCACCTGGTTCTCCTATAGTCGCGGCGCGTTCCCGCAGGGTGGCGGCAACGCGAAAAAGGGGGCCGGTAAACGGCCGACATGATTACAATGGGGTCATCCCGCCGCCATTTCAACCAAAGGCCTTTTTTTATTGCTAAAGTTAACAAACGTGAATGAGATCACAGAACGGGAAAAGCGTGATTCCAGAAGGCTCAGAAGGTGATCTGGATTCCGTCATTTATTACTAACCAGCATATGATCTGGGCTGCTATGGGCGCTGTGGTTAATCGTTTCGCGCCTGAAGCCTTCGGCAACATGATTTGGTTATCAGACAAATAATAACTTCGGCAGCAACTAAAGAAGGTTCTCATGTCAAACAACATTCGTATCGAAGAAGACCTGTTAGGAACACGTGAAGTCCCCGCAGAAGCCTATTACGGTGTTCATACCCTGCGTGCGATTGAAAACTTCTATATCAGCAACAGCAAAATCAGCGATGTGCCCGAGTTTGTCCGTGGCATGGTGATGGTAAAAAAAGCCGCAGCGCTGGCAAATAAAGAGCTAAAAACCATTCCGCGCAAAATCGCCGATATCATCATCCAGGCCTGTGACGAAGTGTTGGATAAAGGCAAATGCATGGACCAGTTCCCGGTCGACGTGTTCCAGGGCGGCGCAGGTACCTCGCTGAACATGAACACCAACGAAGTGCTGGCGAATATCGGTCTGGAACTGATGGGCCATCAGAAAGGCGAATATCAATATCTGAACCCTAACGATCACCTGAATAAATGCCAGTCCACCAACGACGCCTATCCTACCGGTTTCCGCATCGCGGTATACGCCTCCAACCAGAAACTGATCGACGCTATCAACCAGTTGCGTGAAGGTTTTGATCGTAAAGCGAAAGAGTTCGAAACCATTCTGAAAATGGGGCGCACCCAGTTGCAGGATGCCGTACCTATGACCCTGGGTCAGGAATTCCACGCGTTCAGCGTGCTGCTGAAAGAAGAAACCCGTAACCTGCATCGCACGGCAGAACTGCTGCTGGAAGTGAATCTGGGTGCTACGGCGATTGGTACTGCGCTGAACACGCCGGAAGGCTACCAGCACCTGGCGGTGCAAAAACTGGCGGAAGTCAGCAACCTGCCGGTAGTGCCGGCCGAAGACCTGATTGAAGCCACCTCCGACTGCGGCGCCTATGTGATGGTACACAGCGCGTTGAAACGTCTGGCGGTAAAACTGTCCAAGATTTGCAACGACTTGCGCCTGTTATCCTCAGGCCCGCGCGCCGGCCTGAACGAAATCAACCTGCCGGAATTGCAGGCGGGCTCCTCCATCATGCCGGCCAAGGTGAACCCGGTGATACCGGAAGTGGTCAATCAGGTGTGTTTCAAGGTGATTGGCAACGATACTTGCGTTACCATGGCCGCCGAAGCGGGCCAGCTGCAGTTGAACGTCATGGAGCCGGTGATTGGTCAGGCGATGTTCGAGTCAATCCAGATCCTGACCAACGCCTGCTATAACCTGCTGGAAAAATGCATTAACGGCATTACCGCGAATAAAGAAGTGTGCGAGCACTACGTGTTCAACTCTATCGGTATCGTCACCTATCTGAACCCGTTCATTGGCCACCACAACGGTGACATCGTCGGGAAGATCTGCGCCGAAACCGGTAAAAGCGTACGCGAAGTGGTGCTGGAACGCGGCCTGCTGACCGAAGCCGAGCTGGATGACATCTTCTCCGTGGAGAACCTGATGCACCCGGCCTATAAAGCCAAACGCTATACGGATGAAAATGAACAATAACAGACACACCCGGTAGCCCTAAAAGGCACGCTAAATCCTCTGGATAGCGTGCCTTTTTACTTTCTGTCGCCCACAAATTTTTAACTTTTTATTTTCAATTTACACCCAAAATAATTGGAGCTGCATCAAGGCGGCAAGAGGGTGAATCCCCAGGAGCTTACTCAAGTAAGTGACTGGGGTGAGCACTGGCAGCCAACGCAGATGCGGCTTCAAGGATGACGGGGACATCTCATTTTAAGGAGTAGACACTATGTTAGCCGTAGAATTGGTTATCGTTCTGCTGGCCATTTTTTTAGGGGCCAGATTGGGCGGTATCGGTATCGGGTTTGCAGGCGGGTTGGGGGTTTTGGTCCTCGCGCTGATTGGCGTTAAGCCGGGCAGCATTCCTTTCGACGTTATTTCCATCATCATGGCGGTGATTGCCGCGATCTCGGCCATGCAGGTGGCCGGCGGGATGGATTATCTGGTCCAGCAAACCGAAAAGCTGCTGCGCAAGAACCCCAAGCACATCACTATTCTGGCGCCGATCGTCACCTATTTCCTGACCATCTTCGCCGGCACCGGCAATATCTCGCTCTCTGCGCTACCGGTCATCGCCGAAGTGGCGAAAGAACAGGGCATCAAGCCTTGCCGACCGCTGTCCACCGCCGTAGTGGCGGCGCAAATTGCCATTACCGCCTCCCCGATCTCCGCCGCCGTGGTGTACATGTCTTCGGTGATGGAAGGCCACGGCGTCAGCTATCTGCATATGCTGATGGTGGTGATGCCTTCGACCTTCTGCGCCGTGCTGCTGATGTCGTTGCTGGTGTCCTGGCTGTTCGATTCCAAACTGTCTAACGATCCGGTTTACCTGAAACGCCTGGAAGAAGGCCTGATCACCCTGCGCGGCAACAAGGCGATAGACATTAAACCACGCGCCAAAGCCTCGGTGCTGCTGTTCCTGCTGGGGGTGGTCTGCGTGGTGGCCTATGCCATCATCAACAGCCCGGGCCTCGGGCTGGTGGCAAAACCCCTGATGAACACCACCAATGCCATTTTGATCATCATGCTGAGCGTCGCTACCCTGACCACGCTGCTGTGCCGGGTCGACACCGATATGGTGCTCAACTCCAGCACCTTTAAAGCCGGTATGAGCGCCTGTATCTGTATTCTGGGCGTGGCCTGGTTGGGCGATACCTTCGTGCAGGCCAACATTGACTGGATCAAAGAAACCGCAGGTGCGGTGATCCAATCTCACCCATGGCTGCTGGCGGTGATTTTCTTCTTCTGTTCGGCGCTGTTGTACTCGCAGGCCGCCACCGCCAAGGCGCTGATGCCTATGGCGCTGGCGTTGAACGTCTCGCCGCTGACCGCCATCGCGTCCTTCGCCGCCGTTTCCGGCCTGTTTATTCTGCCCACTTACCCAACGCTGGTCGCGGCGGTGCAGATGGACGATACCGGCACCACGCGCATCGGGCGTTTCGTGTTTAACCACCCGTTCTTTATCCCCGGCACCATCGGGGTAGTATTGGCGGTGCTGTTCGGCTTCCTGCTGGGCAGCGTGCTGTTGTAATGTTTTTACCGGGGCTGCGGCCCCGGTTTCCCCTTTCGTCCCCCCGTTGGCGATAAACTCGCCTTCTAGCCAACTCGCCTTCAAGGTATAGTGCCCACTGATAATCTGGATGAGAGGGCCGAAAATGTCTGATTGCGAAGCTGTCGTCATACTCTGCACTGCGCCCGATGAGGCCACCGCACAAGACCTGGCTGCCCGGGTTTTGGGGGAAAAGCTGGCAGCCTGCGCCACATTGCTGCCCGGCGTGACATCGCTCTATTACTGGGAAGGGAAACTGGAACAGGAATACGAAGTGCAGATGTTGTTCAAAAGCGACCGCCACCATCAAGACGCCCTGCTCGACACCCTGAAACAACATCACCCGTATCAAACGCCCGAGCTGTTGGTGCTGCCGGTGATGGCTGGAGATAAAGACTACCTGTTATGGATCAACGCCTCATTAAAGTAATATTCCTGCTCTGCAGCCTGTTTTTTTTGCCGCAAGTGGCTCAGGCATCCTTATTCGGCCAAAGCGGCGGCAGCCAGTTCGTGCCTGTCGATCAGGCATTCGCCTTTGACTTTAAGCAACAGGATCACCAACTGGCCCTGAGCTGGCAAATCCGCCCCGGTTACTACCTCTATCGTCAACAGATCAAGCTGGTGCCGCAGCAGGCAACGCTAGGCACCTTTGAATTGCCCGAAGGACTGAGCCATAAGGATGAGTTCTTCGGTGAAGTCGCTATTTTCAAGCAACAGCTCGCGCTGAAAATTCCACTGCAACAGGCGGCCAACGGCGCCAGCCTGAGCGTAACCTATCAGGGCTGCGCGGAAGCCGGTTTCTGTTATCCGCCTGAAACGCGAGTGATCCCACTGGATGCGGTGAGCGCCGCCGCAGCGCCGCCTGTTGACGTGCCAGCGGAACCCGTGCCAGCCAACCTGCCGTTTTCGCCGCTTTGGGCCTTGTTGATCGGTATTGGCATTGCCTTCACTCCCTGCGTGCTGCCGATGTACCCGCTGATTTCGGGCATCATTCTGGGCCGCGAAAAACCGCACAGTAGCGGGCGCATTCTGGCGCTGGCGGTGGTTTACGTACAGGGCATGGCACTAACCTATACCCTGCTCGGCCTGGTCGTCGCGGCCGCCGGGTTGCAGTTCCAGGCGGCATTACAGCATCCGTACGTGCTGATCGGCCTGTCGGTGCTGTTTATCGCGCTGGCGCTGTCGATGTTTGGCCTGTATTCGCTGCAACTGCCTTCTTCGTTGCAAACGCGGCTGGCGGGCTGGAGCAACACCCAAAAGGGCGGCTCGCTGCCCGGCGTGTTCCTGATGGGCGCGCTGGCCGGGTTAATTTGCTCTCCCTGCACCACCGCGCCGCTGAGCGCCATCCTGCTTTACATCGCCCAGAGCGGCAATATGTGGGCCGGCGGCGGCACTTTATATCTCTACGCGTTGGGAATGGGCATCCCGCTGGTGCTGGTAACCCTGTTCGGCAATCGCCTGCTGCCCCGCAGCGGGCCGTGGATGCAGTATGTAAAAGAAGCCTTCGGCTTTGTGATCCTGGCGCTGCCGGTATTCTTGTTGGAACGGGTGCTCGGCGACCTGTGGGGGCTGCGGATGTGGAGCCTGCTCGGCCTGACGTTCTTCGGTTGGGCGTTAGTCCTGAGCCTGAAAACTTCACGCAGTTGGGCGCGCGTATTGCAAATGTTGCTGCTGGCGGCGGCGGTGATCGCCGCCAGGCCGCTGCAGGATTGGGCCTTTGGCACCGACAATGCACAGCAAGCTGCGGTGCCGCACCTGAACTTCGCGCGGATTAATAACGTCGAACAACTCAACCTGGCACTGCAGCAGGCACAAGGCAAGCCGGTGATGCTGGATCTGTACGCCGACTGGTGCGTCGCTTGCAAGGAGTTCGAGAAATATACTTTCAGCGACGCGGCGGTTCAGGCTAAGCTGGCTAACGTGGTATTACTACAGGCAGACGTCACCGCCAACAATGCCGAACACGTGGCGCTGCTCAAGCACCTGCAGGTGCTCGGATTGCCGACCATTCTGTTCTTTAACGGCGCCGGGCAAGAGCTGACGGCCCAACGGGTAACCGGATTTATGGATGCGCCGACGTTTGGCGCGCATTTGCAGAAAGTGGTGCAGTAAACGACACTGTGGATCAGAACTGAATTTGGAGGGAGCACAAGTGCAACGTGAACACGTTCTTGATACGGCACTGGGGCTGTTGGAACAACAGGGCCTGGCGACCACCACGCTGGAAATGCTGGCGGACAAACTCGAGGTGCAGCCCAGCGATCTCAAACGGTTTTGGCCGGATCGCGAAGCGCTGCTGTATGACAGCCTGCGTTACCACGGCCAGCAAATCGACACCTGGCGCCGCCAACTGCTGCTGGATGAAACCCTGAGCCCGCAGCAAAAACTGCTGGCGCGCTATGACATTTTGGCCGAATACGTCCAGCACGATCGTTATCCCGGTTGCCTGTTTATCGCTGCCTGCAGCTTCTTCCCGGAAACGGATCACCCGATACATCAATTGGCGGAGCAGCAAAAGCTGACATCGCTGGAGCTGACCCGCGACCTGTTGCGCCAAATGGACGCCGACGACGCCGATATGGTGGCGCAGCAAATGGAACTGATTCAGGAAGGTTGCCTGAGCAAACTGCTGGTAAAACGCCAACTCCAGGATGTATCCGTCGCCAAACGGCTGGCGGAAGATATCTTGCAGGTGGCGCAGTGCCGCAGAAACGGCGCTTTAGGCTGATTGAACGGCATAAGGCTCGGCTGCCGAAGCACTTTCGCAACCAAAACGGGCGTACTTTTGCGCGCCTTGCCTGAAAAGTCAGCAACCGAATGCTTTTTCAGGTATTTCACGCATAAAGCCGTTGACGGCCCCCGGCCAATACGGTTTAATGCTGCGCGTTGCCCGGATAGCTCAGTCGGTAGAGCAGGGGATTGAAAATCCCCGTGTCCTTGGTTCGATTCCGAGTCCGGGCACCACTAATTCTGCATCAATGCACACTGGTTAAAGGATGAGAACTTTAACGGGTGGTTAATACGGAATCGACTTGTCAAATAGGTGGTTAAGCAACCCTTTACCACTACGACGTTGTAAGTTGAATTCCTCAAGAAGGATGCCTGTGTTCACGCATAGGCGTCCTTTTCTCGATCACTGGTGATATTCACAGCAAGTTATGCCTGTGTCAAGCTTTGTAAGCTTCTCGTCGCAGTGATATCCGTATGTAAAACAAGCTCCTGTTCAAGTGCTTTCCCCGCTACTTCCATATCCAATTCGATATATTCCATAGTTGTGCTTACGTTACGGTGGCCCAGTAGATCCTTCACCAGTTTTAGATTTCTGTCCGGGGATTTCATCAGCTCCGTGGCAAGCGTGTGACGAAAACGGTGAGAGGAAATATCGAAGCCACTTTCCCTGGACAAGCGGCGATAAAAGCTACGGAACGACTGCAGAACATTTTTCTCGTCATAGATGTAATGAACATGACGTGAGCTGGTGAATCGTTTGACGTCAAAAAGCAGGTCATGCTGGCTAGCACCGCGCTCTGTTGCGCGCATAATGAGCAGCTTTATTCGCTCTCTTAATTGACGAACCAGAGGCACTTTCCACTCTCGATGTGTTTTGCTGCCTTCAAGCCGAAGCTCGATCCAGCCTTGCTCAAGGTTCACATCTCTCAGTCTGATATGGACCATCTGATTGTTACGCATACCGGTATATCGAAATGTGTCCAATACCGTCATCCAGAACCAGGTCGGATAGAGTGCGCACTTTCCACCTTTCACTGGTTTTCTCTCTTTCTCCCTCTGTTCATACTGCTGCATCACGAGGTAAAGGCGGGTCAATTGAGACTTCGTCAGTATTCGTTTTTTCTTAGTGTCAGACCGTACGACCGTTCCATTAAAAGGGTTCTCAGTATGTTGAACCAAAGATTTTTTGATACCCAGGTTAAATATTGCCCGCAGGTGAGCCACCTTATTATTCCAGGTATGTACCGAAAGATGTCTCTCCTTTAGCAGATGACGGCGCCAAAGCAACACATCCCTTTGCGTCACCATGGCTGGAGTAATTGTTCCCCCCATAAAACGCGTAAACGTTAAGGCTACTTTCCTATAACTCCATTCCGTTGCAGAACGAAGTTGCTTAGTAAAGAAATATTCCTCGAGCAGAAACTCCCACTCGTCGTGCATTTTTTCTCCGGTTTTCATTTTATAACCTCGAATTAGTGTATTTATCCACTCACAATTTGTCAGTAGTGCCCAACATCTTATGAGCGACTCACTGCATCAAACGACTATGGGATCACGAGAAACTGGCTGTCCTCTGGTACTCTTGTCCCGCCATATAAACTATTCGCCTTAATCAGGTAACCATTGATACGACGATATGGGCCCACTCCCTCTGGCTTTTGATAAAGATGGCCAATAAAGAATCTCTGCCCCTTACGGATCCGATGTCTACCCAGTTTTTCAAACGCCTTTTGGATTGAATTTCGGTCAACGCCCTCTACATTATTTTCTTTGATATACAGATGAAAAATATCTGGCACGCAGAGAAATACGAAGCCACTGACAATATGCGCCCTGGAATTCATGGCATTAATTGATACATCCCCTTTCTTGACTCCAAGACTCAACCACTGCAGGAAGGCATTCCCAATATTATTTTCTGCGGTCGCATTATCTACCTCGTTATTTTCTTCTACCTGTGCTTTCTTTGATGAATGTTGAAGCTCCGAAACAACCGTTGTATCTGTGATCTCCGATATAACTGGTTCTATTACGTCTGGTAAATCATGCCTATCTTCAATTACAGTGGTCAGGTCATGTACCGGTGCCTGATTTTCTTCGGGAATGGGGCTCTCTTTTTGAGGGGCGTCTCCCTTTTCCTGGCTATCCAGGCAAGCCGGTACTGACACCTCAACGGCCATTAATGACAACAGGGCCTGCATATCTTCCTCGATGACGACCTCAGTTTCAGGTGACAGGACCATCTCGGCCAAAGCCTGATCGTTGACTGGCGCATCCAGAGCCGAGCTCAGTAATACCTCCGTTGCTGATGCTGCATTTTCTTCGGGCTGATTTAATGTCTCTGCCGGCAGTTGCTCCTCAACGAGCGGAGGGTTGGTGCTACTGACTGCACTTTGCAAATCAACCTCGGGCACTGATGAGCTAGTCGGCGCCACCGACGATAAGGCTACTGTTAATGTGTCGGAGATAGCTGCCAGCGAGGACGTGACGGACAGGCTATCGCCGCGCGCCAGCTTGGCCGCCTCCTGGATAATGTCATCTATCACTGGTAAAGCGCTGGGCTGCCGGGAAGCGACCATCATCAACGCGTGTGTAGCCGCCGGCAGCGTTGTTAGCCAATCGATTACCTCTGCAGGCAACAGACGGGCCGCAATCATCGCACTCTGACTTGTCGTCAATGTCGGGTCTGGCGGAATCGCACTGAAACGAAAGCGGTAAGGTTCACTCGGCACTGTCAGACCGGGTAACCAGGCACGGCCACTTTGGGACTCACCCTGCAGCTGGCTCAACAACGGCAGGTAGTGCCAAAGCGCAGCGTAAAACACCACAACATTCCATTGTACATTCTGGGCCGATTGTTCTTCCGACGCGGCTCCGGGAGGCAGCATGTGCCCTTTGGCCAGGCGAACTGCATACGTCGTCGTCTGCAGGGTGACATCAACCAACCCCCCTTTCCTGGCGTACTCGCCCAATGGCGCTGCCGGCAACACCTGCATCAACGTGACCAGCTTGTAAAGTGGTTGCAGGTAAAACTGCTCGTACAAATCCTTCGGCAGTGCACTGTTCTCCCACAGCTGCTGCAGACACTGTTTACGGGCTGGCATATCCAACAGTTGCGTGACGGACTGCGGCATAAAATACCCCGCCGGTCCCGCAGCTGATGAGGGATGGGATAAGGCTTTGCTCTTAGCCGGCACCGCTCGGGTGCCGACCAACAGCGCCTTGATTGCCTTCAGCATACTGCTGTGCCCCCTTCTCTATCATCCTCGGCTTCTTCGTCGAGAAGCGCCTGCAGCAACGCGTTCGTGACCAGGGTTTTCCGCGCGCGGGTGACGGCCACATACAGCAAATTGGTCTCATCGGTGCGCTCATCCTCTGGCAAAAGCGGATCGGTGATATCGGTAAAGTCTTCATTCAGGGCAACTACCGGCCACTCCAGACCTTTACTGCGGTGTGCTGTAGAGACTGTGACCTGGGCTGCACTCTCGTCAGTTACCGCATGCTCGCGCATCACCTGCAACTTCTGCGGCAGTGGGAAGTACTGATCAAGAAGCCGTAGTCCCTGGTTCATTTCCGGATCTTTGCTCGCTTTGGCTACCGACTCGTATTCCTCAAAATCACGGTATCCTCGTGACAATGCCGGCGAGCGCATACGTTCGGGCATATCTGCAGAAAACCAGTACAGGTCCTCCAGCTCCTCGGTCTTGTAGCCCGTAATGTCACCCACCCAAAACACCTTTTTGCCGGCCAGGCTGGCGTCAAGTGCTGTGCCAATCACACCGGCAACAGTACGGCTTAACACCGTGACGTGCTGAGCCTGGGTTTCCTCCGTCAGACAGGACACCACACAGTCCTCTCCGCCATCACCGATAACAGGCAGAGTTTCGCCCTGGCGGGCCAGCAGCATGTTGGCCACTCGGGCTACCGCCGGTCCAAACCGGAAACTGTGGGTCAGGTTCAACCGTTCTGCATCAATCAGTGCCGGTGCATCCAACGCGTTCTCGGCGCCACGAAAGCGAAATATCTGTTGATGACGGTCGCCGACCAACACCACATTACAGCGCTGCGTCAGCACCAGGGCTTGCGTGACCGGATTAACGTCCTGCGCCTCATCAAACAGCAGCGTCTGACAGCGGCGTGATAGGTCTGGCTGAGAAAGTTGGTATAGCTTGAGATAGACATCATGCGTGACAGGAAAAGAGCCGTCCTGGCGCGCGGATTCTCGCCAAAGCAGTTGCGTCGCGGCCAGAATTTTCACCGCTGACAACCCGCATCGGGCGTCCTCATCGGGCAGGTGTTGTGGCCCGAAGTCGTTGTCGGCACTACACAGAAAAGCATTGAAGGTGGTGATGGCGACCCGGGTTAACGGCCAGTGTCGGGTATTGAGCAGACGGGCGACATCAGTGATCCGCAGATTTCCCGTTAGCCGCTTCTCGTAATGTCGGCCGAAATTTGGCCAGGCCAACTGGTGTGAGGTCATGCACACAACATTAAACGGGAATTTTTGAACCGCCTCATCCCTGACAGCACGGCTATAGGCGAGATAAAGCATCCTGATGTCGGGATTAGCCAGTGCAAAGCGCACGAGTGTGGACGTTTTGCCCGTGCCGGCAAACGCCCTGATGACAAGGCGGTGACCAGACCAACCGATGACGGCGGCCTGTTCAGGCGTATCAGAATAAGACATCAGCAACACTCCATAAAGTCCAGACCGACGCTATGCTGCGCAGGTAGGAACGATACGCACCACAGAAAATTCTTTTCCCAAAAGAAAAGATTTACTGTAGGCAGGCGTATTCGGGTTGATATACCGTTATCAATCCAGTGCTGTTGTGTAATCTGGTCACGCAAAGCCCATGAATAAGCCGGGCGACCCCAGGCTTATTCATGGGAAAAGATATTTAAATTATTATTAAGGTGGCCGAGCTATATATTTATCCACCCTTTAATATACGGGTATTAGTTAAATAATTAATGCCGTCTTATTTTTTTAAATTCTTCGACGGTGTTTTTAATCGCTCTTTCAGTCGGCAGTCGCTCCATCGAGCTGGCGCCGTAGAAACCGTGACAATCTGGACAATGCGCCAGGATATAGGCAGCATCTTCCGGCTCGGCAATTGGACCGCCATGACAGAGTACTATCACATCGTCACGCACCGCCTTGGCCGCCCAGGCACAAGCGTTGATAACCGGGATGCAAGATTCGAGGTCTTGGGCGGTTTCGGCACCAATATCACCACCAGTGGTTAACCCCATGTGCACGACTAACACATCAGCACCAGCCCGAGTCATCGCCACCGCATCATCTGGATTGAACACATAAGGGGTGGTCAACATCCCTTTCTCATGAGCCTGGCGGATCATATCCACTTCCAACGCATAGCCCATCCCCGTTTCCTCCAGATTCTTACGGAAATTACCGTCAATAAGTCCGACGGTAGGGAAGTTCTGCACGCCGGCAAACCCCTGGGTCTTGAGTTCATCCAGGAACGGAGAGAAATTGCAGAAGGGATCTGTGCCGCACACACCGGCGATAACTGGTGTGTTTTTAACGATAGGCAAGATTTCGTTACCCATATCACGCACTGTAAGGTTGGCGTTACCGTAGGGCATCAACCCCGCCAGTGACCCACGCCCCGCCATACGGAAGCGACCTGAGTTATAAATAACAATAAGGTCCACCCCGCCGGCTTCTTCACTGCGTGCCGATAAACCTGTCCCGGCACCGGCACCGAGAATGGGTTCGTTCCGGATGACTTTATTTTTGAGTGCTTGGATCAGTGAATTATAGTTTTTCATTAAAGTTTCCCTGGTGCTAACTACTATTAGTCTTTCTGGTATTACAAAATGCTTTTAAACTCCTGTAATACCAATGAAGTAAATTCAGCTGAGTTAATGTGGTGAGGCGTTTTGATTATCCGTCGTTGTGCCGTTTTTACCACCGTCGACTCCAACCCTTCAGCAAAAGCTTGCCTTGCCTGGGGGTCGAAGAACGGTTGGCCTGGAGCATCTAACGCAGAAAATCCGCCTTCTGGAATGATGAAACGTACCGACCCATTGCAAAGGTTGAGCTTGTGTCCAATCCATTCGCCGAGCTGGTAATTTTCCTCTGGTGTTGTGCGCATTAGCGTCACCTGAGCGTTATGTTCGACAAACTGCCGTTGAGCATAACGCTCAGGGATACTGGCTGGTCCGCCAAAATTGATCATATCCAGTGCGCCGGCACTGCCAACCCAGGGCGTCTGGGTCCGAGCAATACAATCCAGCCGGGTTTCCAGGCACGCCAGCACACCACCGAAGAGAAAATCGGCAACCTCAGTTAATGTGATATCCAGAACCCCAATGATTTCGCCATCATCAATCAACGTTTCCATACTAGTTCCGCCATTGCCGGTGGCATGGAAAACAAGCGGATCAAACTGCTTTTCCAGCAAAGCGACCAATTGATTGATACAAGGTGTAGTCACACCGAACATCGTCAGACCCAATACAGGTTTCTGTGCGCTATCTGGAACCGTCACATGATTGACTGCACCCGCAATCATGTTGGCAGCATTGGACAGAATGGTGCGAGAAAGATAATTTAGGCCGTTGAGGTCAGTCACGGTATACAGCATGGCAATATCCGCGCCCCCCACGTATTCAGCCACGTTACCGGAGGCCATCGTGGAAACTATCAGCTTGGGTATACCTATTGGCATCGACTGCATTGCCGCCGAGATCAACGCTGTGCCTCCAGACCCACCTATCCCGATCAAAGCGGAAATGTCGTCTACGGTACTACGAAGAAAATGGGTCAACGCCACAGACATGGCCGTAATCGCTCGACCACGTTCATTGCAGAACACGGCAGCGGCACCGTTCGGATGGTATTCGGCAATCTGGGAAGACGGGATATCTATCTTGCTTCCGGCACTGAGTTCAGTTGGTAGCTGGGTAGAAACGTCGATGATATGAGAGTCCACACCAGCCATATGAAGGCAGGACTTAAGCCAGACCAACTCTTCTAATTTGGTATCTGCTGTGCCTATGACATACACAAACTTGGCCATGCAACTCGCTCCATGATTAGGCGTGAAAGATTAATTCATATCGTACATTGTAAAGCTATGCTAATCTTTAATATCACTCAAGCTATTTTTATCACATATGATATTTTTTATTGAGCGAGACAAATAATGCAACTGTTTGACGAAAACAACCTGTCTCCAGTACGACGCAGAACCCTTGAACGTCTTGTTAATGCGGCACTGACGCTCTATAAGGAAGACAAATTCCCATCCCCGGAAGAGATCACTCGCGAGGCGGAATATGCCAAAGTCACGCTTAGAAGCTACTTCTCCACACACAGCGAATTCGTTGAGTACGTAGTAAAGAGGATTATCGGTTCCTTTGATAAACCGGAAATGGGGGATGACCCCGAAGAGAACATTGCTAGTTTGCTGAGCTGGGGATATGGGGAGTTGAACTCTCACGAAGCCTTGATGCGTGATGCCATGCGTATTGCGCAACAGCGCTGGCAGAGCCAGCACAAGGATGAGGAAGTTGATGAAGACAGCTGGCAGCTTAAAAAGAGTAACCGCCGTGAAGCCCTCTCAGAAGCATTAGCACCACTGGAGTCACAGCTCCCACCGGAAAAAGTGCAAAAGCTGGTTATGCTGATGTCAGTTTTGTACGGTACCGAAGCGATGACCATACTTAAAGATACTTTCGGCCTGGATAAGGACGAAATCATCGTTCTGACAACCTGGGGTGCCAAACTCATGATTCGACAGGCTGCGCTGGACTAAATTGATTACAAAGCAAATAGTTAGAAAATTCGACAATTTTCGAGCAACAGAAGTATTAGTACAATAACGGTAAAAAAGCCGGCAATACGCCGGCATTTGTTAATTCAACCTTTCACTCATTAGGCAACCTGATCTCCCCGCAAGCGTGATGGCCAGTTCCCCAAATAGTGGCCAGGTGTATAGAGTATTCGGCGCCGCTCGTTATGAAGCAAATTGCCAATCACCACTTCCCCTGCTATGCCACAGAGCGACAATTGTATATAGGCCATGCCGGCCGCCAGCGGATCGACATCCGTAGCAGATACCCACATGTGGCGGTGTGACAGATAGCCAGCCTGGTTAAGTATATCGGCGTAGGCCAGGACCATACAGCCGGCACCGCATGCCGGTTCGCCAAGTGTAATGAAGGGTTTCTCCTTGAAAATGGCGTCGACATCTCCCAGTGAAATCTGCGCCATCATCCTGCTGATGTCCCACGGCGTGAAAAACTGACCACGGTACTTGTCACCCAGCTCCAGCCGCATGAAAACCGTCCCCAGGAAGTCAGTGAACCTGGTCATCATGCTTACCGATACCAGGGCCAGCAGTTGCGCTATGCGCGAGACATCCGCTTTCTCATAGCCTTTGATGATCTGCAGGTACTTGTCCTCGCGTTTTTGGTTGAAGCAAAGGCGATTCTCCAATGCGATGACACTACAACTGACAAAGTCCTCAAACACCTTGGCGCGCCGGTGGTAGCGCGCCGTCTCGTTGAAAAGTGATATGAAGGCTTTTTCATGGTTAATAGACCCAGACATACGTGTTCTCCGAAATAAGGGAACACGTATCCCTGGCGGGAAACAATGTTCCCCGAAGGATGAAAAAAGACCACCGGAAAATCCGGTGGCCATCGTTTATCTACAGTGTCGCAGTTGGCGCTTAACTCGCTGCAGCATTATGTGGTAACGGAACGGAATCCTTGTCAGCGTAAGTGAGTTGGATCACTTCACCGCCCAGGAATTCCGGTACTATTCGACCGCCATCAACATGCTCACCGTTATCATAGCGGTCGTAACCGCTGCGGCCGGCTTCTGTCATATGCCAGCTATGCTCGACCTGGCAACTGAACTGCTCAGACAGCATCCCGATAACCTCGCCTGCTGGCGGGTACCACGGGGAATCAAAATGCACCGTCAAGGCATTGATACTGTCACGAACGCAGCCGGCATTATGGCCACATGGCCATTCAACCCCGTACTGACGTCCATACAGATCGGTTGTCGCCGGCACATCACGTAGCAGCGAACCGCCTGCTCCGTTCAGCTCCGCCGCTAGGCGCGTGGGGATCAACATCAGCATGTCGCAAGGAACGGTATACTCGGGCATGTTCCCCAATCGCTCCCAGCAACTGCCAGCATCTACATTGCTGTCAATGCCCACAACACCGAACCAGTCAGCATATTGACGCTCAATGACATCCGATATTCGCGCCTGGGCGAGTGGCGGAATGTTCTCCCACTTGACTGACGCTATCCCGGACTGGCTGTAGAGCCGCTCAATCTGCCGGATATTTTCAGCTGTCAGCGGCGCATCCGCTTTCAGTAGCCAGAACCACTGCTCAAAGGCCAGGTTCTGTACCGACGAAACGCCAGGATGTGCCAGTAAACCGGGATAAGGGACATAAACGCCCGGTTTTACCGTGGCCGGCTTCAATATGCCGGCACAGCCTGCCAGGAACATCCTGCAGCTTTGCTGGATGGCATGGCGGTAGTCAGGCACGACATGGCCATTCACCCACTGCTGCAACTCGTCGACAAACACGGATTGGCCGGTAACAACTAAACGGTTTTTGCACCAGTTCGACATGGTAGTTCTCCTCTTCTTTCAAGAAAAAAAGGAGAGATATCCCCCATTGGGGGAAAGTCTCCCCCGTTGGGTTAGGTGTTACATCATGATGGTCAGGACAAGGGTACTGCCCTGCCCTTAGTGGCTTTGTTCGCCGTAATACGCCCGGTAAACCAGGTGTTCCTCGCTTTCAGCGACTAATCCCAGCAGTACCAATAAACCGCGCTCCCACGAGCCCGGACGTCGGCTACCATCGGCGATACTCGACAGAATGTAATGGATCAGGCTCTCGACATTCTCAAGCTGAACGGCCGCGCCACAGGTCTACTGAAGCTTCAGCATATACACCAGCTCGCTGGCAATCTCAGGGTCAACGGTGATCTGCAGCCCCTTGTTGGTGGTTTTAGTCATCGGTTATCTCCTGTTCTGTTTCACCGATCACGCCCAGTTCTTCCTCCTGGCGCAGAAAGGGTGATGGTGGGGTAAAGGGATGGGTGCCCAGGCGTACCAGGTGGTATTTATCCACCAGGTTGTTGATCGCCTCAAACGGCCGCACACCCACTTCCTGCAAAGCCATCACGCACTCTGCTTCACACAGATCGGTATCGTTTAACGTCAGACCAAAGTATTTGGCCAGTAACCTGCCGGCAATGGTCTGCCAATAGCACTGTTCAATCGTCATCACCTGACTCCTCATGCCGCAACGGCAGGATCGGTTATCACCGGTACCACCAGGGGCTTCAGCAGAAACTCTGACGCCTCACGGGCCTGTTTGGCCGCCCGAAACAGCGCGCGCTTATCCTCACGTAATACCTTAAGCCAATGCTCCAGGTAGCTGTCGTGCTGAACGTCGCCAAAGACGCCAAGCTGTGCGCACATAAATGCACTGCCCAGCTCCGCCACCAGTTCTTCGAACGCGTATACCGGGTCACCGAACGCCCGGGAGGAAGACGTGATCCCCTCCCGGTTCAGCCGTGTTGCATGACCGGTGCTGTGCACCAGTTCATGCAATAACGTCGACCAGTAATCCGCCTCGGTTCGAAATTGCTGAACCTGCGGCAAGACAATCTGGTCGCGGAGCGGAGAGTAAAATGCCCTGTCCTGGTAAACCTGCTCGAACCGAACACCACAGGCATCAACGAGGGTGTTGACCTGAGCCTGCGTTTTCGCATCGACCAACGCCCCCTCCTCTTCCGGCTCCTCTGCGGGCGTAATGCCGACAACGGTTTCCGGGAGGTTGTCGCATTGGGCAACGTTAAACAGGTACAACGGCTTCAGCATGGGTATTCGCGTTATCAGCGGGTTCCCGTCCTCGTCAAACAGCTGCCGGCCGTCAGCATCCTCCACCTGCTTGTCCCAGGGTTTGAATACCACGGCCAGGGTCGCGGTTTCGCCGGCGCGCACATGGCCACCAACGGTTTCCGCCTGCTTGTAGGTGAGCCAGCGATTGGAGTGAAAGCCCCTTTCGTCCGCGGCCATCCACAACAACAGCACATTCACACCGCTGTAGTGGTAACCGGTCGTGCCGTTCTGCGGCATGATGGCCGTCGACGCGCCGCGGCCCTTGTCGGTCCGCCAGGGCTTGCGCCAGGGCAAGGTTCCCGTCTCGATGGCGGCAATGATTTTGTCCGTCACCTGCTGATACAGGTCGGGACGTTCTCGACGGGCTTTTGCCGGCCGACGTGATGATGTTTTTTTCATGGAGTGCTCCTCGTAAAAAAGGCGCATTCCTCCCTTGGCGGCGAAGAATACGCCCCAGGGGACAGAAAAATGGTTAGAAAGCGGGGTAACGCAGCGCCCCTTTCGGATTAACGGTGTCAACACGCTGTTTCAGCCGTTCGAACATGGCCAGATAGTCTTCCCGATCGGTGGGCTTTGCCCGCTTGCAATCGGTATGGCAGGCCGTAGCCAGCAGGTTGATGGCACGTTCACGCCAGCTTTTAAACTCATCCTGGCTGACACAGACCGAGTAATGGACCTCGGCCAGTTGCAGCATGCGGGCGGTCATACAACGGAAGTCGGCGACATCAACCCAGTTAACTGCAGCGACGTGCATATAGACCGTCTCGGGTAACAGGTGTATCCAGAGTTCATGCCCTTGCGACAGTATTCGTTCGATGCAACTGTCGGTCAGCACCAACACCTCGCCAAAGTCATCGCCGCCGACAAGCTGCCGGGACGTCTCATACCAGGCATCATCCTTTTGGGGATGGCAACCGTCGGCATACGCCAGGTGTTTAATACGCCCTGTGTCGTCTCGCTCACCCACGGCTGGCATCAGATAAACGCCGTCGTCTTTGGCCAACACCAGCGCACACTGATTGGCACGGATTTCAGCAACGACAGCGCGCAGTTCTGCAGGGTCAAAATGCAACATGGTAAGTCTCCTGTGTTCTGGAGACGGACTTCCCTGGGAGGGGAAGGCCCCTCCAGGGAAAATCAGTTAAATGATGGCTGTTGCGAACAACAATACTGACTGTGCGTACTACATGGGGGTGAGCAGGTTCACTTGTTCCTGTTCGATCTCTGCGTCATTACACCCTTCATCAAAGCAGCGCTTCCATACTGCCGGATCGATATCGGTGCCGAGTGTGTGCAGTACGTTGATAAGAGGCTCGCACGCTGAGCTGTCGAAGCGACCCCCATACCAGGCAAAACCAAAACGGTAGGCGGCATTAGCTACCCCACATTGGTTAAGCGAGTAGGCTTCACCCTCGCCCTTTTCATTACCTGTATCGAGACGCATCAGCGCGCGTACCGCCAACAAATGCCCTTCCAGGTTCGCCAGATCGCACAAATCCTGAGTAAGTGACTGAGGCGCTGTTGTTAAAAAGGCTACGTTCATATTCACGATAAATCCTCCAGAAATAATGAAGGGGGATTTATCCCCGAACGGGAATAAATCCCCGTCAGGGTGTGTTACTGCCTACCGCTTACGCCGCCGGCATGCATACCAGGTGTTTTACACCGTAATAGTAACGATGACGCAGACAGAAAAACTGCTTTGCAAGCTGTTCAGCCGCACGCAGCGCTGCGACCTGAGAGGGGAAGAGGGTCGTAAAGCATTTATAGTCGTAGGAAAAATCCCCCTTGTGATAACCGTTACGCGAAACGACAGTCGCTCCCCAGCCGCCGGAAGTCATTGGGTAAATAACGGCTTTACAGCTGACATTACCTGTTTCGTTGGTGAACCACTCGGTATCAATGAGGTCCTCCGCACTTGGCTGGCTCCGTTGTATTCGGTGCCAAAACGCGCGCAGACGGTCTATGAGTTGGAGTTCTGGCTGATAAGGCCATTGTGAAAGTACAGACATGGTGTTTCTCCTGTAAAAAAGGGAAACACCGATCCCAGGGGAAAGGTATTTCCCTGGGGAACTGATTGCTGAAAGCGCAATCAGACGATGGTTAAAGGTGTGGGTTCAACAAATACTGCTTTGTATCCTCAGAACTCCGCATACTCTGGATAATCCGAGCCTATGTCATTCGCGTAAGCATCGTCATAACCACTTTGCCAACCACACTGCCACAGTTCCGGGTCGAGTTGGTTGCCCAGCTTAATCGCTTGCCGCAAACCCATTCGCAGGAGCCGCTGATTCACACGGTCATAAAATTGACGGTGTCCCAACGCATGTGCTGCCCAGAACACAGTTTTATCGATAGTCAGTTTATCCTCGGAACTCCGCATACTCTGGATATTCCGAGCCGCCTGTTCGAGGTCGACAAGAATACGTTGCAAAAGCAATGCATCCTCTTCCAGTCTTGCCAAGCTGACTCCGACACTCACGTGAGGAAGCAGCTGTTCAGTCTGGTGTTTCACAAATGAAACAACGACACAGAGAAGGTTCGTTCTGTTCATGGTGTCAGTCCTGATAGAAAGACGAATAACACCAGCCCTGACGGGATAGGTTTTCCGTCAGGATAAGTACAGAGGGGGATGGTTATAACAACAGGGACAATTAAGCCCTGGAAGGTAAAGCGCAGATGTTAACAGCCTTAATCACCATACGGTGATATCTACTCTCAAAGGCGGGCAGATGTACTACACCGTAAACGGCGTGCTCCCTTTCAAGCTACGGAAGCGTTCTTTTATCACTACCCGAAGGTGGTCCTCACAAGTGACTGGACCATTGGTGGCTGTCGACTGACAGCTAGGTCACCCGAAGGCGCTCATCACAGACCCACTGAGCATTGGTGGTTGTCCGAAGACAACGAGTAAGCATGTTTATTTTCAGAGCAAACTGCTGATCTGTCAAGTGGCCTTGCTCACTCGTTTTGGAATAATACTTTCTTATTACCTAATTACGTAACGTCTCAGAACCATTATAATTATGAGGTCGCAGCCCTGTGAGAGCTGCGACCGTTTCACACTACCCATTCGATATTATTTTTAAAATAAACTTGTTTAATATATCGCCCACGGCCGTCACCATGTCCTAAATCCATCGAGACTAATGCATTTGCCTCATCTCGACTCATACCATTATTAACGTGATGGGTTACTGCATCCTTGGCATAAGCATATCGTAAACTATGAGGTGCATCCTTACCGGTCATACCAGCCTCTCGAACAATATTTCTGTATCTCTCTATCGCTGTATGTAGCGAAGGCTTATCAATCAACTTACCGTTATGTGAATCGCAATGTTTTATCGCCTTATCCAAAACAGATAAAACTTTCTCACGGTTAAAAACTGTTGTATCTCGGGGGCGACCACCCTTTGTCCCGAAAACCACCTTCACCCTATCGTTACCATTTAAAATGGCTTGCTTCCAGGTTTTTAGCGATTTGGCCGACTGAACCGTCTCCTCCGTTCTCAGCCCCAAATAACGAGATAATTGCACGCCAATTGCTACCCCTTCGTCCTTTTTAAAAACATGGCTAACAATTGCCGATAACTTACCATCGGGGAGTGGTGTTTTCGTCCCGTCACGACTTGCTCCTGATATACCCAGCGCCTGATTACTCAACTTATCATGCGAAGGGTCTGCGAGCTTATTTCTCCCCGCTGCTGACATGATCGAACGGACCGAAGCCATTTCATTTTGGAGCGTACGTATTGATATATTTTCAGCCTTACGACTATTAATATACTTTTCGATATGTGACGTCTTAACATGTTTAATGTCACGGATCTGGATATTTAATTTCGCAAGACGTTTAGAAAAACGTTCCGCTATTCTCGAACGATCAGCGACGGTTTTAAAACTCCCCCGTCCCTGGCGGGCGAGAGTAACCAGCTGCTTACTGAGTTTTGACATCGATTCTCCTCCCACGGGATACACAACCCTCTGCTTTCCACAAAGCAGACGGATCTGTATCCTGATAATTTCAACCCCGACGACACGGTTACTTTTGCGCTTCCTACGTCTCGACTGGTATCTGTGCATCGGGGCGGCGAAATGTTGAGTTATTTCGAGGCTCCCCAGGTCTCTGACCTGTTCGCGGCTTTCGCCGGCCTGACGTTAGTCAGTCTGCCTCCACACACTACTGTTCGTAGTGTCGCCATCGATACCGAGTCGATTTCCTCCTTTTAGATAGTGAAACGTTCAAAACGGTGTTTTCCGTTGTAATTACGTTGAAGTGAATGAGTGTTTAAACCGTACTGACACGGACTACGCGTTGGTCAGATGGTAGTAAAACGTTGAAAGCCACGTCGTGCGTGGGTTGAGACGTTATGCGCTACGCGCGTCACTTGGTAGTGTCTTCGCCACTTCACAAGTGACGCGCGATCCTCTGCTCCCAATGAGACTCACGTAAGCAGCCAAAGGTACCCATTGGCTTTATACGTTCGTTCAAAGGTTGCATCGTCAGCAACACGTCATTAAAGCCTTTAACAGCTTTAAAGAAGTAAGCAATTTCAGTCAGTTGTGACTGGTTTATCCAGGCAAGGACTGCCCAATGTAGATGTGTGCCTGGCGAGTTAGCACCAAGGCATTGAGATGACTTTTCAG
Organism: Serratia sp. C2(1); assembly: GCF_036352655.1. NCBI lineage: Bacteria > Pseudomonadati > Pseudomonadota > Gammaproteobacteria > Enterobacterales > Yersiniaceae > Serratia > Serratia sp. C2(1). The sequence goes on along the minus strand of NZ_JAZFBA010000002.1, from coordinate 5,804 downwards.
CAGCCTTAACCGCTCCGAATACTACGTTGGGTGAGCGATATCTGCTCCCAAAGGCGGGCAGATGTACCACACCATAGCTGGCGTGCTCCCTCTCAGGCTACGGAAGCTTTCTTTTGCCATCACCCGAAGGCGATCCTCGCAGATGGCCAGATCATTGGTGGCTGTCTATCGACAGCAGGGTCACCCGAAGGCGCTCATCACAGACCCACTGAGCATTGGTGGTCGTCCGAAGACGACAGCATCGCTCAGCTAGCTTAAGCGATAATATCCTACATAGTCAATTATCGTTATCCACACACTCACAGCTAAAGTATTTCTACCTTCCCGCCATCTTATTTTGAACGCGGATAGGGTTGATAATATTTTCAATTTTCACTTTAAAAGTTTCTTCAAACCCAGTTTGCAAGACTGCCTTATTCATATCATTTACACCTCATATTTATTTAAAATAACTTATAGCTATTTAACCAGGTTTAAATAGTGGCATTGCTAATTTAATATCCTTAGCAATTTAAAATTTTAATCATCCATCCAGATTAAATCAACCAATAATTCAAAGACAAAATTAACATCTATTAATTTTTAATTACCCATGTAATTTAAAGCTGGATTTATTATTTTAGCCAACTGCAAGAGAAACTATAAATAGAGTTATGTGAAAATTATAATCGTTCTCGCAGAATATTTAAAAAGAAGTTACATACAACATTCCCTACCCAATAAATTAAATGTTTCCAGTATGGATCCAACTTTCCGACAATGCCATTAGCTTCACGCTATTTTTTGTACGAATGATAATCTTGAAAGAGCGTCAATTGCAACTCACATCCGCTACGAAAATAACACAACGCAGACTACAACTGCACCGTAATCCATCCTAAATTATATAAACCTGATAATTACACCTTATCCTTACTTTGAATTACAGGAGCACTGAATAAAAACCTTCCACATCTTAATATTACAAAAACAACCCCGTTCAAAATGACCTACACCCCCCTAAATACCACCTTATTTTTAGCTAGCCATGTGTGCTTTAATATTTAGGAAACCTGAACAATTTTTATTATTAAGTGATGCTAAATATTTCGTAAATTTTCATCTAAATTATATGGCGACATCCTATAATTCCTCAATGACTTAAATTTTCGTGTCTACGAGCCAACTTTAAGCTAGAAAATTTGTGCGTACTAGTAGGTATTGATGAGGCTATACTCGTTAACGAATCTCACAATATAAGAGTGGTACTTACCCCTTCATTTACAACGATGTGCATGCTCATCAGAGTAATTAATATTCCTGAATGCTATTTTTATATCTTGGACGCTGATTTTTCAGAAAAGGTACTACAGTTATACCTAGAATGAATAACGCATGTATCAAAACAAGAGCTCTCGGCCATGATGAAATCTTTATCTCATCTCTTAAGCAATTGGTGACTACTTTGGGAGCTATGCGTTGACTGAGCTAAATAGCCGTTCCAAAGAGTAGATCACAAGATTTAATCGCTCTGACCAATCTGGCCGGGATCTCAAAAAGTGCATGGAACTAAAGCGAGCCTATTTACACCTAATTAGTGTCCGATTTTAGTTGACCATTACACTGGATGGCTTGTACTAAACTTATTACCACGTAACTTATGCCGATAGCGCGATGGAGACGTTTTAAGATGTTTAAGAAAGTGCCGCCGCAGCGAGGTCGTGGAGGGGAAACCGACTTTCTCAGCGATAGTTTCTACTGAGCAATCGCTCTTCTCCAGCAAACGCTGTGCAGCGATGAGCCGCTGATTCAGCACCCAGGGCGAAAAGCTGGTTCCGGTGGTTTGTTGGAAACGGCGCGTAAAGCTACGGCGGCTCATACAGGCTTTTTTTGCGACGTCATCTAACGAGAGACCTTGATGAAGGTTTGCCATGGCCCATGCCAGCGCCAGAAAAAAGTTGTCTCCTTGGCGGGTATTTTGTACCGGAAGCTCGACATACTGCGCTTGCCCGCCTTGTCGGTGAGGTGGCACGACCAACTGCTGCGCTACCTGTATCGCCATGTCGGCTCCCCAGTATTTTCTCACCAGATGCAGACAGCAATCGATGCTGGCGGCGGTCCCGGCCGAGGTCACCACATCTCCTTCGTCGAGGTAAAGCACGTCATTGGCAGTATGTACGGCTGGATAACAGCGCTGAAAGTCGGGCAACCAGCGCCAGTGAGTGGTTGCCTGACGATGATGCAGCAACCCCGCCGACGCCAGCACGAACGCTCCCATGCAGAGGCCGACGAGGGTGGCCCCGCCGGCATGCGCATTGCGCAAGGCATCCAACAGAGAAGGTTCCGGTTGACGGGCCGGATTGTCCCAACTGGGTACGATCACCATATCCATACCGCTCAGCGCACTGAGCCCAAGGTTTACCACGATGGAAAATCCGGCATTGGTTTTCAACTCCCCCGGTTCGGCGGCGCAAATGGTCAGTTCGCACAGCGGCGTACCTTCGGGTGTCAGCACCTTTTCAAATACCGCAAAAGGCACCGAAAGGTGAAAGGGAATGATACCGTCGAAAACCACGATGCCTATTTTCATGCGTAATAGCGCCTGTTGAAGCGCGTGCTGCCCGGGAGCGGCATGCGCTGAACCTTATTTTGTCACCGGCAGCGCCAGGATGCCTGCGGTGGTTTTGATTTCCGCAAACACATCCGCCACACCGGCCAGTGCTGCACGCTGCAAGATGCGGTGATCGACCACGCCGCCTGCGCCGTCATCAAGATCGCGCGTCGCCGTCGCGTCTTCCGGGATCAGAACGTCATAACCGAGAGGTACCGCGTCGCGTGCGGTCGAAGAGATGCACATGTGCGTCATCAACCCGGCCACGATCAACGTTTTGATACCTTGCTTCTTCAACTGTGCGTCCAGATCGGTGCCGACAAACGCGCTCGGCGTTGTTTTGGTGATCACCGAGTCGCCTTTGGCCGGTTGCAGCGCTTGATAAAACTCAGCATAGATCGAGCCTTCGGCAAATAACGGGCCATTGGCGGGACCCTGGTGCCGTACAAAATAGACTCGCATGCCGTTTTGGCGGGCGAATGCGACCAGCTTTTTACTGTTAACTAGCACTTTGTCCCCATCAGGGATCACCATCTTGCCGCGGAAGCCGCTGCCTGAATAATATTCATTCTGGATATCCACCACGATCAGCGCTGTTTTGCCGGCGGATAAGGTGCTGGTCGCGGGAACGCCAGACATGGCTCTGATCGTTTTGGTATTCACGTTCTCTTTCTCCTGAGCAAACGCATTGAATGAAGTGGCACCCATCATGGCGACCAGCAAGGTGGCATGAACAAAAGTTTTCATCTGTACTCTCCCGTTAACGATAAGTTCGGGAGCCATTATTTCCCATATGCCTATCGTGCAGGAGTAGGGCCGATGACCAAATTCGGTACTTTTGGGCCAAATCAGTACGCAGCCACCGGTTGGGCCTAATAAGTCGTGTTAGCGATAGATGATGGCTGCTTTCTCATCAGGATGCATTGTATGAAAAGCGTCTTTTATTTATTGTTGAACTCTATCGTTTCGCTAACTCCACTTAAAAAGTAAAAGGTGAATTTCGTTGTGTCTTTGTCATGCACACTACGAAAATCTTTCAGGGGATAACATCCGGTAGTGAATCGGCTCGCATAGGGGACTGCGTTTGTTTTTTTTATCGCTACCCATGTAGTGTAAGGACAAGGGGATGTTTCTTTTTGCGCTAAAAATAGATAATAAGGTGTATCCATCAAAAAATTGTAATCTCTGATGTCGCCCGCACTTTGAACCAACACACTTTTTCCATTGCCCCCACAATTATTGCACTGCAACTGGTTGTCTTTCGTGCTGTCCAATGTGACACGATAAGGCAATTCCAGCTTACCGGTCAGTTCTTGATATAACTCGAATGATGCATGGCTTGAGAACGATAATAACAATACAAGTGTGGGAACGGTTGACGAAAAAAACCTTATAACTGACCACATAAACATCTCCTGATGTGTGAATGAATCTGATTGCGCACAGGTCCTTAAGGAGCGGCCTTTAATCGCTTTTCAATAAGAGCGTACATTAATCTGCGGCGGTTTTCACATTGCTATCAGTAGCCAGCCAGGGGGACTGAGTGCTCCAGAAAATGACATCGGCATTAAGGTAGCTTTCCGCAAACTGCACGAATTCAGCCTTGCTGAAGGGATGGCCCGTTTCAGGATTTGTGTAGGTTAAGGTGGGTTCTTGCACGGCCATGGCGACGAGCGGCAGTTTATGGCCGTATTGATGGAAGAAAGGATAGGCGTTCTTCATCTGCGCCTTATGGTTGGGAACAATATCCGGCCCACCCAGACCAATGTTATTTGCGCTGGCGAAGGCGAATAAGCGCCCCATGTAGTTGTGGTTGTTGTTCCATTCACAGGGCCAAAAATTAACATACTGCACCACATGCGATTTACGGAATGCCTGGCGTGCAAAGACCAGGTTCGCCATTTCACCGGCGAAATACGTATCGCAGGAAAAACCAATAGGCGGTTTTTTCTCGTTGATGTCGATGGCGGTTTCCGGCAGATTCACCCCGTAGATGCGGCCGTCGAAGCGTGCCGCCAGCGCCGCCAACAGCGCCTGATAGCGTTCGCGCACGGCGGGATCCCATTGCCGTGCGACCCAGCCAGAGCCTACGGGCTTCCCTTCCCCCGGGTTATCGAACTGCGGCGCCAAGCCACCTCCATAGCGAAGCTCTTTGAGCAGGTAGTCGGGAACGTAGCGGGCATGGGCTTCGAAGAAACGGTCCTGAATCTGAATGAACAGTTTTTTTCCCGTTCCGTTCAGCAAGGTGAGATCGCGTTCAATCTGCGAGAAATTGTATCTGTCCTTAACCGGTTCGAGGGAACGCCAGTTGTAGACAATTTGCGCGCCGCCAATATCTGGCCGCGCCAAAATACCCGAAGCCGCCTCAAGTTCTCCGGAACTAGTGTACACGAAGTTCACCGGTGTTTTGGCCCACACCGGTGAAGCAGCAAAAATGGCGGTGCCAAGCAGCAGGCTTAGCCTCATATTGTGTTTCACGCGCAACTCCTTTGTCGGGTAGTGGAACAGGAAAGGTGATAACCAAGACAGACTATTCATTCTAAATATCCATCACGACAAAATTTGTTTTGACAACGAACAACACATTAACGATAGATCACGAGCGCAATGGCCAGCGTCTTTTCGTTATTCAAGTACTGTAGTTCACTGCTGGAGATAATAGCGACACTATTTACCGAACGATCGTTACGAGCCGAGCAGTCGATATTGAGCTGGTTTCTCTGATGATTAATCTGGCAAGCAGGTTCGACAATTGTTCCGCGAAAATGGATCGTGCCGGACAGTGCTGCCTGAGCTGGCACGGTGGAAATAAGGTAAAGGGTGATGTTTATTATGAAATAAGGCAGGTTAATTCTTTTCATTATCGGCGTCCTTTAATTTTATGCAAAGAGTGAGTTGCGAAAATCATGAAAATAAGATGCAGGGATGGTAGGTGAATTCTGAGTAGCTTTATATCAGGGAAGGATGCTTTTATTGTAGGGAAAGGATGACATTGGATTACTTTGTTAGGTTCTTGCAAATTTATTCACTTATTTCTAGTATTTATAAACTATAGACTAGGTGGAGTAATGAAGTGTAGTGGCATAGTGAATTTGGCCACCTAAATAGAGGTGATATCATCACCTCACAGTCAAAACAGGTGACATTATGACCGGTCGTAACAGACGCAATTTTAGCCCCGAGTTTCGCCTCGAAGCTGCCCAGCTTGTACTCG